>DXWI01000034.1 GCA_019416935.1 Clostridiales bacterium | reverse complement strand
CACCGCTGCGCCCGCCCCGACGGCGCATCCCGTGCAAAAATTATCGGAGGAGCGCGCGGCTGTTTTGCGGTATGCTCGTTTCATCATCGTTGGGCTTGCCCTTCGATCATACGGAAAGGAGTATTTCACCATGATACCGAAAACCAATAAGGAATTCAGCCGTCTTGCGGGCAGCGGGCTGCCGCGCAATGCCGGCAAGCTGCATAACGATCCGGCAAAGTACCAATCCGGCGTGCAGCGCCCCACCGCAGCGCGCGGGCAGGAAGCGCAGGCGCAGCAATCCGCCGAACAGGCCGCCGCAAAGGACGCCGCTCTCCGCTCCGCCGGTCTTGCCGGCGCAGGGGCAGGGCTTCTCTCAAAGGCCGTTTCTGCCGTCTCTCCGAAGCGCAGCGATCGGTTCACAAATGAGGATTGGGCGAATCTGCAGCGAACGGTCTGGAAAAAGACGCACGAAAAGCAATTGGAGCAGGTCAAAAACCGTCTGGAAGCGCGCGGCGCGCTGATCGACGTCCCGACGCGTGCAACAGCAGTCGCCAGCCGCCAGCTGCAGGAACAGCTGATGGAGCACGAACAGCGCGCCACGCCCGCCGCGGTCAACGCAATCGGCGGCAGCGACGCCTATCAGCTGCTCAAAAGGCTGCGCGCCGATTTCTTTCTCGATTGGAGCAAAAAGACGACAGACCAGCAGCGCAAAGCGCTGGAGCACTCCGGCTTGACCAGACAGGAGTGGTGGAAGCTCCTGAACCTCGATGAGCACTATCTGGAAACGCTGTCGGATATCCGCAACATCCGGGAGCACCGCGGCGCCTACGGTCTGAGTCCGAAGGAGGCGGACGAGGTGTACGGCAGGCTGATCGATCTTGCGAGCAGCCGTGCGTTTGCCTCGGGACGCGAAGCGCCATTCGCCTCTTCCGGCGCGCGCAATACATTTCTGGGAATGCTGCGGAATGATGAAGCCGCGCTGTTTGAATCAATCGGCTATGTGCGCGGCAGCGCGCCCTTGGCGCGCGGCGGCACGCAAACCGCGTATGGCCGTATCGATGGTCCCGGTGCAGCGCACATACGGCAGGGCGATGGGATTGGCAAAACCCATCCCGCATGGTATGATAAAAACGATGCTGCGGCGGAGCCGCCCGCCCCGCAAACGTTCGGCAATGTGTTGAAAACGCTGTTCCTCTCGCTGCTCTTTCCCTATGGCTGCGCCCCCGCGCCGGATACGCCGGAGCCGTCGGCCACACCGGACTCCACGCCGCAAACCGTCATACTCGACCTGTTGCCTACCCCTACCAACGCACCAGCTACGCCCACGCCGGAGCCAACGCC
>DXWI01000033.1 GCA_019416935.1 Clostridiales bacterium | reverse complement strand
TGCCTCGGCAATCCGGTCGAGATCGGTATTGCGGTCATGTGGCGGGTGGTCGATACGGCGAAGGCGGTTTTCAACGTGGATAACTATAAGGAATACCTCTCGCTGCAATGCGACAGCGCGCTGAGAAACATCGTTCGTATCTATCCGTACGATGTCGCGCCGAACGTGGACACCACCGGCGACGGCGTTGCGGACGAGGGCAGCCTGCGCGGCTCGAGCGAAACGGTTGCCGCGCGCATCCGGGATGAAATTCAGCAGAAGGTTGCGGAGGCGGGTCTGGAGGTCATCGAGGCGCGCATCACCTATCTGGCCTACGCGCCGGAAATCGCGGCGGTCATGCTCCAGCGGCAGCAGGCCTCGGCAATCATTGACGCGCGCAAGATGATCGTGGACGGCGCAGTTGGCATGGTGGAGATGGCGCTCGAGCGGTTGAACGAAAACCAGGTGGTCACGCTCGATGAGGAACGCAAGGCCGCGATGGTATCGAATCTGCTCGTCGTGCTCTGCGGCAACCACGACGCGCAGCCGGTTGTCAACTCCGGCAGCCTGTATTGACATGGCGGATGTGCAGAAAAAGCAGGTGCCGCTGCGCCTCTCGCCAAAGCTGTATAACGCCATCGCAGCGTGGGCGGAGGATGATTTTCGATCGGTCAACGGTCAAATCGAATATCTGTTGACGGAATGCGTCCGCCAGCGCAAAAAGAACGGCAAATATGTTTCCGATGAGCTCGACGTGCCGCCGGAATTGGATCTCGAATAGTGCACACGCAGCGCTCCGATGATGAACATTGGAGCGCTGTGTGTCAGGCCGTTAAAATCTTTGTTTTTTGACGGAATTTTTGCTGCGGCAGAAATATGCTTGCAGGTTTGACGTCGCAAACCTGCAAGTAAGGTGTCAAAAGCAGCGCACAGGTCGCTGCTTTTGACGGATTTTATGGTTCTTCCTGCGCTATTCCCATGCGCGAACCGACGGGGCGGTTCGCATCGTCACTTTTTTGGCAAGCACACGCAGCGTTCCGATGATGAACATCGGAGCGCTGTGTGTTTATGGGCGTTGGTTTTCCAATGACCGATGGTGCGTGGCGGCAGAACCATCCATCATGCAATGACTTTGGACGCAGTTATAAGAGGAGGGTCTGTACGCATGAGCGCTGCTTGTGTGCGGGCGCTGTTTGTTGCCCGCTGCGCCCATTGTGAAATTGACATGCCGTCTTCGCTATGCACAGCCAAGAGCATTGTGAAACCCATCCCCTGAAAAACGTAGAACTGTTGACAATTGTTGAAACAATCTGTATATTATATATTACATTTTCGTTCGTCCACGCTCATATGGGTGTGGACGATGCAGTACCTATCCATTCGTTTTGACAGTATTAGGCAGGTGATCGCAAAGCAGACAAAAGAAGGCGCTTAGGCACAAATGTACAAAAAAGCAATAGAAGGGGAACGCTACTAGAAACTATTCACACTAATTAGCAAACAAGGGATCATGTGATATGATAGGCGCATGAAAATAA
>DXWI01000032.1 GCA_019416935.1 Clostridiales bacterium | reverse complement strand
CCGGATGGCAACAATCCGGATGGCAACAATCCGGACGGCAACAATCCGGATGGCAACAATCCGGACGGCAATAATCCGGACGGCAGCAAGTCGAACACCCCCAAGACCGGCGACACACGTCTGATCTGGCTGGTCATTGCGCTGGCAGTGATCTTCGTGGCGACCTTCGCTGCGACCTACTACAACCGCAGGAAGAGCAAGCACCACGGCGCCTGATCTTCACTCTCACGCAGTTAAAATGGGCAGCGTCAAATGACACTGCCCATTTTCTTATCAGGAGTTTTGTATGAAAAAAACTGTACTCATCGTGATCCGCGTCATCTGCATCGTCGGCTTTCTGGTATGCGCCGGTGTGCTCGGCTGGTACTGGCACAGTGACCGCAGTGACCGCGCCGTTGCCGAGGCGCTCGCCGCCGCGCATGACGCGGCCAGCGCAGCAGCCATTGAGCAGGTGCGTGCAGTTGCCGCCGACAATGCGGATACGATCGGCTGGCTGCGGATCGACGGCACCAACATCAACAACGTCGTCATGTTTGCCCCCGACACGCCGGGCAAGTACCTGCATATGGACTTCTACGGCAAGTGGTCGTACCGCGGCACGCTGTATGTCGCCGAAAACTGCGATGTGCGCACGGCGGACAACATCCTCATCTACGGGCACCACATGAAAGACGGCAGCATGTTCGGCTCCCTGATCTCCTACAAGGATGCGGAATTTCGCGCTGCGCACCCCCTTGTGCAGTTTGACACACTCTACGCCTCCCATTCGTATGAGGTCGTGGCCGCGATCGAAACGGAAATCCCCGCTGAGGGCTCTGACGCCTTTCGATATTATGACTGCGTCGGCACGGACGCGCAGCAGTTTGCGCAGTATTGCGCATTCATTGAAGAAAACCGCTGCTACGACACCGGCATCACCATCCTGCCCGGCGACCGGCTGCTGACGCTGTCCACCTGTGCATACCACACTGCAAACGGCCGCTTTCTGGTCGTGGCGCGGCAGATCGACTGAACGGAATCAAGTCCCTTATGCAGCAAAAAACCCGCCATCCGATCGGATGGCGGGTTTTTTGATACAGTCTTACAGGGCAGCCTTTGCCTGCTCGCACAGAGCGGTAAACGCAGCGGGATCATGGATCGCAGTCTCGGAGAGCATCTTGCGGTTCATGTCGATGCCGGCCAGCTTCAGGCCGTGCATAAAGGTGGAGTAGTTCATGCCGTTGGCCTTGCAGCCGGCGCTGATACGGGTGATCCAGAGCTGACGGAAGTCTCTCTTCTTCTGCTTGCGGCCGACGTAAGCATAGCGGCCGGACTTCATCATCTGCTGGTTGGCCATCTTGTAGTGGCGGGACTTGTTGCCCCAGTAGCCCTTAGCCAGACCGAGAATCTTTTTTCTATGTTTGCGCGTCATCATCGCGCCTTTGACTCTTGCCATTGTTGTTTCCTCCTATTGTGCGGTCAATCCTTATTTATAAGGAATCATTTTTCTGATGGTCGCTTCAGTAGTCGCATCCGCATAAGTGGTGGAACGCAGACGACGGCAGCGCTTGGTGTCCTTCTTCGTGAGAATGTGGCTCTTGAACGCATGGGCACGCTTGACCTTGCCGTTCTTGGTGAGATTGAATCTCTTTTTCGCGCCACTGTGAGATTTCAGTTTGGGCATTGTATTGGCTCCTTCCTTGGTTTGCTTACTTCTTATTATTGGTGTTCTGCGCCTTGGGCGACAGGAACATAGACATATTGCGCCCCTCGAGCTTGGGCTGCTTGTCGAGGTTGGCGATATCCGCGCACTTGGCAGCGAAGTCGCGCAGCAGCTGCTCGCCGATGTTGGTGTGTGCCATTTCACGGCCGCGGAAGCGGATGGTCACCTTCAGGCGGTCGCCGCCCTGCAGGAACTTCTGGCCGTTTTTCAGCTTGGTGTTGAAGTCGTTCTCGCCGATGCCGGGCGACATGCGGATCTCCTTGACTTCGATCACATGCTGATTCCTTCTGGCCTCCTTCTCGCGCTTGGCCTGCTCAAAACGGTACTTGCCGTAATCCATGATCTTGCAGACCGGCGGATTCGAGCCCGGAGCGATCTTCACGAGGTCGAGGTCCTTTTCAATCGCGATCTCGAGCGCGGCAGCAGAGGACATAATGCCCAGCTGCGCACCGTCGGCGCCGATGACGCGGACTTCCTTGTCGCGGATTTCTTCGTTGATCTGATAGTTTGCAGTTGCGATACGAACACACCTCCATTGGTTGCATCGGGAGCGATCGCTCC
>DXWI01000031.1 GCA_019416935.1 Clostridiales bacterium | reverse complement strand
TCCTTATGTTTGAAGCCACTTCGCTGTGCTGCGAAGTGGCTTATTTGACAAACTGCGGCGTTTTGAACAAACGCCGATTTTTATTTCGGAGGCTTCTATTATTATGCAAAAAAAGACATTCTATACGGAACTGGCCTATCTGATCGGTGTGATGCTGCTGACGCTCGGCACCGCCATGATGGCAGCGGCCGGGCTGGGCCTATCCATGGTCATTGCACCCGCATACCTGCTGCACCTGAAGCTTTCGCAGGTTCTGCCGTTCTTCTCGTTCGGTCTTGCCGATTATTCGCTGCAGGTGGTGCTGCTGGCCGCGCTGATGCTCCTGCTCAGGCGGGTCAAGGTTTCCTATCTGTTCTCCTTTGTGACCGCGATCTTTTCCAGCGTCATGCTCGACGGCGCAATGTTTCTCATTGGGCTGCTCCCCAATGACACCATTCCGGTACGCGTGCTGCTCTATCTGGGTGGCCTGTTCGTTTCCGCCATCGGCGTTTCACTGCAGTTTCATGCCTATATCTGCCCCGCAGCCTATGAACTGTTCGTCAAGGACGGTTCCGGAGGCCTGTCCGTCCCCATTCAGAAATTCAAGACCTGGTATGACTGCATCAGTTGTGCGGTGGGCGTTCTGCTGTCGTTCCTGTTCTTTGGATTCGGACATTTTGAAGGGATTTCACTCGGCACGCTGTTCTGCGCCGCAGTGAACGGCTGGCTGATCGGCCGCTGCTCCGCCTTCTGGGAAAAGCGATTTGTCTTTTTGGACCGCCTGCCCAAGCTCAAAGCGCTGTTCGACAGGTGATCTGCGGAAAGCAGCCGGCTTGTTCACGAAGGCGCTTGGCCATAGAGGCCCCTCCCGCGGCTCCGGCACGGCGCTGCATTTGGGGAACGCCCCCGTGGGCGACGCCTCCGGCGATTTTACAAAAGGGCGCACACCCACAATGCGCGGCGTTCATAAGACAAGGTTTGAGGGCAGTCAATCGGCTGTCCTCATTTGCTATATGTGCACTACGTTTTCCTGATCGCATGTCGGACCTGCCATATAATAACAGCAGAAAAACAAATTGGGACATGCGGCATTTCACCGTTTTATGAACCCCCGTCCAAGCCGATGCGCGCGCTTTTCCCGGCGATCCTCACGATCCCTTTGCCGCAACAAACGCCACGCCGCAGCAGCCCGGGCCGATGTGCGCGCCGATGGTGGGACCCAGATTCCGCCCGTTCGCCTCGTCCACGTCAACCCCCTTCTCCCGAAGCCGCGCGACCATGGTTTTGAGATTGGAGACGTCCCGCGAATAGATCGGATAGATGGGAAACGCCGGATCGAGCCGGTACGATTCCACTCTGGCAACCAGCGCGTCGATGGAGCGCTTCATGCCGAAGCTCTTGTTGACAACCGCCACCGCGCCGTTCTCATCCAAATGAATGACCGGCTTGAGATGCGAGAGCGTGCCGATGGCAGCGGAGGTTCTGGACAGGCGTCCGCCCTTGTATAGATATTCGAGCGTATCCATGCTGGCATACACCTTGACGCGCGGCTGCAGCTCCCACAGCGCCTCCGCAATCTCCCGCCCGCTGCATCCCCTGTCGCGAAGGGTCACGGCATAATCGACCAATACCTGAATGCCGATCGTCGCACTCTTGCTGTCGATCAGGTAGATGCCGCTGCCGCCTGCATCCTCCCGCGCAAGGCATGCGCCCTGATAGGTGCCGCTGAGGCTGGAGGAGAGCAGGATCGCCACCAATTCGTCGCCGGCTTCGACAGCCGACCGAAAATGCTCGGCAAAATCGAGCGGCGTGGGCTGCGACGTTGCCGGAAACTGCGTTTCGAGCTTTTCATAAAACGCGTCCTTGGACAGCTCGACCCCGTCCAAAAAGGTTTCCTCCCCGAATCGGATCGCGATCGGCACGCATTCCAACCGACGCTGCCGCAGCTCCTCCTGTTCGTAATCCGCCCCTGAATCCACTAAAATCCGTACCATACCCCGGTTATCCCTTCTCGTTGATCACCTTGCGCAGGATCTTTGCCACCTGCTGCACCATCTGTGCGGTGACATTGGTATTGTCCACGCCGAATTCGCGCACGACCTCTTCCACCAGCCTGAGAATTTCCTCCCGCTGCTGTAAAAAGACCGACTCTCCCTTTGGCAAAAGCCGCAAAAGCACCAACCGATGATCCGCCTCGCTGCGCATCCGGCACAGATAGCCCTTGGCCTCCATGGCGGAGAGCACGCGGTTCATCTGGCTCTTCAAAAGCCCCGTGTGCCGGCACAGCTCCGTAGCAGTCACATTTTGATCCCGCAGTCTGCTCAGCAGGCTGCACACATTGATCTCATTGAAGGTCATCTCCTTCATGAGGCGGTTGCTCCACAGGCTGGAGGACAGCGCCTGCCATGCATACACCAGCTCTTCGCTCGCACAACGGACATCTTCCATATCACGCCCTCCATTTTGTTCACCTTATCAATAATTAACAAAGTGAATTATATCGGTGACCGGCGGCGGTGTCAAGCATTGTTTTTTGCTGCTTCCCGTCCGTCGCTCCAATCCGGCGCCAAATCGAGGGCCCTCATTTTCCTGTATCCTCTTAGCATCATCCCTTTTCGATCAGCGGCGGCAAGCTGCTGCAAAAACCGCAGCCACCCGTAAAACGGGTGGTTCGGACAAGGTCTAAAAGG
>DXWI01000030.1 GCA_019416935.1 Clostridiales bacterium | reverse complement strand
AGCGCACCGTGCCCGCTGCCGTTGGTATCGACGACCTGCGCGCTCTGCACCGCGCCGTCCTGCACATCGTACAGCTTAAACTGCGCGGTGTGGCCGAAGTGCTGGAAGATGCTTCCGTTTTCATAGGTGACTGCAATTCTCATGATGTTTTCTCCTTTCGATTGCTGCGATGGATTGCGCTCCGTGCCGCAGGCCGTCTGGGGGCAGTGCCGCGCGCAGCCGGGATGGTCGGATGCGCCGCTGCACAGGCGATACCTGCCGCCCGCAATGACCAGGCGCTTGCCATGAACGAGGCAGTCGGCCAGCCGGTATCGCGCATCCTCGTAGATTTCTGTGACCGTTGTGCGGGAAACCTGCATCTCGGCGGCGCATTGCTCGTGTGTGAGCCCTTCCAGATCGATCAGGCGGATCGCTTCGAACGCATCCACGGTCAGCACGACGGTATCATCCGCTCCGATTCCGCTTGCGGGAGCAAACGCTTCGTATTCGGGTTCGCTGCATACGCGGCGGCAGCGCTGTGGTCGTGGCAAAGGAACACCTCCATTTCCGTCATATGTCGATTATAACACGAAAAATCCAAATTGCAAGGGGGAAACGAACGCGATTGCGATGCGTTCGGGCGCTTGATGAGCGTTTTTTCAACGGAACCAGTCGGCGCCGCAGCAGGCGGCTCGCCACGAACCTCTGCTTCCCGCCAAGCCAACTGCGCTGTGCGGCATCCGCTGCGGTTTCCACCATCCCAATCCTGTCCAACGGCAGGCTGCCATCCCGCGCGCCATTGCTTTCCACCATATCATCCGCGCTATCGCCGTCCAAACATCGGCGCCCGCAATCTCACCCCAGCCTAGCGCCGGACTGCTATACCGCGAAGCCCTCGCCCCCCGCCAAACCAACCGCGCTATCGCCGTCCAAGTATCGGTGCCCGCAATCGCAACCCAGCCCAGCGCCAGACCGCTATGCCGTGTGCCCCAGCCTCCCACCAAACCATCCGCGCATAAACGTCCGGTCGATAGACCGGTCGGGCTAAGGGTTTGCCGCTGTCGATATCGCCGCCGTCCTTTGGCAGATGTGCCAAAGGAGCGCGCAGCCATTCAGCTGCCGGAGACGAAGCGACCTTTTCCGGAGCGCCGTGCAGCATGGGGATGGCTGCCGGCGGCGGCTTTCCATCCGGCAAACCCGTAGCCCGAAGCAAGCGCGGGGTTTTTGGTGCCTTTTTCTAAAAAAGGCACGTCCTTGTGAGACAGAGAAGCTTGCCCACGCACTCCGCGATTCTATTCCCTGTTATTCGTTCCCCGCGATTCTATTCCCTGTTGTTTGCTCCCCACGACGCTACTCCCCCAATGATTCTCTCCCCACAACACGCCTGCTCCCGCCGGTCTGATACGCCGCGTAATCCACCGCGTGTTCCGCGAGGTACGGGGCAAGCTCCTTCGAGATTGCATTCGTACAGTACGCGCCGTACAACAGCAGCAGTCTCATACCATCCTCCCTATCGGACGTATAGCAAACGGCCGCACCCGCAGAGCGGGCACGGCCGGCCGTCAAAACCGCGTGTTGCCTCAGCGCTACTGCCGGTAGGTTTGCAGGAACTGCTTGAGCTTGCCCATGGCCTCCTCCAAAACCTCCACGCGGGGCAGATACACGATGCGGAAGTGATCGGGCTGCTTCCAGTTAAAGCCGCTGCCGTGGACGATGAGCACCTTCTTCTCCCGCAGAAAGTCGAGTGCAAACCGTTCGTCATTGGTGATGTTGAACTTTTTGACGTCGATCTTCGGGAAGGCGTAGAACGCGGCCTTCGGCTTGACCAGACTCAGACCGGGGATGTCGTTCACGGCCTGATAGATGAACTCGCGCTGCTCGTAGATGCGTCCGCCGGGTACGACGTAGCTGTTGACGCTCTGGTGTCCGCCGAGCGCCGTCTGCACGATGGACTGCGCGGGCACGTTCGAGCACAGGCGCATGTTCGAGAGCATGTTCAGGCCCTGAATATAGTCCTTCGCGAGCTCCTTTCTGCCGCTGAGCACCATCCAGCCGATGCGGTAGCCCGCGATCATGTGCGATTTGGACAGGCCGCTGAACGTGACGCAGAACAGATCCGGCGCAAGCGAGGCGATCGAGACGTGCTGCGCGCCGTCCATCACGAGCCGGTCGTAGATCTCATCGGAAAAGATGATGAGCTGGTGCTGCCGCGCAACCTCCACGATCTGTTCGAGCACCTCTCTGGAATACAGCGCGCCCGTCGGGTTGTTGGGGTTGATGATGACGATGGCCTTGGTGCGGTTGGTGACCTTCTTTTTGATGTCGTCGATATCCGGGTTCCAGTCCGCCTGTTCATCGCAGATATAGTGCACGGCCTTGCCGCCGGCGAGCGTTGCCGTGGCCGTCCACAGCGGATAGTCCGGCGACGGAATCAGGATTTCGTCGCCCTCGTCCAGCAGCGCCTGCATGCAGAGGTTGATCAGCTCGCTCACGCCGTTGCCGGTATAGATGTCGTTCACGGTGACGTTCGGCAGACCCTTGAGCTGCGCATACTGCATGATGGCCTTTCTCGCGGAGAACAGGCCGCGGGAGTCCGAATAGCCCTCGCACTCGGGGAGCTGCTGGCGCATGTCGTAGATGACCTCATCGGGCGTGCGGAAGCCGAACGGCGCCGGGTTGCCGATGTTGAGCTTGAGAATGCTCATGCCGTCCTCTTCCATGCGGCGCGCTTCCTCAACGACCGGACCGCGCACATCGTACAGCACATTGTCCAGCTTGGATGATTTTGAAAATGTTCTGATGCCGTTTTCCATGGTGATTTTTGAATCCTTTCTGTCGCTCTCGGACGCCGCGCCCGGGGACGGCTCCGCCGGCCGCGCGGGGGGCTCCTCGCCCTGCAGCCACAGCGGGTCGACCTCCAGCGCCTCGGCGAGTACCTTGAGAATGTCCCACCGCGGTTCGCTCTTGCCGCTCACATACTGGCTGATGTGGCTCTTGCCGAGCCGGATGCCGTGCAGGGCGCCGATGGGCTCGGCCAGCCGGATGATATCGACCTGCTTGAGTCCCCTTTCGGCCATGATCTGTTTGAGCCGCTCCGCAATCGCTGCCATATCCATCCGCTCCTTCGCCCCGTTTTCCACTATCATAGCAGAAGTTCAAAATAAGTTCAACATGCTTTTGAAGATAGTTCAAAATATTGAACCAACGGAACAACGAAGAGAGCGGCAAGGACGTTTCCGCGCACAAGCAGCGGCTTGACGTTGGACAGGAGGGCACGGTATGGTGTGGAGAGGGTGTGTTGCGGGGACGAATGACGGGGGGAAAGAATCGCGGGTTGAGACGGTGAGCTGTGTTCGCCTTTCCATTCCGTGCGGCGCGCATCGGCCGCGCTGGAAA
>DXWI01000003.1 GCA_019416935.1 Clostridiales bacterium | reverse complement strand
TTATGTTTGAAGCCACTTCGCTGTGCTGCGAAGTGGCTTATTTGACAAACTGAAGAAACTTTACAAAGTTTCTTACCAATGATTTTTTAAGAGGTTGCGATATTGATTAAAATAATAAGAAACAGAATTAAATGCAAAATTTGCGGAGATATTATAGAAAGCACATCCGTTCATGATTTTAAGGTGTGTTCGTGTGAGTCATGCGCGGTGGATGGCGGTCATGATTATTTAAAACGAAGTGGAAACAGAGAAAACTGGGAAGAACTGTCTGAAACAGTGGAAACAGAATGTGAGTCATGACATGTGCAATCAATTATTTATGTGAATAATTTCAGATTGGTTTTTATAAGAAATCTGGTAAAATAGTATTATAAAGTGTTTTGCAAATAAGGTGGGCAATATGGCAAACAAAACCTCAATCCGTTTTTTTGAAGATATTCCGGTGCGAGCCGTTTGGGACGATGAGACTTCCAAATGGTGGTTTTGTGCTATGGATATTGCCGAAGCACTTACGAAATCAAAAAATCCAAGATCCTATTGGAATGCTATTAAAAGACGAAAAAATGAGTTGTCGACAATTTGTCGACAACTGAAATTAAAAGCAAAAGACGGGAAATCTTATAATACTGATGTGGTAGACGAAAACAGTCTGAATACCGTTATTGCACTTATTCCGAGCAAAAAATCCGATGTGTTTGCCAAGTGGATGAAAAACATGGAGACATCGCTTGACGAAAAAAGCAAACAAAAAGCGTATGAATTATTTGAAAGCGGATTTGTCGACAATATCGAAGTCGGAACAGTAAAAGGCTTGCAGCAGATACACGGATACATTTTCGGCGGTCTATATGATTTTGCGGGGCAAATTCGCACAATGAACATTTCCAAAGGCGGCTTTGCTTTTGCGCCGGCAATGTTTTTGACGGAAACCTTGAAAAAAGTTGAAGCTATGCCGGATGACAGTTTGGAGGCTATTGTAAATAAATATGTTGAAATGAATATAGCCCATCCTTTCATGGAGGGTAACGGCCGCAGCACCCGAATTTGGTTGGATTTGATTTTGAAGAAGAATTTGAAACAGTGCGTTGATTGGAGTCAGATAAATAAGGCTGAATATCTCGAGACCATGCGTGAAAGTGTGGTAAATTCAAAAAAGATATTCACCCTTCTGCAAAATGCACTGACAGATGATATCGATAATCGTGAGATAATCATGAAGGGAATTGATTATTCGTACTATTACGAAACAGAAGAATAATTACATGCAAAGAGATTCAGCGTAGGCAATAGCCTGCGCTATTTTTGTATAATATATCGATTTGTCTAGGCTAATATGCGATACAATCGTATTTTAGCGTTAAAAAAGATAAATATTCAACATAAAGGTGGTGATGCTTATTGAAAGCATAAGTATTCTTTGGGATCAAAACTAAAAAGGAGGTAAAACAAAATGATTACCAAAGAACAATATTTAGAAATACGACGATGCCATAAAAGAGGCATGACGGCAAATGAGATCGCGACAAAAGTCGGTGTATCGGCACAAAGCGTTCGCAAATGGTGGAAGATAGATGAGAAAACCTTTGATGAACATATAGATGGTAATATGGCTTATCTGGATAATTACAGGGAGTTTATCTTGAATATTCTAAGATTGTGTCCACAGACAAGGCAGACGAATATACTGTATCGCTTGCAGGAGGAATTTCCGGATTTCCACTGCCATAAGCAGACGTTCTACCGGTATATGAGAATGCTCAGAGAGCAAACTGGATTTGAACAGTTCAATCACAGGAACACTTCCCCAAGAGAGGAATCCCCGCCGGGATATGAGGCGCAAGTGGATTTCGGTCAGTTCAAGATGATGGATATGTACGGTAAAGACGCAAGGGTGTATTTCTTCTGTATGGTGCTGGCATATAGCCGAATGCACTATCTGTATTTTAGCCGTGAACCGTTTACCACGAGCGAAGCGATCAAGGCGCATGAGTATGCATTTCTGTATTTCGGAGGAAGACCACAGACCATACTGTATGATCAGGATAGAGTTTTCGTAGTGGATGAAAACTTTGGCAACATCGTGCTTGTAAAAGCATTTGAAGAGTTTGCGAGGAACACCGGTTTCAGCGTCAGACTCTGTAGACCTCATGATCCGCAGAGCAAAGGCAAAGTGGAAAGCTTTGTTAGGTACGTCAAGGAGAGTTTTCTAACAGGCAGGATATATACCGGAATAGATAACCTCAATAGCTCTGCACTTCGATGGCTTGATAACGAAGGCAACGGCACCACGAACCTCAGAACACGAAAACCACCAAGAGAACTATTCCGCGAAGAGCAGCGGCATTTGGAGCACTTTTCTGTGTCAAAGCCTGAGACGTCTATGATACGAAGCGTTTCGGACAAGTTTATGGTGACAGTGGATTGGAGTAATTATGAGCTTCCACACAGCAAAGTCAAGCCATTCGATCAGGTGCGCATTGAAGATGAGTTCGGCATTTTGCTCTTCTATAAAGCAAGCAGTAATGAACTGATCTACAAGTGCAAAAAACGTAAAACAGCCGGAGTAACACCGGCAGGTGAGCAAACGGAAAAGCTGGATTTCGTTGCAAGCAATTCTATTCGGTATCGCTTTGCGGGGTACGAAGTGATCGACGAGTTCATGGACAAGCTTTCAAAAACAGAAGCGAGATATAAGAACGTGCAGTTCAACCGAATCATTACCCTTGCAAATCTCTATACCGACGATATGATCGCTGAAGCGATGGAATATTGCGTGAAGGTAGGGCGTTGCAATGTATCGGAAATAACGGCATTCCTAATATTCAGATGCGGTGAAGAAATGGCAAGAAAGAAATTATCAAAAGAGGCCTTTTACAATAATCGTAAAAGAGCAGAAGAAATTAGGAGGGAGCAAGATGGCAAGTATTTCTGAGATACAGCAGATAGCCCGAAAGCTTGGTTTGCTGAACATTGCTAACGGTAAGGTCGATTTGAATAACGAAACCCTGTCAAACACAGACTATCTTCTGAATGTATTAAGAAGTGAATTAGAAACAGTAGAAAATGTAGCTCTGATAAAGCGTAGGCAAGCGAGTCAGCTACCGCATCGCATATTTTCCATCGATAAGCTAAATAAGGGAATCGCATGGCAGATCGAACAACTGGAAAAGCTGGATTGGATAGAAAATGCAGAAGACCTTATCATCATCGGCAAATGCGATACAGGCAAAACCTCGTTGGCAGTACACTTAGCAGAAATGGCACTGAAAAATGGTGAAAGAGTGTTCTATGCAGACATTGACACGTTTCTCGAAATCATCCGTCACAAAGATCATATCGATAAGTTCCATCGTAAGTTCAGATATATGTTAAGCTGCGGACTGATCATCATTGATGAGATCATGTACGTTACGATTTCGCCGGATGATTTGCCACTGTTCTATCGTTCAGTTAATTTCTTGAAAGAAGAACGAAGCATGGTATTCATAACAAACCGAGAGCTATCCGATTGGACGCAGGTGGCAGAGGATCATCACCTGATGCAGACACTTACAGAAAAGCTCATGAACACAAGTCAGCTTATCCGAATGACTTAACGAAAAAAGTTCCAACGTGTCCGTTGGTCAAAAATTAAACTTGAAAAACACCGGAATAAAATCCGGATCATATAGAAAAAACCTTTCCGGGGTTGAAAAATAATTATCAAAAAGTATCACCAAAAATGATAAAAACTAATAATTATATGCACCCGGTAGGGGCATCGCGATCTCTAAAAGTTTGCCGCTAACAACGGGCAGGGAGTCACGCGCGAATTATCGGGAAATCAAGTGGGGTTGCACAACAAGGATAACGCAAGGACGTGAAGCCTGCCAATCCAGCCACCACGTGCGTGAGGACGTACTCGAAAAAACCTACACTGCAGCGATACGAAAGATAACCGAGAACAGCGACGAGATATATCGCACAGTGGAAGAAAGCACAAAGCTGGTGCTCGAACCGGACAACAAAGAAAAGCTGGAAGCCATAGAACAGCAGATAATCGAAGTGCAGGAAAAAGCACTGGCACTGCATAAGACAAAGGCAGCCGGCAAGCTAACCGAAGCAGAATACGATATCAAGATCAGCGAAATCAAAGAGACAATGGAAGCTCTCGAAGCTGAGCAAAAGCAGATGCAGGACACAGCGATAAAGTACACCGAAGTGAAGATGTGGCTTGAAAACATCAAGGAAAGCATATCCAGCGAAACGATAGGAAACGCGGATGATGCCATGCTGATGAAATCACTGGTAGATAACATCATCGTCAAAGCCACAGGCATAGAGATACACTGCAAATGCGGAGTGACAATCGAACAGGAATACATAAAGTAAGAGAACCCTCGGCACCGGAACACCACCGGCAGCCGAGGGCTTTTTGGGTGTACTTTTTGCTTCTCTTACCTTGTTTTTGTACCTTTTGGGTGCACTTATACACCAAAAAGTCCCTAAATTGGGGGACTTTTTCTTATATCCGGCAGCGCGGCGAAAACAGAGAAAAACCAAAAAGGGCACAAATCGGGCACATTTCGTTTCAAAACCTTGTTATTGGAGCGGTAAAAGCACCTTGTTTTCAAGGATTGCACCCGCTTTTTTCTTTGCCTGCTCCATCGCATGCGCGTATTGATTCAGCGTGAATTGCGCCGTTGCGTGGCCGACAAACCCGGAAACGGTTTTCGGGTCTGCGCCCTCCATCAGCATATAGGTGATCCCCGTATGGCGCAGATCGTGTAGCCGCATATCCGGAAGGCCGACACGCGCCGCAGCACGCTTGAACGCTTGCGATATGCTTTCAGGCCGAAATGGCTTTCCCTGTACCGTTGTGAACACGAGGGGCGATTGCACCACATGCGCACCGGCTGCACGGGCTTCCATTTCCTTTCGCGCTTTCAGATCGAGCAGCGCATGGCGCAACGCTTCGGGCAGCGGCAGCACGCGGCGCGCGTTCTTGGTCTTTAATTCGCCAACTTCTACCGATCGAGTCAGGCCGTTTATAATCAGCGCGCGCTTAAACTCCACCGTGCCGCCATCAAAGTCAATGTCCGACCAATACAGACCGAGTGCTTCACCGCGCCGACAGGCGAGCAGCGCACATGTCAGAATGGCAAGATAGCACTCCGCGCCGCGCAACTCTGTAAGCAAGGCTTGCAGCTGCTCCGGTTCCGGAATGGTGTATTCCTTCTCTTTCGCGCTCGGCAGCTTCACATCATGTGCGGGATTGCGCGCGATCAATCCCTCGCGGCGCGCCTGCTCCAATGCAAGAGACACCACCGCATGAACGTTCCGCACATACTTCGGGGAATAGGTGCGCGCAGGCTTTACCAGAACGCGCACACCGTTCTTTTCTGTGTACTTTGCCGCCATATGCTCGGTTGACAAAATATCGTTGTACGCGCCCTGTATGGCGGCTGTGTTCAGGCTTTCAAGCCGGATGTTTCCAATTCGCGGCTTGGCCATCCATGCCGCGCACCATGCTGCAACGGAGGCCGAGGGGCATCCCGCAGCACAGGCGGCGGCCAGAGCGATCGGCCATGCGGCGGCGACGATACATGTCGAAACGCATGCGCTGGGCTTGGTTTTTTATGGATTGACGGCGCTTATCTATGACGAAAGGCCGGATAATGCGGACGCCCTTGCCGCCAGCGAATGCGCATGGTGTTATGACCGGCTGAAATACTGGGGGAGCAATGGCGATAAAGCTGATATGAAGTGGGCCGCATTTTTGCAAAGAACGGACGTTCCCAACAAAGAGGCGCTGCTCAGAAAACGGATGCAAGCCAAAATGCGGGCGTGCAGAGCGGGACGGAGCGCTAGAAACCGACCGTGAGGGCACACGGCGCTTCCATTCAACCATATTGTTTGCGGACCGAAGGGATTTGCTGTTATCAATCGTATTGGGGGAGAAGCCGTTCACGACGGCCAACAATCACGGAGGTTCTATATGAAAAAGAAGACAATTACATTGCTTGCGGCCATGCTGGCCTTGTCCATCGGTATGACGAGCGCGTTGGCGGCAGACGAAACCCGCGGCCGGAACGCAGCGGATGCAGATGATCGCGGTATCTGCGGTGCGGCGTTTGCCGACGCAAACGGCGACGGGATATGCGACAACTGTCCAAACGGCGGCATTCGCCCGCAGGACGGGACGGGCAGGCGCGCGGGGAGAAACGGCGCAGGCTGCGGTGCGGCGTTTGCCGACGCAAACGGCGACGGGATATGCGACAACTGTCCAAACGGCGGCATTCGCCCGCAGGACGGGACGGGCAGGCGCGCGGGGAGACGGTGCGGCGGGAACAGGTAACGCAGGAAGGATCGTTCGTATGCGAAGCGAGGCGGAAGCGAACCGGGCCATCGAGTTGTACGCGGACACCGTCCGGCGGATTTGTATGGTGCATTTGAAAACGAGTCCGACACGGAGGATATCTTTCAGACGGTGTTCCTGAAATATGTCCTCCGTTCCGCTGCATTCGAGAGCGCGGAGCACGAGAAGGCGTTGCTCATCCGCATCACGATCAACGCATGCAAAGACCTTTTGAAGAACGTTTTTCGCAGCCGTACAACGAGCATCGATGCCGTGCTGGAACAGGCGGCCGTTGACAAGGCAGAGCACCGCGAGGTCCTCTGCGCGGTGCTTTCCCTGCCGCCCAAATATAGGGATATGGTATATCTGCACTACTACGAAGGCTATTCTGCGGTGGAAATCGGAAGGCTGCTCGGCAAAAACGCAAACACGGTGTATACGCTTCTTTCGCGGGCGAGGACTCTTTTGCGTCAGGAATTGGGGGAGGATGCGCTTTGAATAACAGGATCAAACAAGCCTTTGCAGACGTTCGCGCACAGGACACGCTCAAGCAGCGCACAAAGGCGTATCTTGAAAAGCGGATGCAGCGCCTGCGCCCGAACCCAGCGTATGTGCGGCGACTGGCTGCGTGCGCCTGCATCGCTGCGCTGCTCTTGGGCCTTGGCGGATGGCGGCTGTATGAAATGCCGGTATCCGCGATCAGTGTGGATGTCAATCCGTCCATCGAACTCGGTGTCAACCGCTTTGACCGCGTGGTGTCCGTAACCGGATATCATGAGGACGGGGAGGCGCTCGCCGCAGCCGTGAAACTGAAAAATCTGTCCTATGCCGAGGCGCTCGACACGCTGTTCACCAGCGACGCCATGCATCGGTACCTCGCCGGTGACGCGCTCGTTTCCATCACGGTGATCGGCAGCACGGATGCAAAGAGCGAGGAGATGCGCGCATGCATTGCGTCATGTGATTATGCGGCGTCGCCCAAAGTGGAGTGCCAGAGCGGGAATCGGGACGAGGCAGCTGCCGCGCATGCGGTGGGGCTGTCCTTTGGAAAATACCGTGCGTTTCTCACATTGCACGCACTCGACGAAGTGATTACGGTGGACCATATCCGTGGACTCACCATGCGGCAGATCCGGAATTGGATTGCGGAACTATCCGGTGCGCCCGATAACGTTCCGGACGGACATGCTGCGCACGGACAGGGTAACGACGGAGACCGTGAAGAAGGGCGTTACGATGGAGGCCGGGGCTGAACCGAAATCGGAACCATTCGATGCATGCGGGCGCGCCCCGGCAATTCGGCGCCCCGTAGGGCGATGTTCCACTGCGCCGGGCTACAATAAAGTCCCCTCAAAAGGGGACTTTTCCATATCCTTTTGGCCGCTGAGGGCGTCGTATGGATGTTCGATGCGCAATCGGAATGTAATCGTTTTCTAAAAATGAATGGAGTGAAAATGGATAAACAAATCGATTTCTGTGCTTATTCCGTTGAAATTGCACGAAAACATGAAAATCTCACTTGATTTTTGAGTACGGCTGTGGTAATTTGGAACAAAAGAAATAGTATTCGTTTACTCAACATCGTTTGGAGATCCTATTCATGGCTAAAAAAGCGCATGGCACCACAATTATCGATATTGCAAAAGCAGCGGGCGTCTCAACGGCGACCGTTTCCCGCGTTTTGAACGATGTGGACTATCCCGTTCGTCCGGAGCTTCGTAAGCGCGTCCTGGAAACAGCACAGGCCTACAACTATTCTCCGAATATTTTCGGCCGCATGCTGCGCAACGGGAAAAGCACCGATATTGGCGTCATCATACCGTCGTTTTCCAATCCTTTTTATTCGGAACTCGTTTCCAGCATTGAGGCCGAGTGCTACCACCGCGGCTACAACCCGATCTTTTGCAGCAGCCATAACGATTTGCAGCGCGAGTTGAAGTTGATCGAGCAGCTTTTGCAAAGACGTGTTGCAGGTATTATCATCCGAACAATCAGCCAGGACGGTTCGTTCTTGCTGAATGTACAGCGCCAGACCAATGTGATCGCGCTCGGACAGTTTGCCGCGGAGACCGCCTGTAACAGCATTTCCTTTGACTTTTTCGGCGCGGGAGCGCTTGCCGCCGAATATCTTTTGCATCAGGGACACCGAGATATTGCGTTCCTTACGCTCCCGCTGCAGAGAAAGAGCCATCAGGCTGTTCACGACGGCATTGTTTCGACCATGCAGGAGCACGGACTCACGCTGCATCCGGATCGAATCTTTGTGCGTGAAGTCGAACAGGAATACGGCAACTATCAGGATGAATTTGAAACAGGCAGACTGCTCGCCCGCCAGTATCTCGACGCCGGCTGCCCAGCAACGGCGATCATTTCCATTGACGATATGATTGCATTTGGAATTATCAGTGAGCTGTCGAGCAAAGGCATTTCTGTTCCGGATGACTGTTCGGTCATTGGACTGGACAACATCAGCACCTCCTGCATGATCAATCCGCCGCTGACCACGATTGCGCAGCATGCCGTGGAGGCCGGCCGGCTGGCGACCAAGGTGCTGGTTGACGGCATCGAGCAGGAAACGGGTGTGTACTCAAGCCTGGTCATTAAACCATCTCTTGTTGAACGGGAATCCGTGAAAAAGCGCGTTGTTTCCACACGCTGACCGCTACATTCTCCCTTGTGCGCGCCGCCAACTCCGGCGGTAGCGAATCCGTTTTGTATTGAAAACGAGAAACCGGACTTCTATCAAGGGGGTAATTTTTACTCATCGAGTAAACCTTTACTATAACAATTTTTAACAATTTGTCCGGCCTTGTAAAAACCGGACAAAACGTTGCCGGCAGACTGTCTGCCGAAAGGACAATCAACTTCATAAAGGAGGAACAGAAATGAAACGTCACCCATTGCTTATTCTGGTGCTCTGTCTGCTGATGGTATTTGGTGCCTGCGCTGCACCCTCCTCTTCCAACAGCACGGACAACAACGATGCGACGCAGCCCACTGCCGCCGGTGCCGATGGCCAAACGGCTACGGAAAAGATTATCGTAACCTATATGGAATCCGGCATCAACGACGCTGCGGCGGAAGCGCTCGCTCTGGATTTTGAAGCGGAGACTGGGGTGGAGGTCGAGGTGGTCGCCTTCCCGTGGGATGTTCTGCGTCAAAACAACGTGACGGACATCGTCTCCGGTAACAACCAGTATTCCGTTATGTCCGGCGGCGCATATCTTGTTGATATTTTCTCGCACATGCAGCCGTTGACGGCATTTATTGAGCGCGATGGCTTCGGTGAGGGCCTGATTCCGGGTCTGATGGACAAGACCAACCGCTTTGAGGGAGAGGTTATCGGTATTCCGTACAGCCTGGACGCTTACGGCATTATGTACCGTAAGGATCTGTTTGAGCAGTATGACATTGCCGTTCCCACCACCTGGGCCGAATTCTATGACTGCTTGCAGCAGCTGAGCGAAAAACTGCCGGAGGGAATCGTTCCCTACACGTTTGCGGGCGGTGCGCCCGAGCAGGTCGGCAACCTTTTCCTCGCCAGATACGGCGGTTACTACATCAACAAGGACGGCAACTATGAGATCGAGATCGAAAAGGCGGCCAAGGTCATCGAGGATATCCTCAAAACCTATAGCTATGGCCCGAACAATCTGACCTCGCTGAGCATCGATCAGGCCAATGCCATGTTCCTGCAGGGCAATGCGGCGGTGACGGAAACCTGGCCGAGCTTTGTCTATCCGGCCTGTAATGATGAATCGAAGTCTGCCATTGCCGGGAAGTGGGCCATTGCGGCGTATCCGACGGACGGCGGCGTTCCGTTCCTGAGCTGCTGGAACATGTTCATTCCCAAGGCGGTAGAGGATCAGGAGACCGCTTGGAAATGGGTTTCCACGTTCGCAAGCGAAGAGAAATCCCTGCAGATGTTCCTCGATCACGGCGTAGCACCCATCTACAGCTCAACCTATGAGAGCACGGAAGTCAAGGCAATGTTCGGCGAGGGCGCATTTGACGGGCATATGGTCAACATTGCAAACGCGTTTGACTTCCCCATGAGCGGCGAGGGACAGGACATCATCTGCCGTATCGTCGGAGATGCGCTGGTCGGCACCATCACGCCGCAGCAGGCAGCCGAGCAGATCAACCAGAATCTCGGCGCGCTCACCGTCACGCCGCAGGTCATGGAGCTTGCGCAGCGCGACGCCCGGTTTATCCAGCACTGAACAACGATCGCGGAGTATCGCCGATCGTAGAGCAACCATTTGTCGGGAATGGCACTGTGCAGCCATTCCCGGCCAACCTTCCAGGAAGGGGTTATACCTATGTTTACAACGAAGCAGGACCGCAGGTCGTTATGGCTGCTCGTAATGCCCGCGCTGCTGATTATCGCGCTCGCACAGCTCTATCCGCTGCTGTATTCGCTGGTGATCAGTTTCCGCGAGTGGAGCCTTGCCACCTCCAGCGTTCCGCAGGGCTTTACGCTGAACAATTATGCGAAGGCCATGACAAACCCACAGTTTTTGTATGCCTGTAAGATCAGCTTTCTGTATATGGTATGCACGATTTTCATTGAGATCGTGATCGGCTTCCTGCTTGCCTATCTGTTCATTGGGAATTCTCGCTTCATCAAGCTTTGCAGAACGATTGTGCTGATTCCCATGTCGATTGCAGCCGTTGTCTGCGGGAACATGTGGCGTATCTTTTTTGATACGAATACCGGAATGGTCAATCTGCTGCTAAAGGGCATCGGAGTCGAGGGACCGAACTGGCTTGGCGATCCCAACTTTGCGCTGATGGCGACCATTATTGTTTCTATCTGGCAGTTTGTATCCTTCTCTTTCCTTTTGTATACCGCATCGATGACCTCCATTTCCGATGATCTGCTCGAAGCGGCAACGATCGATGGCGCGACCCGGCGGCATGTCATTCGGCATATCTATATTCCGCTGACGATGCCGGCCACGCTGCTGATTCTGATTTTCCGCATCATCGATTCATTTTTTGTATTCGATCAGATTTATACGCTTACGTTCGGCGGCCCCGGTACGAGCACACAGGTCGTGTCCATGTATATCTATAATCAGGGGCTGAAGTATTATAACGTCAGTTATGCGTCCGCCTGTGCCTGGGTCGTCATGATCATTGCGTTTATCATCTGCGGGCTTCTCATGCGGTTTAAGAAAAAAGTGGAAAACAGTTTCTGAGAGGGTGAACAACATGATCGAGAAAAGAGTTTCCTTTTACCAGATCGTTCGGTGGATGATCATATTGATGGCGGTATTCGCTGTCATTTTGCCGATCGTTTTCCTGTTCCTGACGAGCGTCAAGCCGCAAATCGAACTATATAACAATCCCAAAATCCTCCCGTCAAAAGTGATATGGGATCATTATCGGGATATCTTTACGTTTGAGAGCCTGAACAGCGGCATCCTGTTCAACCTGAAGAATACGCTCATCGTTGCACTGAGCTCGACGCTGATCAGCGTTGTTATCGGATCGATGTGCGCCTATGGTCTGACGCGCCTGCGTCAGGGCCGGTTGATCGCCCTGATTACGGGACTCATCGTGGTCGTGCGCTTCTATCCAAAGATCACGATGATCCTTCCATACTTCACGCTGATGAAAAATCTGCACCTGCTGGACCATGTGCTCTCCATCATCATTGCGCACGTTTCGCTCGGCATTCCTCTTACCGTGATCATGATGACCACATTCTATAGCGAGGTGCCGCGCGAATTGGAGGAGGCGAGCCGGGTGGATGGCGCGTCCGTACTGACGGCCTACTTCAAAATTGTCGTACCCACAACACTCAACGGAATGGCCGCAACCGCGATTCTGCTGGTCATGAATTCCTGGAATGAGTTTTTGATTGCCTCGGCGCTCGCGTCCAACAACGCAAAGACCTTCCCGATCGTCATCGCCGGGTTCATCACCGACAAGGGAACCAACTGGGGCGGCATGGCTGCTTTGAGCATGGTTGCGATGGTTCCCATGATTCTCATCGTGCTGTTTGCGCAAAAATATCTGATTCGCGGCCTTACCGCCGGCGCCGTAAAGGGATAAAGGAGCCAGTATGCAACAAATGTCCTGCAAAAAATATCCCATTGGAACGCCCGGCGGCGTAATCGCGCTTCCGTCGCTGCTGACAGCGGAAAACACTGCCGATAGTTGGCCGCGCATGCGCCGCGACATCCTTTCAAGACTGTCCTATGCAATGGGTATGCCCCCGGCGGATGTGCCGCTGCGGGCGGAAGTATGCTCCGAAAGGTGCGTGGACGGCATAGCCGTGCGGACCATCCTGCTCGATACATTTGATGCCGACCGGGTCCGCTGTCTGCTGCTGCTTCCCCCCCATACGGAAACGGATGGGCAAAGACACCCGGCAATCCTGGCGCTGCATCCAACCGATACTGACTATGCGGACTCCCTGCTGCTCTCGCGCCCGGGAAGTACGGAGGATTACCCCTATGCGCTTGAACTCGCCAGGGCCGGGTATGTTGTGCTCGCGCCGGACGTGTTTACACGCCAATACAACCCCGAGGCACGAACGATAGACGATAGTTATGATACGGCGCTGTTTGAGTCGCGGCGGCCGGAATGGTCGACGGTGGGCAGGATGCTCGGAGATCATCGGCTTGCGCTCCGTTATCTGCTGTCGCTGCCGTGCGTCGATGGAGACCGACTGGGAACGATCGGCCATTCCCTCGGTGGAACGAATGCAATGGTGCTTGCGGCGATGGATGCGCGTATCAAGGCTGTGGCGGTTAGCTGCTGCCTCGGCGCGTTCTGCTGCCACCACAACGTGCGCGTCTGGTGCCGGGAAAAGGGCTTTTGTTACTTTCCCCAGCTGAAGAGCACCATAAGCGCCGGCTATGTGCCCTTTGAATGGTTTGAACTCATTGCCGCCGCCTCGCCCCGGCCCTATTTCATTTTTCAAACGAAGAACGACCGGTGGTTCCCGCGCTGGGATGGGGCGGTGCAGAGCGTAGAGCGCGCGGCGGAGGCCTACGCGCTCCAGAAAGCGCAGCAGAATCTCGTGCTGCAACTGGCAGACGGTCCGCATTGCTTCCCGCGGAAGGCGCGCGAAGCGGCCTACGCATTCCTGAGAGAACGGCTCTAGACAGTGAACGCGACAGGTCGGCGATGGCAAACGGATGATCTGGGAACGGATATGTATTCGACGCACAGAACCGGCGACGGCGACAGGCAAATGTGCTTTTGCCTGTCGCCGTCGTATACTATGGGAACCATTGGAGGAGACTGCGGCGCCCGCCGGGTTTGGCCGGTCGGTTAAAGGATGCGTCCGTGCGCCGCTGCGCTTATCCTACCCCGGCCATATTGCTGCTCGCAAGCCGCTTCATCGGCCGGATGGAGAACAGACAGACGAGAATGGTGAGCACGTCCGCCGCCGGCTGGGCAAGGTAGATGCCTGTTACGCCGAGAAGCTTTGGCAGCGAGAGAATAAACGGCACATAGAACAGCCCCTGCCGGATGAGCGACAGAAACAGCCCGTAGCGTGAAGCGCCGATGGTCTGGTAGGTGATGGTCATCATGTAGCAGAGTCCGAACGCGGGATACAGCGCCACCTGCGAGATCAGCAGCGCCGCGCCGTAATTGACGACGGCAGGGTTGTTGTTGAACAGCAGGATGAGCGGCCTGGACAGCAGAATGTAGACCGCCTCCACCACGATGGTAAGCAGCAGCGAAACCTTCAGTGAAAACCGCACCGAGGTGTGAAACCGCTCCTCGTTCTTTGCGCCGAAGGCATAGGCGGCTACGGGCTGATAGCCCTGCATAAAGCCCATGACGACATAGCAGCCGATCAGGATCAGGCGCTGTACGACGCCGTAGGCGGCGATGATCAGGTCCGCGTCGGGCATCGGCTTTGCGGCGATATTGGTAAGGGAGGTGGCCACGGCCAGACAGATCTGGATAACCGCCGTCGGAATGCCGATCAGGGTAACGGCTTTGACCAACCCCCAGTTGAGCCTGAAATACCGCGGCTTGATCTTGATGATGGATTTTCCGCTCAGATAGAACCAGACGAGGATGGCAAACGTGACAAACTGGGAGACGGTCGTCGCGAGCGATGCGCCGCCAACGCCGAGCCCAAAGCCCCAGTCGAACATAAAAACCGGGTCGAGAACGACGTTCAGCAGTGCGCCGGTCACGATGGCGATGGATGAAATCTTCACGGAGGACTCGGCGCGCGCAGCGCAGTTCATGCTCTGTGCGGGCAGATTGGCCAGCGCGACAATGAACATCCAGAACGCATAGCTTTTGGCCTGCGGAAGCACTTCATCGGATGCACCGAACGAGCGCAGCAGCGGCTCGATGAAGATCAGTCCCGCCACACAGAGCAGAACGCCGATTGCCAGCGAAAGCCCGATGATGGTCGTAGCGGTCGTGCTTGCACCGTCCTTATCGTTTGCCCCGAGCTGACGGCCCGCCAGAACCGCCGCGCCGGCGGCAAAGATGTTCTCCACCGAAACCATGATCAGGAGCAGCGGCAGCGTCACGCCAACGGCCGCCAGCGCGGTATCGGAGTGCAGCATGCCGATATACGCCGTATCCACGATGTTATAAACCGCCTTTGCCAGCAGTGCGAGCGCCGCAGGAATTGCGAGCCGGACGATCGCTTTGGAGGGCTTCATTTCGCCCAAAATGGAATCCCCTGATGGTTTCATTGCTACTCCTTTCCCGGCTGCATGACGCCGTATAACAAAATCAACACTGCTTTTTTAGAGGCTTGCTCGCGCTCGGCGAAGGGGATGGCTGCTCCGGCCGCCGCCCGGCTGCGCGCATTCATAAAGTCCTGATAGTCGCGGAAGGTATCGATGACCTCCTGCCGCGACACATCGGTACGAAGCGTTGCCTCGGACAGAATGCTGTCCAAGATTTCGATGTTTAGCCGGTCAAACGGCGCCCGGATTTCGGCAAGCCTTTGTTTCAGCGGTTCCGGCGGGGACATGACGGCCTCAAAGAAGAGCGCCTCCTCCGCCGGATGTTCGTGGAAAAATCGGAACCTTGCAGAAAAATAGGCGTCGAGCCGCTGCGCAACCCCGCCTCCGGCGCATGTTCCGTACCGGCTCAGATAGGCGGTCAGCGCCTGAAAGCATCGCTCCATACAGGCAAGATACAGTGCGTCCTTGTCCTTAAAATAGTGATAGAGAATTCCCTTTGACAGCTCGCCGTTGCTGCAAATGGTGTTGACGGAGCTTTGCCCGTAGCCCCTTTCGGCAAACTCCGTTCGCGCGCTGTCCAGTATCTTTTGCATGCTTATGGCATTTTTTTCTTCTCGTTTCATGATTCACCTCGCAAAAAACAGACCAATAAGTCTATTTATTGCGATAGAATACCACAAACAGACCGGAAGGTCAATATGTATTTGCGGAAATATCGGACGGCAAGCGGCCGGTGGGACGACATGGGCGCAGCGTGGGATTTTGCATGCCGTGAACGATATCAAGCGCGTGCCAAAGAGCACGCGCTTGATCGTCAAACGTTGTATGCTGTGTGATATGTGCAGAACCGCAAGCGGGGGCGGTGGGGGGTGTTCCCGCGTGCAAACCGACAAAATGCCCGCACAAGGGGGACGGGCTGCGGCGATTCAACGCCCGCCGTATGTCTGCCGGAGCCGCTCGAGGATCTCCGTATCCGCCGGACAGAAGTCGTATTGCGGGATTTCATCGACAAGAATATACCGCATATCGTTGTGGTCAAGCAGCTGCGGCTCGCCGGACACAATGGCGGCGTGGAACAGCGTCAGGTGTACGGTCAGGTCGGGATATGCATGCACAACTTCCATAAACCGCTCGCCGACGGACAGAACGATCCCCAGCTCTTCCATGCACTCGCGCTTGAGCGCCTGTTCCTTCGTTTCGCCGGGCTCCACCTTCCCGCCGACGAATTCCCACAACAGGCCGCGCGCCTTGTGCGCCGGCCGTTGACAGATCAAGAACCGCTCGCCCTGCCGGATGAGCGCCGCTACCACTTCGGTCAATCCGCATTCCTCCGTGTTGCGGTTTGCCTATCACCCGCTGGTGGGCCGGCAAACCGTTTCCTTTTATCAGTATAAACCCAACGGTGGCCGGAGTCCAACCGTTTTTCATCGCCGGAACACGGCCGGATTGTACCGGGGACGCCGGCGGAGGCATGGACAGGCGCGCCTTGTACCGGCGTCCGCACAGGGCGGGGGGCCTTGGCGAATGTCCGCGCTCCTGGGATCGACATCCCCGCAGCGCATACCGGACGCCCGCGCCGGCGGATGCCGCCCTGCCGCCGAATCGGGCGGAGCGAATGGCGGACTATGCCGAAGAGGAAAAAAATACCGACAATCGCTTTTTGGGCGTGTTTCTGCCGGCAATCGATGGTATACTGTGTGTGGAAAGGGAGGGATTCTCATGGAACGAGCACTGCTGTTCGCCGCGGTCGGCACCGGATTTACCTGCCTCATGACGGCGCTTGGCGCGGCAACGGTTTTTCTGCTGCGCAAAAAGGCGGATCCCCGCATTCAGCGCGCTGCGCTGGGCTTTGCCGCGGGCGTGATGATCGCGGCGTCGGTCTGGAGCCTGCTCATCCCCGCCATTGAGGAGGCGGAAGCGGCAGGAGGGCCCGGCTGGCTGCCTGCGCTGGGCGGGTTTCTGCTCGGCGTTGCCTTTATGATGCTGCTCGATTCGGTTTTGCCGCATCTGCATCCGGGCTCCACGGAGGCGGAGGGCGTTTCTTCGGCCTGGCGGCGCACGACGCTGCTCGTTCTGGCCGTCACGCTGCACAATATACCGGAGGGCATGGCCGTCGGACTTACGTTTGCGCGCGCGGCTGCGCAGACGGGAGCGGAGACCGTCGGCGGTACGGGGCTGTACGCGGGCGCAATGGCGCTTGCAATCGGCATGGGCATCCAGAATTTCCCGGAGGGCGCGGCGATCTCGCTGCCGTTGCGGCAGGAGGGGCTGCGGCCCGGAAAGGCGTTTCTCTACGGTGCAGCGAGCGGCGTCGTTGAGCCGGTTGCCGGCGTGGCGGTGGTGCTGCTTGCGCCGCTGATCTCCCCGTACATGCCGTGGCTGCTTGCGTTTGCGGCCGGCGCCATGATGTATGTGGTCGTGGAGGAACTCATTCCGGAGGCGCGTCTCGGCGAGCACTCGCACGCGGGTACGCTCGGGGCGATGGCCGGGTTCGCCGCCATGATGGTGCTCGACGTCGCGCTGGGGTAACGGCGCGATGAATGGTCAAAAAATTCATAATAGAAGGGAAAAAAGCGGACGATTTTCAGAACCATCCGCTCTTAGCTTGTCGAAAAAGTGACGATGCGAACCGCGCCGTCGGTTCGCGCACGAGAATTGCGCAGGAAGAACCATAAAATCCGTCAAAAGCAGCGACAAGTGCGGTGCTTTTGACACCTTGCTTGCAGGTTTGCGGCGTCAAACCTGCAAGTGTATTCCTGTCGCAGCAGAAATTCCGTCAAAAAACAGAGTTTATTGACGGACAGAGCGGACGGTTTTCAAAACCGTCCGCTCTGTCGTTAGGGGAAGCGGAGTATACTTGGCCGAATAGTCTACGCCTTTGCGTACAGAATGCCGACGAGCCAGTTGAGCGTGCGCACGGGCAGAATGCGCTGGAGCAGCAGGAAGAACTGGTATTTGATCCCACAGGTATAGAGCGCTTTCGGGTGCTTTTTTTCAGCAATGGCAACGATCCGCCTGCCGATGACCGCGGGCGCCATGCCGCTCTGCTCATCCCGCTCCATGCCTGCGACCGAGCGGCCGAGCGCCTGATAGACGTCGCCGCCTGCCGCGCTCTTTTCGCGTGCGGCGGTAAAGCCGGTTTTGACATCGCCGGGCAGCAGCGCCGAGACGCGGACCGAGAACGGGCGCATCTCGTTTTGCAGCGCCATCGTGATCGCGCCGACGGCCGCCTTGGCCGCCGAGTAGAACGCCTGAAACGGGATCGGAATCAGGCCCGCGACCGAGCTGAGGTTCAGGATCAGGCCGGCGCGCTGCGCGCGCATGTGCGGCAGCACGGCGCGGATGCAGTTGAGCGTGCCGAACAGGTTGACGTCGAACTGCCTGCGCGCCTCCCGGTCGCTCGTGAACTCGACCGTGCCGGAGATGCCGAAGCCCGCGTTGTTTACCAGAATATCGAGCCGGCCCTGCTCAAGGAGAATCGCGTCGACCGCAGCTTTGATACCGGCCTCGTCGGTGATGTCCGCGACCAGATGCCTGTGGCGCGCGCCGTCAAATGGGCGGCGGGAGATGCCGTACACGGTGTAGCCCGCATCCAGAAACGCATTCGACGCCGCAAGACCGATACCGCTCGAAGCGCCGGTGACGAGTACGACGCCCTTACTCTCAGACATGCCTCAGCACCACCTTTTCGATGATATCCAGCGCTTCATCCAGCAGCGCCTCGGTATGGGTTGCCATATAGCTTGTCCGCAGCAGGCATTCGGACGGGTGTGTGGCCGGCGGCAGCACGGGATTGACATACACGCCCTCGTCGTACAGCTCCTTGGCCACGGTCAGCGTGTTGAACGCGTCGTGCGTATAGATCGGAATGATCGGCGTGGTGCTCTCGCGGATGGAGACGCCGCGCGAGCGCAGCCCCTCGCGCATATATTTTGCCAGCGCGGCAAGGCGCACCGGAAGCTCCGGCTGCTCCATGAGGATGTGCAGCGCTTCGAGCGCGGTCGCGCAGCTCGCGGGCGGAATGGACGCGCAGAAGATATAGGGGCGCGAGGCGTGGCGCACATAGTCTACGACCTCTTCGCTGGCCGCCATAAAGCCGCCGATGGACGCAAGCGACTTGGAGAACGTACCCATGATGATGTCCACCTTGTCCTCAAGCCCATAGTAGGCGGCGGTGCCGCGGCCGCCCTCGCCGATCACGCCGAGACCGTGCGCGTCGTCCACCATGACGCGCGCGCCGTACTTTTCTGCGAGCCGGACGATCTCCGGCAGATTGCAGATATCGCCGCCCATGGAGAATACGCCGTCGGTGACGATCAGGCAGCCGGCCGTATCCGGCACCTGCTGCAGCCGCCGCTCCAGCTCCTCCATGTCGTTGTGGCGGTAGCGGAGCATTTTCGCGTAGGAGAGCTTGCAGCCGTCGTAAATGCTGGCATGGTTTTCCTTATCGGAGAGGATGTAATCGTCCTTGCCGCAGATGGCGGAGATGATGCCGAGGTTGGACTGGAAGCCGGTCGAGAACGTCATGACCGCCTCCTTGTGGAGAAATCGGGCCAGTTCCCGCTCGAGCTGCGTATGCAGGCTCAGCGTGCCGTTGAGGAATCGCGAGCCGGAGCAGCCGGAGCCGAAGGCTTGAAGCGCCTGCACGCCCGCGGCGATCACGCGCGGATGCACGGTCAGCCCGAGATAATTGTTGGAGCCGAGCATGATGCGGCGCTTTCCCTCCATGATGACCTCGGTGTCCTGCCGCGACTCCAGCTCGTGAAAATACGGGTAGACGCCCATTTCCCGCGCCTGAGTAACATAGATATTTTTTGGTTTTGCAAACAAATCCATTGATGCGTATTACCTCCTTGTTGGTTTGGCCGCCGGCAGCCCATCCCATTGTGCAGGCGGCGCGCTGGAATAAAAGAAGAATGATACCGTATTGCCAAAGGGAGAAGCCCTCCCGATCAGCCCGTAAAAAAAGGCAGCGAGCGAACCGCTCCGTCGGTTCGCGCACGAGAATTGCGCAGAAAGAACCATAAAATTTGTCAAAAGCAGCGACCAGTGCGGTGCTTTTGACACCTTACTTGTAAGTTTGCAACGCCAAACCTGCAAGTGTATCCCTGCCGCAGCAGAAATTCCGTCAAAAAACAGAGTTTTTTGACGGCCTGAGGGAGGAGCCCCCCCGATCAGCCCATTGCTGCGGGGAGGGGTTTCAGCCCTCCCGGTACGCCTTGATCAGCGCCTGCGTGCCCAGTTCGCCGTCGCCGGCGGACAAAAGCTGCTCGTACATCGCCGCCACGAGATCAAGCACCGGGAGCTGCGCCCCGCTGCCTGCCGCCTCATCCTCGGCGATGCGCAGGTCTTTGACCTGATGCTTGATGAAAAAACCGGGGTTCAGATCGTTTTTCAGCACGCGCGGAATCATGTTCGAGAGCTGCCAGGAACCCGCCGCGCCGCCGCTGATACACGAGAGCATGTTCTCGGGATCGAGCCCTGCCTTCTCTGCATAGGTAAGCGCTTCGCACGCGCCCGCGATCGCGCCGCAGATGGCGATCTGGTTGGCCATCTTCGTGTGCTGGCCCGTGCCGGCCGCGCCGGTGTGGTGAATGGTTTTGCCCAAATGGGCGAACAGTTCCGCAGCGCGGTCGAACGCCGCGCGGTCGCCGCCCGCCATGATCGAGAGCGTGCCGTTCCTGGCGCCCACGTCCCCGCCGGAGACCGGCGCATCGAGCGCAGAGAGGCCGCGCGCCTTCGCCGCATCGTAGATGCGCACCGAGAGCGACGGGGCGGTGGTCGTCATATCGATGAGCAGCGCGCCCGGCTTTGCGCTTTCCAGAATGCCGCCCGCGCCGAAGTATACCGCCTCCACATCGGGCACAAAGCCGACCATTGTGATGACTGCGTCCGCATCCCGCACGCAGTCGACGATGGTATCGCATAGGCGCGCACCGCGCGCGGCAAGGGGGAGCGCCTTCTCCCGCGTGCGCGTGTAGACGCTGAGCACATAGCCCGCGTCCAGCAGATGTCCCGCCATGGGGCCGCCCATGACGCCGGTTCCGATCCATGCAAGATGGTGCATATTGCCACTCCTTCAATCTGATTATGTGTGATTGCCAGTAAATTTTGAAAAAGTATATCACAGGATGGCCGGAATCGCAAATAAAAGCCGTTTGGCGCGTTGACATTTTTGTAGGATACGGAGATAATAAAATGTAATACTTTGGAGGCAGAACGGGATGGAAGAAATCATCAGCAGCAAGAACTTTATTGAGGAACAGATCGAAGCCGACCTGCAGGCGCGGCGCGACGCGGGCGAAACCGATCCGCGCGTGAAAACCCGCTTCCCGCCCGAACCGAACGGCTATCTGCACATCGGGCACGCCAAGGCGCTGTGCATCGATTTCGGCATGGCGGAGCAGTACGGCGGTTCATGCAACCTCCGCTTTGATGATACGAACCCGACCAAGGAGGACGTGGAGTACATCGAGGCCATTCAGGCCGATATCCGCTGGCTGGGCTTTCAGTGGGATCAGCTCCGCTTTGGCTCGAGCTATTTCGACCAGTGCTATGAGCTGGCCGTCAAGCTCATCAAAAAGGGCGTGGCCTATGTGGACGACCTTTCCGCGGAGGAGATGCGCCTGTACCGCGGTACGCTCACCGAGCCGGGCAAAAACAGCCCGTGGCGCGGCCGCTCCGTCGGGGAAAACCTCGATCTGTTCGAGCGCATGAAAAACGGCGAGTTTCCGGATGGGTCGCATACGCTGCGCGCCAGGATCGATATGGCGTCGCCGAATATGAATCTGCGCGATCCGGCGCTGTACCGCATTCTGCACATCCCCCACCATCAGACCGGCGACAGGTGGTGCATCTATCCGATGTACGACTTTGCCCACCCCATCGAGGACGCGATCGAGGGCATTACGCACTCGCTTTGCAGCCTGGAGTTTGAGGCGCACCGGCCGCTGTACAACTGGGTGGTGGAGCAGTGTGAATTTTCCGAGAAGCCGCGCCAGATCGAGTTTGCGCGCCTGAACCTCACGAACACGATCATGAGCAAGCGGTATCTCCGGCGGCTTGTGGAGGAGGGGCATGTGTCCGGCTGGGACGATCCGCGCATGCCCACGCTGTGCGGCCTGCGCCGCCGCGGCTACACCCCCGCGAGCATCCGCGATTTTCTGGACCGCATCGGCGTGGCGAAGGCCGATTCCGTTGTGGAAACGGCGATGCTGGAGCACTGTGTGCGCGAGGACCTGAATGCGCACGCTGCGCGCTACATGGCGGTCATCGATCCGCTGCGCGTGGTGGTGGACAACTGGGAGGCCGGGCGCGTCGAGGACATCACGCTCGAAAACAACCCGAACGACGAACAGGCCGGCACGCACACCGCGCCGTTCGGCCGGGAGTTGTATATTGAGCGCGGGGATTTTGCGGTCGAGCCGCCGAAGAAGTTTTTCCGTCTCAAGCCCGACGGCGAGGTGCGACTCAAGGGCGCGTACATCGTGCGCTGCGTCGGCTACGATACCGATGCGGAGGGCAATGTGACCTGCGTGCATGTGACGTACGATCCCGAGACGAAGAGCGGCCTGTGCGAGCGCAAGGTCAAGGGCACGCTGCACTGGGTCAGCGCCGAACGTGCGGTCAAAGCCGAATTCCGGCTCTATGAGCCGCTGCTGCTGGATGCGGAGGCGGGCGATGAGCGGGACTTTATCGACCGGCTTAACGCGGATTCATTGGTCGTGAAGCAGGGCTTTGCCGAGCCGGCGCTTGCCGGCGCAGCCGTGGGCGACCGGTTCCAGTTCCTGCGGGTGGGCTATTTTTGCGCCGATCCCGACAGCGCTGCCGGCGCGCCGGTGTTCAACCGCGTCGTAGGGCTCAAGGACAGCTATAAGGGCTGACGGCGGTTCCCACCGGGGCCACAGGCCGCCCCCGATGCGGCCGGTTCAGCAGAACAAAAACAGAATCGTTGCTTCCTTTTATATAAAAGGAGCGGGGAGAAGAAAACGAGGAAAACATGGTAAGAACAAGATTTGCACCGAGCCCGACGGGCTACATGCACCTGGGCAACCTCAGGAGTGCGCTGTATACCTATTTGTACGCCAAGCACAACGGCGGCAGGTTTATCCTGCGCATCGAGGACACCGACCGCGAACGCTATGTCGAGGGCGCGACGGACGTGATCTACCGCACGCTGAGGAGCATCGGCATGCAGTGGGACGAGGGCCCCGATATCGGCGGGGACTACGGCCCGTATGTGCAGAGCGAGCGCAAGGCCATGTATCTGCCCTATGCCGAGCAGCTCGTGCGCGAGGGCAAGGCATACTACTGCTTCTGCACCAAGGAGGAGCTTGAGGAGCGGCGCGCGGCGGCTGCGGCGCGCGGCGAGACCTTCAAGTACGACAAGCACTGCCTGCACATGAGCAGGGAGGAGGTCGAGTGCCGGCTGGCCGCGGGCGAGCCGTACGTCATCCGGCAGAACGTGCCGGAGACCGGTGAAGCGTCGTTCGACGATGTGATCTATGGCCACATCGCCGTGGACTGCGCCGAGCTGGACGATATGATCCTCATCAAGGCGGACGGCATGCCGACGTACAACTTTGCCAACGTCATCGACGATCACACCATGGGCATCACGCACGTCATGCGCGGCAACGAATACCTTGCCAGCACGCCGAAGTACAATCTGCTGTACGATGCGTTCGGCTGGGAAAAGCCCGCCTATATCCACATGACGCCGATCATGCGCGATGCGCAGCACAAGCTCAGCAAGCGCGACGGCGACGCCTATTTTGAGGATTATCTGAACAAGGGCTACCTCAAGGAAGCGATCGTGAACTATGTGGCGCTGCTGGGGTGGAACCCCGGCGACGAGCGCGAGTTTTTCACGCTCGGCGAGCTGATCGATGCGTTTTCAATCGAGGGCATGAGCAAGTCGCCCGCGATCTTCGATGTGAACAAGCTGACGTGGATGAACGCGGAATATATCCGCCGCCTCACGCCCGATGCGTTCACTGCGCACGCCATGCCCTACTATGCGCAGGCGGGCGTTGCCGGCATGGATACGGAGATTCTCTGCCGCATTCTGCAGCCGCGCACGGAGATCTTTACGCAGATTCCGGACATGGTGGACTTCCTTGCGGCGCTGCCGGCATACGAAACCGACCTGTTTACGAACAAGAAGTCTAAGACGAACCCGGAGGTTGCCAAAGCGGTGCTCGAGCTGGTGATCCCGAAGCTCGGGGCGCTGCCGGACTGGACGGAGGCGGCGCTGCATGAGACGCTGCTCGGCCTTGCCGCCGAACAGGGCATGAAGAACGGCACGCTGCTCTGGCCGGTGCGCATCGCGCTGGCAGGCCGGCAGGTGACGCCCGGCGGCGCGATGGAGATCGCCGCGCTGCTCGGCCGGGAGGAATCGCTCCGGCGCCTGAAGGAAGGACTGAAAAAACTCTGAGCATTGCGCGCCGCGCGGCTTGGATGAAGCGCAGGGAGGCATCAAGCGCGCGCTTGATCGCCGCGCCGCAGCCCGAGTGGAACGGCCAAAGCGTGAAGGAAGAACAAAGGAGAGACATATGAAATTAGGTGTTGTTGGCCTGCCCAATGTGGGCAAGAGTACGCTGTTCAATGCCATCACGCAGGCGGGCGCGCAGGCGGCAAACTATCCGTTCTGCACGATCGAGCCGAACGTGGGCGTCGTACCGGTGCCGGACGCGCGGTTGGACGCGCTCGCGAAGATGTACGACCCGAAGAAGGTCACGCCCACCACGATCGAGTTTGTCGATATCGCCGGCCTTGTGCGCGGCGCGAGCCGGGGCGAGGGGCTCGGCAACAAATTCCTCTCCCATATCCGCGAGGTGGATGCGGTCGTGCATGTGGTGCGCTGCTTTGAGGATGAGAACGTCGTTCATGTGGACGGCAGCGTCAATCCCACGCGCGATATGGAGACGATCAATCTGGAGCTGGTGTTTGCCGATCTCGAGACGGTTGAGCGCCGCATCGATCGCACGAAAAAGATGATGAAGAGCGGCGACAAGCGGCTTGTCCGCGAGCTGGAGCTGCTCGAAAGCATCCACGCAACGCTCGAGAGCGGCAAGCCCGTGCGCTCGATGGCGTTTGACGACGACGATCAGCCGTTCGTCAGGGGCCTGTTCCTATTGACCACGAAGCCCGTCATCTACGTGGCGAACGTTGCGGAAACCGCGCTTGGCAGCGAGCCGGACGCGCTGGTGAAGCAGGTGTACGACGCGGCCGCCGTGGAACACGCCGAGGCGCTGACCATCTGCGCCCAGCTCGAGGAGGAGATCTCCGCGCTCGAGCCGGAGGAAAAGACGGCGTTTCTGGAGGAGATGGGCGTGAACGAGAGCGGCCTTGACCAGCTTGTGCGCGCGTGCTACCGGCTGCTCGGCCTGATCAGCTTTTTGACCGCGGGCGCGGACGAGGTGCGCGCATGGACGATCCGCCGCGGCTGGAAGGCGCCGCAGGCGGCGGGCGTGATCCATACCGACTTTGAGCGCGGCTTTATCCGTGCGGAGATCGTGCCGTTCACAACGCTCATGGAGCTCGGCTCCATGAACGCCTGCAAGGAGAAGGGACTCATCCGCTCCGAGGGCAAGGAATACGTCATGCAGGACGGCGATGTGACCCTGTTCCGGTTCAATGTGTAGTGGAAAGATCGACATTCGGCCCTATGCGCCGCGCGACTGGCCGCGGCTGATGGAGATCCACGATCAGGCCCGCAGGGACGAGCTGGCGCTGGCCGGTCTTCGGGACGCGTTTGTACCGCTTGCACAGGCGGCAGTGAACGAGGGCCTGTTCGATGATACCGTCATCGTGGCGGAGATGGCGGGGCGGGTGGCCGGCTTTGCTGCGATCGACGGCGCGGAACTGGCGTGGCTGTATGTGGATCCACTGCTGTCGCGGCAGGGCGTCGGCAGCGCGCTCGTACGGTATGTGATCGACCGGCACAGGGGCGAAACGCTGCACCTCGAGGTGCTTGCGGGCAATGTGCCGGCGCGGCGGCTGTACGAGAAGCTCGGCTTTCGCACCGTGGAAACGGCGACCGGCCGTATGCCCGGCAACGAGCGCTTTACCGTAACGGTACACTGCATGGAGCGCGCGGCGCACTGCTGACAAGAAGAAACGAACGGAGGAAGATTGCATATGCGCGCTTTGATTGCGGTGGTAGTGACGGTCGTGGTCGGCTTTCTGGCCGCGGGCCTCATTGGAAACTGGCTGAACTGGCCCGACGCGGGCGCGGTTTTCGCCGTTGCGACGATGGGCGGCTTTCTTCTGACCGATCGGAATCGCCGCGGCGAATGATTCTATTGACAGGAATGGTGCGTGTACCCGTTTCGAAACTGTATTTCGAAACGGGTACATTTTTTATATTTATGCAAAATTTTGCACCGCGTTGTAAAAGCAAAAGCCATGCGGCGCATGGGAACCGAACGTGCGAGAAGGATGTATTACGGCGAAAAGCATGCCATATCTCCGGAATGGCAAGCAATCGGCGCATGCGAACAGCCCAAACGTGCTAAAAGAAACTTGGAAATAACACTTGCATTTTTTATAATTATACTATATTGTATGTATAATATATAATCGACAATTTGCGACAAAATGGAGGGGGGTAAACCGATGATAGATCATCCTAAACTTTTGAAATGTCGTGAACTGATGAAAGATGAGGGATTGGCGGCAACGATTGCCGTTTCGCCGGAAAACACACTGTATTTTTCCGAGTGCTATCTGCTGACCCAGACGGATTTGCGCCTGCGCCTCGCGATGGCGGTCATGCCGCTCGATTCCGATCCGGCGATGATCGCCTGCAAGATCGAGAGCTCATCCGTGGAGGCGGAAACCTGGATACAGGATAAGCGCTACTATGTCGAGTTTCAGCTTTCGCCCATTGAACTGCTTGCACAGATTCTGGAAGAAAAGGGGCTAGCAGGTAAGCGCATCGGAATCGAAACGGATTATTTGATGGCCAGCTACTATGTGGAGCTGATCAAGCGGATGCCGACGACCGAATTTGTGCTGTGTACGCGTCTGTTTGAAAAGGTACGCATGGTGAAGGATGAAAAGGAAATCGCGCTGCTGGCAAACGCCTCCCGAAAGACAATTAAGGCGTTTGAGGCCGCCTGTATGATGACCTGCCCGGGCGATACCGAGGCGATGCTGGCCAAGCGAACGGTGGACAACCTGCTCACGCTCGGCGCCGATAAACTGGATTTCATTTCCCTGTGCAGCGGCCCGCGTACGATTGAGGTGCATGGCATGGCCGGGAACGACCCGCTGGAGGATGGCGAGGTCCTGCGCGTGGACTTCGGCGGTCAGTACAGCCATTATCTTACGGACCTGGCGCGTACGGCTGTTATTGGCAAGCCCAATCCGAAATATGTAGATATTTTTGAGCGGCTTGCACAGGTATATGTGGATACCTATCCCATGCTGCGGCCGGGCGTTGCGGCCTGCGAGGTATGGCAAACCGCTAAGGAAAACTATGCAAAGCAGAATCTGCCGTTTATCATGACGCTGGTGGGACATGGGATCGGTATTGGACCACATGAAATGCCGGTGCTGTCACTGCGGGAAAAACAGGAGCTGCTGCCCGGAATGCTGATCTGCTACGAATTGTCCGTGCACGAGGAGAAGCGGCGTATGCACCACGAGGAATTGGTTCTCATTTCGGAAAATGGGCCGGTTCTGCTCTCGGCGCCAGAGCTCAATCCGCATCTGCTCAGGATTGAGTAATTTATAAATCAAAGGATGGGAGAAATTGGGAGGACAAAAACATGGAAAAGATGGAAAAAAAGAAGGCAAAATTCAAATTTCGGTTCCCGCATGTGTTAGCGCTGCTGATATTCCTTGTCGTTTTGGCAACTGCGCTGACATACATCGTTCCCGCAGGAAGCTATGACCGCGTTCTCAACGAGGAAAACGGTTATACGGTCGTGGTGCCGGAGTCTTACCACCGCATTGAGCAGCAGCCGGTCAGCTTTTTGAGCATTCCCAGTACGCTGTTTAAGAGCTTCGTAAAAGCCGCCGATATCATCGCATTCGTATTTATTGTGGGCGGTGCGTTCGCTATCATCATGCAGACGGGCGCCATCAATGCATTCTGCGTGGCAGCGGCCCGCAAGTTCGCAGGCAAAGAAAAGATATTGCTCATCGGACTGATGTTCGTTTTCTCCATCCTTGGAAGCGTCGAGGGCATGGCTACGGAGGGCGTTGCATTCATCCCAATGGCGATCGTGCTGTGCACCGCGCTGGGTTATGACCGGATGACTGCGGTATCCGTCGTGATGCTTGGCGCACTCTGCGGATACGCTGCCGGCGCACTCAACCCGTTTTCAACGGGTATTGCACAGGTGCTTGCGGAACTGCCGATGTTCTCTGGCCTCGTTTACCGCCTCGTGGTGCATGTTGTTCTGCTCGCGCTGCTCTCCCTGCTGGTTGTCCGCTATGCGGAGAAGGTACGCAAGGACCCGACCAAGAGCCTGCTTTACGGTGATGAGGCCTATGTTGCTGCAGGAAACGACCTGATCGACACCAATGCAAAAATGACCGCCCGCCAGATCATTGTGCTGTGCATGGTCCTTCTGGGCTTTGGCCTGCTGATCTATGGCACACTTGAGCTCGGCTGGTGGCTTGCGGAAATGGCCGGTCTGTTTCTGGTCATGGGCGTCGTTTGCGGCCTTGTGGGCAAACTGAAGATCAACGATATCTGCAAAACGTTCTCCGACGGCGCTGGGGTGCTTGTGTCCGGCGCACTCATGATCGGCTTTGCACGCGCCATCCAGATGGTGATGGATGCCGGCGGCATCATCGATACGATCGTATTTGCGCTTTCCAACGCCGTTTCGCTTCTCCCGCCCGTGCTGCAGTCGACCGGTATTTATCTCATTCAGAGCCTGTTGAATGTTGTTATGACCTCTTCGAACGTGCAGGTCGTGGTCACCATGCCGATTCTCATTCCCGTTGCCGATTTGGTCGGCGTTTCCAGACAGGCCTGCGTATTGGCATTCCAGTTGGGCGACGGCTTTTCCAATATGCTGCTGCCGACGTGGGGTACGCTGATGAGCATTCTGGCCGTTGCGAAGATCCCGTATCAGAAGTGGGTCAAATATGCTTGGAAGATATTCCTCACATGGACACTTGCCGGCGTAGTACTCATGGTTATTGCTTCGCTTATCGGGTATTGATCCGACGCGAATATCTTTTGCGGAACGATAAAAGCGGTCAGGAGGGCACAGACCTCCTGACCGCTTTTGGTTATTACAACGGAACGAAGGGGGATGGGATGCCAGATCGAATGCCGACGGAAGATCATCCGGACATCTGCAGATGCGCGGAACGGAATTTACATATTGAGCAGCAGCACGCCGAGGTTCAGGTAGGCGGCGAAAGTCAGCCAGAGCTGGTAGGGCACGAGCAGCCAAAACGCTTTGCGGTCGCGCTCATAACAGCGAAGCAGAAGCCAGAGCATCAGCGCCCAGAGCAGCAGCAGCTCGATGAGGGCCGGCAGCCGCGCCGCCGCCGTAAAGAACAGGATCGGCCACACAAAGTTGAGCAGCAGCTGCCCGGCATAGAGCCGGATGGAAACGGCGTCCTTGCGGAACCGGCAGCTGGCAAGCCCCATCAGAACGTACAGGATCGTCCAGACGACCGGAAACACCCAGCCCGGCGGCGACAGCGGCGGCTGGCGCAGGGCGGCGAATGCTTCCATGCTGCTGCTTGTGATCAGCGCCGATAGCCCGCCCACGGCGAGCGGGATGGCGAGGCAGATCAGCAGCGGTTTCCACTGTATGCGTTGGTTCATAAAGAGAGTTTATGCAGCCGGCGCGGCGATTATTCCGCGGGCGGACGAATGCTCTGCGAATCTGCGATGCGCGGTCTTTTTGGGAGAATCGCAGCGAAAAACGCCTGAACCCACGGGCCGGCAGTTCCCAAACGGCGGATTAAGGAGCGCCGTTTGCCGCCCGCCTTCAAAGACCTGTGAATGGGCTTTGGCCGCTGCGCTATCCGGGCATCCGTGCGGATAAAAGCATACGGAAACGGGCCTCTGTCAAGAAGCCCGTTTTGTGAGAAGGGGTTAAAACGCCTGGCGGCGTCTGCCGGATGGCTGCGGTAGAGGGAACCGGGACTCAGCGGAGCGTCGAAGCGTAGAAAGCGCGCATATCCTCCGCAAGCTGCCGGGCGCTCTCCTGACCGATATAGGCCATGTGACCGGATGGGTAGGTCGCAAACTGTACGCGCTCGGGATCGAGGTTCGAGTTCGCGGCGAGATAGCGCGCGATTCCGGCAGTCGTGCAGAGGTCGTACTTGCCGGACATGAAGAACGCCTTGAGATTCGGGTTCCTGTGCATGGCGGCGGCCAGTGCGTCGGAGGGGGTCAGTTTGAGATCGCGGATCCAGTTATGACTGACATGCTGCGTAGAGGAGCGGATCACGCGGTCAAAGTCGATGCCGAGCTCCTTGCGCAGCAGGTTGAACCCGGCGAGGAAGGCGGGCGTGTAGCGCGAGGAGGCCGGATCGTCGCCTGTGATGCTGACGGGCTTGACATTCGCCTCCTTTTTCCATTTATAGCGCCCGTCATACATGCCGATATATTCATTGCTGTCATCGAGCAGGTTCGCGAGGAATTCGCGGATGTCCACGCGCATGCGATGCCGGCGCAGGAATTCCGGCTTGAGACCGGTGTAGTAGGACATGCGCTCGATGACGTGCGCGCGCTCCGTTTCCGACAGTTCGTCGCCGTGAAAGACTGCGGGCAGATACTCGTTCGCAGCGAACCGGTGCGCCTCTTCAAAGAAGGTTTCGAGATCGGGCTTGCCCTCCCGGTTGTGGTACCAGTTGGCGGCGGCCATCGAGGACATGTTGAGCGCCGTCTGCTCCACGGGAAGGTTGGCAAAGAAGTAGCAGCCAAGGAAGATCGCCCCGTTGACCGAGATGCCCATCGGGTTGTCGTCTACGCCGCCTGCGTCGAACAGCTCCGCAAGCAGCAGTGCGACGCGGCCCGTGCCGTAGCTTTCTCCGAAGAGGAAAACGGGGCTGTTCAGTCTGCCGTAAGCGGCTCGATAATCTTGTCGCCATCATGCACCGCGACGGCATCGATGCGGTTATCTTTACCAGCGACAACAACACGTTCTATTTTTCCAGCTTTCAGAGCATTGTCTGGAGCAGCAAGGTTTCGACGCCCGGCGTTGTGGTCGTGACGGCCGATGGCGATATGGCGCTGTGCACCACAAAGGGCGGCGTGGAAACCGCGAAGATGACCTCCCTTTGCGAGGACATCCGCTATGCGGGCATCGGCGGCTACGAGACGCTCGCAAAGTGTATCTCATCCGTGCTTGAGGGAAAGAATCTGCTCAGCGGCCGCATCGGCCTGGAACTCGGCTACGGCCATAAACTGCACTTCAATTATGCAAATCAGCAGGCTATGTTCCAGGAATTGAGCAATGCGACGATTGTGGACTTCTCCGATCAGTTGTGGGAGATGCGCGGCATCAAATCGCCGCTTGAGATCGAGCGCATGCGCGAGGTCAACCGTATCAACAGCCGTGCAATCGAAAAGTGCTTCCGCGAGATCAAGCTGGGCATGACCGAGCGGGAACTCTATCGCAACATCGTTGCCGAATACTTCAGGATGGGCGCTGACGAGGCGACATGGCTCGGCCTGCGCGCGGGTGTGGAACGCTATTCGCAGGGCAACTGCCCGCCGAGTGATCGACCGATCGGCGCGCATGAGATGATTCTTGTGGATGGTGGCCCCGGCTACCGCGGTTACTTCTCCGATATCATCCGGCAGGCGATGGTCGGCAAGCCCACTGATTATCAGCTCGACCTGTTCAACGTTGCGCGCGAAGCAACCTATGCCGGCGTCCGCGCCGCACAGCCCGGCGCAACGATGGGCGAGGTATGCGAGGCCATTTTCCAGTTTATTCAGAAGTCGCCCTATGCGCATCTGCATCCGCGCACGGGTGGTTACGGACACAGCCTTGGCCTGAATGTACACGAAGCGCCCATGGTCACCTATAACGACACGGTGCTCAAACCCGGCATGACCATCGCCATCGAGCCCGAGATCTTCCAAGCGGGCATGGGCAGCATGGGCGTTGAGGAGAATATTGTCATCACCGAGAACGGAAACGAAATCATGAGCGATTCCGATTCGCATCTGATGATCCTTGACCTGTAAGTACATGGCGCCGGAAAGGGGAAAAAGCGATGTTTGAAAACAAAACGATCGGGTTTATCGGCGGCGGTCAGATGGGTCAGGCAATCTTTCGCGGATTGATCGCCAGCGGCGGCGTGAAGGCGGAGAACATTGTCATCACGGATGTGGATGAAAAAAAGCTGCACGCGCTCGGCGGAGAGCTTGGCTTGCAAACCGTTCTGAGCGACGGCAGCAACAGCGGTGCGGCGGAACTGGCCAAGCGCGTGGATATACTGGTGTTTGCGGTGAGCCCGCAGATGGCGCGCAATGTGCTGCAGGCGGCGGCGCCGCATCTGAGCGCGGAACAGCTCGTCATTTCCATTATGGGCGGCATCTCCCTCGGCTGTCTCGAAGCGGCGCTGCCGAACAGCCCTGTACTGCGCGTGATGCCGAACACGCCGCTCATGGTGCGAAAGGGCGTCACGGGCATTGTTGTGGGCAATCGTGCAACGGCGGAGCATGCGGCCACCGGTAAGGCGCTGTTTGAGCTGCTCGGCGCTGCATATTTTCTCAGCGAAGCCACGCTCGACCCGTTTACCGGACTTTGCGGCTGCAGCCCCGCGTTCACATACATGTACATCGAAGCGATGGCGATGGGCGCGGTGGAGCGCGGCCTGCCCGCAGAAGCGGCCATTCGCATGGCGGCGCAGGCGATCGAGGGCGCAGCGGAAATGGTTCTGCAAACGGGCAAACGGCCGGCGGAGCTGATGGCGAACGTCTGTACCCCCGGCGGTTCAACAATCGCGGGCGTGCATACGCTTGAATCGAATGCGTTCCGCGGTATCGTGATGGATGCGCTGTGCGAGAGCTGCGATCGTATGGACAGCGTGGGCAAAAAATCGGAATAATCCCGGGCGATACGATCGGAGCAAACAACGACAATGACACAGAACAACAAGGCGGGTCGCTCTTCGGTTCTCCGCTTTGCGGGGGCGTATGTCGCCTTTATGACCGGCTCGGGCTTTGCTACGGGTCAGGAGGTCATGCAGTACTATATTGCCTTTGGCTTCTGCGGGTTCGCCGCGGTGCTGACGGTATTTGCGCTGCTGGCCTATGCAGGCGTCCGGCTCGTTTCGGCAGGTCACCGAGAGAAATTTGAGCGCGGCAGCAGCGTATTCGCCTATTACTGCGGCCCCGTGATCGGCAAGTTTTTCGACTGGTTCACAACCTTTTCGATCTATATGTCGTTTGTGGTCATTCTGGCGGGCGCGGGCGCACTGCTAGAACAGCAGTATGGGCTGCCGGTTGCGTTTGGCGTGGTATTGATCGCGGCGCTGTCCTGTATCACCGTGATCGGTGGCTTTCACCGCATGCTGAACGTGTTGGGCCGCATCGGGCCGGTCACCATCGCACTGGTGTTGGCGGTCGGCATTGCCGCGCTCGTTCGCGGCGCTGGCAGCCTTGCCGAAGCCGATGCGGCGATCGCATTGATGGGCCTGCTTCGCGCGGCGGATCACTGGCTGCTCTCGGCGGTGTCGTACATCGGCATTTCGATGATCTGGCTGATGACGTTTCTCACACGGCTTGGCGCGGAGGCGTCAAGCGAGCGCAGGGCAAAGAACGGCGTTCTTCTGGGTACAGCGGTGTTTTTCTCCGGAGTAATGCTTGTGACCGCGGCGATGATGGGAAACATCCGCACGATTCAGGGCACGCAGGCGCCCATGATCGCGCTGGCGGAGCAGCTGCATCCATTGGCCGCGACGCTGTTCACGGGCGTCATATGCCTCGGTATTTATACGGCGTCCGTACCGCTGCTTTGGACGGTGACGGCGCGGGTTGCGGATGAGCGATCGAAGCGCAGCCGCGTCGCTGCGATGGCTGCAACCGTGATCGGTGCGGCCATTGCGCTGACATGGTCGTTTGACAAGCTTGTCAATATCGTGTACGTGCTCTGCGGATATGTTGGGTTTTACCTGTGCGCCGCCGTGGTATGGAAGGATGTGCGAATGCTTTGGCGCAAATGCATCAAAAAGCGGGCGTGCAGAGATTGCGCAGCATGACGATGCCGTTTTGTTGAAAATGACAAAAGAGTATGATACAATTTTTTTATCGTGAAACGGTTGCGTTCGGGCACGGCAAACTGTTATAGGACGGTGGGAAATGGTCGGAGATGTCATTCGGGAGCATCGTAAAAAGCAAAACCTGACATTGCAGGCGCTTGCACAGCTGGCGGAGCTTACCCCCGGCGGATTATCGCAGATCGAGCGCGGCATGGTAGATCCCTCTCTTTCCGCACTGCGGCGCATCGCAAAAGCGCTGAATATCTCCATGAACGTCATGTTTGCGGATAACAATGCACAGTATGTGACGCGGCAGAACGAGCGAGTGAAGGCGTTCTTCTCCGATATTTATGTCTATTATGAATTCCTTACCCCCAAGCCCAACATCGAGAGCGGGCTGACCCCAAAGCTCGAGGTCGTGCAGGTCACGCTGCGGCCAAAGGCCCGCGGACACGAGACCTTTGCCGCGCACGATGCGGATGAGTGCTTCGTGGTAATCCGTGGCTGCATTGAGGTGGAGATGCCCAGCGAAAGCGTCGTACTCCATGAGGGCGACAGCATCTACCTCACGGAGGGCACGGTGCATCGACTGTACAATCCCACCGATGGCGAGGCGGTCGGGCTGTCAATCCTGTCCGAGATGATCTATTGAGCGGGAAAAGCGCAGCGGCAGATACCGCCGTTTGCCACATGGCCGAAGTCGAATCCGCGAAAACTCATGCTTGACACCGGTGCGCAATTCTCTTATAATATTACAAGTGTAGCGGCGAACCGTCGCCGCATCCATCAATTGCATATGGCGGCGTAACTCAGCTGGCTAGAGTAGTCGGTTCATACCCGGCCTGTCATCCGTTCGAGTCGGATCGCCGCTACCACGAAAAGAACGCTAATTTTGATAGAAAGTCGGCGTTCTTTTTCTTTGCCCGAAAAGCACGCAGTATCGGGCTTTTCAGCGTACTGGGAAGCCTACCTGCAAATGAAAAGAGGAAAGGCGCTTGACCTTTCCTCTTGTTGTTAAGCTCTATTTATCCGTTCTGCTTCTTGCACCGAATGACAAGATTTGCCGCAAACCCCGCGCCCGCTAACAGCATAATACCCAGCCACAGCTCCGGCACGGCGTTGTCGCCTGTGGCGGGTATATCTACCTTTTCGATTACATTGAGGATAAAGTTGCAGCTTCGCGCACTGCCCGCGCTGTTTGTGACGACACAGTAATACCGATAGCCGTTGTTCGCCATTTTGACGGGGGAAGTCGTATAGCTTGCGTTTGGCGCGCTGCCGATGGGCAAGAAACTGTGCCCGCCGTCCGTACTCTTGTGCCATTGATAGGTGAGCGGCTCCGTGCCTGTTGCCGTAACGGACAGGGTCGCCGTATCACCCGCGACAACCGTAATCGTCCTGTCCGGTGCGGTGTCGGGAGGCTCTACCGTAGGCGCAACAGTCGGTCCGGACGGCGGCGTGATCGTCCGCTTATAATCACGGGTATTGCAGAAGATGTCCGTGTCATCGTCATAAACGTGAGCGCCGTAGCCGTCCTTTGCGCTGTTTTCGGTTACGGTACAGCCGGTGGCGGTACGCTCATGCCAATGGTGGGTGACGTTTGTTGTCCACGCTGCCGCCCACGAATGGGTATGTGCAGGCGGCGTGATCGTCCGCTTATAATCACAGGTATTGCAGAAGATGTCCGTGTCATCGTCATAAACGTGAGCGCCGTAGCCGTCCTTTGTGCTGTTTTCCGTTATGGTACAGCCAGCCGCCTCGCACTCATGCCAGTGGTGGGTGTCGTTCTTAGACCAGCCCTCAGCCCAATCATGGGTATGTGTGGGTGCAGGTCTACTGTCCGAAATCGTAATTGTCGCAGTTGGAGCGGTGCCGCCGTCCATGTCAAAGGTCAGCGTCAAATTGCCCACTGCCTGTGCGTCAAGATAGCTTTCCGTAATGGTGTAGCTGTTGCCGTCAGTGGTGTAATCTGTTCCGCTTGTCAATGCAGTCTCACCATTTTTGATAGCGGAAAGGCTGTAGCTTCCCGGCGACAAGGTAAAGGTCAAGCCGCTTGTCGCTGTGTACTTATCATAGCTTGCCGTAGTCGGAGTTACGGAAGCGTCAATGGGTGCGGGGGTGTTTCCAACGGTAAGGGCTACTTCATCAAATGCACTGGCGTAGTCTGTTTTCTTCGTATCATCGTTCGCGCTGCCATTGTACTGCTCGTTGAACACTTTCAGCGTATAGCTGCCATCGGCAAGCCCTGCGGGGATTGTAACATCAACCTCACCGCTTTCGTTTGCGGGCTGTGTTACTCTGCCGTAATGTGTCGCAGCACCGGTGCTGTTCACAATCATTACGGAGAGATATTCATTTTCCCCTGTGGTCGCCCCGGTATAGTTCAGCGTGACTGTACCTCCGGGGGGGTGCTGTTGCGGCGGTTTCTGTTACGGCAAAATTGCGGCTGCTGTCTTTCAACGTCAATTTCCATTCCGATGTGGTGGTAGTTGGAATTTCAGAAACAGTACCAAGTGTTCCGTTCTTGCCGCCTGCGGCGGCAGATGTGAAGAGAACAGAATTCAGATTTAGGTTAAAAGCGGGGCGAACGCCGTAAGCGTTGGACACGTAAGCCCCAGAATCGGCAACACTGCCCTTGCCAAGCACGAGCGCTGCGTCGTGCGCATCGTCGCCGGGGGAGCGCAGCCACCAGCGGTCGGCTACGCCGGCACCGCGCATTTGGTTTGTACCTGACTTGCCGCCATTTGCTACATAAGCTGTATTGGTTGCTTTTCGGGTATCTGTGTCGCTGTTTGAATCTGTAAATCCGTAAGCAGTATTTGTTGCTTCAGCAAGAGAAAGCAAGAACACCTTATCCCGTGTATCAATGCCGCCTTCGGTGGAATAAGAGGGATTGTCGGCATTGATTACTGTCGTTGTGAAGATAGAACCCTGTTCCTTTTCTGAAAAGGCGGTATCCACGAAGTTATCTGTGCTGTAATCCATTCCATCGTTGCCACCGGTATTAGAAGATGCATCGTAGCCATTCAGCCAAGAACGCATGGTGCTGGTTCCCCATGCCACGCTCTCTAAATTACTGTGGTATTTAAATGCATCAAGGGTTTGGTCGGAGAGCAAAAACAGCTTTCCATCCGCATTGGACAGCACACGCCATTTGATGGGGTCGATGTTGTATCTGCCCCACGCGACGTGGCTTTGCTGATAGGTGCCGAAATAAATACTGCCGGCCTGTCCGCCGCTGATATTTGCGGCAGTTCCGCTATTCACAAGCTGTATTGCCTTGCCTGTGTCCGTTCCTGACGCAAACGCCGTCGTTGGCAGTAGCGTAACCACCATGCACAGGCACAGCAGCATTGCCAAAAATCTTTTCCTCATATTTCCCCATCCTCCTTGGTTTGTTCAGTCTATTTGTTGTTTTTGCCTCGCGAACGCAGGCAAAGCACGGTAATGACTGCCGCCGCAATAAAGCATACGACGCCCACCAGCACATAGCCGCCCGCATTTTCAAACAGCATCGTTGCGCCGCTTAGACCCTGCACTGAACCCGGTGATCTGCCGGAAAAATGCCCCACTGAATAAATAAGGCAGCAGCAAAGCGCAACGAACGACAGCGATAGTCGCTGTATCATGCACTTTTCCCAGTTTCGGCCTTTTTCCAGCACCCGCCGCTTGACACACTCCACGCGCTGTCCGGTATCCATCATCACAGTCACTCCCTTCCAAAATAGTCTTAAAAAGCCTTTTACTTATATAGGTACATGAACTCGTCAAATTACTCACCCAAAATAAAGAGAATTAAGAATGATCTTTGGGCGCAAAAAAAGCCGCCCGCAGGAAGCTCTTATGCTTGTATTTGGACAGATTATCGCCCGCGCCGCCGCAGCAGATAGCCGCCCCAGCCGCAGGCAACGGTGAAAATCGGGAGGAAGTAGGCGATATATTGCAGCGCACCCCCCACGCTCACCAGCATATTATAGATGGCGTGATAGGTGATGACGAGGCACAGAAGGCCGAACAGGCAGACCGCGCGCAGCCCTCTTTTTTCCCAAACGTATTGAATCCAGCGGCCGTAACCGGCGCCGCAGACGACGTGCATCGTCCCCCGTACCGAAGCCGCGAATGAGCAGAAACAGAAAATTCTCCGCACCGTTTTGCGTCAGGTAGCAAACATTTTTAAAGGTGGCGAAGCTGGCTCCCACCACCACGGCGGCAATTTGAAACTGCTTGCTGTCCGGCTGGAAAATCGCAAGATAAAACAGCAGCGGCAGCAACTTCAGAATTTCCTCCACCACCGGAGCGATCTGCGTGGTGGCGTTCAGGGCGTTGACTCCGTAAAGCCCGGCAAAAAAGGTATTGAGATACGCTGAGAGCAGGCACATTCCCATACCGGCAATGCAAAAGTATAGCGGACGGCGGTGCTTTTTCCCCAGGCACAGCATCGCCATCATCAGCGGCGCGGCCATGCACACAAAAATGTTTTCAATGTAAGTCATTTCGCCACCGCCTTTTTCAGCGACGGCAGCAGCGACAGCATGGAAGCCGACAACAGGAAGTCGAACCAGAATAGGGGTTTAACAGGGTGTCGCCCATCCAAAAACAGGAGGATGTCCACAGGCAGTACTCCGATACTACAAAGCACAGCGCCGAGATATAGAACGGCACGGCGTTTTTCTCGCCCAAACTTCGCAAGCTGGACACCAGCCCGTCGATGGCAAGCCACGCGATCAACATGGTGGGTACGCACATCAGCAGATTGAATAAAATAAACTGCGGGAGGCAGAAGGCGGGCGCAAGATAGCAAAAGGCTGTTTTTCGCTGCCGCTGCGCAGAGCGTATACGCTCCTCGGAGCGCATGGTGTAAAGCAGCGTCAGCAGAAAGACGTAGCTTGCAACCCACCCAATATCAGATACATAAAACACCGGTGGCGTTTCATCGAGAAGCAGGAGGCGGAGCGTCCAGTAGAGTGTACCGAGCGCATAGACGCCGTAAAAACAGGTCGGCAGAAAAAGCGGCTGTTTGCGGTTTTTGGAAAAGGGCACACCTGCCCAAACGCAGGAGATGGATGTTACCAGAAATTGTATAAAATTATCGATCAGCTCAATCATCGTCATTCGCCCGCTGTGTTTCCTCCGCTTTTTCCTCATGCTCGGAGCGCCTCGCCAGATAGCACAGCACCGTCACACACACGCCCAGAGCAAAAGCCAGCAGTCCGATTACGATATAGCCGAAGGCGCCGCTGCCGTGAAAAACGCTTGCGGTCATGGCGGAGTAGCCGAGGGCGTCGTTCGAAAAGTTTTCCACGATGCCGGGCATGGCAAGGGACAGAGCGACAATGAGCACAAGACAGGCGGCAATAGAGGACAGGAGGACAATGCGCTCCCGGCGCTTCCCGCTTTCCCGTTTCAGCTCCTTTGACCGCCGTTTCACGGCGGCAACCCGTTTTTCATTACTCCGCACTGTATATACCCTCCTTTTCCACCTTCTGTCGTAACGCCTCTTTGTCGCGGCAGCCAGGTTGGATACCTGTTTTTGGCTCTTCCCCATGACGACGCCCGCCTCGGTATGGCTCATGTTTTCAAAATAAACGAGATACAAGGCTTCTCTGTAATCCGGAGAAAGCTGCTCCATGCAAAGGTGCAAAATGCGGTTTCGTTCCTTGGTTTGTATGACTTCTTCCGAAAAGCCCTGACTTTCCGCGTCCGCTTCTAAATCGTCAAAGTTGAACGCCTGCCGCAGGCGGTTTCGTGCCTTATGCCGCAGCGCCAAATGGCGGGCGGTTTTGTATAGGTAGCTGCGAAATCCTTCGTCCCTCATTTTTGGTTTTTTTGCAATCAGATACGAAAAGGCTTCCACCATCAAATCTTCCGATTCGTGCAAATCGTGAAGATAGCCGTTTATGTAAAAGGTCAGGCTGTCGCCGTAACGCCCCATCAGGCCGTTCAAGCCCTTGTCGTCGCCGCCTACATAGCGGCGGTATAGCGTTTCATCGGTTATCATAGCCGTCTCCCGTTTGCTTTTCTCTGCGCGGGTCGGTGGGCTTTTCCGCGCCCTCCGGTATCGCCCAAGACCGCCGAAAGCGGGAAAGGCCGGGGATGCGCCCCTCGGCACGCGCCGTTCCGACACGCCCCATTTGTAGGATATTTCCCGTATGGAAAGGTAGCCTGAAATGCCGGTCATGCGCTTCGCTTCCCCGTAAACATAAAATTACAGTTTATATTGTGTACAAATATTTATAGCTTTTCAAGCCGCAAAGCAACCATATTTGAAAGCGTCCATTGTAGGAGCGGGCAAAAATCAACTTCCCGTTTGTCTTATCAGCGTAGAAATAAAGACCGCAGCAAAGTCAATGAACCGGCAAACTTGCACCGGTTGCACGGAAAGCAGGATATGACGTGGGTAAAGCCGCATATTTGTTGCGCTGCACCCCCTTGACGTAAGTTGTACCCCCTAAATACGAGTGGGGCATTTTTATCAAAATCAGCGTTTTTTGCCACGAAAAAGTCCCTAATTCAGGGACTTTTTCTTATATCCGGCAGCCCTGCCGGGGACGGCGCTACAGCGCCTTTTTGGGGCAGGCCTTGACGCATTCCAGGCAGAGTATGCACTCCGTTCCGTTTTTGCGCCGATACGTGTTATCCGTTACATCCACATCCATGGGGCAAACCTGCTTGCATTTCCCGCAGGAGACGCATTTCTCCGTATCGCACCGGACGCGCAGCAGCGAGAAATAGCTCATGGGCTTCAAAAAGACCGTGACGGGGCAGAGGTATTTGCAGAAGGCGCGGTTGTCCCGGAACGCATATGCAAGCGCGACGCCCGTGCCGTAATACAGGAGGTTGCCGATGAGAAAACACCAGAACATGATGCGCTCCATATCCTGCGCATGAAAGAGGAACAGGGCGGAAACAAACAGGAGCGACGCTGCAAAATGGATATAGCGGAGGAAGCCGAGCTTCTTGCGCGGCCGTTCCGGTATTTTGTAGGGCAGCAGGTCGAGCACCATAGCCGTCCAGCAGGCATACCCGCACCAGCCGCGGCCAAAGAGCAGCGGCCCGAAGATCTTTGCAACGGCATAGTGGATGGTCGCCGCTTCAAAGACGCCGTTGAACAGGTAATACCAAAAGCCCTCGAGCTGCATGTTCTCGTTGGAGATCAGCCCGAGATAAACCAGCATGTAGGCGCCTACGAGGAACTGCACCACCCGGCGCGCGTGCCGGTAGCCCCGGATGAACAAAAAGACGCCGAGCGCAATGGAGCAGCCGATATAGCTGAAATTCAGCAGATAGAACGGGTTGTCCTTCGTCAGCCACAGCGTCACGGCGACCGTCTCAAACGCGAGGAACAGGAGAGCGGGCAGGCAATACTTTTTTAGCGTGTTCATTGCGATTTCCCCCCATGCGCGCTCAGGCGCCGCCCTGCGCCGCATCCAGAATCTCCGCAAGCCGGCTGAGGTCGTCGATCTCATAGGTCACGGGGATGCGCAGCGGATTGGGGCTGTGCTTTGGGTTGTACCAGCAGGTGTCTATGCCGGCGATCCAGCCGCCCTTCATGTCGCTGGTCAGGGAATCGCCGATGAGCAGCGCCCGGCTTTTGTCCGCGATACCGGCTTCGGAAAACACCCGCTCAAAATAGGCCAGATTGGGCTTTTCATAGCCCACGTCCTCGGAGATGAACACCGCGTCAAAGACGCGGTCAAGCCCGGATCGGCGGAGCTTTTTTGTCTGCGCGACCTTCGTTCCGTTCGTCACGGCGATGAGCGTATAGACGCCCTTCTCCGCACGGAGCATTTCCTCCGCATGCTCGACAAACGCCAGATGGTCGCCGAGCGCGACCTGATAATCGCGGTTAAAGGCTTCGGCCAACGCCGGATCGACGCCGATCTGTTCAAAAAACGTTCGGAAACGGCCGACCAGGATCTCGGGCTTGGTCATTTCGTTCCGCTCCAGCGCCTCCCAATACCGCACATTGATTTCGGAGTACAGCCGCAGCATATCGTCGCTGCATGCGCCGAGCCGGTACTTTTGAAACAGCGCGCGAACGGCGTGCTCCTCCGATGAAAGAAAATCCAGCACGGTGCCATCGATATCCCACAACAGGTATTGATACATATGCGTCCCCACAGCTTTTCATTTTTCTAACGATATCATATCACACGGGGCGCCTTTTTGCGCCGGAAATTTTGCAATAGCGACAGGCGCTCGCCGCTTTTCGGGCGGCAGGGCGCCGGGGCGGAGGGGCGCGGCTTAGGGCTGCGGCGTCCGAAAGACGCATATATGGTGGAAATATGCGTGCAAATATGCGATACTATAGCAAAAGCCTTATCCAAAGCGGGGTGATGGGATGGCGGGGGTCAACAGGAGAAACGTCTATACGGCGGCCGGCGTGGCGCTGCTGATCGCGGCCGCCGTCGCCTGCCGTTTTGCTAACCGATTTGTACTCATCCCCGCAATCCCCGTTTTCGGCTATCTGCGCAGCGTGATCTATATTGGGTTGTTCGCCGCATGGGGCATATCCATCCGCCGACGCATCATCCATCCACAGGTGCGCAGGTATTTGACCGCCGTTTCCGTGCTCACGGTGTTTTGGCTGACGGTGCGTACCATCAAGTATTTGTTTGTTGCAGAACCGAACACGGACAGGTACCTGTGGTATCTGTTCTATGTTGGCATGCTGCTGATTCCGCTGATGGCACTGTTTGTGAGCCTGTCGCTGGGAAAGGCGGAGAACTATCGCCTGCCGAAATGGACGAAGCTGCTGTATCTGCCCACATTGGCCCTCCTGGTGCTGGTGCTCACAAACGATCTGCATCAACTGGTGTTCCGCTTTCCGGCAGGCGCAGCCGTATTTACGGACTCGGATTATCATTACGCCGCGCTGTACTGGCCGGTGATCGGCTGGGAAATCGGCTGTGCGCTCAGCGCGCTCGCCTTGGTCATTCATAAGTGCCGCATGCCCGATGGACGAGGAATGCTCTATCTGCCCATCGTGCCGCTGCTTCTATCCATTGCATACGGGCTGCTATATGTTTCCGGCGTCGGCTGGCTGCGTGTGATCGCGGGCGACATCACGGTGTTTCAATGCCTGCTGTATACCGCTGTACTGGAAAGCTGCATCCAGTGCGGGCTGATACAATCCAATACCAATTATGCGGAATTGTTCCGCATATCCACGCTTGGCGCGCAGATCACGGACGACGCGTTCAACGTGTGCTACAGCGCGGAAAACATGCGCCTTGTCGGCAAGGCGGTTTTGGAAAGCGCCGCATCGGCTACCATTGTTCTGCAGGGCGGCGTGCGCCTCTCGTCGGCGCCCATCCGGGGCGGCTATGTCTTTTGGCAGGAGGATATTGCCGACCTGCTGGACACGATAGAGCAGCTTTTTGGCACAAGGGAGGAGCTGCAAAGCTACGGTTCGCTTTTAATGGAGGAGAACAAGAAAAAGGCCCGCGCGCAAAAGCTCGCCGAACAAAAGCGGCTCTATGCGGCGGTGCAGGAAACGACCGCGCGGCACGCGGCGCTCATGGAAGGGCTGGGCATTCAACTGGAAAGGACCGAGGATATCGGCGAGGCAAGAGCGCTTTTGGCGCAGATTTTGGTGGTGGGCGCATACATCAAGCGGCGCAGCAACCTGATCTTCCTTGCCGACGCGGCCGATGCGGTTCCGGCAAACGAGTTGCTGCTCTGCCTGAATGAATCTCTGGCCAATCTGCGGCTTCTCGGCATAAAATGCGCCTGCACGCTGGACGTTTCGGGAAGCGTGGACGCCGGATGTGCCGCGGCGGTGTTTGATTTTTATGAGACGGCCGTAGAGCAAGCGTTCCATACGCTTCGCGCGCTTACGATATCGGTTCGTCGCACGAGCGGCCAATGCGCCGTCTTTCTGATGATGGACTGTGAGGAGGATATGGCGGACGCGGTCAAGGCGCACTTTCCGGATGCCGAAATCACCCGGCAGGATGGCGTATGGTTCTGCTTGCTGTCCGTTGCGGAGGGGAGGGTATGCAAATGAAGCCGTTCTGCAAAAGGGCAAGGATCAACCGCATGTCGATCAAGGAGAGCCTGGACAACCTTCCGCCCGGCGTTTGCTTTGCAAGGGAAAACGGAACGCTGATCCTGTGCAACAGGCAGATGCAGCGTCTGTACCGGCGGCTTGCCGGCACGGATTTGCAGCACCTGTCCGAGTTGCGGCGGGCGGTCGTCCGGCCGGGCGGCGACATTTCGGTGCTGGATGCCGGCGCGCACATTCTCCGCTTTCCGGAGGGGCGGGTGTGGCAATTTACCGAAAGCATGGTGACGGATGCGTACGGCCGCCGCTATACGCAGGCGTTGGCGCAGGACATCACGGAACTGGCGGACAGGAGAGCGCGGCTCGAACGGGAGAATGCCGCCCTGCTCGATGCGAATGCGCGGGCGCGAAAGCTCTATCATGAGCTGGACGATATGGTTCGCGAGGAAGAAACGCTCGCCATGAAGATGCGCTTGCACGACGAGATCGGCGTCGGTCTGCTTTCCGCAAGGAAGGCGCTGGAAGAGGGAGCGCCGCTTGCGGCGCTGCAACGGTGCGGCGCGGCGTGGGCGGCGATTGCCGGCATATTCCGCGCCGCGGAAACGGGCGGCGGGGAGGCGGGCGTGCCGGCATCCTGTCGGAAGGAACTGGAGGAGCTGATACGCGCCGCTGCCGGCATTGGCATCCGCATTGCGATAGAGGGCACGCTGCCAAAGAGCGAGGCAGCGGCATATCTCATCATCACCGCCATGCGCGTCTGCGCGACGAACGCCGTGCGGCACGCCCGCGCGGATCAACTGTTTGTGAAAATCTGCGAAAGCGGCGGCGCGATCTTGGTCACGATAGAGAACAGCGGCGACGCGCCGGGGCAGGAAATCACCGAGGGCGGCGGGCTGTCCGATCTGCGCCGCCGAACGGAGAGAGCGGGAGGCGTGATGCTGGTCAACAGCCTTCCGGGCTTTCGACTGACGCTTATGCTGCCAAAGGAGGGCTGATCCATGCGCAATGTACTGCTGGTAGAGGATAAAAAGATGTCGCGCGAATGCCTTGAGGGATATATCGCCGCAAGCGGACGCTACCGGCTCGCGGCGTCCATTGCAAACGCGGGCATGGCGGAAATGACATGTATGCGCTGTCCCGTGGATATCATTTTGATGGACGTGTGCACCGAAAACAACGAGAGCGGGCTGGACGCGGCGGCAGAGATCAAGCGCCATATGCCGAATATCAAGATCGTCATCGTCACCTCCATGGCGGACGCCGGGTTTCTGCAAAAGGCGAGGCAGGCGGGCGCGGAGAGCTTCTGGTACAAGGAGAGCAGCCCGGAGGATCTGCTGGCGGTGATGGACCGCACCATGCGGGGCGAATCCGTCTATCCCGATAAAGCGCCCGAGGTACGGATCGGCAACACCACATCGGCCGCATTCACGCCCGGAGATCTTGCGGTGCTGCGGCTGCTCGTGCGTGGATTGCCGGATGCGGCCATAGCCGGCGAGCTGCATATCAGCGTATCCGCCGTGCGCTGGCACATCAAGGAGCTGTTTGAAAAAACGGGCTATACCAACCGCGTGAGTCTCGCCTGCGACGTCATCAACAAGGATTTGATCGTGCCGGGGTTTTAGAAGGCGCATATTGCGCCCGGGGCGGCAACGGTTTTAACCATAAAACTATCATTTCTGATAGGGCGAAGCGCCGCACTGTCGGTCATAATGACGGTAAGGATGGGGTAGAACGTCCAATCTTGCGAAAAGCGGGCGGAATATTATGCGGCAAGTGATTGTGAACATGAAGGATTTTGTTTTCGCCGACGCCGTGGCGCAGGCACTGCGCAGCGACAGCGGGAGCGACTTTGCGGTACAAAACATCAGCCGGCCCGGGGAGATTCTCCGGTATTGCAACATCCTCTCCGCGTATGCGCTGCTGATGGAGGTCACGCGATATGGACCGTATACGCTGGACGAACGGCTCAGCATCGGCAACGCTGTAAAGCGCGCGGTTCCGACATGCAAGGTCGTTCTTTTAGTGGACGAGAACTCTGAGAAAGAGCTGGCAAAGCAGGTGCGCCGCGCAAAAAAGGAAGGACTGATCGACCAATTTATCTATGGCTCCACGAGCGCGAGCTTCCTGGTGGCCATGATGGACGCACTGTAGGAGGGACGGCCGATGCCTGCAATAAATAAAAAGAAAACCGCGCCCAAAACGGCGCTTTTGTGCCTGTGTCTGCTGCTGTGCCTGCTGCCGGCTTTCGGCGCCTGCGCGGGCAGCGAAAAAGCGAAGGAGCAGCCCGTAACGATCACGCTGTGGCATGTTTACGGCGGGCAGACGGATTCGCCGCTCAACGATATGATCGACGTCTTCAATCAGACCACCGGCAAAGAGCAGGGTATCCGGGTGGAGGTTCCGCTCGTATCCAACAACAAGACCATCCATGAATTCATCCTTGCCTCGGCCTACGGCGATCCCGGTGCGTCGGCGCTGCCGGATATGTTCGTGGCATATCCCAAAACCGTGCTGGCCATGCCGGACGACGGCGTGCTTGTGGATTACAGGGATACCCTGTCGGAGCAGTCGCTCTCCGGCTTTGTGCCCTCCTTTCTGGAGGAGGGCATGGTGAACGGTCGTCTCGCCGTACTGCCCGTGGCGAAATCCACGGAGGTCATGTACATCAACAAGACCATATTCGATCGATTCAGCGCGGATACGGGCATAGCGATCAGCGATCTGGATACATGGGAGGGACTGTTTGCCGCTGCCGTTCGGTATGCAGAATGGACGGATGCCAAAACCCCGGATATTGCGGATGACGCAAAGGCAATGCTGGTACACGATTTCCACTTCAACTATTTTCAGGTGGGGGTCGAATCGCTCGGCGAATCCTTCTTTGACGGCGACTCCATTGCCTTCGGCCCAGCCTTTGACCGGGTGTGGGCGCCCTACGCCGAGGCGGCGCTGTCCGGCGGGCTCTGGCTCAAGGGCGGCTATGCCACGGAGCCGCTGCGCACGGCGGACGCCATCGTCTCCATTGCCTCCTCCGCCAGTGTACTGTACTTTTCGGACGTCGTAACCTATTCCGACAACACGTCCGAGGACGTGGAGTGGCTGGTGCGCCCGTGCCCCGTATTTGCCGGCGGCGCGTGGTTGGTCATGCAGCGGGGCGCGGGAATCTGCACCGTAAAATCCACCCCGGAGCGGGAGCGCGCCTGCATGACGTTCCTCGAATGGCTGACGGACGCGCAGCGGAACGTGGAGTTTGTAACGCGGATGGGCTATATGCCGGTCAAGCAGGCGTCCTTTGACGTCTATCTGCCGACCGCCATCCGGGCGCTGGACAGCGACAAATATATCCAGCTCTATGAGACCTTTGTCAAAACCCAGCAGGAATATGCGTTCTATACCCCGCCGCAGCTCGAAACCTATCTCGATCACGAGGAGCGCTTTGAAGATCTGGTGCGGAGCATCCTGCTCTCCGGTCGGAGCCAGTATGTCCGGGACGATGATACCATGGAGCGCGCGTCGGAACGCTTAAAGGACGCGCTCAAGGAAGGTTTTTCGCATGGGCCGGGGAGGTGAAACGCCTTTGATTGCAAAGCTGAGGGAAATGCGGCTCGCTGCGAAAGAGCAGGGCGTGGGCATGCAGCGCAGGCTGACGCTCTACTGGGCCTGTATGGCGCTGTCCGTGTTTGCGGGCTTTTTGCTGGTTTTCAGCCTGCTCGGCGTGTTTTCGGACGCTGAGCGGCGCGTGGGCGATCTGCTGTCCGTGCAGCAGGCCGGCAGCGCTGCGGCGCTCGCGGTAAAGACGGATGAACTGGCGGCGCGTTCGATCGCGATGTCGGAGGAGATTTCCCGGAGCCTCCAAACGTCGCTGCAGGCGCGCGGCATCACCTTTGCGGAGCTGAACGACAACCCCGACGCGCTGCTGGAAATACAGGAGGATTTGTACGCGCCGCTCAACGCCACCATGCTGGTCAGCCGCTGCAGCGGAGCGTTCGCCGTGCTGGACGCCACGACCAATACCCGCGCAAAAACCGCCCCGGTTTCCCGCAGCGGCGTCTACCTCCGGGCTGCGAACATTAGTGCGCAGAGCCGGCCGGGACAGGAGCTCACCTACTATCGCGGCATCCCGGATATCGCCCGCACCGATGGCGTCCAACTGCACAACCGCTGGAATCTGGAGTTTGACAGCGCGCTCATTCCCGGCTATGCGGAGCGCATGGGGCAGACCGTCAGCCGGCTTGCCGCTGCGTCCTACTGGACCGAAAAGATACCGCTGAAGGACACATGGGAAAGCGCCATGCTGCTGTGCGTGCCCATACTGGATGGCGGAGGCAGGGTGTGCGGGTTGTGTGGCGTTGAGATCAGCGAGCTGTACTTCAAACTGCTGTACCCCGGCCTGAGCAGTCCCTATGGAAATATGATGACGCTGATCGCGCCGGCCGGAACGGACGAGATCGCGCTCGATCAAGCGATGCTGGGCGGCACCGACGGAAGCTATCTGGAGGCAAGCGGTTCCCTTGCGGTGGAGCGCGGCAACCGATACAATATATACACAGTGGGGGGCGAATCCTATGTCGGCATGCACCAGTCGGTGGAGATAGCGGATGCGGACGGCCTGCCGTTCCAACTGGTAACGCTCGTTCCCGCCGCCGGCGTCCATCAGGCCGCAGCCCAAAGCAGGGCGCGTCTGGTGCTGGTTTCGCTCGTTATTCTGCTGCTGATGATCGGGTTGTCCCTGCTCCTGTCGAGCCGGTTTGTGCGCCCGATCACCCAGAGTCTGGAGGCCATCCAGACCGAACAGCCGTTTGCCGGACAGCGCTCCGGCATTTGCGAGATCGATGAACTCATCGCCTTTGTACAATCCAAAACACAGGAGCATGCCATCGGAAAGGAAACGCTGCCGCCGGGCATCGCCGTGCTGTTCCGGGATTTTGCCGAGCGTATAGGGACGCTGACCGCCTCCGAACGGGGGATATTACACTATTATATCGATGGGCATGAGATTGAGGAGATTCCCGGCCTTGCCTATATCAGCATGGCGACGGTGCGCAAGCACAACGGCAACCTGTACCGGAAGCTCCACGTCGCCTCCCGGGATGAATTGATGCTCTATATCGATTTGTTCCGGCGCTGCGATTGCCTCGATGACATCAAAAAATAGAGTTGGACATCTTGAACCGCCGAAATTCGTTTGAATTCCGGCGGTTTTTTATATGGTAGTCATAGGATACCATTTGCCGTTTGGCGCAAAGAGTAGTCACGCGCTACTAGGATTTCACCCCGTATTTATGTTTAATTGAAATGATGAATCCCATTGTGTCATAGAGAATCCTGTCTGTTCTATGCATCCATTCTGCCGGCAGGCCTGTCGAGGGGGGAGGAATTTGGTTTGAAGCAGCTATTGGAACAAGCGCTCGTGGACCGCTCCACCGAGCGTGCGTTTTGCTATTCTCTGCAATGTGGGCAGTGCGGGGAGCTCTGGAAGAGCAAGCCCATCGCTTTTTCAAAGGCAGGAGACTCGCCCTCAACGGAAGAAAAGCGCATCGTCTACGAGGCGATGTACCAAAGGGAGAGAGCGTGGGCGAAAATGCTCGCGGTGAAGCAGGCGCTGGAGCACTTCAACCTCTGCCCGATTTGCAAACGGCTGGTCTGCGATCGTTGCTTTCTCATTTGCAGCGATCTGGATATGTGCTGCGGCTGTGCCGGGCGGCTGAAGGAGCTAGGGGAGCCAGTAAGCGCCTGCCGCGATCCCGTTTCCAACGGCGCGGCGGGGAAGCGGCAGCTCCATATCCGTGCCGTCAACGGATGCCCGCCTGCACGGTTATTTCGTCAAATCAAGAAATGAAGCATCATAAAGGAGGAACTCCCACATGGCTTTTTGCTCAAACTGCGGTGCGCAGCTACAGGAAGGCTCTAAGTTCTGCACGAATTGCGGAACAAAGTATGAAACGCCCAAGCCAGCCGCGGCTTCGCCCATAGCGCCGGAACCGGAGATCCCCGTTCAGGAGCCGATCAAGGCGCCCCAAGTGCTGCAACAGCAGGGAGGGTATACGCCCCCGGTGCAGCAGGACCATGCACCGCAGGGGAATCAGCAGACCTACACGCCCCCGGTGCAGCAGGGCTACGCACCGCAGGGGAATCAACAGACCTATACGCCCCCGGTGCAGCAGGACTATGCACCGCAGGGGAATCAGCAGACCTATACGCCCCCGGCGCAGCAGGACTATGCACCGCAGGGGAATCAGCAGACCTATACGCCCCCGGCGCAGCAGGACTATGCACCGCAGGGGAATCAACAGACCTACACGCCCCCGGCGCAGCAGAGCGATGCGGTGCAGGGCGGCGCCGGGCGGCCCAAGGCCCAGCCCGTTTTTACGGCGCCCAAGCAGAAAAAGCCCATGAACAAAAAGCTGCTGTTCATCATCGGCGGCGCGGTGCTGGCCGTGATCCTTGCCATCGTGCTGATCTGTGTTCTCGGTGGAAAGGGCGGCGGCGACGCGGCGGACGATCCCAACCTCGGCCTGTATACCGCCACCACGGCGGAGATGCTGGGCATAGAGATGGATATTACCGATCTGTTTGAGAACGGCGTGACAATCGAACTCAAGAGCAACGGCAAATGCACCATGAACGTAGACGGCACGAAGGGCAGCGGAAAATGGACGCTGGAGAACGGCGTGTTCCACGTCAAGGGCGGCGGCCTCGACTGCGACGGCACGCTCGCAAACGGCGTCATGACGCTTGAAAACATGCTGGATATGGGCGTTGCAATGACGTTTGAAAAAGAGGGCGGCTTCACGCCCGCGAATCCCGGCTCCGCCGGCACGGACGGTCTGCCGGAGGGCAGTGCCGGTAGCGGCGCGGCAAGCGAACTGCAGCGGCAGTGGACCGGCACCTGGTATGGCTGCATGTATGTGAGCGAGGCGACCGGGGAGTTTGAGACGGTGCCGTGCGATTTTTATAACGCCTACATGGTGGTTGATGTGGACGCGGAGGGCAAGGGCACCTTTGCCGTGTATCTTGACGGCAGCGAAACGGCATTTGCGCTCGCCAACTGCGAGGCCACTGAGACCGGTCTGAACGCCGTTGACGGCAATGTTGCGGGCATGGATATGTACGCTTACAACTGGATGTTCCTGCCCATGCCCGATTACCCGGATCAGTATGTGATGGGCGATGAAATTCAAACAGACAACGGCACGTTCAGCTATTCGCTGTTCATGAAGCCGTGGGGCGCAAGCTGGCAGAAGGAGATCGACAGCGATTTCGCGATCGTCCCGCCCGCAATTGACCGCTATAACGAAGCGGTTGCGAACGGCGAGCTGCCCCCCTACGGGTTTGCCCCCGTCGGCTATGCGGACGTAGCAGAGCCCGAAGCCGGCGGAGAAGGCGCATCAACGGACGGTCAGGCGGAACCGCAGGAGGCTGCGAGCGATTACGGTCAATCCGAAGCAGATGCGGACGGCATCGTGTCGCTGGATACCCTGATCGCTACGGGAAAATACTGCGATGAGCATCGTACCGAGGTCACCTACGGCGATGTTTACGACATGATGGGCTATGTGCACGGTCTTCCGATGACGGACAGCGCCAACTGGCGAGAAGGGAACGGACACATGTATCAGTGGTCTGCCCCGACAGGCGAGTATATTGCCATCAACTTCAAAGTTGCGGACAACGGCTATGAATACTGGAGCAGTATGTCGTATACCTCTGGCCTGCTCAAATAGCAACCCGGTCGACAGAAGCAATCAGGGCCGCGACGTGTGAGCCTGTGACGCAGAAAAATTTGCTTCCACGACCCAAACGAATTATTTCAAAAAAGAGGAGTACAGATATGAAAAAAATGATTGCCGCGCTGCTGGCGCTGTTGATGCTGCTGACCCTGACCGCCTGCGGCGACAAGGGCGAGGATGTAACCGGCAAGTACCTCTGCACGGGCGAAAGCTACTTTGACGGAGAATTGCAGGCGCCGGCGGAGGAGAGCTGGCTGGAGCTGAAAAAGGGCGGCAAGGGCACATACTATTCCGGCTTTGAGTTTGACCTCAAGTGGAAGCTTGACGGTGAGAACTTCAGCGGCACCGTGAGCTTCCTGGGCATGGAGAACGCCATGGAGGGCACGCTTAAGAACGGCGTGATCGACGTGAAATACGGCGATATGAACATCCGCTTTGTCAAGGAGGGACAAAGTGCCCCCTCAGCTGACGGTACGGGCGGCAACGCAGCATCCGATGGCGTCGGTTCCGGACTCGTCGGAGTCAACGACGGCGTGGTGGTCGCGGGTTCCATTGAGGAAGCATTTCAGGGTGTAAACACGTTTGTCGGCGTGCCGGACGAGGTGCTCACCGGCAGCTGGTATGGCTGGATCCGCGAAAGCCAGTGCTGGGGCGGCCATGCGGAGGACTTTCAGGACATGTACGGGCAGATCGGCAACAACACCGATACGGGCCGTAAGTACATCGATCTCTACAAGGACGGGAACACCTCGTATCCCGAATTTTCCATGTGGCTGGAAGAGTCCGAGGGCGATGTGACGCTCCTGCCCGACATTGGCGAGCAGGATGCATGGCTGCTGGATACCTATCTGACCGAGGACGAGGAAAGCCTGTTTGAAACCAGAATCAGCGACGACGGAAGCCTCTACTTTTCCTATGAATGCACCGATGACAGCAGCGCATCCGGCTGCCTCGTGGAGATTTTCCTGCGCAAGGAGGGTGCCGCATGGGACGAGAAGAACGATACGCTTCCGCCCCACTATGCGGAACATCAGGCGGGCGCGGTCGGCTGAGGCAAAGCGGCGGAACAAACCACGAACCAACAGGAAAGGAGAACACACATGCGCTATTCCATCGAGGGCGGCAGTCTGCCCGCCGTCATCATCCAGCTCGATCCCGGCGAAAAGCTTTTGAGCGAGGTCGGGGGGCGCACATGGGCCCGCGGTCCGGTGCTGACCGAAACGAAGGCCGAGGGCGGCGTGGGCAAGGCGCTTGGCCGGATGTTTATGGGCGAAAGCCTGTTCATGAACACCTACACCGCGCAGGGCGCGGCGGAGATTGCATTTGCCTCCTCCTTCCCCGGCAGGATCGTGGCGCGGGTGCTGCAGCCGGGCGAGAGTATCGTCTGCCAGAAACGCGCATTCCTGTGCGCCACCTATGGCGTGGAACTGGCGATCCACTTCCAAAAAAAGCTGGGTGCCGGCTTTGTGGGCGGCGAAGGGTTTATCATGCAGCGCATCACCGGCCCGGGCCTTGTGTTCCTTGAGGTGGACGGCTACTGTCAGGAATACGATCTTCAGCCCGGCGAACGGCTCGTGTGCGATACCGGCGTGTTGGCGATCATGGATGCGACCTGCACCATGGACGTACAGATGGTCAAGGGCGCCAAGAACATGCTGCTCGGCGGCGAAGGGCTGTTCGATACGGTCGTGACCGGCCCGGGCAAGGTGTTCTTGCAGACCATGACCGTTCCCAAACTGGCAACCCAGATGATTCCCTACCTGCCGTTCAAAAAATAGCGAACGATGCCCTGCATGGCTCGCCGCAGGCGACCAATGTCGGCGGCGGGCTGTGTTTGGCTTTTTCCATGCGGCGGATCCGACCCGTTCGGGGCGGCCGACCATATCCATTCTGTGAGAAGAATAAAATGAAGAAAGTTTTCTCTTTGATACTGGCAGCGCTGATGCTGCTGACCCTGACCGGCTGCCAGAGCGGCAATTCCGCAGAGCTTGAGGCCGTCAAGGTACAAGCACAGCTTTTGCAGCAGCAGCTCGACGAGGCGAACGCGGCGCTTGCCGCGGCCGAAAAGGGAGGCGAAGCCGAAACGGTGCTGCTTGCGGAGCCGGAACCGACAGCCGCGGCCGCGCCCCGAGATGTTTTCGGTTTTTGCGCTCAACGCGGCCATCGATGGGGAGCCGAGCGCTGATGCTCCGGTTGGAGAGATGGCTGCGCTCACGGCGACGGCGGTCATTCCCGAGGGCATGGCGCTGGATTACTGGGCGCTCAACGGCGAACGGCTGGCGGATCAAACGGGAGAGAGCTGTGCCTTCTCCGCGCAGGACGACACCGTGATCGAGGCGGTGCTGCGCCCGGTCAAGACCATTACCGCCATCAACGCCGAAATGCGGTTCCTTAACGCGAAGAACAAGGCCGGCGGCGATCCGTTCACCGAATTCGTGTTTGAAGAGGACTATGTGAACGCCGCCACGGGAGGGACGGTTCCGGGCGGCACAATCTCGGTCTATGTGGAGGCGGATATTCTGCGCGGCTACGAGGTGGATTACTGGCTGATCAACCATGTGCCATATCATTATAACCGCACGATCACGAGTTTTCGCGCTTTTGATTTGAGTGAAAGCACGGTCTATGAGGTCGTGCTGAAGAAGAAGGGGGGAGGCCGCCTCCACGCCAAAGCCCACGGCCGCGCCCACCGCGCAGCAGCCCTCCGCAACACCGGCGCCGACGCCGGAGCCCGTCTACTATAGCGTGAGCTGCAAGTGGTGCGTTTTCTCCGGCGGCGGATACTCCGGCGCAAGCAGCGGCAGTGTGCCGGCGGGTACGAAGATTACGGTGACGAGTACGTCGAGCAGTAGCTCCGTGTACTGGGAGGGAAGTCATGCTGCGGGTGATCGGTATAATCCTGCACCGAAGTCCTTCACCTATACCATGAACGGTGATTGCAGTTTCGTGTGCTTAGCAATCGTGAACTGACGCGCCGGACTTCGGACAAATGAGCGATTTGGCAAAGCGAAGACTGATACAAGCATTAGCATTGTTCGTGCTGCCGGGACTGCTGTGCGGCTTTGCGGCAGGCTGCACCCAATTCGTTGTGGACGGTCCCGGCATGGTCAATGCCGACGGTATCCTGATGGACGCGCTCAGCGGCGATTGGAGCAGTGCGGATGCGCAGTACCGAGCAGAACTCGGGGATTACACGATCAGTCTCTATTATCAGGGGACGGTCGTCCTGCGGGACGCGAAGCTGCTGCTGCATGCGGACAGTGCGGACCCGGACGCCTGCCATGCGTTGTCCATCGAGCCCAATGCGCTGACGGATGTGAGCGGAACGATATTTGCCGTTATCGGCGAAGCCTATGCCGGGCCGGGACAGATCACGCTCCGACTGACCATGGCCGACGAAACGGAAGAACAGGTGGTTTTGGAGCCGAGCCTATTTATGCTCGACGGCTCCGGCTCGGTGTTCGAGGGCGATCCTCTGGATGCGGCGCTCGCCGGCGACTGGGTCAGTGAGGACGGGCGGTATGCACTCTCGTTCACCTGGTTTGACTGCGCGCTTTTCATCGATGGGGAGCAGTGCATCGCGCCCGAGGCGGGCGGCTACTATCATTACGGCGCAGGGGACGCTGAAAACGCGCGTATCGATCTGCTCGGATATGCCAAAGAGATTGTCAAGGACGGCGAGCGCTTTGCTTCAATCGCGGACTTCTGGTACGAGGATGGGCGCGTATGCATGACCCTGACCGATGCGGACGGTGGAAATGCGCGGCTGATTGCGTTCGACAGGACGGAAGGCGAAGGCGAGGAGCCGCAGGCCTGAGCAGCCGGCGACCGTGTTTTGCAAGGGAGAGGCGGCTCTTGAGACAATTGCAAAGGAGCTTTTGAATGAAGGTCAAGTGTGAGTATTGCGACAATTACATACAGGATACCGAAGAGATTTGCCCAAACTGTGGCGCGCCGAACAGCCGGATGATCCGCGGCGGCATCGGCGTACCGAAAACCATAGAACGGCTCCTGGCATTTTGTCGCGAACATCATCTGCCGCTGGAGCAGGCGCGCTTCTTTATCGGCATCGACTATCAGGAGCCGCGGGCCTTTGGCATCTATCCGGATGAGGCCGGCGAGTTTGTCGTATACAAGAACAAGGCCGATGGCACCCGGGTTATCCGCTATCGCGGAAGCGACGAGGCCTATGCCGTCAATGAAATCTACCAGAAGCTGAAGTCAGAGGTGCTGCTGCGTAAGAGCGCCGGCGCTGGCAAAAAGCAGAACGGGCATATGTGGCGGAACCTTTTCAAGGGTCTCGGCGGCCTGATTCTGATCGCGGTGGTCGTGGTCGGTCTGCTCGCCATTCTGGTGGCCGGTACGCCGGACAACGGGTACTATCGGTATCAGGATGCGAACTATTACTACAACATGGGCTCATAGTATCGATTCGACGATGTGCGGCAGCAGTGGCAGCCGGAAACGGCGGTCGATGAAGCGCTTTCCGATCATTATGCCGACTACTGGGAGGGCGAGGCGCATCGCGGCTCGGAAACGACGGATTTTACCCAGAGCGAATACTACTCCGTTACCGACGAGCAGGATTGGTCGGACGACTGGGACGACGATGATTTTGACTGGGACAGCGGCTCCGACTGGGACAGCAGCGATACCGATTGGGACAGCGACTGGTAAGGGCCGCAACCATGAAACCTAGATTTGTACGGCGCATTTACAAATAGAAAATCCAATTCTGGGAGGAAAAATTCAATGCAAGGTTCAAAGTTCTTAAAGGTGACGGGTATTCTGATGATCGTCTTCGGTGCAATAGCGCTGGTTGTGGCAATCATCGCATTTGCGGGCATCGGCGTGCTGGCGGCCATGGGCGCTTCCAGCGCTCTGCTTACAGTTTCCGTTATCATTGCGCTCGTGGGCGCGGTTTTGGAATTGGTCGCCGGTATCATCGGCGTGAAAAACTGGAACAAGCTGGAGAAGGCAGGCACCTGCATTGCGTGGGGCATCATCGTCATCGCGCTCTGCATCATTTCCAATATCCTTACCGTGGTCGGCGGCGGCGAGTTCAGTATCGTCAATCTGCTGACCGGTCTGGTCATCCCTGTGCTCTACCTGATCGGCGGTATTCAGAACAAAAAGGCCATCGGGTAATCCGACTCCCGCCGGCATCTGCGCCGGATGCCGGCGGGCTTTTTATGAAAGGTTACGCAATTGAACATCAAATAGAGGGAGAAATCGTTTATGGGACTTTTGAAAGCGGGCATCGGTGCGCTCGGCGGCGTGCTGGCGGATCAGTGGCGGGAGTTCTTCTACTGTGACGCCATGCCGGAGAACGTGCTGGTCACAAAGGGCGTGAAGCGCACCTCCGGCCGCAGCAGCAATACCAGGGGCGAGGACAACATCATCTCCAACGGCTCCATCATCGCCGTCAACGAGGGGCAGTGCATGATGATCGTTGAGCAGGGCGCTATCGTCGAGTTCTCGGCCGAGGCCGGCGAGTTCGTGTGGGACAGCTCCACGGAGCCCACCATCCTTTATGGGGGACTGGGCCAGGGGATCAAGGGCTCGTGGGAAACGCTCAAAAAGCGCTTTACCATGGGCGGCGATACCGGCAAGGATCAGCGGGTGTATTTTTTCAATGTCAAGGAGATCCTCGGCAACAAGTACGGTACCGCAAGCCCCGTGCCCTTCCGCGTGGTCGATCAGAACATCGGCCTTGACATGGACATCGGCGTGAAGTGCTTTGGCGAGTATTCCTACAAGCTCACCGATCCCATGCTGTTCTATAAAAACGTGTGCGGCAATGTCAGCACGGACTACACCCGCGACAGGATCGACAGTCAGCTAAAGACCGAGCTGCTGACCGCGCTGCAGCCCGCCTTTGCAAAAATCTCCGCCATGGGCATCCGTTACAGCGCGGTTCCCGGCCACACGCAGGAATTGGGGGAGGCGCTCAACGACGTGCTGTCCCAGCGGTGGGGCGCGCTGCGCGGCATTTCCGTCGCATCCTTCGGTGTCAGTTCCATCACGGCGAACGAAGAGGATGAGAACACCATTAAGGAGCTGCAAAAGAGCGCCGTGTTCCGCAATCCCAACATGGCGGCAGCGCATCTGGTGGGCGCGCAGGCAGCGGCCATGAAATCCGCGGCCGCCAACGAAAACGCCGGCGCGTTTATGGGCTTTATGGGGATGAACATGGCGCAGGGCGCGGGCGGCATGAACGCCCAGAACCTGTTCCAGATGGGACAGCAAGCCCAATACCCGCGGCCGGAGTCGCAGCAGGCCGCGCCGGCGGACGGTTGGACGTGCGCCTGCGGCGCAGTCAATACCGGGCGGTTCTGCAATGCGTGCGGTCAACCGAAGCCCGCGCCCAAGCCCGCCGCCAGCGGCTGGTGGTGCGCCTGCGGCGCGGTCAACACCGGAAAGTTCTGCATGGAGTGCGGCAAGCCGATGCCCGCGCAGACCGCGGACGGCTGGGTATGCGCCTGCGGCGCGGTGAACAAGGGAAAATTCTGCGCCGAGTGCGGGGCAAAGAAATCTGCGGGCGTTCCCCAATACCGGTGCGACAAATGCGGCTGGGAGCCGGAGGACAGGGCACACCCGCCCAAGTTCTGCCCGGAATGCGGTGATCCCTTTGACGATGGCGATGTACAGCAGTAAGGCCGCTATGCTTGGAAAGGAGATGCAATATGGGACTGTTTGATAAGAAATACTGCGATGTGTGCGGGGAGAAGATCGGGTTGCTGGGCAACCGAAAGCTGGAGGACGGAAACCTCTGCAAGACGTGCGCCGCAAAGCTCTCTCCGTGGTTTTCCGACAGAAGGCGCTCGACCGTCGAGGAGATCAAGGCACAGCTCGATTACCGCGAGGCGAATCGCGGAGCGGTGGCGGCATTCCATACCACCAGAACGCTGGGCCGAAACACCAAGGTGCTTTTGGATGAGGACGCCGGCATGTTCATGGTGACGTCCGCACGCGATCTTTCGCAGGCCAATCCGGATGTGATTTCCTATGCACAGGTGACCGGCTGCGATCTGGATATTCAGGAGAACAAAAACGAGCTCAAACGCGAGGTCAGGGACAGCGAGGGAAGGACGGAGCATGTGAGCTACAACCCGCCCCGCTATGAATATGAGTATGATTTCTATATGATCATCCGCGTCAACCATCCCTACTTCGATGAAATCCGGTTCAGGCTCAACAGCTCCAGCGTCGAGATCCACAATCCTGGCGCCGCGAACCGTCCGATGATGAGACCGATTCCGGGCGCGGACATCTTGGGCAGCGTGCTGCAGGGGCTCAACAACGCGCTCAATCAGGCCGCCAATCCCGCGGCAATGACCGACCCGAGAATGCAGAACCCGGACTATGCCGAGTACTACAACATGGGGCAGGAGATCAAGGCGGCGCTCACGCAAATCCGCACGCAGGTACGGGAAGAAATCAACGCAGCGAACGCTCCCAAAACGGCGGTCGTCTGCCCTGCCTGCGGCGCGACGACCATGCCGGATGCAAGCGGCTGCTGCGAATACTGCGGAAGCCCCGTCCGCTGACCGACGCGGCAACAAACCGTCCCGACCTTTGCGGGCGCGCTTTCTCAGCGGCGCATTGTTAAACCGATTGCAAGCTGCGGGGCAATACTCTGTACCGATTGGAACGGGAAGCTCCCGCCGCCGAGCAATCCCCAACTTGTGTCTGTGATGACGACCGCAGTCGAGCGTCCCGTTGAGGGCGCTCGACTGTTTGCGGTATCAGCAACAAAAATGACAGGCGCGTTCCCAGCGCGGCAAAACGGAAATGAGGCTGTCGGTTGACAGATGGAACGAGCGCCCATAAAATAGAAGGGAATATCAATATCGCCGCTATGGACAATCGGCCGCAGCGGTCGAGTCGGGAGGAACGATGGAATACGATGCGCTGTTGAAAAATCTGAAGGGACGCGGCTTTTTGCCGCAGCTTCTGCCGGACGCGGCTGCCGCGCGCGATGCGGCGCTCGCCATCATCGGCAGCCGGAGCGTGGGATTCGGCGGCAGCGCGACCGTGCGCGATATCGGCCTGTATGAGGCGCTCTCTGCGCAGAACAACACGCTGTACTGGCACTGGCACGCGCCAACGGAGGACAGGATCGCCGTCGAGCGGGCCGCGCAGGCGGCCGAGGTGTTCGTTTCCTCCTCCAACGCTGTGCTGACGGACGGCCGCATCGTCAACATCGACGGCACGGGCAACCGCGTTGCCGGCCTGATCTTCGGGCCTCCGGTGGTCATCGTGATCGTCGGCAGGAACAAGATCGTGGACGGCGGACTGGATGAGGCGATCAAGCGCATCCGGCGCGACTGCTGCCCCGAAAATGCGCGCCGGCTTGGCCTGAACACGCCGTGCGCACAGACCGGCATATGCGCCGACTGCCGCACGCGCGCGCGCATGTGCAACGTCGTGGCCATCCACGAGTATCCCACGCGCGTGGCCCAGGAATTCCATGTGCTGCTCGTGGACGAGGCGCTGGGACTGTGACCGAGGGGGACAGAGGGATGGAGGACGCTATGAAGCGGGAAAAACCGGCAAAGCGCGGGGATCTCTGGCAGCGGATGCGGGCCCAGATGCACGAGAACAAGAGCACGTTTTTTGTCTATGTCGTGCTGCGCGTGTTCGTGCTGGTGGCGCTGGCGGCGTCGCTGCTGCGCGGGCACTATGAGAGCGTGTTCTACTGCCTGCTCACGCTGGTGCTGTTCCAACTGCCCATGTTTGTGCAGGCAAACTTCGGCATCGAACTGCCGAGCACGCTGGAAATCATCATTTTGCTGTTCATATTCGCGGCGGAGATTCTCGGAGAGCTGCAAAGCTATTATCTGCGCGTGACCGGCTGGGATACCATGCTCCACACGGTCAACGGCTTTTTGTGCGCGGCGGTGGGCTTTGCGCTGGTCGATATCTTCAATCGCAACAGGCGGTTCACGTTTGAGCTTTCGCCGCTGTTCATGGCGGTCGTGGCGTTCTGCTTCTCGATGACGATCGGCGTGCTGTGGGAATTTTTGGAGTATGCGGGCGATCAGGTCTTGAACATGGATATGCAGAAGGACACCATTCTGCATTCCATCTCCTCGGTCATGCTCAATCCGAGCGGCGCCAACACGGCGGTCACCATCTCCGGCATTGAGGAGGTATACATCAACGGCGAACCGCTGGGGCTCGGCGGCTATCTGGACATCGGCCTGCATGATACGATGAAGGATTTGTTCGTGAATCTGGTCGGTGCGGTCGTGTTCAGCGTGATCGGCTTCTTCTACGTCAAAAACCGCGGCCGCGGCCGGTTTGCGCGGCGGTTCATCCCGACCGTGCCGGAGTCGGAGCAGAGCGGCGCGCAGCCCAAAGCTCCGGACGGGGAAGCCCCAGAGGATGGCCGGACGGATGCGGAGGATGCGGTAAACGGACAGAACGGCCCGGCATAAGCGCAAAGTCCGGCACGCCTGAGCAGCCTGAAACGAATGACAGGATTGGCACGCCCCCCGGCGACTGCGGCGGGGCGTGATTTTTTGCATAACAGCAGACGGCGGACGAAACGGCGGCAAGGCTCACGCTGGGGTATTGTTTGGAGTTTGTTTACAGAATCCCTACCGGCGGCGGCTTGCCGCTGCGGCGGGGAGGGCGCTATAATGATACTGTTCCCATATTACGGTATCATTGGGCGCTGCCGCGCGCAGCGTCCGAAAGGGGAGGTGCGCTCCAATCAGCGGCGTTGAAACGATCATTGAAGAGGTTCGGAAGGCTGTCGTCGGCAAGGAATCCGTGTTGGTGCGGGTATTGCTGGCCATTTTGGCGCGCGGCCATATCCTGCTCGAGGACATGCCCGGCGTCGGCAAGACGACCATGGCGCTCGCCTTTTCCAAGGCGCTGGCGCTCCATTATAACCGCGTGCAGTTCACGCCGGACGTGCTGCCATCGGATATTCTCGGCTTTTCCGTGTACGACAAGACCACCGACTCCATGAAATACCACGAGGGCGCGGTGCTGTGCAACCTGTTTCTCGCGGATGAGCTCAACCGCGCGACGAGCCGCACGCAGTCCGCGCTGCTCGAGGCCATGGAGGAGGGGCAGGTGACGGTGGACGGCGTGACCCATGCCGTGCCGCAGCCGTTCGTGGTCATCGCCACGCAGAATCCGGTCGGCGCTTCCGGTACGCAGCTTCTGCCCGATTCGCAGATGGACCGCTTTATGGTGCGCCTGTCGATCGGCTATCCGCGCGCGGAAGATGAGCGCGAGATGCTGCGCCGCCGGCAGGGTGCGGTCAATCCGCTCGACAGCGTGCGCGAGGTCGTCGGCCCGGGCGGCCTGATGGCTATGCGCGAGCGCGTGGACGCGGTGTTTGTGGACGACGCGGTGCTCGACTATATCATCCGCCTCAACGGCGGCACGCGCGCACACCCAAAGGTGATGCAGGGCGCAAGCCCGCGCGCGTCGCTGGCGGTGACGGCCATGGCGCGCGCCGTGGCCTATGTGCAGGGGCGCGACTATGTGCTGCCGGCCGACGTGAAGCTGATCTATCGCGAAACGGTGGCGCACCGGCTGCTGCTCACGCCCGAGGCGGAGAGCGCGGGCGCGACGGCGACGGCGGTGCTCGATGAGCTGCTCAAGAGCACGAGCGCGCCGCGCATCGCATAACCATGTTTGCGCGCAGAATGCTGTATCTGGCCACGCTGATCGGCGTGGTCGCTTTCCATTTGTTCTATACCGAGTTCGATTCCTACCTGCTGCTGGCAGCGCTACTGGCGCTGCCGGCGATTTCGCTTGCCGTCAGCCTGCCCGCCATGCTCGGGGCGCGCATCACGCTGAGCGCGCCGGCCATGGTGCAGCGCGGCAGAAAGGCGGAACTGACCGTGCAGCTCACCAGCGGCGGCCGCGGGTCGCTGCCCGTCGGTGGTGCGCGCTTTCGGCTCGTCAGCCACAACCGGTTCACCGGGGCGGAGCCGTACCCCGCGCGCGTCTATCTGGCTGCGGGCAGCGCGCAGACGATCCGCATTCCGATCGATACGGCGCACTGCGGCTGCATCCTGCATGCGGCGGCGCATGTGCGCGTGCTCGACCATCTCGGCCTGATCGCGCTGCCGGTGCGCCGGTGCGCGGCAGCAGCCACGACGGTGCTGCCGGCGGCCGCGCCGCCGGACCCGGTTCCGAAGCTGTTCGACTACGCGGCCTACGACCTTCGGCCGAAGCCGGGCGGCGGTTTTTCCGAGGAGCACGAGCTGCGGCCCTACCGCGAGGGCGACGCGATCGTGAGCGTGCACTGGAAGCTCTCGAGCAAGCTGGATTCGCTGATCGTGCGCGAGCCGATGGAACCGCGCATCAAGCCGGTGCTGCTGACGTTTGAACTCTCCGGCACGCCGACGGCGCTCGACGCCATGCTGTCGGAGCTTAGCTGGCTCTCCAACCGGCTCAGCGCGCATGGCCTTGCCCATATGCTCGAGTGGCGCGACGGCGCGGGCAGGATTCACACCGAACGGGTGACGGACGAAAGGACGCTTGAAACGCTGCTCAGGAGGCTCCTCGCAGGTCCGGCCGCGGCGCACGCGCTGCCGCCGGCGTCCGTGCCGCCCACGGCGGGCGCGTATTATCATGTCGGTGGGAAACGGCCCGCCGCAGGGGAGGCGCGCGCATGAGCGGAGGAAAACGGAAAAAGCGCGAATGGTTCGCCTCGCCGCTCGCTGCCGGCTGCCTGCTCGTCTTTTTGGGCCTGCTGGGCACATTTTTGCCGGTCATCACGGCGTTTTCGCTGCCGGTGCGGCTGCCGCTGCTGCTCATCATCGGCGCGCTGCTCTCCGTCTATGTGACGACGATGTTCGCCGTTTCGGGTACGGCGGGGCGCCGCATCGGCGTGTTCATGCTGCTCCTGCTCGCCGCGGCGTGGATTTTTGTCTGCGTCCAGTGGCGGGACATGCTGCGCGTGGGCGCGCAGGTTGCGGTTTCCGGCGTGGTCAACGACATTGCGCTCGGGGTGGATTTCGTCTCCGAAATTGCGCTGCCCACGGGGATGACCGCTTCCGAACAGCTCGCCGGCTGCACGCTGTTCTTCGCCATGCTGGCGGCGCCGGTGCTGCTGCTGTACGGCTGGTCCATCGTCTATTTTTCGGCCGCGGCGCCGTGCATGGTCGTTTCACTGCCGTTCTTCGCGGTCACGATGATCCTGATGGACGAGCCGCCGGCGCTGTATGCGGTGCTGTGCACGCTGCTGTTCTGGATGCTGCTGCTTCTGCCGCAGAGCGTTCGGCGCGCATCGCCCCGGCGCGGCGCGGCGCTGACGTTTTTATATCTGCCGGTGCTCGCTGTCCTGTGCGGCGCGGTGCTGCTGCTCTCGCCGCGCGAAACCTACGTGCGCGCCGCATGGCCGGACGTGCTGCGCGAGCAGCTCATCAGCCTGCGCAGCAGCCTGTCGGAGGAAGATGCGGAGGCGCCCTCCCTGATGGAGACGGTGCAGCAGATCACGGCCAGCCGGCCGGATACCGATGTGAACGTGCGCACGCTCGGCCCGCGCCGGACGACCGGCACGCCCGTGCTCGAGGTGAAAGCCTCCGTTTCGGGCGAGCTCTATCTTCGCGGCGCGGCGCTGGGCGTGTATGACGGCGCGTCGTGGCGGCAGGCGGATGGCGCGCCAAAGGAGATTTCGATTGCGGACGTCACGGCGGCGGCCGTTCTGGCCGCGCCCGGCAGCGAGGAGAGAACCGTGCAGATCCGGCATCTCTCCGGTGCGACGCAGCTTGCCTATGTGCCGTACTATGCCGTCGCGGGCGATGCTGAAACCGGCGAGGTCTACGCAAGGCCCGTCGACCGGGACACGGAGGCGTATACATGGGTTTACCGCCCCGCTGACAATCCGGCGGCGCTCCAAAGCGGCGCTGCGCAGGAGCCGGCCTATCGCGCATGGGCGCAAACGGCGTATACCGGCGTGCCGGAGCCGCTTGCCGGTACGCTCCGTGGACTGGCGGCCGCAGCCGGAATCGACGGCGCCATGCCGCGCGCGGAGATCGTCAGCCGGGTGGCGGCCTATATCCGCCAGGCGGGCTATTATGATCTTGAGGCCGAGCGCGCGCCCAACGGCGCGGATTTCATCCGGTATTTTCTGACCGAGAGCCATCGCGGCTACTGCGTGCACTTTGCCAGCGCCGCCACCGCCATGCTGCAATCGCTCGGCGTACCGGCCCGGTATGTGAGCGGCTATCTGGTGGACGCGGAAGCGGGCGCGTGGACGCGCGTGACCGATGAGGATGCGCACGCGTGGACGGAGGTCTATCTCGACGGCTTTGGCTGGATGCCCGTGGAGGTGACCGGCAGCACGCCAGTGCCGACTCCGGCGCCGACCGCCGAACCGACGGCCGAACCCTCGGCCGAGCCGACAACCGAACCGGAAGAACAGACGCCGGCCAACCTTGAACCGGAAGCAACGACAGAGCCGGACGGCACGGAGCCGCCGCAGACTACGGCCGAGCCGGCGCACGGGGAAACGGCGGGACAGCAAACGCCGGACGTGCTGCCGCCCGACTCCGCGGGGACAGGCGGCGAACCGGAACCGGGGAGCGCATCTTCCGACAGCCCGCCGGCACGGAATCACACGGGCGGCGCGATATGGCTGCTCGTGCTGCTGCTGCCGGCGGCGGCCGGGCTGCTCGTGCTCCGGCGGCGAGTACTGCGCTCGAGACGGGCGGCGCTGCTCCGGCAGGGAAGCTGCAAAAAGCGGATTCTGGCCGCATGGCGGGAGCTGCAGCGGCTGTGCCGTTACGGAACGGAAGTTCCGCAGGCGCTCACGGACATCGCGCTGGAGGCGCGCTTCTCCGACCATGGGATGACCGAGGCGCAGCTCGAGCAGATGCGCGCGTTCCTTTCGCATGAAAGAAAGCGCCTGTCCGAATCCCTGCCGCCGCTCAAGCGGCTGGCGGCGCGGTATCTCCATGCCGTGCTGTAAAGGAGGCGCGGCCGGGACGCTGCCAAGCACATGAAATGGAGGACGCAGACGCTCACGGACATCGCGCTGGAGGCGCGTTTCTCCGACCATGGGGTGACCGAGGCGCAGCTCGAGCAGATGCGCGCGTTCCTGTCGCATGAGAGAAAGCGCCTGTCCGAATCCCTGCCTTGCTCGGGGGTCAAAGCGCGCCTTGCCGGTTCGATGCGCGGGCGGCGCGGCGCGCCGGATGGGCCGAGTGGCCGGTTTTTGCCCGATAATCGAGAAGAAACTGTAAATTTCTGATATTGGGGGATAGGAATATGCGGCGCCTTGTGGTATGCTATGCAGGGTGTCCGTCTGAGCGCGGCTTGCTTCGTGTACCGCTTTTGGCGGCGGCATGGCTCGCGTCGCGCCGGCGCTTCTTTGGGAGCGCCCGGCGGCAGGGAACACCGGAAGGAGATTGAAGCTTTGAGACGCAGGCGATTGGTTTTGGTCGTGCCGATGGCGCTGATTTTATTGGTCGCGCTCATCGTGTATCTGACCAGGAGCGGTTCGTCCCAAAACCTGTCTACACATACGATTCAGATCAGCGAAGTGATGACGAGCAATAAGGGCACCGTGCCGGACAACACCGGCGACTATCCGGATTGGGTGGAGCTCCACAACGCCTCCGATCAGGAGGTCGAGATCGGCGGATACGGCCTGTCCGACGACAAGCTCATCGCCGCCAAGTGGACGTTTCCGGCCGGAACCAGAATTCCGGCGAACGGCTATGTCATCGTCTATTGTTCCGGCGACACGTCGAAGGGCGGCATGCACGCGCCGTTCAAGCTGTCCGCGGACGACGAGCTGGTGCTCTCGACCGAGGCGGGCGCGATCATCGACAGTCTGGCGCTTCGAAGCGCCTCCTCCGGCTATACGCTCTCGCGCGATGCGAGCGGCGCGTGGGTGGAGACGCTGCCGAGTCCCGGCTACCCGAACGATCAGGCCGGCATCGATGCGTTTCTTGCGACGCTCACCGCCACCGAGGGCGAAAGCATCGGCGTGTATCTGAACGAATTCATGGCGTCGAACGCATCGACGCTGCTCGGCCCGGACGGTACCTACTGCGACTGGATCGAGCTGTACAACACCACCGGCAACGAGATCAACCTGTCCGGCTATGGCATTTCGGACAACCCGGCGCAGCCGCTCAAGTATACGCTGCCCGAGGGCACGAGCATTGAGGCGTACGGCACGCTGCTGATTTATTGCAACGGCCGCACCGGCACCGCCGTCGATCCGATCGAGGCGCCGTTCGGTCTGGCCGCCTACAAGGAGGCGGTCGTGTTCTCGACGCCCGCGGGCCGCATCCTCGACAGCTATGAGTACAGTCGTCAGGAGACGGATCAGTCCATGGCGCGCGTGCCGGACGGAACGGGTGAGTGGCAGCAGACCGCGCAGCCGTCGCCCGGTTACAACAATACCTCCGCCGGCGCGGCCGCCTATCAGGCCGCGCTGCCCTACGGCACGGGCGAGCTGATGATCAGCGAGGTCATCAACGCCAACAAGAGCTACCTCTTGCAGCCGGACGGCGGTTATTATGACTGGATCGAACTGTACAACCGTTCCGGCGCGCCGATCAATCTGTCCGGCTATGCGCTGTCCAACAACGCCAAGAATCCGGCCAAATGGGTGTTTCCGGATGTGACGATCGGGGCGGGGCAATACCTTGTGGTGCTCGCCTCCGGCAAAAACGTGACCGATCCGTCCAAAACGCTCGAAACAAATTTCGGCATTTCCGGCGATGGGGACACGGTTTTTTTGTTTACGCCGGAAGCGGTCATCCTCGATAAGCTCCAGATCGGCGAAGGACACGCGGATGTGTCGTACGGCCGCGGCATGGATGGAAAGACCATGTATTACAAAACGCCCACGCCCGGCACGGCCAACGGCGAGGGCATGAGCGCCTACGCCGAAAAACCGGCGTTCTCCATCCCGTCCGGCGTATATACGAGCGGACAGACCGTGGAGATCGGCATCCCCGCGGGCGCGACCGTGCGCTATACGACCGACGGCAGCATCCCGACGGCGGCATCCAACGCCTATACCGCGCCGATCACGCTCGGTTCCGGCGTGACGGTGCTGCGCGCGCGCGCGTTTCAGGGCGGCCGTTTCGACAGCGATGTGGCAACCGCGTCCTATTTCATCAATCAGGGCGAGGCGACGGAGGAAAACCACCTCACCACGCTCCCCATCGTGAGCCTCGTTTCCGATCCGGACTACTATTTCGGCGCGGAAAACGGCATCTATGTGGCCGGCAGCACCTACTATGAAAAGAGCGGCGGCCGCGACTCGGCGGGCAGCTATACCATCGAGCATGGCCCAAACAGCGATTTTGCCAAGTACGCCAATTTTAACGCGCAGCACCTGACCCATCCCGATCCGATGGACATGGAGTGGGAGCGGGAAACGCACATCGACTATATCGTAAACGGCTCGCTCGCGTTCGAGGACGATGTGCTCAGCCGCATCTTCGGCGCGTTTTCGCGCTATGAGAAGATGAAGGGCATCGCGCTCGTATCCCGCTCTGGCTACGGTTCCACGAGTATGAATTACCCGTTTTTTGAAAACCGCGATTACAGCGAATACAAGTCCCTGACGCTGCGGCCCTCCGCCATGGACTGGATGTTTACACGGATGCGCGACATCCTGATTCAGGGCTTGCTCGAGGATGGCGGGAGCACCCTGCCCACGCAGGCCTATCGGCAGGTCGTGCTGTACATCAACGGACAATACTGGGGCGTGTACAACCTGCGGGAGAAGGTCAACAAATATTTCCTCGCGCAGCAGTACAACCTGCCCGATCCGGAGCAGATCGACATCCTCGTGGGCAACGGCAACGGGCCGGCGGCAGAGATCTCCGGCAACGGCTACCTCGATTATCAGGCGCTCGTGAGCTACGCCAAGGAGCACGACCTGTCGGACGCGTCCAACTACGCTTATGTATGCTCGCTGATGGACGTGGAGAACTTTGCCGAGTATTGTGCCATGGAGATCTATGTCGGCAATACGGACACCGGCAACATCAAGTATTGGCGCTCGAAGCAGCTCGACAACAAGTGGCGCTGGATTCCGTACGATTTCGACTGGGCGCTCAACTATGACGACGGCACGAAGGACAAGGCGTATTCGACCGGTTGGCGGCGCGACTTCTTCTCCAAGTATTTCCATGAGACGGGTCACGGCGCGGGCAAGGGCTTTTCGACGGTGCTCTCCCGCGCGCTGCTCAAGAACAGCAGCTTCCGCGCGCTGTTCCTTGAAAAGTGTGCGCTGATGGTGGAGATCTTCGATACCGATAGGATGATCGCCCGCATCAACGAGCTGGAGGCCAACATCACCGACGAGATGGTCTACGATACCAAGCGCTGGGGCAGCATCCGCTACACGACGTGGCAGACCCGCGTCGAGCGGCTGCGGGAGTCCGCCAAGCAGGTGCCGGAGCATTTTCTCTACTATGTGCAGCAGTACTTCAGCCTGTCGGACGCGGAAATGAACGAGATATTCGGGCGCAAGAGCAGCCTGACGGGGGTGAGCTGATGAGCGGACGCAGGGGCAAGGCGGCGGGCGCGGCCAACACGCGGCCCTACCGGCACGAGCTCAAGTATATCATCCATGCCGGCGACCACGCGATTCTTTCGCGCCGCTTGCAGATGACCATGGCGCAGGATGCGTATGCCGCGCAGAACGGCGGCGAGTACCACATCCGCAGCCTGTACTTCGACGATCCCTGGGATTCCGCGGTGCAGGAAAAGGCGGACGGCATTGAGGTGCGCGACAAGTTCCGCATCCGCATCTACAACCATTCCGACAGCAGCATCAAGCTGGAGCGCAAGCACAAGAACGGGCCGTACATCCAAAAGAGCAGCCTGCGCCTCTCGCGCGCCGAGTGCGACGCGCTGCTCAGGGGCGATTACGGGTTTCTGCTCGGCAGGCCGGAGCCGTTTGCGGGCCAGATGTTCGGTATCATGAAGCTCAAGCAGCTCCGCCCCAAGGTGCTCGTCGATTACGACCGCGAGCCGTATGTGTTTCCGGCGGAGGATGTGCGCATCACGTTCGACAAGGATGTGCGCACCGGACTGCGCTCCACGGATCTGTTCAATCCGAACGTGCCCATGTACCCGGTGACGGAGCTCAAAAACTGCATGATCCTTGAGGTCAAGTTCAATGAGAGCCTGCCGGATTATATCCGCATGCTCATCCAACTCGGCGCGGCGCAGCGCACGGCGGCGAGCAAGTACCTGTTCTGCCGGCAGTTCGAGTTTTGACGCGCGCTCCGGCGACCCACGTTTTTCCCGGCCTGCCGCAGCGGGCCGGCCTGTATAGACCGGTTTTGTACCGTATTCGTTTGTTTGAAAGAACCGTAAGGAGGATTTAGAAGCAAATGGGAGCATCGACTTTCAACATTGGGGATCTGTTTCAGGGAACGCTGAACCCGCTGCGCGTGGTCATCTCGCTCGTCGCGTCGCTGGTGATCGGCCTCATCATCTACTTCGTCTATCGCAAGACGTTCGCCGGTGTGGTCTATTCCCGCTCGTTTAATCTGAGTCTCGTCATGCTGACCATGGTGTCCGCGCTCGTGCTGATGATGATCTCGTCCAACATGGCGCTCTCGCTCGGCATGGTCGGCGCACTGTCCATCGTGCGTTTCCGCACCGCGATCAAGGACCCGATCGATACGGTGTTCATGTTCTGGGCGGTCGGCGAGGGCCTCGCCGTCGGCGCGGGATTTCTCGACGTCGGCTTTATCGGCGTGCTGGTGATCGGATTGCTGCTGCTCATCGTGACGGGCATCAAGGGCAGTCAGGCGTCGCCGTTTTTGCTGATCCTGCACTATGACGATCGCGCGTCCCAGCAGATCAAGGGCATGATCAAGCAGCTGCCCCGCGCCCGCATCAAGAGCAAGACCGTGCAGCGCGACGGCATTGAGCTGACGGTTGAGCTGCGCATCCGCGAGTCGGACGTTGATTTTGTGGACAAGTTCCTGCGCGTGCAGGGCGTGTTCGACGCGACGCTTGTGGCGCATCAGGGCGACTTGATTTCGTAACCTTTCTCTCCCTTCTGGAAAGGAAACAACCAAAAAGAAAGCCAGTAATTGTGAAATGGCCGGAGAGCGCCTCTATGCGTTCTCCGGCCATATGCTTTTCGGTGGGATATTCTACCGTGGTGACTTTTTCTTTTGGTACTTTTCTTTTTCTAGAAAAAGAAAAGTACAGAAACACAAAAAGCGCCTACAGCAGCGTGACGCCGGCCTTGGCGCAGGCTTCGAGCGTGGCCGCGTCCCAGATCGAGGACTGTACCTCGCCGATGTGCGCCTTTTCGAGCATCATCATGCACAGGCGCGACTGACCGATGCCGCCGCCGATTGTGAGCGGCAATTCGCCGCCCAGCAGCGCGTGGTGGAACGGCAGCGCGGCGCGCTCCTCGCAGCCCGCTTTCCGAAGCTGCGCGGCAAGCGAGACTTCGTCCACGCGGATGCCCATGCTCGAGATCTCAAACGCGCAGTCGAGCACCGGGTAATAGAACAGAATATCGCCGTTGAGCGCCCAGTCGTCATAATCGGGGGCGCGGCCGTCGTGCGGTTCCCCGTTCGAGAGCTTGTCGCCGATCTGCATGACAAAGACCGTGCCGTGCTCCTTCGCAAACAGGTACTCGCGCTCCTTGGCAGTTTTGTCCGGATAGCGGTCGAGCAATTCCTGCGAAGTGATGAACGTGACGTCGCGCCTGAGCGAGAGCGACAGCACGGGGTACTTGGCCTGCACGACCGCCAGCGTATAGCTGATGGCCTCGACGATCGATTCCACCGTGCGCCTGAGCAGCGCCTCGCCGCGCTCCTCGCGCGTGATGACCTTTTCCCAGTCCCACTGATCGACGTAGACCGAGTGCAGATTGTCGAGCTCTTCATCGCGGCGAATGGCGTTCATATCGGTATACAGGCCGCGGCCGGCATGGAATCCATAGCGGTGGAGCGCGAACCGTTTCCACTTGGCCAGCGAATGCACCACCTCGGCGTCAACGCCGGCGGCGGGAATATCGAAGCGGACGGGGCGTTCATAACCGTTGAGATTATCGTTGAGACCGGCGGCAGGATTGACGAACAGGGGCGCGGACACGCGCTTGAGATTCAGCACGGCGGCAAGCGCATCCTGAAAGGTGCTCTTGATCAGAGTGATGGCGCTCTGCGTTTCGTACAGACCGAGCTTGGACGCATAACCAGTTGGAATTTTGGTCTCCATAGTTACCTCCACGATTATATAATATATTTTTTTAATATAAAGCAAGTCCGATTGCCTGTCAAGGCCATTTTTGGTATACTGAACAAGAAAATATGCACGCATGCAAAAAACATGCCAACAAAAATGGATGGAGGAATTGCAGTGACCAACGCCAACCTGACCCCGCACATCGCCTGTGCGCCGGAGGACTTTGCCAAAACCGTTCTGATGCCCGGCGACCCGCTGCGCGCAAAATTTATCGCAGAAACCTACCTGACCGACCGCGAACTGGTCAATAATATCCGCGGCGTGCAGGGCTATACCGGTTATTTTGAGGGCAAGCGCGTGTCCGTGATGGCCAGCGGCATGGGCATGCCGTCCATCGGCATCTATTCGTACGAGCTGTTCCACTTCTTTGGCGTGGAGCAGATCATCCGCATCGGCTCCGCCGGCGCGATTGACCCCGATCTGCAGTTGTTTGACATCGTGCTCGGGCAGGGCGCGTGCACCGATTCCAACTATACGTCGCAGTTCATCAGCCGCGGCACCTATGCGCCGATCGCGGACTTTGGGCTGCTGCGCGCCGCCGCAGACGAGTGCGAAAAGCGCGGCCTTCGCTACAAGGTCGGCAACCTGCTCTCCTCCGATGTGTTCTATGGCGAGAGCGGCATCCCCGGCACGCTCGAGTGGCGCAAGCTGGGCGCGCTCGCGGTGGAGATGGAGTCCGCGGCGCTGTACGCCAATGCGGCGCGCGCGCACAAGAAGGCGCTGTGCATCTGCACGATCTCCGACCTGCTCGAAACCGGCTCGATCACCACGCCGGAGCAGCGCCAGACCGCGTTCCATGATATGATGCAGGTCGCCCTGACCATCGCGTAGGGCGCAGGCCGTCAAAAAACTTCGTTTTCATACTACAGCGTCGAACCATGTATGGTTCGACGCTATTTATTAAGGAAACTATCGCATTTCCTGTTCCAGCTGATGAAACACTTCCGTATCAAAGAACTCCGCCAATGAAATATCCAGTCCATCGCATAACAATTTGATCGTGACAATACCGGGGTTGTGACTGACGCCGTATATAATGTTCTTCAGAGTGGAGGGTGGAACTGCGGCAAGCGCGGCAAGCCCGTTGATGGACAGGTTGCGCTTATGACACAATTCAAGAATCCGCTGCACGACCGCACCTCTTGCATCCATTCCTACACCTCTATTGATGAAGCGATATCAATGAAAGTGTATCGTTTCCTTAAACGGAATGAGGTCTATATATGGACTTTTTGGACCATATATGGCAAAATGCGTTACGGAAGGTTGCGGACAAACAAAAATACCCGTTTGGCGCACCCATATGTGCGGCAAACCGGCGAACATCGACCAATTGTCAAAGCCCCGATGCGCAAAGATTTGCGTGGTCTCTTTTCGCTTCCTTATTTTTCTATAGAAAAGGAAGGAAAGAAAAGGCGATTAGCGTATCTCCTGCTCAAGCCCCTCAAAGAGCGGCGAGTCGAAAAAGGCGCGCACGGAGATGTCCAGCCCGTCACAAATCTTCTGAATGGACACGACGCCGGGATTCTGGCTCTTGCTGTTCAGCATGCTGTAAACGGTGGACGGGGCAATACCGGCCAGATTGGCGAGGCCGTTCACCGCAAGATCGCGCTCACGGCATAACTCCAATATTCTCAAACCAACGGCGTCCTTTGCGTTCATGGCCTCTCCCCGATTGCGGATATATCACACAAATTCAGTGTAGATGGAATTGCATCCGCTTGCATGGGATATATCGCACAATCGAAAATGTGATATAATACGGGATATATCGCATAAAGGAGTATGCCCATGTCGAAGATCCTGCCATTCATCCACGTCGAAGATTTTGACGCCAAGCTGACCAGGGCGCAGCGGGCGCGCCTAAGCGAAACCGAAATTTGCAGGGAATATCTGGCCGCGCGGGAGCAGCTGGGCGATTTGGCGCTGGCGCGGCTTGACGCGGGCGGCAGCCTTGCCGATGCGGACATCCTTGAAATGGCCGCCGCGCTGGAGCGGATGGGAGAGGCGCTGCAAAGCGAGATCGAGCGCATCAAAGCCGGACGGTGAGGCGCGCTACGAGAAGAACACCGAGCAGATGATGAGCGAGGCAATCACACCCGCGGCCATGGCCGCCAGCGAGACCGGAATCGCGAAGCGCGTTTTTTTGACCCCGATGGCCCCGAAATAGAGCGCCACCTCATAGAAGATCGTTTCCGAACTGCCCATGAGCACGCTTGCGGTATAGCCGATCATGGAGTCCACGCCATATTGGTTGAAGATATCCGCGAGCGACGCCATTGCCGCGCTGCCGGAAAACGGGCGCAGCAGCAGCAGCGGCAGGAGCGCCGCGTCGAGCCCGATTCGGCTGCTGGCGGGCGCGAGCAGCGATACCAGCCGGTCGATCAGGCCGCTGTCGCGCAGCGTGCGGATGGCGATGAGCATTCCGGCCAGATAGGGCAGGATTTTGAGAAGCACCGGCAGACCCTCGGCCACGCCCTCGACGAACGCTTCATACACGTCCACGCGCCGGATGAGCGCATACACGATGAGCGCCACGAACAACAGCGGCAGAATGGCCGCACTCACGCTCATACGCGCACGCCCGCAGCGTGGCGGACACGCCTGGCGGATTCCCTTCGCATATAAAACCGGCAGAGAACGATGGCCACGGCCGTACTCACGGCGGAGGCGATCAATGACGGCAGCACGACCACCGCGGGCGCAGCGCTGCCCGCCGCCTGCCGGAGCGCGAGCAGCCCGGTCGGAAGGAGCTGCAGCGCCGAGCCGTTGACCGCAATGAGCACGCACATCTCCACGGTCGCAACGCCGGGGTGCGGGTTGTACCGCTCGAGCGCGCGCATGGCCTCGAGCCCGAATGGCGTGGCCGCATTGCCCATGCCGAGCATATTAGCCGCAAAGCACAGCGTGATCGGGCCGGACGCATCCCGCGCGTTCGGAAACAGCCACCGTATGGCGGGCGCGAGCCGCCGCGACATGGCCTCCATGAGCCCGGCGCGCCGCGCGATGCCGAGCATACCCATGAACAACAGGTAAGCCCCGGCCAGCTCGAGGCACAGTGAAACGGCCTCCCCCGCGCCGGCAAGCATCGAGGCGGTGACCGCGTCGCCGCCCGCGCGCACGAGGAGCGTGAGCACGCCGCTCACGAGCATGACGGAAAAGATATACGACATATACGGTATCCCCCTTCGTATCCGCACAAATGAATGAACCATCCGGCTGCCGATCTATACCGGCGCCGCTCTATTCTATGCGGCGGCGGCGGTCTTCTTGCGCGTGTACCGGTTGACAGGCACGGCGAAAAGCGGTATTCTAAAGAAAAGCGTTATACACGGAAAGGAAGAACGAATATGAAAAAGCGTTTATTCAGCGCGCTGTCCGCGCTGCTTGTCGCCCTGATGCTCCTCGGCGTCATGGCGTGCGCGCCCGCCGTGAAACCGTCCGCGACCGAGGCGCCCACCGCAGAACCGCAGGCGACTGCGGAACCGACCGCACAGCCGGAACCGACCACACAGCCGGCGGCCGCCGTCACCGTGACGGATCAGGCCGGCCGCGAGGTGACGATCGAGGGCGAGCCGCAGCGCATCGTAAGCGGCTATTATATCTCGAGCTCGGCCTGCATTGCGCTCGGCCTGACCGACCGGCTGGTCGGCATCGAGGCAAAGGCGAAGTCCCGCCCGATCTATGCCATGGCCGCGCCCGCGCTCATCGAGCTGCCCAATGTCGGCACCGCGAAGGAATTCGATCTCGAGGGCTGCATCGCGCTCGAGCCGGATCTGGTCATCCTGCCGAAGAAGCTCAAGGACGCCGCAGAAACGCTCGGCGGCCTTGGCATTCCGGTGCTGCTCGTGAACCCGGAAAGCCATACGCAGCTCGTGGAGATGCTGAGCCTCATCGCCGCCGCAACCGGAACACAGAAGCGTGCGGAGGCGCTCGTCGTCTATTATGATGCGGCGCTCGCCGACGCGGCAAAGCTGACCGAGGGGCTGGACAAGCCGGTGGTGTATATGGCGGGCAATTCGTCGTATCTCTCCACCGCGCCGAAGGATATGTATCAGGCGTCGCTGATCGAAGCGGCCGGCGGCATGAACGCGGCCGCCGGTATCGAGGGCGACAGTTGGACGGAGGTTTCCTATGAGCAGCTCCTCGCCATGCAGCCGGACGTGATCGTCATTCCGGCTGAGGCGAGCTATACGAAGGACGAGCTGCTTGCCGATGCGCAGCTTTCTCAGCTACCCGCCGTTCAGAACGGCGCGGTCTACGCGATGCCGACCGGCTTTGAGGCGTGGGATTCGCCCGTGCCGTCCGGCATTCTCGGCACCGGCTGGCTGCTTTCCGTACTGCACGAGGATGTTGCGCCGTTTGACGCGTTCCAAGCGGAGGTGCAGGCATTTTACCGTGAATTCTATGGTGCAGAGGTTGACGCGGCGCTGGTAACGAAGTAAACTCTCCGTATATGGAAGCCGCGGAAAGAAAACGAACGAAGATCGCTCTGACAGCGGCCCTCATCCTGATGGGGGCCGCGCTTTTGCTGTCCGTCTGCGTGGGCAAATATCCGATCTCCGTGCGGGAGATCATCGATCTGCTGGCCGGCCGCGAGGTGAAGGCGCTCACGCGCGACGTGTTCTTTACCCTGCGCCTGCCGCGCACGCTCATGGCGCTGCTTTCGGGGCTGGCGCTCGGCATGGCCGGCAGCGTCTACCAGACGATCTTCAAAAACCCGCTCGCCGCGCCGGATATTATCGGCATGGCCAGCGGCGCGAATCTGGGCGCGGCCTGCGCGATCGTGCTGGCGGGCAGCGCGGCCATGACGGTGGCGCTTGGCGCGTTTGGCGGCGGCATTCTTGCGGTTCTGTTTGTGATGCTGCTCGTGCGGGTGACCAACAGCCGCAGCACCGCGACGTATGTGCTCGCCGGCATCGTCATCAGCGCGGTCGCACAGGCGCTGATCATGACGCTCAAGTTTTTTGCCGATCCGGAAAAGGAGCTGGCTGCCATCGAATTCTGGTCGATGGGGAGCTTCGGCGGCGTTACGCTCGATAAGTTTTTGACCGTGCTGCCCGTGGTGCTTTTCGCCATGGCCGGGCTGTGCCTGCTCCGGCGGCAGGTTGCGCTGCTCGCGCTGGACGAGGATGAGAGCCGGATGCTCGGCCTGCGCATCGTTCCCGTGCGCGCGGCGGTGCTGGCGCTCTCGACGCTCATGGTGGCGGCGGTGATTTCGGTCACGGGTCTGATCACGTTCATTGGGCTGATCGCGCCGCACATCGCGCGGCTGATCCTCCGGCGAAACAGCTTTACGGCCACGGTGCTCGCCGCAATCATCGGCGGCACGGTGCTGCTGTACGCCGACTGTCTGGCGCGCGTGCTCTACAGCGCGGAGCTGCCGATCAGCATTCTGACCACGTTCGTGGGCGTGCCGTTTCTGGTCTATTTCATGTGCAACAGAAAGCGGGGGCGGATATGAGCGGATGCAGACGGCAGAACCGGGCCGAAACGGGATGGCAGCAGATTGCCGGCGCGGAGCGGGAACAACAGCAAACGGAAAGCGCCGGCGCGGAGCCGCTGCTTCGGGTCGAGGGCGCGGCGGTGGCCTACGGCAGCCGGCAGGTGATTCGCGATGCGTCGTTCTGCCTGCACGCGGGCGAGTTTTGCGCGCTACTGGGACTGAACGGCTCGGGCAAGACGACGCTGCTGCGCGCCATCGCCGGCCTCAAGCGCCTCGGCGCGGGGCGCGTACGCGTGAACGGGACGGATGTGACGAGCCTCAACGAGTACCGCCGCGCGCGCTATCTCTCCTATATCCCACAACGCCACAGCACGATCTACAACACCTCCGTGCTGGATGTGGCGCTCATGGGCTTCAACGCGCATCTGCCGCTGCTCTCGCAGCCGACGCAGCGCATGCGCGAGCAGGCGGTCGATACGCTGGAGCGGCTGGGACTGCCGGACCGTTCGGGGGAGGATTTTCTCACGCTCAGCGAGGGGCAAAAGCAGCTCGTCATTCTCGCGCGGGCGATTTTGCAGGATGCGCCGGTCATGCTCATGGACGAGCCGGACAGCGCGCTCGACTTTGTGAATCGCCATCAGGTGCTCATGCGTGTGCGCGAGCAGCTTGCCGGCGCACGGTGTGCGGGGCTCATTACGCTGCACGACCCGAATTTTGCGCTCGCCTATTGCGACCGCATTCTGCTGTTGCAGGACGGCGTGATTGCGGATGAGATCCGGCTTGGCACCGCCTCGCCCGAGCAGATCCGCGCGTCGCTCTCCCGCATCTACGGTCCGGTGGACGTGCTGCCCTGCCCACAGGGCTTTGTGATGGTGCGCGCATAGCGGATTTGCCGCGCACGGCGCGGTTTTTCGGCTTTTGGCGCGGCGGCCACTGGAAACTATGGCACTTTTATAAACTTTTTTCGGTTCGCGGGACAAGCCGTGAGCCGGTTTGTTATAATAAGCCAAGTTGGGGAATATCGCATTGTCAGGAGAGATGTTTATGAAACGTTTGACCGCGCTGCTCATGGCGCTTCTAACCGCGCTGACGCCGCTGCTGCTGTGTGGCTGCGCGGTGATCTCCTCGGGCAGCGACTATTGCCTGCGGTTCCTCAAGCTGATCGAGCAGGGCAACTATGAGCAGGCGTACGATATGCTTGACGACAGCCTGAAGAAGGCGGACGATCCGAGCGTGACGGTCATTCCCAACCCGACGCCCACGCCGGACCCGAATGCGACCGCAACGCCGGCCGTGACCGATACGCCCGACCCGGACGCCACGGATACGCCCGCGCCGACGGACACGCCAGACCCGAACGCGACGGTGGATCCGAATGCAACGCCGAACCCGGAGGAAACGCAGGACGCAGCCGATACGCCCGATCCGGACGCAACGCCGACCGCCGCGCCGACGGACGAACCGGAGCCGACCGAGGTGCCGACCCCGTCGCCCACGCCGGACGCCGAGGGCAACCCTTATGTGGAAAAGGCCATCTCCCGCACCGAGTTTATCAACAAATACAAGAGCATTTTCGAGGAACTGCAGCTCAAGGGCATGGAGTACAGCGTGTCCGATGTGGAGGACGGCGACATCATCGCCATCGTCCGCTATACGCTCACCTACCATACCGGCCATGAAACGGAGACCGGCAACGACCTGATCTATGACGACATGGAGATCACGGCCAATCGCAACGGCGGCCGCTGGACGATCGACTGGTCGCCAAAGCTCATCTTCCCCATGATGGACTGGGGCGACAATGTGCGCGTTGGCGTGCTGCAATCCAAGCGCGGCGAGATTCTTTGCGACGGCGTGCCCTACGCCCAGAACGTGAACATCTATACCGTTTATGCCGTGCCGTCCTCGGTGGATGCGGCGGCCAAGGACGAGACGTACCTTCGGTATAACAGCCGCGAGGAATTTGCCCAGATCGTGGCCAATATTCCGGAGCTGGAGCTGACGTACGACGACGTGATGAAGGCGCTGAACAACCAGCGAAACGACTTTGCAAAGCTGCAAACCTTCTTCCCGGACGAGGTTTCCGAAACGCTGACCCAGACCATTCTCGACATCAAGGGCCTGGGCCTTGATACGGCCAACTACGGCACCACGCGCTACTATCCGTACGGCTCGTCGCTCTCGCATATCATCGGCTATTCCTCGATCATCACGAAGAAGGAGCAGATCTATTACGAGACGATCGGCGATACGCGATACAACGGCGACAGCTGGGTCGGTAAGTACGGTCTCGAGCTCGAATATGAGGACGAGCTCACCGGCACGAACGGCCGCTTCACCTATATTCAGGACGTGACGGGCGCATCGAACGGCGTGCTGTACCGCACGGAAGCCGTGGACGGAAAGGATCTGCACCTGACGATCATTCCGGAATTGCAGGAGCGGCTGGAGGATGTGATCGACACGATCGTATACGACGATACGATCCATGGCGCGGTGGTCGTGATGAATCCGACGAACGGCGCGATTCAGGCGATCAGCTCGTTCCCGGATTTTGACCTGAACTACGTTGCCCGCGGTATGCCAGAGGAGGAGTGGCAGGCGTATCTGAAGCAGAAGGACGCCCACGGCGCGGATCTCATGCCGCTGTTCAACCGCGCGACGCAGGGCCTGTATCCTCCGGGCTCGACCTTCAAGCTCATGACCGCCGCCGCGCTGCTCGAAACGGGTACGATGACCATGAACGATGTGTTCCCCGAGTCGGAAAAGGCGAATGTCGACGTCGATGAATGGACGCCGTCGGAAGCCGTTGCGCCGGACTATTCCAATCCCGATGTGTCGGGCGGCCGGCCGATCCGCAGAACCGAGAACACCACCAGAAGCAACAACGACCGCTATGTGATGAACATGCAGAATTCGATCATCACATCGGACAATATCTATTTTGCCTATGGCGCGCTCCGGCTGGGCTGGCAGCGGTTTTACGATTATCTCGACCGCATCGGCTGGCGCGAGGCCATCGAGTTTGAGCTGCAGGAGCAGGTGGCGGTGCCGCAGATCTATTCGGAAAAGGTGTACACCAATGAGGACGGCACCGAGTCCATCGACTATGAAAACCGCCGCCGCAACCTCGTGCTCGATGAAAACGGCAAGGCCAAGCCGCAGCGCGAACAGACCGTGTACGACCTCGCGGTGACGGGCTACGGGCAGGGACAGCTCCTCGTTTCCCCGCTGCAAATGGCCTGCTTCCTATCGGCGTTCGCCAACGGCGGCGACATCATGGTGCCGCATGTGGTGGACTCCATCTGGCACGCGAACGGTACGGACTATACCGAGATTTCGCGCACCGAGCCGCGCGTGTGGAAGCACGCTTTCCAGCAGAGCACCGTGGAGCAGCTTCGTCCGGCGCTGCAGGGCGTGTGCAAGCGCGGTACGAGCAGCCCATACGTGCCCAACGGCACCGCCAGAACGCTGACCGAGAGCTTTATCGTGACGGGTTCCTTCTTCAAACTCGGCTACACGATGGCCGGCAAAACGGGCACGGCCGAGATCGGTAACGACAAGAAGGAGGAGCTGGCGTGGTTCGTCTGCTGGCGCGACGGCGTGCCGAGCGAGGAGGCGCGGCTCGTCTGCGTGATGCTCGAGCTCGATCTCGTCAACCAGAAGATTCCGTCCGATACGGAGATCAACCAGATGAAGTTCGACATCGCGCGCGCGATGCTGATGAAGGACGAGCTCAACGAGGAGCTCAAGCTGACCGTGGAGGAATGAGCTCCATCGACAGGACAACAAACGCCATATCGCTTTTTTGCAAGAAAACGGGAGCGAAACGGCGTATAATAGAAACAGAAAGACAAGGGCGGCCCAAAACCGCCCTTCATGATGGAGGTTGTATGCGCATTCTGTTTACCGGCGGCGGCACGGCCGGACATGTGACGCCGAACATCGCGCTCATCCGGCGTTTGCAGGAGGAGGGCTGGCAGATCGATTACATCGGTTCCAAGACCGGCATCGAACGCGAACTGATCGGCGCGCTGCCGGGCGTAGACTATCATGCCGTGGATTCTGGCAAGCTGCGCCGGTATTTTTCATGGAAGAATTTTACCGATCCGTTCCGCGTGCTCGCCGGCATGGTGGAGGCCAAGCACATCATCAGGGCCGTCAAGCCGGACGTCATCTTCAGCAAGGGCGGCTTTGTGTCCGTGCCGGTCGTGATGGCGGCGGGCAAAACGCCGGTCGTCGCGCACGAGTCGGACTATACGCCGGGATTGGCGAACCGCATTGCCTGCCGGTTTGCCGACACGGTCTGCGTCACGTTTTCGGATACCGAAAAGCACATCACCGGCAGGCGCGCGGTGCACACGGGTACGCCCATCCGGCCGGAACTGTACGACGGCGATGAAGCGCGCGCGCTCGCCTTCACGGGACTCGAGGGCAAAAAGCCGGTGCTGCTCATCATGGGCGGCAGCTCGGGCGCGCAGCGGCTCAATGAGCTCGTGCGGGAGGCGCTGCCGCGGCTGACGCCGGTGTTCGACGTCATCCACCTGTGCGGCAGGGGCAAGGTCGATGAAAGCGCGGCGCGCGAGGGCTACCGGCAGTATGAATACATCGGGAAGGAGCTGCCGGATCTGCTTGCCCTGTCGGATATCGTGCTCTCCCGCGCAGGGGCCAACGCCGTGTTCGAGTTTTTGGCGCTTGCCAAACCCGCCGTGCTCGTGCCGCTGCCGCTGTCGGCCAGCCGCGGCGACCAGATTCAGAACGCGAAGTATTTTGAAAAGAAGGGCTACGCCATCATGGTCGATCAGGATACCGCCACGGCGGACACGCTGGCCGATGCGGTGGCGCACCTGTTTGAAAACCGCATGGAATACCGCGCCAACATGATGCAGGACGGACTGCTCGATGGCACCGACGAGGTGCTCCGCGAGATCCGCAGGGCCGCGGGCGCGGAGGAACGGGAATGATTGCGCAGTGGATGCAGCGGCTGGAAACGGCCGCCTTGACCTCGGATTGGAGCGGCGCGGCCGCTGCGCTGTCCGCGCTGTGCGAGCTTTCTAAGAAGCAGGCGGCGCGGCAGGCGCTTGCCGCCTGCGATACCGCTTGCGTTCATGCGGCGCTCCGGTCGGACGAACCAAAGGCGCGCAAGAACGCCGCCCGCCTGCTCTCGGCCATCGGCACGCAGTCGGATGTGCCGGCGCTTTCGGAGACGCTCGCGCGCGAGGAGACGCGCTTTGTAGTTCCCTCCATTCTTTTGGCGCTCGGCGCAATCGGCGGTCGGGCCGCGGAGGATGCGCTTTCCGCTTATGCGCCGCCCCTGCCCGAATCGCCGGAGCAGGAAAAACACTGCGCCGAGATTCAGACGGCATATAAAAAAGCGGTCGGCCGTCTTGCGCCGCAGCCTGCGGCAGCCATTCGCAGCCTGTTGGAGCCTGCGCCGCTGCTGCTTGTGCCGCCGGTGGGCTTTGCGGACGTGCTCATCGACGAGCTGCGCGCGCACGGCGCGCATGGCGAGGCCGCTTTGGGCGGCGTGTGCGTTGTGGAACGCGATCTCGGCGCACTGTACCGCTGCCGGTGCCTGCTTGAGGCGCTGATTCCGTGCGGAGAAGCGCGGCTGGAGCCGGAAGCCATTGCCGCGGCGGCAAAGCGCGGCTGGCAGTGCTTCTGCCCGCCGGGGGAGGAACCGGCGCTGCCGTACCGCGTGGAGCTCAGGCAGTATGCGGGCGACCGCGGCGCGTTCATCCGGAGCCTTGTGCGCGCGGTCGGCGGCACGGACAACCCCTCCGGCTATGCGTGGGAGCTGCGCGTGGACTGCCTGCCGGATCAGACCGCGCGGGTATTCGTCAAGCCATGCGCCGTGAACGACCAGCGCTTTGCCTATCGAAAGGGCGCTCTGCCCGCGTCCATCCATCCGGTGACGGCGGCGGCCATCGCCCGTGCGGCCAAGCTGCGCTGCGGCTTCGGCGCGCATGCGCGCGTGCGCGTGTATGACCCGTGCTGCGGCAGCGGCACGCTGCTCATCGAGACCGGCAGACTTTTCGACGGCGCGGTGCTCATGGGCACGGATATCGCGCCGAACGCAGTGCGCATCGCGCGGGAAAACACGGCGGCCGCGCACTGCCGCGCGACCATCCTGCAAAAGGACTGCCTGCGCTTTGAGGCGCGCGAGCCGTTCGATCTCATCGTGGCCAATCTGCCGTTTGGCAACCGCGTCGGCTCGCATGAGAGCAACGAGGCGCTGTATCGCGGCCTGATCGAAAGGTTGCCGGCGCTGCTGGCGGCAGACGGGGTGGCCGTGCTGTATACGATGGAGGGACGGCTCCTCGAGCGGTGCCTCAAGGCGCAGCGCGCGCTTGGAATCACTGATTCCATTCGCACCGACGCGGGCGGGCTTACGCCCCGCGTGTATTTCTGCAAACACATCCAAAGCCCCATGCGCGCATACAAATAAGTCTGCTGCGGGAGCGCAGCAGGCTTATGCGGGGGAACGCGTCTTATCCAATGGTGCTCGTGTGCCGCCGCTGGGGGATGGATAGACGGCGATTCACAGAGCAGCAGCGCATTCCCGCAATCCGGCGCCGGTGATGAAACCGAGCGTATCCGGAGGATCGTTTTCTTTCAAAAAGTATAGTCGAATTTTCCTGAAAATTCAAGCCGTTTCGTCGATAAAACGGCTTTTTGGATTGGGAAACAGCGCGCTTTTGACGAAGGCGGGGCGTTTCGCTGCGGAATTGCTGCGGCCGGCGCCGCGCCGATTTGACACAAAAAACGACTCATGTTACAATGATGCATGCTATCATACCCGAACGTTGTGCGGACAGGAGGCGGGCTTTGGAAACCGGTTCAAAACGCATGCTCAAACGCAGCATACTCTTTTTGATCAAGGCGGCGATGACGGCGGCAGTGCTTGTCTCGTTCCTGTTCGTCGCCGTGCGGTATTATCCTGAGACGGATTTCCATTTCTGGGGCTTTGTGGCGTTCGGCGCGCTGTACCTTGCGCTGTTTCTGCTGTTTTCCAATACCTATCGCTGTTTTCTCATCGGCGTGCTGCGCCTCAGGGAACTCGTATTCTCGTTTATACTGGCAACGCTGCTGACGAACTGTCTGGCCTATCTGGTGCTCGCGCTCACGGCCAAATCCATGCTGCGTGCCGGCCCGATGTGCCTGCTCGTGATCGCACAGTGGGCGGCGGGGATACTGCTGCTCCTGCTGGGCAACCGGCTCTCCTACCGGCTGCGGGAGGTGCGTGACGCCGCCGTGGTCGTCGGTACGGAGAGGAGCGCAGAGCAGGTGCTGCAGCGGTTTGAAACCGTGCGCCAGCGCTATCGCATCACTGCGGTGTTTCATGCTTCGGACGGTGTGGAACGGCTGCTTGAGGAACTCACGCCATATTCGACCGTGATCGTCGGCCATGTGGAGCCTTCGCTCCGGCTCAGCCTTATGGACGCCTGCTTTGTACACAATAAGCGGCTGTTTTTGATTCCGAGCGTGCAGGATATCCTGTTTCACGGCGCGCATGAAACATTCGTGGGAGACTCGCTCGTATACCTGTGCCGCAACCGTGCGATGCCGCTGGGACAGCGCGCCGTCAAGCGGCTGATGGACATCCTTTTCTCGGTGATCGGCATCGTGCTCACGAGCCCAATCATGCTGGCGGCGGCTATTGCCGTCAAGGCGTATGACGGCGGGCCGGTGCTGTACCGGCAGGAGCGGTATACCAAGGACTGCAAGCGCTTTCTGCTCGTGAAGTTCCGCTCCATGATCGTGGACGCGGAGAAGGACGGAGCGCAGCTTACCGTGGACAATGATCCGCGCATTACGCCCGTCGGCAGGGTGCTGCGCCGCACGCGCATCGACGAGCTGCCGCAGTTTTTCAACATTCTGCGGGGCGAGATGTCGCTGGTCGGCCCGCGCGCGGAGCGGATTGAAAACGTCGAGTACTATTGCGCGCTGCTGCCGGAGTTCCGTTACCGGATGAAGGTCAAGGCCGGACTGACCGGCTATGCGCAGATCTTCGGACACTACAACACCTCCTACGAGGAAAAGCTGAAGATGGATCTGCTCTATATCGAGAACAGCTCGATGCTGCTCGATCTCAAGCTGCTGTTTTTGACCGCCCGCGCGCTGCTCCTGCCGTCGAGCACGGCGGGATTTCACCATGCGACGCTCCGGGAGGAGTGTGCGGATGCGGCGGCGCAGCAGGCCGGAGCGGCGACCGCAGCGGGACGGACAGCACCGCCGGCAGCGCAAACGACGCCGCCAAACGCACCTGCGGCAGCCGCGCCATCTCCGGCGGCGCAACAGACCGGAGCGGCGGAGAAAACCGGGTCAACGCGCCGCAAGCCGGGGTCTGCGGCCTAGGCCGGCGGGCAGCCGAACCGGCGGGGCCGGAACGGCCGGCATTTTGTGGCTTTGTGTTGGATCAGCGGCGGGCAGCGATGCCCGCCCTTGCTTTTTACCGGTTGCATGCACAATGTGGACTTGCTGCAAACAAGTTGTTGCGCGCCGGAAACAAGTTGTTGCCGCGCCGTAAACAAGCGGCGGAGCGCATTGACCCGCCGGCTGCGCGCGCGTACCATGGAAGCATGGAACGGCAAAATACGGCACAAATCAAAGGGAGCGGCGGCAAAAAGCGCGCGTTGGCAATCGTGCTTCTGGTCGTGCTGCTTGGCGCGGCGGCGGTTTTTTGCATCAACGAGCACATGGTGCTGTCGGTACGCGGGCGCATTTTGACCGAGGAGCAGGCGGCTGGGCTGGATGCGGACTGCATCCTCGTGCTGGGCGCGGGCCTTTCCGGCAACGGGCGCCCGAGCACGATTCTGGCCGACCGGCTGGATTATGCGCTCCGGCTGTATGAGGCGGGGGCGTCCGACCGGCTGCTCATGAGCGGCGATCACAGCCGCGTCGACTATGACGAGGTGACCGCCATGAAAGCGTATGCCATGGAGCGCGGCGCGGCCTCGTCGGATATCTTTCTCGACCACGCGGGCTTTTCCACCTATGAGAGCGTCTATCGCGCGCGGGATGTGTTTCTGGCCGAGCGCGTTATCATCGTCACGCAGCGGTACCACCTCTACCGCGCGCTGTATATTGCGGACCAGCTGGGGCTGGAGGCATACGGCGTTGCGTCGGACGCGCGCGGGTACGCGCGCCAGCCGATCTATACCGTGCGCGAGATTGCAGCGCGCTGCAAGGACTTTTTCTATACGGTAGCCGAGCCAAAGCCGACGTATCTCGGCCGCGTCATCCCGGTATCCGGCAACGGCGACGCCACCAACAGCAGTACCCCGCGGCCGATCCGGCGCGGACGGTAGCTGCGAAGAAAGCGACGCCCACCGTGGGCGCCTGCACACCCCGCAGCCGATCCGGCGCGGACGGCAGATCGCTATTTCTGCTCCAGCGCTGCCTGCGGGCGGCGATAACTGGGGGGGCAGACAGACGATCGCTCCCTTTTTTGAACCCCCGCCAATCTGTGCGCACCGCTTGTGAAAACCGAAAGCGCATGGTACAATGCAGAAGGCAAAGGGGCGCTGCCAGCGCCCCGCATGCACCTGCTGTTTTTCAGGATGGCGGAAGGGAGCTGCAAGGAACGGAATGAGGAAAAGACGAATCTGGGCGCTGCTGCTGGCGCTGCTGCTGTTGACGCTGCCGCTGCTCACGGCCTGTACGGCCGGCGGCGACATCGATACCGAGCTGCTGCGGCAGGCGGGCGATGTACTCGAAGAACTGCTCGAGGACGACGGCAGCAGTTCCCTGCCCGCACAGGACGCGTCGAACGGCGCGGAGGCTGCCGCTGCTGCCGGTGCGGCGGATGGCGACCCTGACGGGGATGCACAGGATCCGGCCTATGGTGAGCGGTGCAGCGACCCGGATCGCGTGGCCGCCTATTTGCACGCCTATGGCGAGCTGCCGCCGAACTTCATCCGAAAGGAAGACGCCAGAGCGCTCGGCTGGGACAGCGCGGACGGCAACCTCTGGGATGTGACCGATGAGATGAGCATCGGCGGCGACCGCTTCAGCAACCGCGAGGGGCTGCTGCCGGAGGCGGACGGGCGCATGTGGTATGAATGCGATGTGAACTATGCCGGCGGCTTTCGCGGCGCGGAGCGCATCGTGTATTCCAACGACGGTCTGATCTATTACACGGACGACCATTACGAGAGCTTTACGCTGCTCTACGGCGAGGAGGACTGACCATGATCCGCATCTATCCGCTCAACGGCCTGCTCATGCAGACGCGCGACGATATGCACGCGCAGCTGAAGGAGCGCTTTCATCTGGCGGAGCATTACGGCAGCAACCTCGATGCGCTCTGGGATCTGCTCACCGAGCGCACGGACGGCGGGTACATCCTGCTGGAGTTTGCCGAGCGTATGCCGAACGAGCTGCTGCTGCCGCTGGTCGGCCTGTTCGTCGATCTGGCCGCGCAGGACAAGCGCTGGCAGTTCGCGCTTTCTACCGGCCGGCAGGACTGCCACGGAGGCGGAACGGCATGCTGAAACCGCTCATGATCTTTGATATGGACGGCGTGATCGTCAACAGCGAGCCGCACCATATCGCATCGTGCGAGCGCATTGTGCGCCGCATTTCCGGCGGGCGCATCGGCGCAAGGGAGGCGCATACCGTCGGCATTTCCACCGTGGAGCTGTACCGGCGCGCACTGGAGATGTGCGGCGCGGCGGGCGATCCCGTTCAGCTCGCGGCGGAGCATTTTTCGTGCACGCTCGAGGAGATCCGGCGCGCGGTTCCCAACCCGCAGCCGGAGCTGCTCGGCCTCATGGATGCGCTCGAACGGCGGGGCGTGCGCATGGCGGTGGCCACCTCGTCGCCCGGCAGCTTTGTCGAGGGCGTGCTGAGACTCTACGGCATCATGGACCGGTTTGAGACCGTGGTCACGGGGAGCGACGCGGCGCGGCTCAAGCCCGCGCCGGATGTATACCTGCTGGCGCTTTCGCGCTGCGGCGTGCCGGCTGCGGATGCGGCGGCGATCGAGGACAGCCGCATCGGCGTGGAGGCGGCGCTTGCCGCATCGCTGTACTGCTATGGCTTTGTCAACCCCGGTTCCGGCAAACAGGATCTCTCCCGGGCCAACCGCCGCATCCATTCGCTGCTCGACGTGCTCGAGCCCGCCGAGGACTGAACCAATTTTTTGAATAATAGCCGTTTTATATAGAAGGGGCCCGTCCAAACAGGACGGGCCTTCGGTTGTTTTCTGTTCGATTGACGGCTACCGGTCAGGGCGTTTCGATCGAGCCGGCCCACACCATGAACTGCGGCAGGTACTGCTCGTAATCCGCAGCAGCACAGGCAAAGTTGCAGGTCCAAAAAGCGTCCGTTCCCTTTTTGACAACCACATAGTAGCAATACGTTGCGCCGTCGATCTCCCGGGTGAAAACATTGTACAGGTTGCCGTAATCATCGAGTGCATAGGGGTTGAGCCCGTAGGCCTCGGCGGAAATTGCGGCGTATTCCTCCAGTGTCAGCGTTTCCATGGTTTCGTTGATGACGGCAAGATTCGCAGCATCCTCCCGCGCGACGGAGAGCGCGGGAACGCCCGCGTTGGGGTCGCACAGGAACCAGACAAAACCCTCGATTTCACCGGCATCCACCATGCCGTCCTGCATGTACAGCGCCAGCCCCGTATCGTGCTGGTAGCGCGTGAGGCCACTGGTATCCATGGGGAGCGTCTCGCCCTCAAAATATAGGTCGATCGTAGCGGCGGACGCGAGGAATGCATCGCGCCACCTGTGCTCCGCCGTAGCGTCGCAGAACAGAAACGTATAGTTGCTGTCGGCGGAAACGACCGTGTATTGCAAAACGTCCATGGGCAAGTCCTGATACTGCACGGTATAGCAAATCCGCAGCGCCGGGACCTCCTCGATGGCGGTGCGCTCGCACTCCGAAATGGTGAACACGGCGCTTTGTGTAAACGCGTCCGCCTCCTCCGGCAGCAGATAGGCAGCCCAAAACGCTCGGAGAACGGCTTCGCCGGCGTCCGCCTGCGTTGCGGAAAGCACCGCATCGTCCTTGGGCGTTATGCTCACAAGGATGCCGGAATCATCGCTGTCGTCATCGGCAACGCCCAGCATGAGCGGATTGTCCGGGCTGGCAACAAAGGCATCCGGCTCGTCAAAATAGAAGCTGATGATCTTTGGTGCGGGCGCGGGCGACGCTGTCGGCTCGGGTGTCGGTTCGGGCGTGGGCGGCGCCGTTGGCGCAGCGGTTGGTTCTGCGGTCAAAGCGGCAGTCGGCTCCGGCGCTGCTGTGGGCGTGCCGCAGCCGAGCAGGCCCATCAGCAGCAGGGCAGCGAGCAGACAGGCGAGCAGAGAATGGCGTTTCATGTGGTTCCTCCTTTATGTGTTTGGTTGGCATAGGATATGGGTGGGAGCGCAGCCGCGCGTTCCCGGATCGGCACAGCAACAAGCGGCCAAAGCGGGCGGAGCGCCGCACAGCCGTTTTGCTTCGTTGCCTGCACCGCGCCGCTTTTTAAGCAGCGGTACGGAAGCAATGGCAGCATCCAAGCGTCAAGGGGCGACAAAACACACCGAAAACAAAGCAGGAGACGCGGTGAGCGCATCTCCTGCCGTTAACAAGCGGTTTACGGTGCGGGCGTGCCGGTGGGGACGCTCGACTCCGCGGTGATATATTCGGCAAAGGCGTAGGCCTTTTTGCCCGTGCGCGCGACCTCGATATAATAAAACGTGTCGCCCGCAGCGTTGGTGTGCTTGAAGTAGATATATACCGGCTCGTTCTGCTCCACCTGGCCGACCTTATTGCCGCTGTCGGACAGGTCGGGCGAGCTGCGCAGGGCAACGACGCTCGAGCGCACCGTGCCGCCGACGGCGCCGGTGGGCACGGAGGTCGTGATGGGCTCCGGCGTGGCGGTATTGACCTCGACAAACTTCTTGGCCATGTAGCCGTATTTCTCTTCCTTGACGACCTGCACAAGATAGTAGTCTCCGGATTCGGCATAGACCTTCAGGTTCGTGCCGCCGACATACTTGCCGAGGATTTCTCCGTCCGTGTTCGGCGCCGCGCGCAGCACAACGCCGCCGGTGGTGAGTTTACCATCCTTGGCGTTCTTCACCTCATCGGGCGAGGGCGTGCGGCTGGTCTCCGGCTCGGGCGAGTTCGTGGGCGTCGGCGTCGGCGAATTCGTCGGCGGGGCCGTCACGTTCGGCGTCATGCTCGGCTCGACGCTCATCGTGGGGTCGGGAGAGAGACTGGGCGCTGCGCTGCCGGCCGGATCGGGCGAAATGCTCGCGCCGGGAACGAGCGGCGGCGTGGGCGTAGCATCGGGCGAAGAACCGGAGCCGATGCCACGGATGATGAGATAGATCCCGCCCAAAAGCAGCAGAACCAGAATCGCAACAACAAGATATCCAAACGGGGTTAACCGTACTCGCCTGCGCATACGCACCTCCAGAGCTTACTGTGTAGTCATCATAGCACACAACGCTCGTTTTTCCTAGTGGGGAAGGGTGTCAAATGAGCAGATTTCACGCAATTTTCATATAAGAAAAAATTGTAAACTCGCTGTCCTTTCTGCAACCCTGTTGCGGGCGGAGCGAACGGAACGCGGCGCCGGCGCCCTGCCGCGGACCTAATCGCGGACCGGGCAGATCTCCAGCCAGTAGTCGTCCGGATCGTGAATGAAATAGATGCCCATCGACGCATTTTCATAGCAGATGCAGCCCATGCGGCTGTGCTTTTCGTGCGCAGCCTCAAAGTCGTCCACGCGCAGGGCCAGATGACTCTCATTCTCGCCGAGGTCGTAGGGCTCCGGGTGATCCCTGAGCCATGTCAGCTCCAACCGCCAGCCGGACACGCCGTCCTCAAGGAACACGATGCGGAACGAGCCGTCCTCCGACCGCACATCGCGCACCGGGTACAGGCCGAGCGCCTCCCTGTAAAAGCGGATGGAACGCTCCATATCGGTCACGTTCAGATTGTTGTGGTCCATCTTGAACTGCATATTGACGTCTCCTTACAAAGATGTGGGGCGGGGCGCCGCGCCGAACGGAAGCTCGCAGCGCTGCCCGCTCTCCGTGAGCGGCAGCACCCGCACGCCCGGCACTTCGAGCGAGGACTGAAAATCCATCGCGGCACATGCCGCCTCCCGAAAATGCATGGGAACGAACAGACGCGGCCGGATGCGCGCGGCAAACTGGCGCGCGCCCAAGTCATAGTCTGGCCCCATGCGGGGGTCGACGGGAAAGAACGCAAGGTCGATCGGGCGCGGGATTTGGCTGACGATCGCATCGAACGCCTGCTGCGCCTCCCGCACCTCGTCGTCGGTGGATTCGGCGCGCCAGTGCCAGTTGTTGAGATCGCCCGCGTGGAACATGCGCACGCCGTTCCACAGGACGAGAAAGCTCACGCCCAGATCCGTGGAGCCGAACGCCGTCACGCAGCAGTTTGCGGCCGCGGTCTGCTGCATCGGCCGCATGCGCGTTGCCCGCACGCCCTCCGGAAGACCGGCCGTGGGCACGTCGTCGGAGAGGACATAATGAACGCCCGGCACATCCGAAAACGAGAAGATGCCGGGGGAGAAGTGATCGCCGTGACTGTGGCTGACAAAGAATACCGCCGCGTCAAAGCGCTGAAGCGCCGCGCGGTTGATGATGTCCGGACAGCGGCCCTCATCGTCAAAGATGAGGGCCGTGCGCCCGTCCGAGAGCAGAAACCCGCTGTTGCTCAGATAGGTCAGTTCCATGGATAGCGGATGTTCCTCCATCGATGCGGCACGCTCAGAACAGCGGCCGGTCGGGGTATACGCCCTCGTCGGTGAGGCGGCGCAGCGCCGCGGTCACGGAGGGCTTGTCCTCCCGGTAGGTCACACCGTACCAGCGGTCGGGCGAGGAGAGCACATCCACGGTGCAGCGGCCCTCGCGCAGCAGCGCGCCGACCTCCATCGGGATGTACATCTCGGACTTTTCGGGGTTTTGCGGCACGGTTTCGGCAAGAAAGCGCGGAAAGCGCGTTTCCAGCTCGGCAAACAGACTGGGCGTAAAGCCCCACATGTTCATGGACACGAGGTTGTCCGCCGGCACCGCCGTCCAGTGCTCGCCATCCTCGGTGAAGGCGGGGCTGCCGTTGACCAGCTCGACGCGCGTGCGCTCCATGATGTTGGTCAGGCGGCCGTCTGCATCGGTTTCGCACACGCCGCGCGCGACGGAGCCATGCTCGGTCAGCGTGTTGGCCAACCGGAAGCCGACCATGCTGTAGTCGTAGACCCCGTTCCGGTCGGCGCTGTGGCACAGCCGGTTGTACAGCAGAGCATAGGCATGGCGGCCGTAATAGTCATCCGCGTTGATCACGGCGAAGGGGCCGTCGATCAGGCCGGCGCAGCACAGGATGGCGTGCGCCGTGCCCCATGGTTTCCTGCGTCCCTCGGGAACGGAAAACCCGTCGGGCAGGCGCTCCGTGAGCTCCTGATACACATAGTCCACCTGCATGTGCGCCTTGATGCGGTCGCCCACGATGTCGCGAAAGTCATCCGCGATACGGCGGTTGATGATGAACACCACGCGCTCAAACCCGGCGCGGATGGCGTCGAAGAGCGAATAGTCGATGATGATCTCTCCGTGCGGGCCGATGGGATCGATCTGCTTGAGCCCGCCGTAGCGCGAGCCCATGCCCGCGGCCATGACGATCAGCGTTGGTTTCTGCATACAATACGCCTCCTGTATCAAAAAAGTGTGTTTTGACGGTCAGCCGTCGTATCCGTTCGGGTTGGCCTTCTGCCAGCGCCAGGTATCGGCGCACATGCGGGTCAGATCCCGCTTGGCCTCCCAGCCGAGCAGCGCTTTGGCGTAGGCCGGGTCTGCGTAACAGGCCGCGACGTCGCCGCTGCGGCGCCCGACGATCCGGTAGGGGAGCGTTTTTTCACATGCCGCTTCAAACGCGTGCAGCACATCGAACACCGAGTAGCCCACGCCCGTGCCGAGATTGACCGTGCGCACGCCCGGGCCGTTCTTCTCCAGCTCGGCAAGCGCGGCAACATGCCCCTCCGCCAGATCGGAGACATGGATATAGTCGCGCACGCCGGTGCCGTCGTGCGTGGGATAGTCGTTGCCGAACACGCGCAAAAACGGGAGCTTGCCCGTCGCCACCTGCGCGATATACGGCAGCAGATTGTTCGGAATCCCGTTCGGGTCCTCGCCGATCAGGCCGCTCTCGTGCGCGCCGATCGGGTTGAAATAGCGAAGCAGCGACACCGAGAGCGTTTCATCGGCGTGCGCCGCGTCCCGGAGCATCTGCTCGATCATCAGCTTGGTCCAGCCGTAGGGGTTCGTGGCGGACAGCGGCGCGTCCTCGCGGATCGGCACGCGCGCCGGATCGCCGTAGACGGTTGCGCTTGAACTGAAAACAAACCGCTTGACGCCGTGGCGGCGCATGGATTCGAGCAGGTTGAGCGTGGAGCGCAGATTGTTGTCATAGTAGCGCAGCGGCTGCGCGACCGATTCGCCGACGGCCTTGAGGCCGGCGAAGTGGATGACCGCGTCGATTGGCTGCGCGGCAAAGAGGCGCTCGGCCGCGTCCGCGTCGCACAGGTCGCAGCGCTCAAACAGAAACGGTTTGTTTGCAAGCGCATGAAGCCGGTCCACGACCTCCGGCTTGCTGTTGATGAAGCTGTCCGCAATCAGAACATCATAGCCCGCTTCGAGAAGGGAGAGAACGGTGTGGGAACCGATGTACCCGGCGCCGCCGGTCACAAGAATCAACATGGTTGGCGCCCTCCGCAGATAAAAGTTTCCTGTATTATATCTCACGCCCCGTGAAAAGGCAATACGGGCCGGCATACGCTCCCGAAGTATCGATCGAAAAAAATCGATAATTTTGGAGCGAGAAAACGGCGTGCTGCTGTTGAAAAATCGATTTCCGTATGGTAATATACTAGTACCTGTCGGTGTGCGGTTTCTTTGGCGCGGTGCCGGCTGGTTCGCTCAACATCCCATAAACAGTATAAAATGGATAGAACAGACATCGTCTTAGGAGGTAATGTATGGCGAAACAGAAAACCGTTGTACCGTTTCGCGGCACGCCGGAGCAGGAAACGAAACTAAAAGAGGCCATCGCCGCACATCGGAACGTGCCGGGCGCGCTCATGCCGGTGCTGCAGAAGGCGCAGGAGATCTACGGCTATCTGCCCGTTGAAGTGCAGATCATGGTCGCGGAGGGGCTCGGCCTGTCGCTGGAGGAGGTCTACGCGGTTGTCACGTTTTATGCCCAATTCTCGCTCAACCCCACGGGCAAGCACCGCGTTGCGGTCTGCCTCGGCACGGCCTGCTATGTCAAGGGCGCGCAGGCGATTCTGGACGAGTTGGAAAAGCAGCTCGGCATCAAGGCCGGCGGCACCACGCCGGACGGCCAGTTTACGCTCGAGGCGACCCGCTGCCTCGGCTGCTGCGGGCTTGCGCCGGTTATGACCGTGGGCGACGAGGTCTACGGCCGCCTGACGCCTGCGGATATCCGGGGCATTCTGGACAAATACCGTTCATAACCGATTAGCCGGATCAACCCGGAAGGAAGGACAAAGCGCATGAAGCTGGGGGAGATCGCAACCCTGTTGAACGCCGAAGTGCTGACGGGAAAGGCGCGCCTCGATGAAGAGGTCGTGTCGGCCTGCGGAAGCGATATGATGAGCGATGTGCTTGCATATGTCAAAGACCAGGCCGTGCTGCTGACGGGACTTGTGAACCCGCAGGTCATCCGCACGGCGCTGATGATGGATATTCACTGCGTTGTATTTGTACGAAACAAGCGGCCGCTGCCGGAGGTGCTGCCGTTTGCGGAGGAGAGCGGCATCACGGTGATGTCGACGGCGCTGCGCATGTACGAGGCGTGCGGACGCCTGTATTGGAACGGCCTCGGCCGCTTAGAGGATTAGACCGATGGGCGGGGCGTTACAGTTTCACTTCGATGTGGACGGCGACAACTTCATCTCCGCCGGCGAGGCGTCGGTCGAGGTCAAGCGCAAGCTGCGGCAGCTTGGGTTTTCGCCCGAGGTGATTCGCTGCGTGTCCATTGCCATGTACGAGGGTGAGATCAACATGGTCATCCATGCCCGCGGCGGCGAGGCGGACGTGACCGTTTACCGCGACCGCATCGAGCTGGTGCTGACCGACCACGGCCCCGGCATCGCGGATATCGCGCTGGCCATGCAGGAGGGGTATTCCACCGCGCCGGACACCATCCATATGCTGGGCTTTGGCGCGGGCATGGGGCTGCCCAACATGAAACGCTATACGGATGAGATGGAGATCGAATCCACGGTCGGTGTGGGAACGACGATCCGGATGACGGTTCTGGTCAAATAAGGAGCGCAGAATGGAGTACAAACATTCGGTTTCGCTGGATATCGACCGGTGCAAGGGCTGTACCAACTGCCTGAAGCGCTGCCCGACGCAGGCGATACGCATTCGCGACGGACACGCCGTAATCAATTCGAGACTGTGTATTGATTGCGGCGCGTGTATCCGCATCTGCCCGCACAAGGCGAAAAAAGCGAATTTTGACCGGATGGAGGATATTCCCGAGAAGAAAAAATGGCGCATCGCCCTGCCCGCGCCGTCGCTGTACGGTCAGTTTGACCATCTCGACGATGTGGACTATGTATTGCAGGGCCTGCTCGATATCGGCTTTGATCAGGTGTTTGAGGTGGCGCAGGCGGCGGAGCTGGTCTCCGAGTATACGCGCAACTATATGCGCCGCATGGACATTCCGCGGCCGGTCATCAACTCGGCCTGCCCGACCATTGTGCGGCTCATCAGCCTGCGCTTTCCGTACCTGTGCGACCACATCATGCCGATTCTGCCACCGATCGAGATCGCGAGCCGGCTGGCCAAGGCGGAGGCGCTGCGCAAGCATCCGGAGCTGCGCGAGGATGAAATCTGCACCGTGTTCATCTCGCCCTGTCCGGCCAAGGCGAGCTTTGTAAAAAACTGGTCCAACCCGAGCGACAGCGTGGACTATGTCGTGTCCATGAGCGACATCTATTTTCGTCTTTTGCCGGTCATGCGCCGGGGCGTGGCGCCGGAGGCCACGAGCCGCACGGGGCGCACCGGCATCAGCTGGGCCAGCACAGGCGGCGAGGGCGGCGCGCTGTACAGCGACCGCTATCTGGCCGCGGACGGCATTGAAAACGTGATCCGTGTGCTCGACCAGATCGAGACGGGCAGCTTCCCCATGCTGGATTTCATCGAGCTCAACGCCTGCGACGGCGGCTGCGTCGGCGGGGTGGCGACGGTAGAAAACCCGTATATCGCCCGCGTGCGCCTGCAGTCGATCCGGCGCTATCTGCCGGTATCGGAAAACCGCATCCCGCCCTATGGCGACGCGTCGTTCGTGCCGAACGGATTTTTGTATGATTCCATGATCCAGTACCGGCCGGCCGCCAGGCTCGACGAGGATATGGAGCGCGCGCTCGAAAAGATGTCCCGCATCGAGGAAATTTACACGACGCTGCCGGAACTCGACTGCGGGTTCTGCGGCGCGCCGACCTGCCGCGCGTTTGCGGAGGACGTCGTGCGCGGCGAGTGCCGGCCGGAGGAGTGCATTGTGCGCATGCGCGAGCGCGTGCAACAACTGCATCAGGAGGAGCGCGAACAGCCATGACGGTGCAACAGATGATGGAGCGGTTTGGATGGACGGCGTTTGCGCTGCCCGACCCGGAGCGAGAGGTGCGCGGCGGATATGCGGGCGACCTGCTCAGCTGGGTCATGGGGCGCGCGCCGGCGGACGCGGCGTGGCTGACGATCATGTCGAACCGCAACATCATTGCGGTGGCTGCGCTGACCGACTGCGCCGCCATCCTCCTCTGCGAGGATGTCGTGCCCGATGAGGGCGTGGCGGAGCTGGCCATGGCACGCGGCGTCAACCTGCTCGGTACGCAGGAATCCGCGTTCTACCAGGCGGCGGGGCTTGCCGGCCTGCTGACGTGAGCATGCTCAGGGCCGAGCTGCACATCCATTCCTGCCTGTCGCCCTGCGCGGACGACGACATGACGCCCGCCAACATCGCCGGCATGGCGATGCTCAGCGGCTTGGATATCGCTGCGCTGACCGACCACAACAGCTGCGGCAACTGCCCGGCGTTCTTCTGCGCCTGCGAGGCGCACGGCGTCGTGCCGGTCGCGGGGATGGAGCTGACCACGGCTGAGGAAATCCATCTGGTGTGCCTGTTTCCGACGCTGGAAACGGCCATGGCGTTCGACGCGGCGGTGCGGCCGTGCCGGATGCAGCGGAAGAACCGGCCCGAGATCTTTGGAAATCAGATTTTGATGGATACACGGGATACGCCCGCCGGCGAGGAAGCGACGCTGCTCATTCTTGCCACGGCTCTGCCGCTTGAACGGGCGGTGCGGCTTGTCCGCTCCCACGGCGGCGCCGCCTACCCGGCGCACATCGACCGCGAGGCCAACGGCATCCTCGCCATTCTCGGTACGATCCCGGAGGAACCGGCGTTTGCAACGCTCGAGGTCGCGGATCCGGATCGGGCGCGGGCGCTTGCCGAACGGTACCGCCGACGGGTCATCACCGCGAGCGACGCGCACCATCTCTGGAACATTGCGGACGCGGCCTGTACTCTGCCGCTTCACGGCGGCGACGCGCAGCAGGTGCGCAGCGCGCTCATTCGACTGCTCGACGGAGGGGGCCGATGAAGGAACTGGCGCTCAACATCCTCGATATTGCCGAGAACTCGGTTCGCGCCGGTGCGGCGCACATCGAGATTGCGATTGCGGATGCCGGCTCGCGGCGAACCCTCACGATCACCGACGACGGCTGCGGCATGGACGAAGCGCTCCTTGGCCGCGTGACCGACCCGTTCGCCACCACGCGGACGACCCGGCCGGTGGGGCTGGGCCTGCCGCTGCTCAAGCTGGCGGCGGAGCAGACGGGCGGCGCGCTGACCATCGCGTCGCGCCGGGACACACCGGGCGGCATGGGGCCGGGGGAAGCGTTTGCGGCCGGAAGCGCGCACGGCACGCGCGTAACCGCCGCGTTTGATACGGCGCATATCGACTGCGTGCCGCTGGGCGACCTGCCGGCAACGATGATGACGCTCGTGCAGGGGAATCCGAATATCGATATTTCTTTGTCGCTGGATCTGGCCGGTATGGCGGAGCCGTTCTGGCTCGATACGGCCGAGATGCGGCAGGTGCTCGGCGGCGATGTGCCGCTCGATGCGCCGGAGGTGCTGCGCTGGCTGCAGGAGAGCGTTGCGGAGGCGATGGAGACGACCGGAACGGATGGTTTTTAGCAACAATGAAAACGAAAGGAAGAACGTTTTATGAAATCTTTGGCTGAATTACAGGCAATCCGCGAGAAGATGAAGAGCCGCGTCGTTCTGCGCGAGGGGCATCAGTCGATTCGCATCGTCGTCGGCATGGCGACCTGCGGCATCGCCGCGGGCGCGCGACCGGTGCTCAATACGCTCGTGGAAGAGGTGAACCGGCTGGGCCTGACGGATACCGCGACGGTCACGCAGACCGGCTGCATCGGCATCTGCCGGCTCGAGCCCATCGTCGAGGTGTATGAAAACGGCAGCGACGAGAAGATCACCTATGTGAAGATGACGCCGGAGAAGGCGAAGCGCGTCGTAGAGGAGCATATCAAGGGCGGCAAGCCCGTCTATGCCTACACCATCGGCGAAGCCCAGAAGTAATGGAGTCGGGAGGTAAACATGATTCGTTCACATGTATTGATTTGCGGCGGTACGGGCTGCACCTCGTCGGAAAGCCCCGCCATCCGTACGCATCTGGAAAAGGAGCTGGCGGCAAAGGGCCTCTCCGATGAGATCAAGGTTGTGCAGACCGGCTGCTTTGGCCTGTGCGCGCTCGGCCCCATCATGATCGTGTATCCCGAGGGCACGTTCTACAGCCGCGTCACCGAGGCGGATGTGACGGAGATCGTCGAGGAGCACCTGCTCAAGGGCCGCGTGGTCGATCGCCTCGTGTACAACGAGCCGGCGGCCGGCAGCGGCAAGCACGAGGTCGCCTCGCTGTCCGATACGGGCTTCTATAAGACGCAGATGCGCGTGGCGCTCAGAAACTGCGGCGTTATCAACCCGGAGGAGATCGACGAGTATATCGGTGTGGACGGCTATCAGGCGCTCGGCACCGTGCTTACGAGCATGCGCCCCGAGGAGGTCATCGACCTGATGAAGCGCTCCGGCCTGCGCGGCCGCGGCGGCGCGGGTTTTCCGACCGGCCTCAAGTGGGAGTTCGCGGCCAAGAACGTTTCGGATGAAAAGTATGTGATCTGCAACGCGGACGAGGGCGATCCTGGCGCGTTCATGGATCGCTCCGTGCTCGAGGGCGACCCGCACGCGGTGCTCGAGGCCATGACCATCGCCGGCTATGCCATCGGCGCCCACCACGGCTACATCTACGTCCGCGCCGAATATCCGATCGCCGTCAAGCGCCTCCAGATTGCCATCGGTCAGGCGCGCGAATACGGCCTGCTCGGCAAGAACATCTTTGAGTCCGGATTCGACTTCGATATCGACATCCGGCTCGGCGCGGGCGCGTTCGTTTGCGGCGAGGAAACGGCGCTCATCACCTCCATCGAGGGCAACCGCGGCGAACCGAAGAACAAGCCGCCATTCCCGGCCAACAAGGGCCTGTTCGGAAAGCCCACCATCATCAATAACGTCGAAACGCTGGCCAATATCCCGCAGATCATCGTCAAGGGGCCGGAATGGTTCGCCTCCATGGGCACCGAGTCCTCCAAAGGAACGAAGGTCTTTGCGCTCGGCGGCAAGATCGTGAACACCGGCCTTGTCGAGATCCCGATGGGCACGACGCTGCGCGAGATCATCTACGACATTGGCGGCGGCATTCCAAACGGCAAGGCGTTCAAGGCGGCGCAGACCGGCGGCCCGTCCGGCGGCTGCATCCCGGCCAAGCACCTCGATACGCCCATCGACTATGAGAACCTCAAGGCCATCGGCTCCATGATGGGCTCGGGCGGCCTCATCGTCATGGATGAGGACAACTGCATGGTCGATATCGCCCGCTTCTTCCTCGAGTTTACGGTGGATGAGAGCTGCGGCAAGTGCGTGCCGTGCCGCATCGGTACGCGCCGCCTGCTGGAGCTGCTCGACAAGATCATCGCGGGCAACGGCACGCTCGAGGACATCGATAAGATGGAGGAGCTGTGCTACTATATCCAAAAGAACGCTCTGTGCGCGCTGGGCCAGACCGCGCCGAATCCGGTGCTGTCCACGCTCAAGTATTTCCGCGACGAATACGAGGCGCATGTCGTCGAAAAGCGCTGCCCGGCGGGCGCATGCAAGAAGCTGCTCCGCTATGAGATCGACCCCGACAAGTGCAAGGGCTGCACGGCCTGCGCGCGCAAGTGCCCGGTCGGCGCGATCGAGGGCAAGGTGCGCGAGGCGCATGTGATCGACAAGGCCAAGTGCATCAAGTGCGGCGCCTGCATGGAGACGTGCAAGTTCGGCGCCATCTCGAAAAAGTAACGGAGGGCTGCATCTATGGAAACGGTAAAAGTCAAGATCAACGGCATTGAAGTTGAGGTGAACAAGGATGCGACCATTCTGGAAGCGGCGCATCAGGCGGGCGTGCGGATTCCGACGCTCTGCTACCTGAAGAAGATCAACGCCATCGCCGCCTGCCGCATCTGCCTGGTGGAGGCGACCGGCGTGCGCGGCCTCGCCGCCGCGTGTGTGCAGCAGGTTGCCGACGGCATGGAGGTGCAGACGAATACCCCCGCGCTGCGCAAGGCGAGAAAGACCACGCTGGAGCTGATCCTCTCGAACCACCGCATGGACTGCCTCTCCTGCGTGCGCAGCGATGACTGCGAGCTGCGCCGGCTTGCGCATGAATATGGCGTGGATCAGTACAAGTATGCGTTCGGCGAGCCGCTCAAGGCACAGGCGGAAGCGCCCGCCGCTAAAACGGGCCGCAGGATGCGCTGCCGCATCTGCGGCGCGGAGTTCGACGAGGGCATGGTCGCCTGTCCGGTGTGCGGCGTAGGTCCAGAGAACTTTGAGCCCGCGGGCGACAAGAGCCCGGCCGGCGACCTCTCCCCACGCATTTTGCGCGACAACAGCAAGTGCATCCTGTGCCGCCGCTGCGTGGCCGTGTGCAAATACAATCAGGGCGTGTCCGTGATCGGCGCCAACGAGCGCGGCTTTGACACGCATATTGCCAGCGCGTTTGACATGCCGCTGACTGAGACCGCCTGCGTGAACTGCGGCCAGTGCATCGCGGTCTGTCCGACCGGCGCGCTGACCGAGCGGGACGACACCGAGAAGGTCTGGAAGGCGCTCGCCGACCCGTCCAAGACGGTCATCGTTGGCCCCGCGCCGAGCGTGCGCGCGCAGATCGGGGAGTGCTTCGGCAATCCGATTGGCACGAACGTGGAGGGCAAGCTGGTCGCGGCGCTCAGGCGCCTCGGCTTTGACCATGTGTTCGATGTGGATACCGCCGCGGACGTGACGATTATGGAGGAGGGCACGGAGCTGCTCGAGCGCCTGCAAAACGGCGGCACGCTCCCGCTCATCACCTCCTGCTCGCCCGGTTGGATCAAATTCTGCGAGCACTTCTATCCGGACATGATTCCGAACCTGTCGAGCTGCAAGAGCCCGCAGCAGATGTTCGGCGCGCTGCTCAAAACGTACTGGGCGGAGAAGAACGGCGTCGATCCCAAGGATATCGTGGTCGTTTCGGTCATGCCGTGCACGGCCAAGAAGTTCGAGATCGCGCGCGATCATCAGGCCGCGGCCGGCGTGCCGGACGTCGATGTGTCGCTGACCACGCGCGAGCTGGCAAACATGATCAAGCGCGCGGGCATCCGGTTCAACGATCTGGAGGGCGAGGCGTTTGAGCCGGCGTTCGGCGTTGCCTCCGGCGCGGGCCATATCTTCGGCGCGACCGGCGGCGTGATGGAAGCGGCGCTGCGCACCGTGGCCGAGGTCGTCACCGGCAAGCCGCTCGAGAACGTGGAGTTCCATGCGGTTCGCGGTACGGAGGCCATCAAGGAGGCCGAGTACGATCTGGCCGGTACGAAGGTGCGCGTGGCCGTTACCTCCGGCCTTGCCAACGCCAGGAAGCTCCTCGACATGGTCAAGAGCGGCGAGAAGGACTACCACTTCATCGAGGTCATGGCCTGTCCGGGCGGCTGTGTCAACGGCGGCGGCCAGCCGCATCAGAGCGGCGAGGTCATGAATTTCACCGACCTGCGCGCCGAGCGCGCCAAAGCGCTCTACAGCGAGGATGCCGGCATGGCGCTGCGCAAGAGCCATGAAAACCCGGTTGTGAAGGAGCTGTACGACACCTACCTCGGGAAGCCCGGCAGCCACAAGGCGCACGAGATTCTGCACACCAGCTATGTGAAGCGCAGCATCTATTAAAGAAATGGTCCAAACAGGGGCACGCTCCGATCGGAGCGCGCCCCTTATTTGCGTGATGGAAACCATGAAACGGATTAAAAATGGAGACTGCGCGGCATTCTTGACACAGTGTATTAGGCTCTATCCAGAGCATAAGTTCCTGCATAGAGCCTTGGGTATTTGCGGCGTCAATATCCGTGTCGCAGCAGAAATTCCGCCAAAACAGAATTTTTGGCGGCTTGCAGCAAATGAAAAATCACTTGCCGTACGGATCACGCGCTGCCTTCGGCCGGTTCGATGATGAGGTCAGAGGATGTTCTGCACGCAGAGTTTTTGGCCGCTTGACAATACTGTGATTTTGTGATTTACTGAATACAAGCCAACAATCCGTTTTCCAAACATTTGATTTGTGCAAAGGATGTGGGTATATGGATCATCTGTTTGTGGATGACCAGCGAACGATGCTTCCGGGACTGATGATGTCTCTCAAAAGCGATATCATGGACTGTAAGGTCGCATGGTGCCGGTTTGCTTCCTCCAAAAAGAGTGCTTGCTGAGAAGCAGCCATAAGCATATCATCTTTGAAATGCACTTCGTTTTGACCGGAAAAATCATTTATGACTTCTCCAAGCTGGGGCGGGTTACGGCACGCCAAGGCCATTTTATGCTCATACCGCAGGGCGTGACGCATACCACGATCGACGGAGAGCCCGGGAGCACCGAATATCTGGTCATTGCTTTTTTACCGTCCTCCGCTCATCCGGTGATCAACGCCATTTTCTCCGCCGAAAGCGCGCCTCTGGCGCTGCCGTTTTCCGGTTCCATGGAAAGCCTGATAAAGGCTCTGAAGCGGAAGGCGCAGAACGAAAACTTTACGACCGGCCTTTCCACGAAGCTCATCATACACAGCATCCTTTTGGAAACGGTGGACTGCATCGCGGAACATCTGCATCTCAACCATCTGCGGGAGCAAATCCCGAATCCGAGCGATCCGCGCGCAAGCCAGATTGTCCGAATTGTAAACGAAAACCTGTATCATCAAAAGCTGCGGGGAGAGGAGATCGCCGTCCGGCTCGGCATCACCACCCGTCAGCTCAACCGCATCAGCAATCAGCTGTTCGGCTGTTCCATCAATCAATACATCATCCGATGCCGCATTCAGGGCATGCAGACGCTGCTGCGGGAGTCCAGCTATACGATCGCCGATATCTCAGATATCTTCGGCTTCTCTGACGCATACGCTTTCATCAAGCACTTCACCCATTTTGCCGGGATTACGCCGGGCAGCTATCGGAAGAGCCAAAATGCTGTCACCGTCGGTGAGGACGGGACGTACGGCGACAGAACCCGCAGCAGCGCCTCCGCCGCCAAATGAACGGCGGACACAAGGCAGAGGCCTGCGAAGATGTCCGAAATGGACATTCAAATTTCCGGTTCGCGCATTGATATCCGATATACCGCATGGTTAAATAGAATTGTCTCGGCAGTGAGCTGCCGGAAATGCAGTTTTGCTTTTGTATAATCCACCCGCTTTTTTGAACCGCATAATCGTCGTTTTAGGCTTCGACACATTTGTTCATACATGTTAAGGCTCTTGCTCTGGTTTTATCGCAGCGGCTCGGAAACAGGCTTTCCGATGCGATTGTACGGTGTTGCAACGGCGTTGAACCGTTCCAATAAAAAAACAGGAGGAATCAATCATGAAGAAACTATTGGCTTTTGTGCTTTGCTTGCTCATGATACTTTCAGTTGTCGCATGTGCGGCGCCGCAAGCAGAACCCGCCCCAGCGCCTACAGACGCGGCAGAGCCTGCGGACAAGGAGCCCTCGGCCGAGCCGGCTGCCAAGCCCTTTGACGGCGTTACGCTTCGCGTCATTCTGGCTACCCACGACTGGACAAACGCCGTTGAACCCAAGCTGGCCGAGTTTGAAGAGGCCACGGGCATGAAGGTCGAATTCGAGGTTTACCCGGAGAATCAGCTCAGCGATAAGCTGAATGTGGAGCTGGGCTCCGGCGGCCAGTATATCGATGTGTTTATGTGCCGCCCGCTGCAGGAGGTGCAGCAGTTTATCCAGAACGGCTATTTGGCAGAGATCGGCGATCTGATCGCGGATGAGGAATTCGACGCGAAGGACTTCATCCCCGCTGCGCTCAACGGCTATATGCTCAACGGCGCCGACGACGGCAAGTATTACGGCACGCCGCTCGTCACCGAGCGTCAGGTGCTGTTTTATCGGAAAGACCTGTTCCAGAAGGCCGGTCTGGAAGTGCCCACCAATCTGGACGAAATGATGGCGGCCGCCGAAAAGCTGGACGGTATTGAGCCCGGTGTTGTCGGCTTTACCGGCCGCGGCAAGGCCAATCCGGCCGTCACGCAGTTCTCGACCTATCTCTATTCCTTCGGCGGCGACTTTTTCGATTTTGCCACCAACAAGGCAACCATCAACACGCCGGAAGCCGTACAGGCCTTTGAATACTACGGCAAGCTGATCCGCGAATACGGCCCCGCCAGCGCCACCAATATGCACTGGAACGAATGCGCCGCGCTCTATTCCACGGGTGGTGCGGCCATGTGTACCGATGCGGACGCTATCTGGCAATCCTTCTGCGGCCCCGAAACCGAGGTTTATGAGAACGCCGGATTCGCCGTAAGCCCCACCAATGCGACCTGGAGCATTTGCTCCTGGGGGCTGGGCATCTCGGCCAACTCTCCCAATATGGAGGCGGCCAAGGCGTTCGTCAAGTGGGCCTCCGGCATTGAAATGACCAAGTACATCCAAACCGCCGGCATTTCCTCTGCCCGCAACTCGGCATGGGCGGACCCGGCCTGCACGGCCAACTATCCCGAGGAGCTTCTGGCGGCGATTCAGAAGGGCAACGAAATTGCCACCAAGGCCTATGACCGTCCCATGACGACCTCCGTGGCACAGGCACGCGACGTCATCGGCGTTGTGATCACCACCGCGATTGAGGGCGGCGACGTACAGGCCGCAGCCGACAAGGCCAACATCGCGTTCCAGGAGATTCTGGACGCCGATCTGGCGGCCCGCAACGGTTAACACGCGTTCGGAGGGATGGCCGGAGCGTCCGCCATCCCTCTGGTTTTCACTTTCAAGGACTGTCGCGGCGGCATTCCTCCCTTCCTTTCGATGCCGCCGCATCGTTGTTCCCCGCTTCCGCGCACCCTTCGGCACAATTCGGACAAAAGGAATATGCTATGAAAAGATGGATCGATAAGCACCTGAAGGCGATCTTTGTCACGCCCAGCATCATTTTCATCCTGCTGATGATCGTCATTCCGCTGCTGTATAATTTTGCTTTAAGCTTCACGGATTGGCAAATGTCCATCGTGAAGCCGCCGAAGTTCGTTGGACTGGCCAACTATATAGAAACCTTTGCAGACGAACGGTTTCAGGCTTCCGTATGGCGCACGATCGTATTTTCCGGCATTGCCATTGTGCTGGAGGCGGTTCTGGGCGTAACGCTGGCCGTATTGATCAATCGAAAATTTCACGGGCGCAGACTGATGCAGGCGCTGATGCTCCTGCCGGTTGTTGCAACGCCGGTTGCTTTGGGCATGGTATGGAATCTCATGCTGGAGCCCACCATTGGCGTCGGCAACGTGCTCTTAAACGCGCTGGGCCTTCCATCGCGCGCCTTTTTGTCCACAACCAGCTTTGAATCCATGCTATGGCTCATCTTTATCGACGTGTGGGAATGGACGCCCATGGTCATGCTGATTGTGTATGGCGGGCTCATGACCATCCCGCAGGCGCCGTATGAATCCGCCTTGATCGACGGCGCAAACAAATGGCAGACATTTTTCAAGATTACGCTGCCCCTTGCCAGTCCGACCATCCTGGTGGCGGTATTGATGCGACTGATCGATGTGGTAAAAACCTACGACATCATCTATGCCACAACCGGCGGCGGCCCCAGCTTCGCAACGGAAACGATCAACATATACGGCTATTTGAACATGTTCTCCTATTATCGCTTTGGTAAGGCCGCGGCGATCTCCGTGCTGTTCTTCATTGTTGTTATGGCGATCGGCGGCGGATTTCTGAAGCTGAAATCGAAGGTGGAGGTGGAATACTGATGAAGGCCAGGCGTATTCTCCGCTCTGTTGGCAAGCATATCCTCATCTATGGCGTTGTCCTTTTTACGATTTTTCCGTTGCTGTGGATGCTGCTTGCGTCCTTCGAGCCGCACCAATCCATCATCAATCAGGCAAATCACGGCCTTTTTGAGTTCGTACCCACGCTGCGCAACTATATCAGCGTGTTCACGGAATACAATTTCCTGAAATATACGGCGAACAGCCTCATCGTAGCCGCGGTTGCAACCGTGATGTCCTTGATCATCGGCCTCCCCTGCGCCTATGCCATTGCCCGCTATAAGCTGCGGAAATCCAGCATGGTGGTCATGCTGGTGCGCATGATACCGGGCATATCCTTCCTGCTCCCCTGGTTTTCGATTTTTTCTGCATTGGGCCTGAGAAACACCTATGCAGCGCTGATCCTCTCGCACATGCTCATAGCGCTCCCCTTCATCGTCTGGATTATGATCCCTAATTTTGAAGCCATTCCCAGAGAATTGGAGGAAGCGGCATGGATCGACGGATGTGCGGCGTACGAGGCCTTCTCCCGCATTTCTCTGCGGCTGTCCACGCCGGGCATCATCATCTCCTCCCTGTTGGCCTTCATCTTTTCCTGGAACAATTTCATGTTCTCGTTTTCTCTGGCAGGGCGGGACACGCAGACGCTCCCCGTAGCCGTTTTCAATTTCGTATCCTATGCCTATATTGATTGGGGCGGCCTCATGGCGGCGTCGGTATCCATCACATTGCCGATTATTCTTCTGGCATTGTGTCTGCAAAAGTATATTATCAGCGGCTTGACCGCGGGCGCCGTCAAAGGATGACCGCTTCGCCGCTTCGCGGCAGCAGACGGCGCCGGCAGCCAGTTTTCTCGATGAGACAAAGAAGGAGTAGCATACCATTATGAAAGCGCTTGTGATGCACGCATATAACGAACTGACTTACGAGGACGTCGCAGACCCTGCCGTTCAGGCCGACGAGGTTTTGATACGGATTCAGGCGTGTTCCGTCTGCGGAAGCGATGTGCATGGCTTTGACGGAAGCACCGGCCGCCGCCGCCCGCCCGTCATCATGGGGCATGAGGCGGCAGGCGTGATCGCTGCCTGCGGCAAGGATGTTCGCAACTTCGCCGTCGGAGACAGGGTGACATTCGATTCCACCGTGTATTGCAACGACTGCGCCATGTGCCGCGAAGGCAAGGTAAACCTCTGCGCACACCGACAGGTGCTCGGCGTATCCTGCGAAGAGTATAACCGCAGCGGTGCTTTGCCGAGTATGTCAGCGTTCCGGAATACATACTCTACCGCATACCGGACAATGTCACCTTTGTCGAGGCGGCCATGGTGGAGCCGCTCTCCGTCGCCTATCACGCAGCAACCCGCACCCCGATCCGCTCCGGCGACTGCGTTGTCGTCGTGGGCGTCGGCACCATCGGCCTGCTGACCTTGCAGGTGGTACGCAGTCTCGGCGCTTCCCAGATTATCGCCGTTGATATTGACGACAGCCGCCTGGCGCTGGCCAGGGAAAACGGCGCTACCTGCTGCGTAAACTCCCGCGACGCCGATGCGTCGGAGCAAATCCAAAGCATATCCGGCGGCGCAGATGTTGCAATCGACGCTACCGGAATTGAGAGCACCGCCGAACTGTGCATCAAGTCCGTCAAGCTGGACGGTAAGGTGATCCTGATTGGAAACGTTGCGCCGACGATTCGCTTCCCGCTGCAGTATGTCGTCGTACACCAGATCAGCCTGTTCGGCTCCTGCGCCTCCGCCGGCGAATATCCGGCCTGCCTCGAACTGATTTCCAAGGGGCTTGTAAACGTGAACAGCATGATTTCCAAGATCGTTCCGCTGAGCGAGGGCAACGAATGGATGCAGAAGCTGTATCGGCGGGAGGACGGGCTCTCCAAGATCGTTTTTCGCTGCGGCGATGCGGAATAGGAGGACAGAATGAAACAACTGAAAGCCGCCGTGATCGGCTGCGGAAAGGTCGGGCATTTCCACGCGTTGGCATATCGGAACAATCCGCACAGCCAACTGGTGGCCTGCATGGGCGGGCAGCCGGAGCATGTGAAGGAATTTGCCGCCGCACACCATATCAAAGCGTATTCGGATCTGCCCACGATGGTAAAGGAAGCCGGCGTGGAGGTCGTCTCGATCTGTACGCCGCATCCCAAGCACGCAGATATCGCCGTGGAATGCTGCCGCATGGGCCTGCACATTGCGATTGAAAAGCCGCTGGCCTCCTCGCTGGAGGACTGCGATGCGATTCTCAAGGCCGCCAAGGAAAACGGCGTGACCGGCACCACCATATGCCAGCGGCGCTTTTATCGCCCCGCGCAGCGGGTCAGGCAGGCAATCGACGCCGGAAAGATCGGCAAGCCCATCCTCGGCACCGTGAATATGCTGGGCTGGCGTGACATGGCCTATTATGCCAGCAATCCATGGCGGGGCACCTGGAAGGGCGAGGGCGGCGGCGTACTCGTCAATCAGGCGCCGCATCAGTTGGATTTGCTGTTGTGGTACATGGGTGAAATTGAGGAGCTGTACGGTATCTGGGATACGCTGAATCATCCGGCGCTGGAGGTGGATGACACCGCTGCTGCCATCATTCGCTTTCGGAGCGGCGCGATCGGCAATATTGTGGTCAGCAATTCCCAGAATCCCGCGCTCTTCGGAAACGTCCGCGTGCATGGCGACAACGGCGCCAGCATCGGCGTGCAGACGGATGGCGGCGCAATGTTTATTGCGGGCGTCAGCGGCATTGGAGAGCCCCCCGTCAATGATTTGTGGACAGTACACGGCGAAGAATCCATGCTCGATGCGTTCCGGCAGGAGGATCGCCAATTCTTCAACAGCGTTGACGGTACGCATTATTTCCACGAGGTGCAGCTCGACGATTTTCTGCAGGCCGTTATCCAGGGCCGCCCGCCGCTGATTTCGCTGGAGGATGGGCGGCGCACCGTGGAACTCATCACCGGAATCTATCGCTCCTGCCGCGACAGAAAGCCCATCCGCTTTCCGCTCCTGCCCGAGCATGGCGCCGACTATGACGGAAGGCTTGTGCCGGCATGCCGCAGAGGCGGCGCACGCTGCACGCAATAACCGGTTTCCATCAGTGCCGCAAGCGAAGCCTGCGACACTGATGATGCTTTGACGACACCCCAGAGATTGACATAGCGCCTTTTGTCTCCTTACCCCGATGGAGCCAATCAAACCGGCCCCGTCCGCAAGTGCGGACGGGGCCGGTTGTGTCGTTCGGGGATGATTTAGCCGAGCTGGTCGACGACCTTCTTGATCGCGTCCATCGCATCCTCGGGCAGCTTGTCGTAGCCCTCGTTGTTGGTTTCGAGGTTCTTGACGTAGGTCAGACGGTCAAGCATTCTCGCCTTGAGCTGCTCGACGTACGCCGCATCGTTCATATCCGGCACGAAGCCTTCCCACTCGTTGATCTCGATATCCGTGAACGGGCCCCACTGCTTGAAGTTGGCCGTGCCGTCCACCACCGCTTCGATGACGCCGAGCGTATCCTTGGGCTTGACCTTCTTGCCCATGAAGTCGCCGGTGTTAATGATGTAGCAATCCACGTTCTTCTCTTCCACGAGCTTCTTGAACTTCATGTAGTCGTTCACGAGTGGGTAGGTACGGAACGGGTTGGCGTACGGCTCGACGACCAGCGCATTCGGGTCGACGCCCGGGGCCAGACGCTCAGCGGTCGAGCGCTTGGTGGCCAGCGTTGCGCCCATGACGGCCGCGAGGGAGGCGCCCTTCAGGCGGACGATCGGCGGGATGGTCGGGTCCTTCATGATCCAGAAGATCGCGTTGACCGGCACGTCGACGCGGTCGACGCGGTTGGGCGACCAGAGTTTGGACTTGATGGCGCGGCCGTTGCCGTTGCGGATATCCTCGGTGACGAGCACGATCTTGCCGTCGTCGTCCATCGTGGCGGAGCAGTTCTGCGCGGTCAGCAGGTACTTGTTGTCCTCACAGGCGGTCGGGTAGTCCGCGGTCTTGTCGAAATACGTCGGCTCCAGAGCGATGGAGGCGCAGGTGTCGGAGTTGATGACAAAGGCGTCGTCATGCAGGATCTTGATGTCCGCATACTTGCCGTTGTGCTTGTTGTGCGTGAGCGTGGACTTGCCGGAGCCGGAGAGACCGAAGAACGCGGCGGCAAACTTGCTGCCGTCCTGACGGGTGATCTCCTTCTGGCCGCCGTGGCAGGAGGCGTAGCCGTTGCGGTTGGCGATGGCCCAGCCCAGCGTCAGCGTGCCCTTCTTGTGCTCGCCGAAGTAGCGCATGCCCAGAATGGCCGCGCAGTTGGTGTCCGTGTTGAAGTAGCAGAGGCACTTGCCGTCGCAGACGTCGGTCTGGTCGGTGCCGGTCCACTGCGGGTCGGAGAAGATGTAGATATCGGGCTCCTTGCCGTCGCCGACGGGCTTGGAACGCTTATACATCTTTACATAGGCGTCGGAGAGGTACTGGAAGTTGATCATCCAGTTGTACAGCAGGTTCTCCTCACCCTCGGGGATGAGCAGGTGCGCCTTGCACATGAACTCCTCGTCGAGACCGATGTACGCTTCCGCATGATACATCGTCTTCCAACGGGTGTCATAGACGGCGTCCATGAGGATCTTGTCGAGCTTTGCGCAGTTCGTGCCGGGTTTGCCGGTGATGCGGCGGGCTGCGGCGTAACGGCCGGTGATGGAACCGTCGTTGAACAGCAGCACCTTGGCGTCCTCGGGCAGACCGAACTCTTCGCCGCGGTAGACCGGCATATCGGTGACAACCGTGCCGGGGGAGTTTTTCGCCAGTTCATAGGCCTCGCGAAGCGTGTTCACCTTCACCACGTTGTTGCCGTAAAAAGCGGCCTCGATGATTGCGCGGGTGTTGGTCACGGGGGTGCCGACCTTGGGGAAACCGGGCATGTTCGGGCCGATTTCGCTTCTCTTGTAGTAAGCTTTCGTGGACATATTTTAACCTCCTTTTCTAATAAGCAAACAAATAACCTCACCTTATGATACACTACTTTATTGCCTCCGTCAATGAATTGCATCGCAGAGATCCCCGCATTTTTTTGAAAATCGAACGGGAGCGGGCCGCCGCTGCGACGGAGCGGTTTCGGCAAAATCGCGTCGTTGCGTCCTGACCATACGGATCCGCTGTTACACAAGACCCCCCCCTATAAGAAATAGCTTCTATCCTAGTTACTATCCCTCATAGGGGGCGCATCGATTGTTTCGTTATTCTGTTGTTATCCGATGGTTTTATGCAGCTGTTGATTGCACCTTGCGGCCTGGCAGAACGAAGTGGAGAATGATGCCAGCGATGGCTGCGAACGCCATGCTGCTGAGCGAGAAGGAGCCAAAGGTCAGTACTGCTCCGCCAATACCAAGCACCAGAATGGCACTTGCGATTGCCAGATTACGCGGTTTTGAAAAATCAACTTTGTTTTCAACCAGCGTGCGAATGCCCACAGACGTTACCATGCCATAAAGAAGAATGCCAACGCCGCCAAGAACAGCTTGGGGGATCGTGCCGCATAGTGCGCTGAATTTCGGACAGAAGGCCAGCAATGCCATCCATGCTGCGCCGCAGGCAACGATGAACGGGGAATACAGGTGCGTTACTGCAAGAACGCCCGTGTTTTCGGAATGGATTGTGAGAGAAGGACCGCCGAGAAAACCCGAGATGGTCGTGGCAACACCGCAGGCAAAGACCGAACGGGAAAGGCCGGGTTCCTCTGTAAAATCTTTGCCAACAGTCGTTCCGACGGCCATGACATCACCGATGTGTTCAAGACAGGGGACGATAGCAGCCGGCATGATCAGTAGAATCGCTTTCCACCAGTCCGCACTGACAGCGAAGGTTGGCAGCGTAAAGTTCGGCAGACCCAGCCATGCTGCGTCGAGTACGGGTTGGAAATCGACCAGTCCAAAGGGGATGGAAACGATATAACCGCCAACCAAAGCGATGATGATCGTCATTACCTTGGCTAAGCCTTTGGCAAAACAGTTCACACCAACCGCAATTAAGAACGTGATGATGGCAACCGGCCAGTTGCTTGTCGCCTCGTTTACACCCACACTGGCGAGGGATAGCCCGAGAACCATGATAATTGGGCCGACGATAATGGGAGGGAAGATATGCTGCACGCGCTCTTTTCCTACAAGCTTGAGCAGCAGGGCAAAGAGAAAGTAAAATACCGCCATGGAGACAATGCCGATCTGCGCATACGGCAAGCCCAGTTCTTGAATCACCGTGGAAACGGAGGCAATGATTGCAAATGAACCTCCGAGAAAGGCAGGGACCATAAGCGAACTGCTGCGCTCGTCGAATGCACCGGATGCTTTTTTCTGCGCTAGCAACGAGATGGCGTTTGGCGCGCTGCGTGCAGCGCGGGAGCTTGGAATCCATGTGCCGGCACAGTTGGCGATTGTCGGATTTACCGACTCGCCAATTGCCATGCTGTCCGAACCCAAATTGACAACGCTCAAGCAACCCATTCAACAGCTTGGCGCGATGGCAGCGCGCATGCTGATCGATCGGATTCAATGCCCGCAGGAGGATGGTTTTCAACAACAGGAAATCGTATTGCAGCCACAGTTATGCATACGGGAATCCTGCGGCAGCGAATCCATTCCCCTTTAACGTCACCTTTTCCACCCGCAAAATGGTATGGAACCCGTTAAAACCGAGCCATCGTACCGAATCAATAAGAAAACAGGCGCTTCTGAAGAAACAGAAGCGCCTGTTGCTTGTTTTTCGTATGTGCTGCTTTGGCAGGGGTGCCCGTCGCGGATGGACGCCGAAAGCCGAAGGGGAGGGTAAGTGCCGCCGGTTGGGACGGAAGCTACGGCTACTGGATATCCTCTGCATGAAATTCGATATCGGGAAGCAGCTCAAAGTAAAAGTCGGAGTATTTCTGTGTCATGCCCACCCAAGGCCCATATGCGTGCCGGAACGGCACTGTGTGGGCGGCTGCGCGCCAATACCAGAAGATGGCGCTTTACAAAACGACTTTTTCACAAATAAAATACAAAAAAGTACTTGCAATTCGGCAACAAGACACATATAATATGCGCATATCAACATATGCGCATAACTAAAAGACGAGCACAATCGTCCGCGACGTAGCCCAACATTACAAAACCCACGGTATAAACACGCATACTGCGAACCCCGGAAACGGAGCCCCAAAACCACGGAACGAACCACGGAGAACTCCATCCTGGCGCATTGGCTGACAAGGCCTTCGTATATCAAAAATCAAGGAGGAACCAAGAAACATGAAAAGAAGTCTTCGAATCGTTGCCGCAGCAATCGTACTGCTCATGACCGTCGCATTGTTTGCTGCCTGCTCCAAACCCGCCGACAGCAACCAGCCTTCCGACGAAAACGCCGGTGGCGATAAGATCAAGATGGCTATCATCAGCAACCGCAGCTTTGGCGACAAGGGCCCGATCGACAGCATGGCTGCCGTCATTCCCGAGGTCGAAACGCTTGGTTTCGAGTGCAAAACGCTCGAATCGCTGACGCCCGACGTCTATGAAGAGGATATCCGCGCTATGGCCAAGGCCGGTTATGAAGTGATCGTTACGTCGTTCGCGCCGGTCTCCGAGGCGGTCGTCGCCGTTGCGAAGGATTACCCGAACATCAAGTTTGTCAGCCTGTATCAGTACACCAATGCCGGCGATACGAAGTATGAGAACATCTGGTCGACCGAGTACAAGGTGCAGGAGGTGCTGTACATCCTTGGCTGTCTGCAGGGCAAGATGACCACCGCCAACAAGGTCGGCATGATCTCCGGTCAGGAAACCGCCACGTCCAATGCGGGTGTAAACGGCTTTATGGACGGCGTTCTGGCCGCCAATCCGGACTGCGAGGTCGAATACATGTATGCGGACACCTATGACGACCCGACCGTGGGCCGTGAAATCGCGCTTGCCATGATCAGCCGCGGCGTGGACTGCATCACCTCCAGCTGCGGAAAGACCAGCACCGGCGTCGTCGAGGCCTGCCAGGAGAACGGCGTGCTCTGCACGGCGGACAACAGCGACTACTTTGAAATCGGCAAGAACGTGCTGATGACGCACCTGCTCACCGACTTCGGCGAAGTGGTTCTCGAAGCGGCCAACGACATCAAGAACGGCGAGTTCAAGGGCGGCGAGCACACGATCAAGTCCATCTTCAACGATGCGGCGATCGTCGTCTGGGACACCATCGATCGGTTCTGCGAGACGAACCCCGACAAGGCGGACGCGCTGAAGGCGGCGGCCGAGTTTGCCAAGGAGCAGCAGGATAAGCTGGTCTCCGGCGAGCTTGTGATCGAGTTCAACACCGAGAAGCCCGTCAACATCACCAAGGGCTAAGCAATATGGGAACGGGAACGCCGGCGTCCCGGCATATGGCGCCGGCGTCCCCACGCTACCGTTCCGCTGCAAGAGAACAGAAGGGATGATACAGAGATGAAATACAATCACACTTCCTATGGCTTTCTGGTGGACGACATCAGCAAGGCCGTGAATTTCTATCGGGACACGATGGGCTTTCGGGTGGTCAGACAGTCCGACACCTTTGCGCAGATGAATTCCGGCGCCGGCGTGGCCTTCTTCTTCTGGAAATGGGGACACCTGTGCGAGCATCTGGGCGAGCAGGCGATGAGTAGGGTCAAGCATCGCGTACAATCCGCCATTCGGTTTGACCGGCCCGAGGATGTGGACGCGGCGTATGAGGAACTCAAAGCTGAGGGCGTGGAGTTCGTGGCGGCGCCCGGCGATTGGGAATGGAACGCGCATGCGGCCTATTTTGTGGACGGCGACGGCTACATGTGGGAACTGTACTGCTGGCTGCAATGACAGAACGACCGGAGCGTGCGTACCGGGGCTTTGGCCCGCGCGCCGCTCTTCAGGAAAGGAGGACAGGCTGCATGTCGGAGACTGTGTTATCGATGCAGCACATCGTGAAAGCATTTCCCGGCGTGATCGCCAACAATGACGTGACGCTCGAAGTGAAAAAGCAGAGCATCCACGCTTTGATCGGCGAAAACGGCGCGGGAAAGAGTACGCTGATGAATGTGCTGTGCGGACTGCACGCGCCGGATTCGGGCCGGATCGTTTTCAACGGGCAGGAGGTTGGCATCCGTTCGACCTACGACGCCATTCGGCTGGGAATCGGGATGGTGCACCAGCATTTCATGCTGGTATCCGATCTCACGGTGCTGGAGAACATCATTCTCGGTGCGGATACGCCGCACAAGGGCGCGCTGACCGACTATAAGACGAGCAGGAAACGGATCGAAGAGATCATGGAGCAGTATTCGTTCCATGTGGATTTGGACAAGAAAATTTTTGAAATGTCGGTCGGAGAGATGCAGCGCGTGGAGATCATCAAGGCGCTGTACCGCGGCGCGGAGCTGCTGATTTTGGACGAGCCGACGGCGGTACTGACGCCGAGCGAAACGCAGGCCCTGTTCGGCGTATGCCGGAGCCTCACGGCCATGGGCAAGACGATCCTGTTCATTTCGCACAAGCTCAAGGAGGTGCTGGAAATCTCCGATGAGATCACCGTCATGCGCGCCGGCAAGGTGACCGGTCATATCAGAACGGACGAGGCGGACGAGATCAAGCTCGCAACGATGATGGTCGGCCGCGACGTCGTGCTGCGCGTGCGCAAGGACGAGGCCAAGCCCAAGGGCGAGGTGCTCCGCGTGGAAAAGCTGTCCGCGCTGAATGACCGCAAACTCCCGGCCATCAAGGATATCTCCTTCTCGGTGCGTGCGGGCGAGATCGTCGGCATCGCGGGCGTCGACGGAAACGGACAGACGGAGCTGGTGGAAACGCTGACGGGCCTGCGCAAGCAGACCGGCGGCAGCATCTATCTGAACGGCGAAAACATCACCGCGTGCGACTGCCTCAAACGGCGGCATCATGGTATTTCGCACGTTCCGGCGGATCGCATGGTGTTCGGCATCAACCGCAAGTGCAGCGTCGAGGAAAACCTCATGCTGTCGGTCTATAACCGAAAGCCCTACTGCCGTTTCGGCTTTTTGAATAAGGGCAGAATTCGCGAATACGCGATGGAACTGGTGCGGCGCTTTGGCATCATTGCAGCCTCCATTGAAACGCTCGTGGGCAACATGTCCGGCGGCAACATGCAGAAGGTGGTTGTGGCCAGAGAGATCGCCATCGAGCCGGAGCTGCTCATTGCGGCGCAGCCGACGCGCGGCGTCGACGTCGGCGCGATCGAGTTCATCCACAATGAGATCATCAAGCTGCGCGACAAGGACAAGGCGGTGCTGCTGATCTCCATGGAACTCGACGAGGTGCTCTCGCTTTCCGACCGCATACTGGTCTTCTACGAAGGAGAGATCGTGGGCGAGTTTGAAAACAAGAACCTGGACGAGCTGGAACTTGGCCTGTATATGACCGGCGCCAAGAGAATGGAGCGTGCAATATGAAACAATCCTCCTCACAGAGATGGCGCCAGAGCATAAGGCGCAATGCGGGCATGCTCGGCCAGCGGGCGCTGATCGTGGTCGCGGCGCTGCTTGTGGCCACCATTCTCGTGATCATCTGCGGCTTCGACTGGGTGTCCGTCTTTGAAGGCATCGGCGGCGCCATCGTACACGATATCACCGGCACGCTGCGGTGGTTTACGCCGCTGCTGCTGACGGGTCTTGCCTGCGCCATCGCCTTCCGCGCCGGCATCTGGAACATGGGCGCGGACGGCCAGCTCTACATGGGAGCCATTCTCGCCACGGCGGTCGCGCTGCGCTTCCAGACGCTGCCGCCGGCGATCCTGCTGCCGCTCGTGTTCATCACGGGCATGCTCGCGGGCGCGGCATGGGCGGCCATCGCCGGTTTTTTGCGCATCTACTGCGGCGCCAAGGAGGTCGTGACGACCATCCTATTCAACTATGTGGCGTTCCATTTCACCGATTTTATGGTGCACGGGCCGCTCAAGGGCTCGGGCGGCTATGCGCTGAGCGAGTCGAGCGACCTGATTCCGGAGAGCATCTGGCTGAGCAAGATCATCCCGGAATCATCCGTGACGACGGGACTGATCATCGCAGCTTGTCTGGTCGTGGCCTGCTATGTGCTCACGACAAAGACGAAATTCGGATATGAAAACCGCATGCTGGGCACGAACAGCGCCTTCGCCAACTACGGGGGCATCCATGTGCGGCGTACCTATATGACCACGATCGCCATCAGCGGCGCTATCGCGGGTCTTGCGGGTGTGATCGAGATGCTGGGCGTTCATCATCACTTCGCCATGCGCTTTTCGAGCAATCTGGGGTTTGACGGCATGGTGGTTTCCATCCTCGCAAACGACAGTGCGCTCGGCGTGCCGATCAGCGCGTTCTTCTTCGCCATCCTGCGCAACGGCTCGTATAACATCGAGCGCATGTCCGATGTGCCGAGAACCCTTGTAACGGTTGTGCAGGCGCTCGTCATCCTGATGGCCGGCTCCAAGTTCGTTTTCAAACACACGAATCTGAAGGAAAAGCTCGCCGGGCTCATGAAACCAAAAGCAGCGGCCGGCAGCGGGCAGGGGGAAAGCCATGAGTGAGATTTTCAATGCGGAACTGGTTGCGGCAACGATTCGTATGACCGCGCCGCTGTTGCTGGTCGCGCTGGGCGGCCTGATGTGCCAGCGCGCCGAGATTTTCAACGTCGGACTGGAGGGATGCATGCTCTCGGGCGCATTCTTTGCCATCCTGTTCATCCACCTGACCGGAAGCAGCTTTATCGGCCTGCTCGGTGGGATCATCGGAAGCGTGGCGCTGTCGCTGATCTATGCGCTGTTCGTCATCCGCTTCCGGGCGAACCATATCCTCACGTCGCTGGCCATCAACTATACGGCCACAGGACTGACGTCGTTTCTGCTGTTGCCCATCTACGGCGTGCGGGGCGGCTTCCGGCCGGATAACATGCAGGCACTGCCCAAGCTCCATATCCCGCTCATCGAGGATATTCCGGTCGTCGGTGAGATTTTGAGCGGCCACACCGTGACGGTGTATCTGGCGGTGCTGATGATCTTTGTGACGTATGTGCTGCTGTTCAAGACGCCGTTCGGCATGCTCGTGCGCTCGGTCGGCATCAATGAAAACGCGGTTCGGACTGCCGGCGTGAAGCCGGAGCGCATCCGGCTGCTCGTGATCCTGTGGGCGGGCGTGCTGTGCGGCATCGCGGGCGCGCACCTGTCGACCGGGTATGCTTCCGAGTTCACGGAGAACATCACCTCCGGGCGCGGCTTCACCGCATTCTCCGCCATCGTGTTCGGCGGCGCGCATCCGGTATACAGCTCGCTGGCGTGCCTGCTGTACGGTTTTGCGGATGCAGTCGGCATCCGGCTGGAGTTGTCCGGCTCGGGGATATCCGCAGATCTGCTCAAGGCGTTCCCGTATCTGCTGGCCATCATCGCCATTGCCGTGAGCTCGTTCGTGCGGCTCAAGCGGCGCGTATCCACAAAGGAACTATTTTGATCAATAGAGAGAGTGAGAGTAAGGACAATGAAACTGAGAAGGTATTTTCGGACGGAAGATTATTTTGTCGCACCTGCGGACTATGCCGATGAGGTCGTTGCGCAATTCCATCTGCCGGAGAATGTGGAAATCCACGATTCCACGCTGCGCGACGGCGAGCAGCAGGCGGGCATCGCGTTCACAAAGGATGACAAGATCCGCATCGCGGAGCTGCTTGCCGAGGCGGGCATCCACCGCATCGAGGCCGGCATGCCCGCGTCCTCGGCGGTCGATGCGGAGGCCATCCGCGAGATCGTCAAGCGCAACCTCGGTCCCAAGATCTTCGCGTTCTCCCGCGCCACGGAAAAGGACATCCGCCTGGCGGCCGACCTCGGCGTGGACGGCGTTGCGCTGGAGATTCCGGTAAACGAGGAGCTGATCCGCTTTGGCTATCGCTGGCCGAAGGAGAAGGCGCTCAACGCCGTGCTCTCCGCTTCATCCCTTGCGCATGAGCTGGGCCTGCACGTCGATCTGTTCCTGATGGATTCGTCGCGCCTGACATCGGATGATTTCATTGCGCGCGTCCGGCAGATCAAGCAGGAGGGGTGGATAGACTCTTGCAGCCTCGTCGACACGCAGGGCGTTCTGTCCACGCCGGCGGCGCATTACCTCGTCCGCCGCGCCAGAGAGGCGTTGCAAATCCCGATCGAGGCACATTTCCACAACGATATGGGTCTGGCCGTGGCCAACTCACTCGCCGCCTTTGAAGAGGGCGCCGAGGCGATCCATACGACCGTTCTGGGCATCGGCCCGCGCTCGGGTCAGGCGGCCACGGAGCAGATCGCGCTGGCGCTTCGCCTTCTGTACGGTGCGGACATCGGCGTGCGCCTCGACAAGCTGTATTCGCTCGGCCGCGAGGTCGGCGAGATCGCCAAGTTCCGCTATCCGGTCAACCAGCCGATCGTCGGCGACGTGCTGTACACGATTGAGTCGGGCATGCCGGCCGGCTGGTGGCGCAACATCAGGGAGGACCACCCGCTCTCCTTCTACGGCATCCTGCCGCGCACGGTCAATCGCCCCGACGTGAGCATTGCGCTCGGCAAGAGCAGCGGCACGGCGTCCATCCAGTTCTGGCTCGAAAAACTGAACATCGATATCAAGGATGCGGACGTGATCGCCGAGATCTTGCAGAAGGTCAAGGCAAAGGCGGTCGAAAAGCACGGCGGTCTGGACGAAGGAGAGTTTCTGGAGATCGTCGCGGCATATCGCTGAGGGAGATGCGAAACATGAGCAACAGTCACCTGAAAAACAGGTATGCCTTTTCCGGCGTCGGGCTGACGCCGCAGGGCAAGGTGCCATCGCGCAGCGCGCAGAGCTTCCATGTGGAGGCCTGCGCCAACGCGCTGCGCGATGCGGGGCTCCCGGTCGGTGAAGTGGACGGATTGATCCTGTATCGGCACTTTGATCCGGTGGGCGGGGATGTGGATGTATCCGCGTTTACCGTGGCCGAGCAGCTCGGCATCCGTCCCACGGCGCTCAGCCAGGAGACCTATTGCACGAGAAGCTGGATGACGCACGCGATCGGGCTTATCGAGGCGGGGTTTTGCAAATATGTCCTGGTCAGCTACGGCGACAACGCGCGCTCCGGCCGCCGCTCCTTCGTGAAGGAACTGCGAAATGGCGGCGAGCCGTCCGACATGCTGGCGGCCTACGGCGATTTTTCCACACTCGCCAAGTACGCCATGATCGCGCGCCGCGCCATGTATGAAACGGGCACGGGGCCGGAGGTTTGGAGAAACATCGCGGTTTGCCAGCGACAGTTTGCGAACCTGAACCCGGAGGCCGCGATGCACGAAAAGCTGCTCACCCCAGAGGACTATGACGCCGCGCCGTATGTGGTAGAGCCGTTCCGCCTGCTCGACGCAACGCCGACGACCGATGGCGGCCGCGCCATTCTCGTTACGACCGAGGAGCGCGCGCGGGATCTGGCCGTGAAGCCGGTCTGCGTCATAGGAGTCGGCGAGGCCAACCAGCCCAAGTCCCCGGCGCATATGACCTTTGAGGATTCGCGGTACGCGCCGGCAACGTCCGCCAAAGCGGCGTTTGAGATGGCCGGCATTACGATAGACGATGTCGACGCCTGCGAGATCTACGACTGCTTTACCTACACGGTGGAGGCGACCATGCGTGATTACGGCTTCTTTGAGCCGGGGGAATCGGCGGCGTTCTTTGTGCCGGAGCGGATCGGCCCGGGCGGGTCGCTCCCGATCAACACATCCGGCGGCATGCTGTCCGAGGGCTATTTCATGGGCCTGACGCCGGTGGTGGAGGCGGTGCGGCAGCTGCGCGGCGAATGCGGCGCGCGGCAGCTCGGTGTTCTGCCGGGTTCCAAGACGCCGAACATCATCCTTTGCAGCGACAATGGCGGCGTGTTCCACAGCCACACCACGCTCGTACTCGGAAGGGAGTGCTGAACCAATGCAGCAGATGCCGTATCAATATTTTGATTTGCGCGTTGCGGCGGAGGGTGCGCCCTTTGCCGAGGGACTGAAGGCGAAAAAGCTGCTCTTGCAGCGCTGCAGGGACTGCGGCCACATTCGCCTGCCGCACGCCGTCGTGTGCCCTCGGTGCCTCAGCGGCGCGTACGACTGGGTTCCGGCCGCCGGTTGGGGCGAGGTGTATTCCTTCGTCGTTTTCCGCCGCGCCTTCCATCCGGCAGTGGAGCCGTGCCTGCCCTATGTCGTGGCGCAGATTCAGTTGCAGGAAGGCCCGATTTGTATTGCAAATGTTGTCAATTGCCGTCCGGACATGGTATACTGTAAGCAAAAAGTCAAGCTAATTTGGGAGCAGATTGCGGGCGAACGATACATGCCCGTATTTGTTCCGTCGGATTGAGATGACGGTTAGGAGCCAATGAACGCATATGTCGCTTGCGGACAGTAAGGTCGTTCTTTCAGAACAGATCGCACAAATGATCATAGAGGAAATCAAGACCGGTGTGCTGGGCCCCGGCGACAAGCTGCCGTCGGAAAAACAACTGATCGAAAAGTATCAGGTCAGCCGCATCACCGTGCGGGAGGCGCTTCGCACGCTGAAGGTGATGAATATCATCAGCATTCAGCAGGGCAAGGGCGCGTTCGTCACATCGGCGGATATCAGCCTGCTGGTCGACCATATGAACTTTGTGTCGCTGCTCGAGCAAACGACGGTCGCGAATTTGTTTGAAGCCCGCCGCATTTTGGAGCCGCGCATTGCAGCCCTCGCCGCGCAGAGGATCACCGATGAGGAGATCGCGGATTTGCGCGCGCTGCTCACGCAGGATAATTTCGATGTGGTGCTGCATCAGAAGATATCGGAATGCACGAAAAATCCGGTTCTGATCCGCTTTGTCGCTAGCATCTGGACGCTGAGCGACCTGAGCAGGCGGCGCACACGAAAAATGCCGGGCGTCAAATCGAAAGCGTACCAGCAGCATGAGCGATTGATCGAAGCCCTCGCCGCGCACGACGCCGAACTGGCGGAGCGGCTCATGGCCGAGCATCTGGCGTTCGTGGAGAGCTGCTATCAGACGATTGCGGATAAGGCCGAGTAGGGTGTGACCCAAGGGAACAGCGCCCCTTAACCCCGTTTTCTTTTTGCTTATCGTATTTCATATCGGAATCAGGCGTGACAGTGCTAGATTTATGCAGTGGCATGCTTTGCTTTACTCAAAAAGACAAGACGAACCCGGCAAACGCCGGATCGATCGAAAGGAGAAAATCACATGTTTCATGTATTGCAGGTTTCTACGGGATATTCCGACGGAACGCTTGAGGCGGCTGCCATCACCGCCGCGGGCGGCACGCACGCGCTGGTCGCTTCCCAGAACGCGGCGGATATCGCCGCTGCGGGACAGGATGCCAACGGCCTGCTCGTGACGCTGACCCGCGTGCCGGCGGAGCTCATCGAGGCGATGCCCAAGCTGGAGGTCATCGTGCGCGCGGGCATTGGTGTGGACAACATCGACCTGGTGGCCGCCAAGCAGCGCGGCGTGCGGGTCTACAATCTGCCGCACTATTGTCAGGATGAGGTGGCCGACCATACTGTGGCCATGCTGATGTGTCTGGAGCGCAAGCTGTACCAGCAGGTACAGGATATCAAGCGTGGCGAATGGAACCCGGCGCGCAAGTACAAGCCAATCGGCGGCATGCAGGGTGCATGTGTCGGCTTCCTCGGCTGCGGCGGCATCGCCCGGCGCGTGGCGGAGCGGCTTCGCCCGTTCGGCATTCGCGCCGTCGGCTACGATCCCTATCTGCCGGCGCAGGTGGCTGCACAGGCGGGCATTACGCTCATGGACCGCGACGATGTGATCCGGCAGGCGGACTTTTTGTCGCTGCACATGCCGCTCACTGCGGAAACGGAGCGGATGATGAATGAAGAAACGTTTGCCAAAATGAAGGAGGGCGCCTATCTCATCAACAGCGCCCGCGCGGGCCTGATCGACCACGACGCGCTGTACGCGGCGGTCAAGTCCGGCCGCCTCGGCGGCGCGGCGCTCGATGTGGTGGACAACGACATCGAGGGCGCAAAGCGCTTTGCCGACCTTCAAAACGTGCTCATCACGCCGCACACGGCGTACTACTCGGCGCAGGCGGACGTGAAGATCCGCTCGCAGGCAGGCGATCTGTTCGCGGCCGTTATCCGCGGCGAGAGTCCGGACAGCCGCATCGTATAAGGAGAGAAGGGATGACGTGTATCATCATTGGCGGCAACGCGGCGGGCATGAGCGCCGCATCGCGCCTCAAACGCAAGAGCCCCGGCGCGCGCGTGATCGTTTTTGAGCGCACGGGCGAGGTATCCTACGGAGCGTGCGGCATGCCCTATTACATCGCCGGGTTCAACGATTCGCTGGATAAAATGCGCATCCGAAAGCCCGAAGCGTTTCTGGAGCAGGGGATCGACCTGCGCCTGCACGCAACGGTCACCGGTATCGACGCGGTCAACCGGCGCGTACTCTGGCGCGATGCGGCCGGTGATTGCGCGGCTGAGGCGTACGATCAGCTTGTGATCGCCTCCGGCGCATCGCCCATCGTGCCGCCCATCAAGGGCGCGGATTTGGACGGCGTGTTCACGCTCAAGACCCTGTCCGACGCGGCCCGCATCCGGGAATGCATCGAAAACCCGGGCGTGCGGTCGGTTGCCATCGTGGGCGGCGGCTACATCGGCTTGGAGCTTGCAGAAGCGTGCCTGCGCCAAAAGAAAACGGTGCATGTGTTTGAAGGTCTGCCCCGACTGCTGAATACCTTTGATCCGGAGTTTTCCGCGGCGGTTACGGACACGCTAGTCCGCGCCGGCGCAGAGGTACACCTTGCGGAGCCGGCGACGGCGCTCGAGGGGGGCGGCCGCGTGGAGCGGCTGGTCACAGAACGGCGGACCTATGCGGTGGACGCGGTGGTCATCGCCGTGGGCGTGCGGCCGAATACCGCGTTCGTGGGGGACGCCGCGTTTGACCGGCTGAAAAACGGCGCGTTGATCGTGGATACGCACATGCGCACCAGCGTTCCAAACGTCTATGCGGCGGGCGACTGCGCAGCGGTCATGCACCGACTGACCGGAAAACCCGCGTATCTGCCGCTCGGAACCAACGCCAACAAGCAGGGCCGGTTTGCGGCGGACGCGATCCTGGGCCGGGATCCGCTGGGCTTTTCGGCGCTCGGAACCGCTATGCTGCGCTGCGTGGATCTGGAACTGGCGCGCACGGGCCTGAGTGAGCAGGAGGCGAGAGACGCGGGCTTCGATGCGGGCAGCGTTACGGTCAAGGCCGGTTCCCATGCGCGGTATTATCCCGATCCGATACCCATCACCCTCAAGCTCAGCTATGAGCATGGAACGAAGCGGCTGCTCGGTGTTCAGCTCATGGGCAGCAGGGAGACCGCATGGAGAATCGACGTGTTTGCCTGCGCTATCGACCGCGGCATGCGCGCCGAGGAGTTGGGACGGCTGGACCTTGGATATGCGCCCCCGTTTGCAAGCGTTTGGGACGCGATACAAATAGCAGCAAATGCGATTAAAGAATAGGAGGAGAGCAAATGATTACGTATCAGAACTATATCAACGGCAAGTGGGTCGCCCCGCACAGCGGTGAATACTCGACCCTGACCAACCCGGCGGATTTGAGCGATGTATTTGCGCGCGCGCCGCTGTCGGATGAGCAGGATGTGGCGGATGCCGTCGCCGCCTGCGTACAGGCGGAGGCGTCTTGGGCCGCAACGCCGGCGCCCAAGCGCGGCAGAATCCTGTATAAGCTGGCCGATCTGCTGGAGGCGGACGCCGACAATATGGCCGCCATTCTCACGCGCGAGGAGGGAAAAACGCTTGCGGAGGCGCGCGGCGAGGTCATGCACTCTGTGACCGAGTGCCGGTACATGGCGAGCGAAGCGTTCCGTCTCACGGGTACGACCTATCCGTCTGAAACGCCCGGCGGCATGGTATGCCATGTGCGCGAGCCGATCGGTACGGTTGGCGCGATCAATCCCTGGAACTTCCCCGTTGTGACGCCGATCCGCAAGATCGCGCCCGCGCTGGCCTGCGGCGATACCGTCCTGTTCAAGCCGGCGCAGAACACGCCGGGTACGGCCGTGCGACTGATGGAGCTGTTCATCGAGGCCGGCGTTCCGGACGGCGTTGTGAACCTCGTGTGCGGCAGCGGCTCCAGGATCGGCGATTTGATCTGCGACGCCGCCGACGTCAAGGGCATCACCTTTACCGGTTCGACCAAGGTCGGCCGTCACATTGCCGAACGCGCCGGCAAGCGCATCGCAAAGCTGCAGCTCGAGATGGGCGGCAAGAACCCGGCCATCGTGTGGGACCCGAAGGATATGGCGTTCTGCGCGACGGAGATTGCCAAATCGGCGTTCGGCGGGGCCGGCCAGAAGTGCACGGCGATCAGCAAGGTCATCGTTAAGGCCGGGCAGGAGCAGGAGCTTGTCGCACTGCTCATCGACTTTGCAAAGGGCATGGTCATGGGAAACGGTGCGGAAAAGGGCGTCAACCTCGGGCCGCTGGCGACGAAGCAGCAGTTCGATTCCGTTTGCTCCTATATCCGGCTCGCCAGAGAGACGGCGACGGTCGCGTATGGCGGAGAGATCTCCGATATGTCGAAGGGCTATTTTGTGTCGCCCACGATCGTCACCGGCATCGACCGGCACCACCGGCTCGCGAAGGAGGAGGTATTCGGGCCATTCCTGAGCATCCTTGCCGTGGATACGTTCGAGGAAGCGATGGCGGCGGCCAACGACGTGGAGTATGGTCTGGCCAGTTCGATTTTCACGGGCGACACCGCGCTTGCACGCGAATATGTGCTCAAGATCAAGTCCGGCATGGCGCATGTCAACGAGCAGACGACCGTTATGGGGCACGTTCCGTTCGGCGGCGTGAAGAACAGCGGCTTTGGCGCGTACTCCAATGCGGACACGGCCAAGGATTTCTATATGAACGATAAGGTTGTCTATTTTGCCTGACACGAACCGGCCGCACCGGGCGCTGCACTGAACAGCTGGTATGGCGTCCGTGCCGCGGCTAAGAAACAGGCGACAGATAGCAGGCTAGAAAACAGGCGCTTCTGAAGAAACAGAATCGCCTGTTGCTTGTTTTTCGTATGTGCTGCTTTGGCAGGGATTCCCGTCGCGGATGGACGCAGAAAGCTGAAGGGGAGGGCAAGTACCGTCGGTTCGGACGGAGGTTACGGCTGCGGGATATCCTCCGCATGAAATTCGATATCGGGAAGCAGCTCAAAGTAAAAGTCGGAGTATTTCTGTGCCAGCGCCGCGATGCAGCGGGCCTGCGCCTCCTTGCATTTTGTCAAGGAGAGCTCATCCTTTTCGAGCGTGATATACGCGCTGATCCATAGCTTGCGGCCCGTTTTCACAATATCGTAATAGAGCTTGGAATGCTCGTAGTCGCTGATGATCGGCTCCACCGTCGCTTTGATATCCGCAATGGTTTCCTCCTCCGGCGGGATGAGCATGAGATCGCGGAGGCCGGAGGCCACCGTTTTGATCGGCAGGGGCAGCATGACCACCGAGAGCACAATGGTGATCAGCGGGTCCAAATACGGAACGACGGGCTGAAACCAGTCGAACGGAATCAAAAACGGAAACAGGAAGGCGGCCGTCATGCCCAGCGAGATGATGCTGTCGATCTTCCAGCCCGTCATCTCTACCGTAATCAGCGGCGAGTTCAGAAGCCGGTTCTTTCGCTTCAGATAGAGAAAGACGACAATGCCCAGCACAGCCGCAAACAGTTCAAAATATGCCACGGTGCGGAAGGCAATCACATGCCCGCCGTGGAGCAGAATGTTGATGTTGTTGGCGATCAGCCCGATCGTTACGGCGGTCATGGTGATGCCCTTGACCACCAGAAAAATGGTTTCGAGCTGCATATAGCCAAAGGGATGCTTTTCGTTGGACGGCTTATACAGCAGCGGAATCAAAAGAATGGACGGAAGCAGCATGAAGAATTCAATGCCGTCGTAAACGGCGTCCAGAAGGACTGCCTGCGAGCCGGTATAGACGGCCATAACGAGCTCTACGATAACAAAAAACAGATTTCCGTATAGGGAAACCGTCATGGCGGATTTTTCTTTTTTCGGCGTTCTTCTTCGGATACGCATGAAACTTTTCCGAAGCGCGTTTGCTCTGCGCTTCGTCCTTTCTGTTGAACAGGGATCCACGGCGTCATACCAAACGGCAGAGGGGACATTGGTCTGCTGCCCGGCGTTGGGCGCGGTGCGATCGCCGGCCGCCCGTTCAATCGATAAACTGATATCAATTATAGCACAAAAACGGCAAAGGCTCAATCTGCGGAAACGAACGGAACGGGCAAAACGCATTTTCCGTTCCGCCAGCGGCAGTCCGTCCTCCGTTCGGGACGAAGCACGAAGCGCCGTATGGGTGGCTTCCGCCGGTACAGGCGCATGGCCGGTCTTTCTGCCACATTTTCGAGGCGCAGAAACCGCGGCGGAACCGGCGCATGGCCGGCACCGGGGCGGGCGGCCGTCGGTGTACAGCGGGTCCGCCTCCGAGCGCGCAGCAAAAAGCGCAGCCTTCTGCTGAAAGCGGGACGAAAACGCCCGCCGGATATCATGCCGGATTCCGCACGGGCATACTTTTGCCGGTTTCGTTTGTGCGTTGAGGCACAGGTGCATATCCAAAGCGTACGGGCGGCTTTGTGCACGGGGCGGCCTTGCGGAAAGGCTCTGCGGACATCGCCGGTTTCAAACGGCACCCGTTCCGGCCCTTACGAAGAGGCGCGCTGTGCCCGGCCCATCCTTACGCCGATTCAAACTGCGCGCGATACAGTTTCGCATAGAAGCCGTTCTTCTGCATCAGCTCCCGATAGGTGCCCTGCTCGACAATATCGCCATCGTTGACGACCAGAATACAGTCTGCGTTCTGCACGGTGGAGAGCCGGTGGGCAATGACGAAGCAGGTACGACCCTGCATGAGGCGCAGCATGGCGCTCTGTATCCGCTGCTCTGTCTGCGTATCGACGTTGGAGGTGGCCTCGTCCAGAATCAGAATCGGCGTATCGAGCAGCATGGCGCGCGCGATGGTGAGCAGCTGCTTTTGCCCCTTGGAGAGGTTGGAACCATTGTCGGTGAGCACGGTGTCATAGCCGCTGGGCAGCGACATGATGTAGTCGTGGATCTGGGCGGCCTTTGCGGCGGCGACAACCCGCTCCATGGTCGCGTCGGGCCGGCCATAGGCGATGTTCTCAAACACCGTGCCGTGGAACAGCCAGGTGTCCTGCAGCACCATGGTATATGCAAGGCGCAGGCTTTTGCGCGTCAGGCTGCGGATGTCCTGCCCGTCGATGGTGATAGTGCCGCGCTCCGCATCGTAGAAGCGCATCAGCAGGTTGATGATCGTCGTCTTGCCCGCGCCCGTTGGGCCGACGATGGCCGTCACGGAGCCGCTTTTGGCATGGAGCGTCAGATCCGTCAGAACCGGACATCCCGGGTCATAGCCGAAGCGGACATGGCTGAGAGAGACGTCCCCTCGCACATCACAAAGCGATCGGGTATCCGGCGCATCGGCCGGTTCCGGCTGCTCGTCCAGCAGATGAAATACCCGTTCCGCCGCGGAAAAGGTGGACTGCATTTCCGCAAGCAGGTTGGCAAACTCGTTGATGGGGCCGGAGAATTTGCGCGAGTACAGCACAAAGGACGAAATATCGCCCAGAGAGATGGCGCCCTTCATGTAGAGCAGCGCCCCGAATACGCTGATGAGCGTCAGCGAAAGGTTGTTGACAAAGTTGACCGAAGGCCCCATGGCGCAGGCGTAGTAGTCTGCCTCAGCGTACGCCTGTACCGTTTCGCCGTTCTTGACGTCGAAACGGTCGATGAACGCCTGCTCGCGGTGATAGGCCTTCGTTGTCCGCTGCCCGCCGGTAATCTCCTCGACGAACCCGTTGAGTTCCCCGAGCTTTTTGGAGCGCAGCCGGAACAGCGGGCGCACCCGCTTGGCGCGGTAGCGCGTAATGAGGAAGGAGATGGGGATAGAGACCGCGAACACGAGGATCAGCACCGGCGAGATCGACAGCATCATGAAAAGCGCGCCGATCACCGTGATGCAGCTCGTACAGATGTGCACGATATCCTCCGAGAGCGAGGCGTTGATGGTATCCACATCGTAGGAGAGGATGCTGATGACGTCGCCGGCCTGCCGCCGGTCAAAAAAGCCGATGGGTAGGGACACCAGATGGTTGAACAGGTCCCGGCGCATGCGGTACACGACCTGACGGCTCAGCTGGATCATCAGGCGGCGCAGGCCGTAGTTCATGCCGGCGGAGAGGATGTAGCACAGCGCCATATAGCCCGCATAGCGCAGCACTGTCGGGAAATCCACCCGGCCGGGCACGGAGCCGATTGCGTCGATGGCGAGGCCGGAGAGCTTGGGGCCGACCAGCGCGAGCAGATTGCCGCCGAGCGTGAGCAGGACCGCCAGCAGAAGCATCCAGCGGTGCTCCCGAAAATAGACCCAGAGACGGCGCAGCAGATAGGCCCTGTCCGGCTTGCGCTCCGGCGCGCGTTTTTGATTTGTGGCGGACGCGCCGGCGTTGGATGATTGTTCCATGCTGCCCTCCTTATTCCGCCTGGCCCATTTGAATGTCGTAAATGCGCCGGTAGTCCGCACAGCCTTTGAGGAGCGCGTCGTGTGTACCGGCACCGACAACCCGACCGCCGTCCAGCACGAGGATGTGATCCGCATGCCGGATGGAGCTCACCCGTTGGGCGATGAGAATGGTCGTGACGTCCCCATAGCCGCGCCTAAGCGCGCCGCGCAGGGCGCGGTCGGTCTTGTAGTCGAGCGCGGAGGAGCAGTCGTCCAGCACCAGGATGTCCGGTTTGCCGGCCAGCGCGCGTGCAATCAGCAGCCGCTGCTTCTGCCCGCCGGAGAGGTTGGCGCCCTTCGCCGCGAGAGGATAGGCAAGGCCGCCCTCTTTGTCCGCGATGAAAGCTGCCTGCGCGTGCGCCGCCGCGAGCAGCAGCGCTTCATCCGTCAGCCCGCGGCCAAAGTCGATGTTGTCGCGGATGCTGCCCGACATCAGGAAATCGTTTTGAAACACCACGCCGAACATGGTATGCAATTCTTCCTCGGGAATACCTTCGATGCGCCGGCCGCCGATGCGGATTTCGCCGGCGTCCGCATCGTAGAAGCGCAGCAGCAGGCTCACAATGGTGGACTTTCCGCTGCCCGTGGGGCCGATGATGCCCAGCGTTTCGCCGCGGCGCAGGCCAAAGCTGATATCGCTCAGGTCGTCGCGGGTCTTGCCGGCGGCTTTATGATAGGAGAAGCTGACATGGCGAAACTCCACATGATACGGACTGTCGCACGGAGCGGGATCGCCAAGAACGGGTTCGTTGGGCGCGAGCAGCAATTCGTCGATCCGCTTTGCACTGGCCGCCCCGCGCGAATAGATGGTGAACAGGCGCGACACCATCATCAATGCGTTGAGAATGATGGTAAAGTAGCTCAAAAAGGCGATGATCTTGCCGGGCTGCGTGAGACCGGCATTGACCCGAAAGGCGCCGACTACGACGACAGCCGTCAGCCCGAGATTCAGCAGCAGCGTCATCACGGGATTCGTTGTGGCCATGACCGTGCTCGCGTGCCGGTCGCAGCGGATAACCCCGCGATTCGCCTCGTCGAAGCGCTCCTTTTCATAATCCGTTTTGGATAACGCCTTGATGATACGGACGCCCGCCATGTTCTCCTGAATCTTGCGCACCATCGTGTCTACGGCCTGCTGCGTTTGTACATACAGCGGCACGCCCTTCCTCGACACGAGAAATACGACCGTGCCCAGCAGCGGCAGCGTAGCAAGCAGCACGAGCGAGAGCGCCGGCTCCAGTGCGACCGTGATGCAGACACCGCCTACCAGCAGGATCGGCGCACGAACGCCGAGCCGCTGCATGCGGTCCACGAGTTGGTGCACATAGTATGTGTCGCTGGTGAGGCGCGAGATCAGCGACGAGAGGGTGAAGGCGTCTACCTGCCGGCAGGACAGGCGGGCAACCCGCGCAAACGCATCGTGCCGCAGACGCTCGGTAAAGCTGCGGGAGATGCGCGTGGAGAGACGGTTGCCGATCACATTGCCGAACAGCGCCGCCGTGGATGCCAGCAGCATGAACACGCCCCACAGGCAGATCTGCCGCAGGTCGTTCCGCGGCACGATCTCATCGAGAATGTGCGAAAGCATCCACGGAAGAAACAGCTCCGATGTGCTGCCGATGAATTTGATGGTGAGCTGTTGGGCCACTTGCGGATAGAGCGGCCGCAGGTATTTGCGTACGGTATTCATACCGGATGCTGCCCCCGTTCCGCCGGCTCACAAACGGACGGCGCATCGGCGTCCAACCGATCCGAAACCGCCTGCGCAAGACGGGCGGCTCTCGAGAGCAGCGAGGAAAAAGCGTCCCGCTCCTCCGGAGCAAAACCGGCTGTGATCAGCGCGTTCCATTCGTGCAGCGTTTCATGGATCTTTGGCAGCGCCGCCAGCGCTTTGTCCGTCAGATAGACCTCCATGGCGCGGCTGTCCGCATCACTTTGGCGGCGTTCGACAAACCCGCTTTGCTCCAGCAGTGCGAGCTGCCGCGTGACGCTGCTGCGGTTGACGCAGAGTTCGTGGGCGATGGCCTCCTGCGTGGTGCCCGGATGGCGGACGATATAGAGTAGATAGGCGCAGTGCTTTCCCCGCAGCCCCGTTCCGGATAGCCGTTCGTCCCGGAAACGATTGCTGTAACGGGACATCATCATGATATACCGGTTGATGTTGGGCAAGGGGCGTTCCTCCTGATGACGGGAAAATAGTTGCGCACGCAACAATCAAACGTATCGTATCATAATTTGCAAAAAAAGTAAATGCGATGAGAGAGACGAGCATGCTGTGGATGGCACAAACCGGACGAACATACGCTCGAAAAAAACGCCCGAACCACGAGGGTTGGGCGTTTTTTTGTGGGAGGGCGTTGACTGCTGGCGATTCTTCGCCCGCTTGCGGCAGGCACAATCGCGCATCGGTATCCCGGAAGGGCTTGCCCGCACTGCGGCTTTGTCTTGGGCCGCATTGGCCGGGAAGCGCCATGCAGCTATCCGCCTGTTGAAGCGGCGGACGGAGCGGCGATAGGATTTCAAAATGCGGGAGGCCCGCCCGCTGCCGTCTGCTCATGAAGGCGGCGCGGGCGATACTGCGGTATTTGCCCCTTATAAAAACTTGCGGATGTCCACTGCAAGCTGTTCTTCCAAACGGATCAGCCGCTTTGCAATATCCTTGGACGTCTCATCTGCCGCCTCGTATTGGTTCAAATACCGGTTGAGCGATTTGACGCCCATGTTGCACCCGTCGGTCATCAGGTCCGCAACCGTCTGATCGGAGTCATTCATCTCCATTTTCACGTTGGTTTTGATCCAGGACATGCCCTTGGCGATGGGGTTGGGTTCCTTTCCGTCGTCGTGGTATTCGTCCAGCAGGATCTGAATCTCGTTTTCCAGCGCTTCATGTTCCCTTTTGCACGCCGTCAGATGCTGCCGGAGGGCGTCACTGTGCACTTCGTTCAAAACATCGTCAATGGATGCAATCCCCATTTTAGCGCCTGCGTCACATTCTCGAAGCAGTTTTATCGTGTCCTGTTCAATCATAGCAATTTCAGCTCCTTAGTTAGATGAAGGGTAGTCTGCGCACAATGGCGGGGTTGTATTCGCCGGCCCGACATGGGAGACGGAGCGTTGCCCGCAGATAGGCTAAGGCGCACGACGCGCGGTTGAAAGGCCCCGTTTTGCATGTGATAACAAGCAATTTGGATACGCAGGGGCAGGAGGCTGACAGGATGGCGGAGGGGACGCTGGTGCGACAGCCCGTGCTATGCCGCATCCATGCGGTAAAGAGACAGAAAGCAGAGAATGTTTTTGAAGGCTGCCGAAAGGCTGCCAGACAGCGGTGAACGGCAAAGACAAAACGCAAAGAGCAAAACCCCTAAACCTTAGAGATTTAGGGGTTTTTTGTGGTCGAGGTGACTGGATTTGAACCAGCGGCCTTTTGGTCCCGAACCAAACGCGCTACCAAACTGCGCTACACCTCGACATCCGTGGAGCCAATGAGCGGACTCGAACCGCTGACCTGCTGATTACGAATCAGCTGCTCTACCAACTGAGCTACATTGGCAATCGCGCTTATCTATTATAAAAAGAAGCGGCGATACTGTCAAGCCCTTTTTTCCGCAGCATCATGAAATTACTCGCTGATGCTGCCGGTTTTTGCAGAACTGACGCACAGATATCCCTTGCTGAAACGATTCGGGCGCACAAGATGGGCCCCTTATACCCGCCCATGCGGTGCGAGGCCGAAGACTGGCCGAAACGATTCGGGCGCGCACGATGGCACGTCGAGCGGATGGCGCGCGGCAGCCGCCCGACGCCCGATTATTCCCTGTTTTGCAGCTGTGCGAGCGTGTTTTGCAGCGCCTTTGGCAGCGGCAGTCCGAGATGACCCGCGTTTTCCAAGATGGACAGCCCCTCGTTTGCGATATAGAACAGGCAGACCGCCGCGCGTACCGCGCCGTTGGAACCCTCCAGCAGACGGTCGAGCAGCGTCGCAAGACTGACGATCAGCAGAATGACCGCCTTTTTGAGCAGCCCCTTCCAACCAACCTCGCTCGAGAGCGTTTTCTGCATCACGGCGACCGCTACGCCGCTCACATAATCGATGCAGACCGCCAGCAGCAGCGCGGCAAGCAGCGCGTCCCACGGGCCGAACAGATAGGCGGCCGCGCCGCCGAGCGCGGCGAGCACCGTGAGCGCCGTTTCCTTTGCATGCAGCATACCATGGTTTCCTCCTTTCTCTTCCATTGCGCCGACCACCCCCTCGGCTGCTTCCATTGTACCCGAAAACACCCGCGCGCTCCTCCGATAATTCTGGACGTTTGCCCGCGCTGATCCAGACCGGCCGCAGCGGATAAAAACGAACACGGCGCCGACCTTTGGAAACGATGCGCGCATTGCCGCCGCTTTCCGGCCGCAGCGGACAAAAACGAACCGGATTCGACAAAACCGCTTGATCGCGGTAAAATAGAGCCGTATACTGAAAATAAGGGCAAATCGGAAATCGGGAGTAAGGGGCGCAGGATGGATATTGTCGGGATTCTATCGTTCTTTGGCGGCGTGGCGCTGTTCCTGTTCGGCATGCACATCATGGGCGAGGCCATCAAGCGGGAAACGGGCGGCAGGATGGAGCAGGTGCTCCACAATCTGACCGCCAGCCAGTTCAAGGGCCTTCTGCTCGGCACCGGCGTGACCGCCGTGGTGCAGTCGTCCGCGGCCACGAGTGTGATCGTGCTCGGTTTTCTCAACGCCGGTATCATGACGCTGCAAAACGCGATCCCCGTCATCATGGGCGCCAATATCGGCACCTGCGCCACGTCGTGGATTCTCTGCCTCAACAGCATTTCCGGCGAGAGTCTGCTGGTGCAGCTCATCAGTCCGGACTGCTTTGTGCCGCTGCTGGCCGTACTGGGCATGGGCTTGCTGCTGTTCTCCAAGAACAATCGCCGCCGCGATGTGGCGGAAATCCTGATCGGCTTTTCCGTGCTGATGTATGGCATGGACTTTCTCTCCGGCGCGCTCCGGCCGCTGACGCAGTCGGCGTCGTTCGCGGAGGCGCTGACGCTGTTTTCCAATCCGTTCATCGGTATTTTGATCGGCTTTGGCATCACCTGCGCAACGCAGTCCTCCTCCGCGTCCATCGGCATCCTGCAAGCCGTATCCGCAACCGGCGCGATCACCTTTTCGGAGGCGCTGCCGATCATTCTCGGCGTGAACATCGGCGCGGAGGTCATCGTCGTACTCTCCGCCGCGGGCGGCAACAAGGGTTCCAAGCGCGCCGCGGCCATCGCAATGCTGTACAATATCATCGGCGCGCTGATCGTGCAGACCGCCTTTTTGGCGGTGGACGCGCTGTTCCATCCGGGTCTGAGCGGCATGCACATGGGATACATCTCCGTTGCGGTTACGCACACGCTGTATAAGATTCTGATCGCGCTGCTGCTGATGCCGTTTACGAAGCAGCTCATCGCCCTGTCGCGCCTGCTGATCCGGGACGGACAGGAGAACTCGCTGTTTCAGGGCCTCGACGAGCGGTTTTTGGACACGCCCTCCATGGCGCTCGCGCGCTGCCGCGACCTGTCCAACCGCATGGCGAACATCGCGGAGGAGAATCTGCTGCAGGCGCTCGACACGCTGGAAACGTTTGATCCCAAAAAGATGGAGCAGATCGTGCGCACCGAGCAGCTGCTCGACGAATATGAGGACAAGCTCGGCACCTACATGGCAAAGCTGTCCGGCCGGCAGATGACGGATGCGGACGCGCATGAGCTGGCCAAGTTCCTGCACTGCATAGGCGATTTTGAGCGCATCGGGGATCATGCGCTGAACGTGGCCGAATCGGCGCAGGAAATCCACGATAAGGCGCTGCACCTGAGCGAGGAGGCGCGGCAGGATCTTTCGACGCTCTTTAACGCGGTGCGCGAGATGCTGGGAAAGACCATCCACGCGTTTTTGACGAACGACCTCGCGGAGGCCATGACGGTCGAGCCGCTCGAGGAGGTTGTCGACCAGCTCAAGATCACGCTGAAAAACCGGCACATCAGCCGCCTGCAGCACGGCGACTGCACAACGCTGCAGGGCTTTGTGTTCTCCGACCTGATCATCAACCTTGAGCGCATTTCCGACCACTGTTCCAACATCGCGATCTTTGTAATCCAGAGCCGCGGCAATTCGGTCGATACGCACGATTATGTGCTCAACCTCAAGACGAAGCAGCGCGAGGAATATGACCGCATGGTGCGGGCATACAGTCAAAAGTATGCGGTGGACTGACGCGCGCCGCCCGAAGCGGCGGCTTGCAATGCGGCCGGTCTTGTGCTATATTCGAGAGAAACGGGGATGGAGGAAAACAACACAATGATTTCAAGGGCAGCCATCAAGGCAAACGCCAAAGCGCAGCTTGGCAACAACCTGTTCGGCAATACCTGGCTGATGGCGCTGGTCGTCGGCTTGGTCTACAGCGTGATCATAGGCGCGGCGGGCACGACGTACGCCGGCATCATCATTCTGGTCGGGCCGATGGGCATCGGCCTTGCATCGGTCTTTCTGTCGCTGGCGCGCGGCGATGGAGAGGTGAGGCTCGAGCGGATGTTCACCGACGGCTTCTCGCAGCAGTTCGGCCGGAACCTGCTGCTCGGCTTGCTGCGCGGCCTGTTCACGGCGCTGTGGTCGATGCTGTTCGTCGTTCCCGGCATCGTGAAGCACTACGCCTACTCCATGTCGTTCTACATTGCGGCAGATCATCCGGAGTACACATGGAATCAGTGCATGGACGCGAGCAAGCGCATGACTGCCGGCCATAAGGGCGAGCTGTTCGTTCTGGATCTGAGCTTTATCGGCTGGTTCTTCGTCGGCGCGCTCTGCCTCGGCGTCGGCTCGCTGTGGGTGACGCCGTATTACAACGCTTCCTGGGCAAACTACTACGATGCGCTCAGAACGCTCGACGAGGGCGCGACCGTACAATAAGGCGCAAGCCTGCGCGTTGATACAAACGACAACAGCAGCCCCCGAGGATGATGGCGTACCCGTCTCCCTCCGGGGCTTTTTCTTTTTGCGGGCGACTGCGGTGTGATGCTCTGACGAACGCGCTTTCGCGGCGCGGCGGGCTGCTCCTGCCGCAGAACTGCCGGAGAATGCGTAAAAACAGCCGAAAGCGGGTCGATGTGACGATTTACTTACAAATAGGTTTCTGGTATACTAAACTATATTTCGATTTGCCGCTGCCGCGGAAAACGGATAGACTTAGGATGGGAAGGGAACGGTTTCCATGATGAGAGGTTTGAGAACCGGTGGGCGCATCGTGCGCCTTGGCGCGATGTTTTGGCGCTGGTGATGGCGCTGGCTCTCGTTCCCGCAACGGCGTTCGCCGCGGGAATTGAGGATTACATCACGTTTACCAACAGCAAAAAGGGCAGTCAGGATCTGGACATCATCGTGAATGTGGACGGAACCGAGGCTGCGCGGTATACCTATCCGGATGCGCGGCTGGGCGGCAGCACGATCCGCTTCACATCGGCCAACGCCGCCTATGATATCGTCGGCTACAGCACAAACGGCTACTGCCAATATACCGCCTCAACGGGGTGGCTTACCTGTAACTCCAACCGGGGCGCCATCACGGTCAATCTGCGCTCGCGGCATACCGTGACCGTGCAGTATGTATACGCCGACAACAGCGAGAGCAACGCTTCCATCCCGACCAGGACGACGCAGAGGTATACGGTCAATCACGGCGAGGAGTTCAACTCCTCCTCCATTCAGCAGGAACACTATACCTATTCTGTCGCGCCGGCCGGCACCAATGTGACGCTGCTGCACAAGATTCGCGAAACGATCAACGCCGACACGGTATTTACCGTTACGTACACGCCCAAGAATACCGATTCGCTGCTGTTCCTCGACTGCTATGCCAGCGGGGACGGCGAGCTTGGCGCGCGGGAGGCGATCCGTCTGGACGGCTATGTGCTCTCGAACGAGAACGCGACCGAGCGCACCTATCTCGTCAAGGACGGCGCGTTGACCGCGGCGTTTGCCGCATACCAGACCCGGACGTGGGATGGCGAGCAGTATGCGCTCGACCGTATGGCGATCCTGCTGGCCAACGTGCTGGAGGTGTATTATCAGGCTTCGAATCAGACCTGGTATTATAAGCATACGCCCGACGTGCCGATCGCCATTCCGAAGGACGAGGGCCGGTTGAACCTTTGGTACGAAAAGGCAACGCCAACACCGACCCCAACGGCGACGGCAACCGCCACCCCGACGCCGAACACGCCGACGCCGAACACGCCGACACCGAACACGCCGACGCCGAACACACCGACCCCAACGGCGACGGCAACGACTACGCCGACCCCGAAGCCGACGCAAAAGCCCGGCGCGCCCACCCCGGAACCCGAAATCCCGAAAACCGGCGATGACGCACCGATCGGCCTGTACAGCGCCGTGGTGTTGGCCGCGGCAGCGGGACTCGCGGCCAGCGCGATGCTCCGCAAGCGCCGGCAGAGGAGCTGACCGGGCCGCATCGGAATCGGAACAAAATCATCAGGCTGTGGACACTCAAGAGCGCATCCACAGCCTTTTCCTTTCCGTTTTCTTTTCGGGAGAAGCGGAAGTGCGCGCTACGCCTCGGCCGGCGCGTCGGCAACGTCCGCAAAGGACAGCGGCACGAAGCGCTCCAGCGCCTGCGGCCGCAGCTCCACCTGATAGCCGATCCGTCCGGCGCTGCACAGAATCGTTCCCCAACCGGCCGCGCTCTCGTCCACAACCGTGACGAAGCGCTTTTTCATGCCGATGGGCGAGCAGCCACCGTGGATATAGCCGGTCAGCGGCAGCAGCTCGCGCGCCTTGACCATCTCGATCGACTTTTCCTGCACGGCATAGGCCGCTTTTTTCAGGTTCAGCTCACGGCAGACCGGGAGCACGAACACATAGTGCGCGCCAGTGCGTCCGACTGTGACAAGCGTTTTGAACACCCGCGCCGGATCGAGACCGAGCGCCGCCGCCACATCCGGGCCGCTCACCGCGTCCGTGCCCGCGTAGCAGTAAGGCCGGTATGGAATGCGCGCCTGATCCAGCAGGCGCATGACGTTTGTCTTCTGTTCCGGGGCGGCGCTGCCGCCGCGCGATTGATCGGTATGCTTGGCCATTGCTCTGTACGCTCCCATTCGTTTTGCCGCTACAGATCCTGTCGCTCAAACGAGCGGATCGCCCAGCTGCGCGCCAGCAGCATCAGCAGGGCAAAGGCGGCCGCGCCGCCAAGCAGTACGAGCAGCTTTGCGCCGAGATGCAGCGGATCCGGCGTGTCCAGCACATCCCGGAAGAACGGCACGATATGCGCCGAGAGCTCCGTGGCCCCGATATACAGGAACACTGCGGCGCTTGACCAGAGGAACGCTGCGCCGACGCGGCGCACATTGCGGTAGTACACGCCGAAGAACACGAGGTTGAAGATGCCGTATTGCAGCAGGGCAAGGCCGAGCAAAGCGATGTTTGCGTCCATGCCGGCTGCGTTTGGACCCATGTGCAGTGCGCCGCGCAGCGCGAGGAACGGCACGGCCAGCAGGAGCTGCAACAGCTCGAGCAGCACGACGAACAGCATACGCGCGCGCACCGCATCCCGCTTGCGCACCGGCAGCAGCAGGGTGTAGGCCACGTCGTGCTGCTCCCGGCCGTTCATGCAGGTGAAGAACACGGCCAGCCCCGTGTAGAAGAACGCCACCGAATACGGGTAGTTCGGGATGAGCAGCATGGCCGACAGCAGCAGAAAGAGCGGCGCGGTCGGATGCATGGCAAGACGGATTTCCTTTTGCAGCAAACGAAGCATATCAGTCGTCCTCCCCGCGTTCGAGATGTACCATGATCGATTCCAGATCCGCCTCGGCGGCCGGACAGGGCAGCAGCGGGGCATCCGCCACGCGCACCAGCGCGCTCACGCCGTCCTTTTCGCGGCGCGGCCCGATCAACAGCGGCGCGATGACGGCGGCCGCGGCCTGCGCCTCGGTCAGCTGCGCGAGCCGGTAGGCGGCGGCAAACGTCCGGCGCTCCGCCTCGGCGCGGATGCGTCCATTTCGGATGTAGAGAATCCGGTCGGCGCACCGGTCGAGGTCGGAGGTGATGTGCGTGGAGAACAGGATCGTTACACCTTCATCCGAAAGCGCGAGCAGCACATCCTGCAATTCGTCGCGCGAGATCGGGTCGAGGCCGCTGGTCGGCTCGTCGAGCAGCAGCAGCTCCGCATGGTGCGACAGCGCGAGCGCGAGCGCGTATTTGACGCGCATGCCGGCCGAGAGCTCGGCGGGCGTCTTGTTTTCATCCAGCGAAAAGCGCGAGAGCAGACCGCGGTAAGCGCCGTCGTCCCACGCGTCGTAAAAGCGCCGGGTCACATCCGTGATGGTCCTGAGCTTTTTGCCGGTATAAAAGTCGATGCCGCCGGATACGAAGCCGATGCGCTGTTTGATCGCACGCTCATCCTCGGTGAACGGGCGGCCGAAAAAGCGCACCTCGCCGCTGTCCGGCCGAACAAAGCGCAGCAGCGAGCGGAGCGTCGTGGTCTTACCGGCGCCGTTGCGGCCGATGAAGCCGGTGATTTGCCCCTCGGGTAGCGAGAAGGACACGTCCCGGAGCGCAAACGCGGGGTATTGCTTGCACAGACGCTGCACCTCAAGAACGTTCATTTTTCGACCTCCCCGTCGTGCGGGGCCGCTTCGATGCCCTCTGCAAACGCGCGTAGCTGTTCCTCCCCGTCGTGTGCGGCGGCGTCGATGTTCTCCGCGAACGCGCGCAGATGCTCCTCCGGTTCCCCGGGATAGAGCGCCGCGCCCTGGCCGGAGAAGATGGCCTGCGCGATGCCGTTCATGACGCTCTGCTTTTGCAGCGCAACGCCGCGCCTGCTGTCGGCCATCAGCAGCAGGCTGTCGCCCGGGCTGACGCCGAGCATGTCGCGAATCTCCTTGGGGATGACGATTTGCCCCTTGGGGCCGATCCTGACCGTGCTCATAAAGAGCTGCGGCTTTGTCTTAACCATCCGAGCACCTCCCATTGGTATAACTTGTATAACTAGTATAACTTCTGGGTGCCGCCTTGTCAAGATGTTTTGCAGCATGGGATGCAGGCCGTGATAAAAAACGGGGGCATAAAAAAGACTTGCACATTTTGGTCTGCTTTGTTATACTATAAACGCGTTATTTTTTTGGAAAAATAACGATACTCTTCAGGTATTTGGTGATCGTCATGCTTAGAAACAAACCACGAAAAGGGAAAACCGCTGCGGCGGTGGGAACGGGGCGCGGCGCGCGGCCGGCCGTTTGGCTCTGGGCGCTGGCGGCGGCGCTGCTGCTGTTGTTTTTTGCTTCATTCCTGCTCGGGCGCTACGGCGTGCCGGTGATCGACGCGCTGCGCATTCTCGGCTACCGGGCGGCCGCACTGCTGGAGCGCGGTCTCTCCGCGCTGCTGGGCCGGCCGTTGTCGCTCCTGCCGGAAACGGTGCGTTGGACGGAGCGGATGGAGACGGTCGTGATCAACATCCGCCTGCCGCGGATTCTGCTGGCCTGTTTGGTGGGGTGCTGCCTGTCGAGCGCGGGCGCGGCGTACCAGAGCGTGTTTCAAAACCCCATGGCCGCGCCGGATATTCTCGGCGCGAGCTCCGGCGCGGCGTTCGGCGCGGCGCTGGCGATCCTGCTCGGCCTGCCCACGCGGCTGATCACGCTGCTGGCGTTTGTATCGAGCGTTGTGACGGTGCTGGTGGTGTATCTGGTCGGGCAGCGTGCGCCGGGCAAGCGCGTAGTGAACCTGATTCTTGCCGGCATCATGGTCAGCTCGCTGTTTTCGGCGGGTACATCGTTCATTAAGCTGGTGGCGGACCCGTCCAACGAACTGCCGGCGATCACCTACTGGCTCATGGGCAGCCTGTCGGGCGCGCGATTGCAGGATATTTCGTTTGTGCTGCTGCCGATGGCGATCGGGCTCATCCCGCTGCTTTTACTGCGCTGGCGCATGAATATCCTGACGCTGGGCGACGAGGAGGCGCGCACCATGGGCGTGCACCCGAGCCGGCTCCGGCTGATCGTCGTGCTCTGCTCCACGCTCGTGACAGCGGCCAGCGTATCGGTCAGCGGCATGATCGGCTGGGTAGGGTTGGTGATCCCGCACCTGGCCCGCAAGATGGTCGGCAGCGACCACCGCTATCTCGTGCCGGCCACGATGCTGCTCGGCGCGGCGTTCCTGCTGGTGGTGGACAACGTGTCGAGAAACCTGCTGGCCACCGAGATCCCGATCGGCATTTTGACCGCGTTCATCGGCGCGCCGTTCTTCCTGTACCTGATTTTGCGAAAGGAGGGCGTGCAATGAAGCTCTCTGTGGAGCGGCTGTCCTTTTCCTACGGCGGCGGCCGCGTGGTGCTCGATGATGTTTCGTTCCGCGCGGACGAGGGCAGGTTGCTGTCCGTGCTCGGGCCAAACGGCGTAGGGAAGAGCACGCTGTTTCGGTGCATGCTCGGGCTGCTCTCCGGTTATGAGGGCGTAATCCGGCTCGACGGCGCGGACACGCGGCCCATGTCGCCGCGGCAGATCGCGCGCCGTGTGGCCTACATCCCGCAGACGCACTATCCGGCGTTCCATTATTCCGTGTTCGACATGGTGCTCATGGGCACTACGCACAGCATGAGCGCCTTCGCTACGCCCGGCGAAAAGCAGCGGCGCGCGGCAGAGGCGGCCATCGAGCGCATGGGCATTTCGCATCTGGCCGGCCGCAGCTATCTCCGCCTGTCGGGCGGCGAGCAGCAGATGGTGCTCATCGCGCGGGCGCTCGCGCAGCAGTCGCCGGTGCTCATGATGGACGAGCCGACCGCCAGCCTGGATTACGGCAACCAGCACCGTGTGCTCTCCTGCGTGCAGTCGCTCGCGCACCGGGACGGGTATACGGTTGTGCTGTCGACGCACAATCCGCAGCACGCGCTGACCTATGCCGACGCGATTCTCGCGCTGCACGGCGGCCGGGTGCTCGCGCACGGCGCGCCGGAGGCGGTGTTGACCGCACCGACGCTCCAAACGCTCTATGGCGTGGACGTGTGCCTGGCGGATACGCCGGCCGGCCGCGTGATCCTGCCCGTGGCGGGCGAAGGGGGGGAAGGGGCATGATGTTTCGCTGGGAGCCGGACATGGTGCGCTTTATGCGGGACGCCTCGTCGTATGGCGGCTACCATGCCGAGTTGGCGGCGCGCATTGCCGCCCATCTCCCCAAGGACGCGCATGTGTGCGACGCCGGCTGCGGGCTCGGCTTTCTGTCCGCGGCGCTTTCACCGCTGTGCGGCCATGTGACGGCGCTGGATCTCTCCGAAAACGCGCTGGCCGTCGCACGGGAGATATTGGCCCCGTTGCCCAACGCAACGGCCGTTTGCGCCGATATGGAGACCTATGCGCCCGACAAGCCGTTTGACGCGATGGTGTTCTGTTTTTTCGGGCGCACGGAGGAGATTTTGCGCTTTGCCAGGAACGCCTGCCGCGGCCGCGTCATCGTGATCAAAAAGAACTGGACGCACCACCGGTTTACGCTCGAAAAAAAGCCGCTGCTCCACAGCACGCTGCCGGAGACGGAGCGCTTTCTGGCCGGTCTGCACATCCCGTTCGAAAGCGAAACGCTGACCATCGAGTTTGGCCAGCCGCTGCGTTCGGAAGCGGATGCGGTGCGCTTCTTTCAGCTCTACAGCCGCGACGAGCACCCGGAAACCATAGCCTTTGCCGACATCGCGCCTCGGCTCGAGCGCCGGGACGATGCCGTTTTTCCACTATATCTGCCGGAGCGGAAGCGGCTCGGCATCGTTTCGTTCGACGCGGGGGCGATCCCCGGTGAGATCAAACTAAACGTGAAGGAGGACCTATCATGAAACGAACACTGACCATACTGCTCTCATGGATGCTTGCAGCGCTGCTGCTTACCGGCTGCACCGCAGCGCCGGCCGCCACGCCGACCGAGGCGCCTGCAGCCACCGAGGCCCCGGCAGCGGCGGAACCGACGGCTGAGCCGGAGCCCATCGAGGACCCGAATGCGACCGTGCAGTTTACCGACTCGACCGGCCGCACGGTGGAGGTGCCGAAGAACATCGAGCGCATCGCCGTTTCCGGGCCGCTGGCGCAGATCGTGCTCTTTGCGCTCGCGCCGGACAAGCTCGTCGGCATTGCGAACGCCTGGGACGAGTCCGCGGCCGCCTTCTTTGACAAGAAGTATTACAGCCTGCCGGAACTGGGCCAGCTCTATGGCGGCAAGGGCGAGATGAACCTGGAGTCGCTGCTCGCGAGCGGCGCGCAGGTCGTCATCGACGTTGGAGAGCCGAAGGATACCATCGTGGAGGATCTCGATGCTTTGCAGGAGCAGACGGGCATTCCGTTCGTGCATGTGACCGCTGCGACCGAGACGACGGGCGACGCGTACCGGAAGCTGGGCGAGTTGCTGAACATGGCCGATGAAGCCGCCGTGTTGGCCGACTATTCAGACAGCGTGTACGAAAAAACGAACGAGATCGCCGGCTCCGTCGAAAAAGTGCGCCTGCTGTACTGCCTCGGCGACCGGGGCAACAATGTGATCGCGCAGGGCTCCTACCACGCGGAGATCATCGATCTGCTCGCGGACAATCTGGCCGTGGTCGATTCGCCGTCCTCCAAGGGCACCGGCAACGAGGTGGACATGGAGCAGATTCTGGCTTGGAACCCGGATGTAATCCTGTTCGCGCCGGAGAGCATCTACAAAACCGTGGGCGAAGACCCCGCGTGGCAGAGCGTAAATGCGATCCGGGACGGCCGGTATTACGAAGTGCCGTTCGGCCCGTACAACTGGATGGGCTTTCCGCCGTCCGTGCAGCGCTATCTTGGCATGATGTGGATGGCGCAGCTGCTCTATCCGGAGACGGCACAGTACGACCTGTACGCGGAGGTTGCAAATTACTTCCGGTTGTTCTATCATTGTGACATCACAGAAGATCAGTATCATGCGCTCGTCGCCGGTTCGATTGACCGGCAGGGCTGAAGGAATGGGAGGGCTTTTCGATGACTCGTTTGTTTGAAACGCTGCTGCGGGAGCTGGAAGCCGGGCATGGCGCGGTGCTGTGCAGCATTCTGGCCAGCTCCGGCTCGACCCCGCGCGGCGCGGGCGCGAAGATGCTCGTGCTGGAGGACGGTTCCTCGCTGGGAACCGTCGGCGGTGGCGCGGTGGAGCTGCACGCGGCGCGTCTGGCGCAGCAGGCGCTCGCCGACCGCGCCAGCACCGTGCAGGGCTTCATCCTGCGGCCGAACGATGTGGCCGATATCGGTATGATCTGCGGCGGCAATGTGACGGTATATCTGCAATATTTCGACCCGGCCGATGCGGCGGCGCGCACGCTGATCGGGGACATTCTGCGCCTGCTGCAAAGCGGGCGCACCAACGCCTGGCTCGTGCTCGAACTCTCCGGCAGCACGCTCGTGAGCATGGGCGTGTACGACGAGGCGAACGGACTCACGCATACCGACTGCCTCACGAAGGAACAGCTTCTGCCGCTGCTCCGGAGCCGCGCCGTGCTGCAAAAGGGCGAGCCCGCCTACTATGTGGAGCCGCTCGTGCGCACGGGTCGGGTCTATGTGTTCGGCGGCGGGCATGTGGGCAAGGCGCTCGTGCCGGTGCTCGCCGGCGTGGGCTTTCGCGTGACGGTGTTTGAAAACCGGCCCGCGTTCGCCGTGCCGGAGGCGTTCCCGGCGGCGGAGCGGGTGATCCTCGGCGATTATCGGAACATCGGCGCGCATGTGCAGCTCTGTCCGGAGGATTATGTGGTCATCATGACGCCCGGGCATCAGGCCGATTATGAGGTGCTCGAACAGACGCTGCGCGTGCCCACGGCATACGTCGGCTGTATCGGCAGCCGGCATAAGGTGGCCGCAACGCGCGCACGGCTGCTCGAAGCGGGGCTGACCGATGCCGATGCGGATCGCATACATTCGCCAATCGGACTGGACATCGGCGCCGAAACGCCGGAGGAGATCGCCGTGAGCATTGCGGCGGAGATGATCCGTGTCCGCTCCCGCCTTTCTTTCTAGGCAAAAGCCGCCCAGTGTACGGGCGGCTTTATTTGTCAGAGAAGAGATGATGCGAACCGCTTCGCCGGTTTGCGCGCGGGCATTGCGCAGGAAGAACCATAAAATCCGTCCAAAGCAGCGATCTACGCGGTGCTTTGGACACCTTTCGCCGAATCCGCTTGCGGATTCGGAAGGGGTTTGCAGCGTCAAACCTGCAAGCGCATTCCTGCCGCAGCAGAAGCCCCGTCAAAAAACAGAGTTTTTCGACGGTTTGAGCCGCCCAGTGTACGGGCGGCTTTGCTTGGTCATGCGGCGGCTGCGGTTACAGCGCTTTTTTTCGGTAGATGCGGAGCGAGAGCAGGTAGGAGAGTGGCAAAACCGCGAGGCCCAGCGCGATGACGCCATAGCGGACGACCGCGTGCATATCCAATAGGCGTGCGGAAAGATCGCTGCCGAACAACAGCATCAGCGCCACGAGCGCGCCGATGACAAAGAACATCAGCATCCGCGCGCGCTCCGTGCCGAAGCGGAAGATGAGCGGCAGCAGCAGCGCGGCCAGATCGACCGACAGCAGCGCCATCGCGAGCAGCTCCGCCGTGCTGCCGGTATCGCCCGCACCGAACAGCGCGCCGATGGTGCGCACAGCCCCCAGCACTGCAAGACCCAGACCCAGCGCCAAAAGCAGCTCCGCATACCGGGAGGCGACCACGTCGCGCCGCGACACCGGCATGGTGCACGCACAGCGCAAAAACCCGCTGCGCTCATCGTAGGCGTGCAGCGTCACCGGCAGCAGCGCGCCCAGCATCAGCGGGTATATGGCGAACAGGTTATTATCCGAGAATACCGATACCGCGGCAAACACCACCGCAATCAACAGCAGGCTCCGGCAGTATTTCCGTGCCTGATACCAGTCTTTGATCAACAGCCCTCTCATGTTCAGCCCGCCTCCCTTGCCAGATAAAGAAACAGATCCTCGATGCTGACCGGCGCAGCGTCCTGCCCGGCCGGCAGCAGCGCGCGCTCCACGAGCAGCTCCGTGCCATAATTCGTATCGCGCCTGCCCCGGATGGCGGTGCGGTCGATGCCGTGGAGCGTCCCGGCGCTGCCGCGCACCACGCCGAACCGCTCGAGCAGCCGGTCCTTCTCATCGCACAGCAGAAGCGTGCCGCCGTGCAGCAGGGCGATATAGTCGCATGCCTTTTCGAGGTCGCTCACGATGTGCGAGCTGAGCAGCACCGCGTGGCGCTCATCGCGTGTAAACTCCATGAGGATCGTCAGGATTTCATCGCGTACCAGCGGGTCGAGTCCGCTGGTCGCCTCGTCGAGCAGCAGCAGCCGCGCCCCGTGCGAGAGCGCCGCGGCAAAGCAGAGCTTCATGCGCGTGCCGCGCGAGAGCGCCGAAAACGGTTTGTCCTTCGGAACGCCCAGCCGTTCGAGGTACGCGCCGTACGCCTCTGCGTCCCAGACCGGATAGACGCACCGGAACATATCGCCCATCTGCGCCGCCGTCATGCAGTCGGGCAGACCCGGCTCGTCGAGGACAACCCCGACCTCCGCCTTCCAGTCGTCCCGCGCGGCGCCCGCGCCGAGCACGCGCCTGCCGAGCACGCTCGCTTCCCCGTCGTCGGCCTGGAGCATGCCGAGCAGGAGCCGCATGGTCGTGCTCTTGCCCGCGCCGTTTTCCCCGATCAGGCCGAGGATGCAGCCAGAGGGCAGCGTCAGATCGAGCGGCCCGAGCGTAAAGCCGGGAAACGCTTTCGTCAGTCCCCGGATTTCCAGAGCGTTTTCGTTCATTTCATTTCCTCCGTCAAAATATCCAGCATTTCTTCAAGCTCCGCGCGCGATACGCCCGCGCCCGCGGCAAGCTGCGCCGCCTCGAGCAGGCGCGATTCGATCTGCTTGAGCGTCTGCTCGCGCAGCAGCGCCGCGTTTTGCTGCGCCACAAAGCAGCCCACACCCGCGACGGTATAGATCAGCCCCTCGCGCTCAAGCTCCTCATAGGCGCGCTTGGTCGTGATGACGCTGATGCGCAGATCCTTTGCAAGACTGCGGATGGATGGCAGCGCTGCATCCGCCGCTAGTTCTCCGCCGAGAATGGCGCCCCGGATCTGCTGATAGATCTGGTCGTAAATCGGCGCGCCGCTGCGGTTGTCGATCAGGATGGTCATGGGCTTCTCCTTTGGCAAAGCAAACATACGGTATATATACAGTATATACAGAATACACACTTTGTCAATAGGGATTCCATAGCTTTCCCCCAAATCCGTGTTCATGGGATCAAATCCGGTGAAAACGGTACAAGGCCGCGCGCGAACGGAGCGACGGGAAATATACTCTCTGTACAAGGCCACGGGCGCGCGACTGCGAAGCCATCGTCGCCCTTGCGGCTGCGGCAGCGCGTGTGGTATGATACAAATATTGGTTCGCTTGCAGCGCCGATGATTACAAACGGTTTCCGTTTCTGGAGAGAACGCATGAAGAGAAGGCGAAAAACAAGGGGATGGCTCCTGCTGCTGGCCGCGTGCCTGCCGGCGATAGCGTTCTGCGCCTGCTCGCCCTCGGAGGAGCTGCGCATCAACGAAGCGGTATCCGACAATCGAAGCTCGTTTGTCGACGCAGCGCTCGGCACGCCGGATTGGATTGAGCTGTATAACGGCGGCTCCCGGGATATCCGGTTGCAGGGCTATATTCTGGTGGACAAGGCCGATACGTTTGATCCCGCTTGCGTACTGCCCGATATCACCATCGCAGCGGGAGGATACTGCGTCATTCCCGCCGGCAGCAAGGCTGCCGGCACGGATGGCTTTTGCCTGCCGTTCGGCATCAGCCGGACGGGGGAGACGCTGTATCTGCTCAATACCGCGGGAAAGCTGATCGATAAACTGGTGATCCCGGCGCTGGGCGAGGATGTGTCCTATGCCCGAACCGACAGCGGCGCGGCGGGGTATTGCCGCCAGCCCACGCCCGGCGCAGCGAATACGACGGCCATCACCGCCGAGCCGGAAGCGGATCAGGCCATGGAATCGTCCGATCTGGCGGTCAGGATCAGCGAGGTGCAGTCGAACGGGCTGGCAGACGCGGCGGACTGGATAGAGCTGTACAATCCATCCGATACGGAGCTGACGCTTGCGGATTGCTTTTTGACGGACGACGAGACCGACCCGCGCAAGCACCGCCTGCAAACACTGACGATTCCGGCGGGCGGCTACGCGGTGTTGGAAAACACCGGAATCGGCATTGCGGCCGAGGGCGAAACCGTGCTGCTGTTCGACTCGTATGCGCATCTGATCGACCGGGTGGAGGTGCCCGCCATGCCGCGGGGACTGTCATGGGCGCTGGATGCGCAGGGCGCATACGGGTATTGCGGCGCGCCGACGCCGGGCGCAGCCAATGCGGCGGTCATCGGCAGCGCGGCCATGGCGCCGATGGGCGAGGATGCGCCGGTGCGGCTGAGCGAAGCACTGTTCAACAACACCTTTGGCGCAATCGACGTGTACGGCGATCACAGCGATTGGGTGGAGCTGTATAACGGCGGCAGCGAGCCGGCGTCCCTTGCGGGCTATTACCTGAGCGACGACCCGGCGGAGCCGATGAAATGGGCGTTTCCCGATGTTTCCATCGAGCCCGGCGCATACCGGCTGGTGTTTTTATCCGGAAAAACAACGAGAAACGGGGAGCTGCACGCGGGTTTCTCCGTCTCCGAGCGGGACGGCGGCTGCTATCTGTTCCATGCGCAGACGATGGGAACGGACAGCATTTTGTGGGTTGACGGCCTTTCGGAAAATGTTTCGCAAGGATATGCGGCGGATGGTACGCCGGTATACTATGCGTATCCGACGCCGGGCTATCAGAACGCGCGGGCATTTTCCACGCCGGACGCGGTGTGCGCGTATCCTGCGAACGGGGTGTACATCAGCGAGGTGAACGCGGATGCGGAATGGGTGGAACTGCATAACGGGAGCGAACAGGCGGTGGCGCTCGGCGGATGGTCGCTGTCGGACAGCGCCGCCGATCCCGCGCCGTACAGACTTGAATCGGTAACGATTCCGGCGGGCGGCTATCTTGTGCTCCGGCCGGAAGCGGCGTTCGGCATTTCGTCGGGCGGTGAAGCGCTGTATCTCCATGATGAAAACGGCATGCTGCGGGACGCGTTTGAAACGGGCGTGCTGCTGGATGGGCAGACGTCCGGAAGAACACCGGCCGAACCGACGGTCAGCCGGGTGTTTTTTAGTGAGGCGACGCCGGGCGGCGGCAACAGCCGTTCGTACACGCTCGGCCGGGCGAGTGCGCCGGTCTTTTCTGAGCAGGCGCTGTATCATCGGGAGGCGTTTTTTTTAACCCTGTCCACCATCGATCCAGCGGCGACCATTCGCTATACGCTGGATGGGAGCGAACCGACGGCGGCTTCGGCGGCCTATACCGAGCCGCTCTGTATCGATGCTTCCACCGTGGTGCGCGCCGCTGCGTTTTCGGAGGGGCTGGAACCGAGCGCGGTGCAGAGCGCGCATTATTTATTGGAGGAGCCGCATACGCTCCCGATCGTCTGCATTGCCTGCCCGCCGGCGCTCTGGTCAAAAATTCTGAGCGCCAAGCTGGGCGCTGTGGCAGGCGAAGGAGCGGCCGCCATATCGTATTATGAGGCGGACGGTGCGCTGGGCACGGTATTCCCGGCGGCAATCCGCGCCAGGGGCAACACATCGCTCAAGTATCCGCAAAAATCGCTGAGCATTCACCTGCGGGCAAAGCTGGGCCAACGAACGGTCGCCTATCCGTTCTGGGGCGAGGGCAGCGCCGCAGCCTATGGCACGCTGGTGCTGCGCAACGGCAGTCAGGATATTGCCAGCGCGCGGCTGCGGGATTCCTTTGCCAACCGTGCGGTCGAAGGCATGTATTTGGATCATATCCAAACGCGTCCGGTCATCGTCTATGTGAACGGGGCATATTTCGGCGTAATGGATTTCAACGAGGGCATGAATCAGGATTTCCTCGAGGCGCATTATGGCGTGGACCCCGATACCGTGCAGATCGTGGGCAAAAACCACATCGCGCGCCATGGCTCGATTGAGGATTACGGGCGCGTGCGCCGGTTTGCCCGCACCGCCGATTTTACGGATGACGCGGTGGTGGAGAACTTTTCGCAGTGGGTGGACATCCCTTACGTGACGGATTATCTGATCGCACAGACGTTTTTTGGAAATTACGACATCCATAACCAGAATTACTGGGCAACGGACGACTATGCAATCCGCTGGCGGCCCTACCTCTATGACGTCGATCGCTGCCTGTGCGAGCATCGAACGGGAACGAACCTGTTTCAAGACTATTTCAACGCCGACGGCGTCGTCTATAATCCGATGGGCGATCGCGTGAATATGGATATCTACTGCGCGCTGCGAAAAAACGCCGCGTGGCGGGAGCGGCTGATCGAGCGCTATGCCGAACTCCTCAGCACGTCGCTTTCGGTGGAGCGGCTCACCGCGCTGCTGGATGAGATGGCGGCCGCGCTCCGGCCGGAGATGCCGCGCCATATCGCAGCGTGGGGCCTGCCCGCGTCGATGGCGGACTGGGAAACGGCCGTCGCCGCAATGCGGGAGCAGATTGCGCTCCGGCATGCGGAGATTCAGCGGCAGCTACAAAAGGAATTTGGCCTGACGGAGGCACAGTGGAACGCTTGCCTTGCCCGGCATCGGGTGGCCTGAACCGCGCGGCGGGAAGAGAGGGGCAGGCGGTCGCCGCCGCAATGCCTTTTTTTGCTTTTTCGGAGAATCCGGTATCATATGGATGCGGGATGTGGGACGGGAGGTTTTTGATGGAACAGAGTTATCGCTATGTGTTGTTTGATCTGGATGGAACGCTGACGGAATCCGCGCCGGGCATCACCGCATCGGCGGCGTATACGCTGCGGCAGTATGGCATCGAGGCAAAGGAACAGGATTTGCTGCGCTTCATCGGCCCGCCGATCACAGATTCGTTCATTGAGTTTTATGGCTTTTCGCCGGAGCAGGCGGACGAGGCGGTTAACCGGCATTACCGCCCGCACTACCGGCGGGAGGGGCTGTTCCGGTTTTCGCTGTACGACGGCGTGCCCGAGATGCTCGCAAGACTGCAAGCGGCCGGGCGGGAGGTACTGCTGGCCACGTCCAAGCCGGAGCCGTTTGCCAAGCTTGTGCTCGACCATGCCGGCCTCACGCGGTATTTTGCGGGCATCCATGGCAGCAGCTTCGATGGAACGCGTGAGAACAAGGCGGAGGTCATCGCGTGCGCGCTGCGGGAGGCGGGCGTGGCGGATAAAGCCGAGGCCGTCATGGTCGGCGACAGGCGCTACGATATTGAGGGCGCGCGATCCTGCGGGCTGGCCGCGATCGGCGTGCTGTACGGCTATGGCTCGGAACCGGAGCTGACCGCCGCCGGCGCGAGCTATCTGGCCGCGACGCCGCTCGACGTTTGCAGCATCCTGCTGGGCCCAGCCGGGAGCGCGTCCCGCTGATTGTCAAACAGAGCCGCGCACGCAATCTGCGCAGGGAAAACCGAAGTTTTTGGTGATATACAACGGATGGCCGCTGTCAGTACAGCGGCCATCCGTTCCAGCTTGTCAAAAAAGTGACGATGCGAACCGCTCCGTCGGTTCGCGCACGAGGCTTGCGCAGGAAGAACCATAAAATCCGTCAAAAGCAGCGACCTGCGCGGTGCTTTTGACACTTTGCTTGTAGGTTTGCAGCGTCAAACCTGCAAGTGTATCCCTGCCGTAGCAGAAGTCCCGTCAAAAAACAGAGTTTTTTGACGGTTTGCAACGGATGGCCGCTGTCAGTACAGCGGCCATCCGTTCATTGTTCACCCATCGTTTCCGGCACTCACCGGGCCGGTTCCTTCTCCTCCTGCGCGAGCGAAAGCCGCCGCACGGCAAACGCATCGACGATCTCATCCACGATCTGGCGCTCATGGAGCGGGAGCGACCGGTACTTACGAATGAGCGCGAGATCCGTTCCGGACAGATCTGTGTCACAGCCGCCAAACATCTTCCCCTCGCCCGTGCGCAGCCAGACCGCGTTCACCTGAAACGCGCGGGAGACGGACGCAAAAAAGCGATCGCTGGGATTCGGGCGCTTGCCCGCGGCGATCAGCGAAACATACGCCTGGGAAAAACCGATGCGGTCAGCAAACTCACCCTTTTTCAAACCAAGAACAGCAATGAGCTCCGATAGCCGTTCGCTTAACACCCGCATCACCTCCGTCTCAATATAGCATTCGGAATTCACCAAGTCAAGGAAAACGATACTGCGAAAAATGGCGGCGCGGGTCGGGTTGCGGCTTGACAGACATATCTGAGAAATATATAATATAACCAAGTAAAGAAGGGAGGGGACGGATATGACGGTTGACCAGATCCGACTGCTGACCTTGGAGCAAAAACTGGCGCTGCTGACGCCGGAGGAAAAGTTTTATTTGCTCGGGTATATCGATCGCATGCTCGCGGAACGGCCGGCCGAGTGCCCTGCGGAACAGCCTGCGGAGGGCGTGCGCCATTGAGGACGCGACTTGCACAATTGCGTGAATAGTGTTACAATATAGCAAAAATCAAAGCGGAATTTTGTCGAAGGGGGCGTACATGGGCAATCGGTGTGTTCCGGGAGAATATGGAAACGAACAGCGCGTGATGAACCGCTTTTTGCAGGTCACGCTGTTCTACGGAGCATTTTTATTTCTATATTTTTTCACAGAGTACGCTGCGGTGAACCGCGCTTTGCTGCTGTTCAAGCCCGAGCAAGCGCGGCTGTTGTATGCGCTCAGCATGCTCTGTTCTGCGGCGGGGTACGCCGTTTTCGGTCTGCTCGGCCGGTATGTGCGCGCGTATCGAAAGCGCCGCACGGTGTTGTTCGCAATGGCGCTGGCGTATCTGGCCGCGCTGGTGCTGCTGGTGCTGGGGGTTGGCGGCGACGGTGCGGTCCGTTGGACGCTCTCGCTGCTGGCGATGTTCAGCTGCAGCTATATCGGCGGCGCGGCGCACTACTATGCCAGCTATGCGCTCTGCGGTGCGGCGTATTCCGGCCGTGCGGTCGGTACGGCGCTGGCGCTGGCCACGCTCGGACAATCCGCGCTGACGGCCGTGCATGACCATCGTGTGCTGGCGGCGGTCGTTGCGGGCGTCGGAGCGGTTGCGTTTTCGCTGATGCTGTTCAATCGAACGCGCTATTGGCGGCTGGCGGACGTGGTCGTTCCGCGCGCACAGGTGGAAATCCGGGCCGAACGCAAGAACCCGCCGATGCTGCTGCTGTGCGGTATCTTTGCGCTGATCGTTTTGACCGCGTCCATCGGCAACTGTACGCTGACGGCGCTGTATACCGAGGCCGCGCTGCGGTTTACGCTGCTGCCGCGCTTTGCGTTTGCGGCAACGGCGCTGCTTGCGGGCGTGTTGGCGGATTTGAAAAACCGTCTCGTGTTGCCCGTGCATCTGCGTTCGGTGATGCTGCTGTCCCTGCTGGGGTATCTGTTCCTATCTTCGAAGGAATGGTATGCGGTGCTGCTGTATGCGTTCAGCGGAACGTATGTGCTCTGCGCCACGCTTGCGTTCCTGGAGCTGGCGCCCGATACTCGCTGCCCGCATCAATGGGCCGATATGGGGCGGCTGCTGCGCGCGTTCATGCTCGGGGCGACCGGCCTGCTGCTGAACGAGCCGGTATCGGCGTTGGCCCAGGCAAACGCACTGCCGAAGCTGCAGTTGTTTGCAGTGCTCCCGGCGCTGGCCGCGCTGTGGCTGGCCGTACTCCGGCGCAACCGGCTTCCGGAGCAGATTTGGCCATTCGCCACGGCAGCCGTATCTACCGATGCGGCTGCTGCATGCGGCAACGTAAGTGCATCGGGAGGAGCGGCCTTGTCCGAACGCCCGGATGCGGCTGGGAATACCGCTGCAACCGCCGGCAAAACCGCACCCGACAAAGATGCGGCAACCGCCGCCACAACCATACCCGATAGCACCGCCGTAGACGGCGTAGCGGCCACGCCTGCTGATGCTGCCGCGTGTGCCGATCCGCAGGCCCCGGAACCGGCGAACAACCCGGCAGCGGGCGGCTTGCTGGATGCGGATGGTAATCCGAAGGACCCGGTGCTGGCCGCTTTTGTGCAGCAGTATGACCTGACAAAGCGCGAGATAGAGGTGCTTGCGGCAGTGCTCGAAGGCGATGGCACGATCCGTATGCTCGCGAGCGAGGTGTGCATGTCGGAGCGCATGGTGTATCGCCACCTCTCCGCCATTTATGAAAAGACGGGCACCAATTCGCGCCCAACGCTGGTGCGCATGTACTACCGGCAGGAGTGGCGTGACCGTTCACACTGAAGCGGCACGGCCCTTTTTCCCCGGCAACCCATGGCTCCCCCCCCCTTTCGCCGCATCACTTTTCGGAGGGGGCTTACGTTCCGCTGCACCCATCGCGCGCCTGCATCGGCCTCCGGCGTGACCCGTGCGCGCCTTGCACTGGCCTACCGCATGACACGTGCGCGCTTGCTGCGATCCTCCACGACCGTAATGTCCGCGCTCCGGCTGGCGTTTCCAAACGGTATCGCGCCCCGGCTTGGGACTTGTCCCCCGCCGGACCGCAGCGCCGCCCGCCGTTCGATGAATCTCCGCACGGCATCCCCCTCTGAACGGGGTAAAACCGGCGATTTTGAAAAATGGCAGAAACCTGAACCCCCATTTTAGCCCCAAATGACCCAAAACGGCATGGGCAGAAGCAAAATGACAGAAGTTTCTCTTGCCGGGTCGTCTAAATATTGATAAAATATAAACAAAGAGAATTGATTCATATATATTGACCGCGTTCGCCTTGTAGAGAAATGCGGCGGCAGGAAGGTCTATGGGAAAACGAATGTGCAACATCGCCGGCACCGTGCTGGTTGTGTTGGTTGTGCTGTTGGCGGTGGCGCTGGTCGGTGTCCGGCTGGTGGGCCTTGAGCCATATGTGATTTTGAGCGGCAGTATGGAACCGGTGTATCCGGTCGGCTCGCTCGTGTATGTGCAGCGCATGGATGCGGACAGGATTGCCGTGGGCGATCCGATCGCGTTTGTGATGAATGAAGATCTGGTGGTCGCCATCCACCGCGTGATCGGCGTGGATGCGGCGGCGCAGCAGTTCGAGACCAAGGGCGACGCGAACGCTGCCGCAGGCGCGGTCGCGTTCCTCATCGATGACACTGCGCCGGTTGAGAACGAGTTCAAACCGTCCGAGGTGACGTGCGAGGTTGCGGAAACCTTCGAGAACGGTGTAAAAAAGGATGTTAAAATCCAGAACACCGGCGACATTCCTGCCTACATCCGCGTTGCGCTTGTGACGTACTTTGTGGACGGCGACAATGTGGACGGGTCGAAAACCGCGACTATCCCGAACTTTACCATGGGAGCCGGCCGGGTGAAGAACGGTGAATACTACTACTTCACGAAGCCGGTCGCTGCCGGAGCGCTCACCGATACGGCGCTGATCGACAGCATCACGCTGAAGAACGGTCAGGTCGTCGAGGTTATTGCCTCCGCGATTCAGAGCGAACCCGCAAAAGCGGTCGGCGAAGCGTGGGGCGTGACGATTGCCGAAAACAGCGTAACCGCATATGCGGGTTAAGGAGGACTAAGATGAAGAGAATGCAAAAGCTCCTTTCGCTCCTGTTTGCGGCCATGTTCTTGCTGGTGCTGCCGGCGGCGGCGCTGGCGGCGGAAAACCCGACGGTGGATTACACCGGGCAGGAGAAGCAGTTCGTGTTTAGCAACACGGGCACCGGTTCCGCTACCGATCTGTTCGTGAATTTCAAGGGCGTCATGCCGGGCGATACGCTGTCGCAGACGATCAACGTCAAGAACTCCAGCGCGGGCAAGGTGCGCATCTATCTGCGCATGGAGCCGGTCAAGCCGGAGTACAAGGACTTCCTCGATCAGCTCCAGCTCAAGGTGACGAACTCCTTCGGCAGCTCAAAGCTGTACGAGGCACCCCCGAGCGAGCAGGATGGTCTGGCTGAAAACGTGCTGCTGGGCCTGTTCTATCCCGGTGCGGCCATCACGCTGACGGCGGATCTGATCGTGCCGCTCACGCTCGGTAACGAGTACATGGAAAAGACCGGCGACGTGGTCTGGGTATTCACGGTCGAAGAGGTGCCGGAACCGACGCCCGAGCCGACGCCCGTACCTACCCGAAGCCATCCGACAAGACCGGCGACGAAACGAATCTCACGCCGTGGCTCCTGCTGGGCGCGGCCATGCTGCTGGTCATCGTCGTGCTGATCGTGCTGAAAAAGCGCGCGGCCGGCAACGAATAACCACCCTGCGGCGAACGGTTGTGCGCAGCAACGGGGACATTCATGCAGAGAAAGAAAACAAGGATTTATAATGTCCTGATTGTCATATGCGCGCTGGTGCTTTTGCTCTGCGCGCTTATGATATTTTGGAAGACCCGCGATTACCGTGCGGGCGACAGCGCCTACAGCGACACGGCCACGCTGGCCGTCCGTCCGCGTGCGACCGGCGCGGCCGCAACGGTTCCGCCCGCCACGCCGGATGCAAGCGGCGTGATCACGATCACCGGGGCAGAAGCAACGCCGGCGGCGGAATACGCCCCCATCGAGGTTGATTTCTCAAAGCTCCATGCAGCGCGCGGCATGGTCGCCGGGTGGCTGTACGGCGAGGGAACAGTGCTCAGCTACCCGGTTGCGGGCGGAAAGACGAACGAATACTATCTCAGCCATCTGCTTGACGGCACGCGCAACAGCATGGGTACGCTGTACATCGACGATGACAATGCGACCGATTTTTCGGACCGCAACACGATCATCCATGGCCATCACATGAAGAACGGCTCGATGTTCGGCTGGCTGGAGTCCTATCGGGAGCAGGCGTTTTACGAGGCGCACCCGGAGATGTACCTGCTCACGCCGGATGGGGATTACCGGCTTGAGGTGCTGGCGGGCTATACCTCCGAGGCGGCGGGCAGCGCCTATCAGCAGTGGTTTGAGGACGACGCGGCGTTTCTTTCGTTCGTGCGGGAGGCCATGGAGCGGTCGGATTTTCAGGCGAACGTTTCGGTCGAGCCCACGGATCGCATCGTCACGCTGTCCACATGCGCCTATGTCTTTGACAACGCGCGCTATGTCATACACGCGCGGCTTTCTCCGCTGTCCTAGCGGAAACCGACCGGATTTTTATCACAATCTGGCAGGAAAACGGACAAAACAGGAGAATATGGAAAATATAGTGATATAAGTCGAGAGATGTCGATTGCTTATCCTGTTTTGCCGTTCTGTTTGATTTGCCGCTTCAGGAACCTGGTTCAAATTTCAAACGGACGGGCGGCCGCAAACCGCCTGTCAATGGGGGAATCGTATGAAGGAGGATTTCGATCACGCACCGCAAAGCGAGTCCTGCGAGGAGAACGCAGCAAACCAGCGCATTGCGGGCTACATGGCCGTCTACTTTGACAACAGTCAGGAGGTGCCGCGGCGCGGCTATCTCTGCAATGCGTTTGTGGAGGGCGAGGTGCCGTTTCTGGGATTGGACGATCTGCTGCTCAAGCTGCAGTCGATCGGCAACGCCCTGCCGCTGCCGGAAACCATGGCCGACCGGCGGTTTTTAACGCCGCAGGCGCAGGGGAAGGACTATGGCTACCGGCGCGCGCACCGGGGCATGCTGCCCGTGCAGCAGCATGCGCTCGAACAGGTGCTGGTCTACCGGCCGGGGACGCGGCCGTTGGTCATTGAAATGAAGTTTTTGCAGGGGGGCGATATGCGGGGCGTGCTGCACTGTGTGCAGGCGGGCGCGCAGCCGGTCGCCTTCCGAAACGGGATGGAGCTGCTCGGGCTGCTGGCTGCCGCAGAAGGGGTGGAAGCGGAGAACGAGATCCGCTCGCGCATCCGTTTCGCGGCGGAGTAGGCCGTTGGCGCTGTGACGCTGCTTTGCCCGCATAGAGCCGGCGGTGCTTGCCATTTCCGTCCGCGTTCGCTTCGCGGAAGCGCAGGCCGTTGGCGCTGTGACGCTGCTTTGCCCGCATAGAGCCGGCAGGGCTTGTCGTTTCCGTCCGCGTTCGCTTCGCGGAAGCGCAGGCGGCTGGTGCTGCGCGTGGGCGTAGGCGCAAACGGGCTTCGGTCGCTGTCGATCGGCCGGAGCTGCGGCACGGCTTACGCTTTTGGCGGGCGTTTGCCCCAAACGAACGCTTTGCGGCGGAGGCGCTGCAAGGTGAAAAACAGACCGCAGGCTTTTAGGCGCGCAGCCTGCCGGTTTTGGCCGCACCGCGACAGCAGACGATGCGCTTGACCGGAAAAGCGGCCGACGGGCAACTCGCCGGTTTTTGGCTGGGTTGCTCCGTTGTGATGAAGCGCGGGGCATGCTTTGAAAACCGCAGGGTCGGGAATCCATGGATTCCCGACCCTTTTCGTGTGTTCGCCAAATTCCTGC
>DXWI01000029.1 GCA_019416935.1 Clostridiales bacterium | reverse complement strand
TGCCGGGGATGTTCAGCAGGATGGCCGACTGGCAGCCGCCGGAGATGGCGCCGATATAGACGCCGATGAGCACCAGCACGGACAGCATGCCGTCCATGCTGTACGTCAGGCCGGTCAGCAGCGCCACGGCCATGGTTGCGGTCAGACCCGGCAGCATGCCGAACACCAGACCGAGGCCGACGGACAGGATCAGTGCGATCAGACCGATCGGGGAAAAGACGACGCCAAGCGCCTCAAGAAAATATTGTCCAATCATGTCTCTACCCCCTTACGGCATTGGCACGGAGAACGCCACCTGAAACAGGAGGACGATGCCGCCGATGCTCAGCGCCGCGATCAGGATGAGCTTGAGCACGGGCTTGAGCTGGAATTTGCCCTCAAAATTGAGGTAGAGCAGAATCGCAAGCAGTACGAGGAATGACGCGAGCCAGAACGGCAGCCGGCCCAGCAGTACAAAGATATAGACCGCAAAGATGGACAGACCGATGACCGCGCGCCAGAACACCTTGCTGTGCAGCGTGGCGGGCACCGCCGCGCCGAGTTGCCGGCACCGCTCCGAGATCGAACTCCCCTTGATGGAGTTCACGAACAGGGTGATTGCCATGATGATCAGCGCGCCGGCGATGATCGTGGGCATGAAGCCGGGCGAGGCATAGAATTCGCCGCCGAGCTTTTTCCAATAGCCCATACTGAGGATGATTGCTGCCACGCAGACGACAAACAGCAGGATGGACGTCAAAAAGTCCAGATGCTCTCTGTCCGGCGGCATTGCAACATGCTTGTTGTCTTCGGATAACATAGTGGGATGCTTCCTTTCTGTATGAAATTGTAAGGTGCGATACAAAGGGGCATTTGTGATTGCCCACAAATGCCCCTGCCGTGTACAAATGTGGCGTGTGCGAACGATCCGTTACGGACGCTCGATGCCAAACTCCTCGGGGGAGATGGTGAAGACGCCTGCGTCATACAGCAGCCAATCGACGACCGATGCGGTCTCATCGCGCAGCGCGTTGGAATCCGCAAGGTTCATCGCCTGAAGGATAACGCCCTTCTCGGTTGCGAACGCCTTGGCTTCCTCAGTCTCACAGGCCTTCAGGTAAGCCGCTTCCAGCTTGTCCTTGGCATCCTGCGGGATGTCGGCGGGGAACATCAGACCGAACGCGTCGCCGCAGGGCAGCACGCTGGCGGTGTCGGGCAGGAACTTCGAGATCGAGGGGATCACGTAGTCAACGCCTTCAAACTCCAGATCTTCGGGCGTGAGGGCTGCCAGAGCGATCAGGTCGCCGGAGCGGAGCAGGTCGATCATTTCGTTGGAGAGCTGCGGCGTGAAGTCCACTTCGCCGGCCAGGGTCGCCGTGATGGCAGCCGCGCCGCCGGAGTAAGCGATGTGCTTGTAGTTGGCAAAGTTGGGATCAACAGCCTTCAGCTTTTCCATGTTGATGAAGCCGGAAGAGCCTGCGCCGGCGGTACCGCCGGTGACGGCATCCGGATTGGCCTTGATCGCATTGTACAGGTCGTCAAAGGTCTTGTACTCGGAATCCTTCGAGACGGCGATGATGCCCGGGACATAGTAAGCCGCAAAGAAATCCCAATCCTTGGGCGCCCATTCGGCCAGACCGCTGACGCCGTGGTTGTACGGCGTGGCGTTCGCAATCAGGGTGTAGCCGTCATGCGGCGCGAGCAGGCAGTCGTTCATGCCGACGGTGCCGGTGGCGCCGGGGGTGTTGACAACGCTCACCTTAACGCCGAGTTCCGGCTCCATGCCGGCGACGAGCAGACGGCCGATCAGGTCGGACGAACCGCCCGCGTTCCACGGAACGATCAGGGTAAGGTCCTTGTTCGGGTAGGGCTTTTCCTGCGCACAAGCGGTGAACAGGGTCGCTGCCATGGCAAGGACCAGGATGAGAGCAAGCACTTTCATCTTTTTCATAGTGATTTCCTCCTGTCAAATTTTGAGGGATTCCAAAAGAACAACACACGTCCCTCAACCATGTGTGACACCATTATATCGCCTTTGCTCCCGCCACAACAAAGCAATCCTCACACGGCCGAACCGGTAAAAGTTTGTATTGCATTCTTTTGAATAAACAGGTATAATAATTAGTTAATAAAAGCAGCCGCACCCGGTTTTTCCGGATATGCGGCTGCTTTTGGTTGCTGGCGTGTTACAGGGATACGACCTGCCCCGTTTCGGCGGACTGCCGGACCGCATCCAGCACCCGCGTGAGCGCATAGGCGCTTTCAAGCGATACCCGATAGGCGTCCTTGCCGTTCAGCGCGTCCGCAATGTTCCGGTAGACCTCACTGTGGTCGCCGTATTTGTGCGCGGGCTCATAGGACGCGACCGTATGCGTTTCCACCGTCACGTCGTTGCGGTATTTCAAAGGATCGATCACCGCCGGCTGCGAAACGACCGATACCTGCATGACGTCGTTTTTCACGGTGATCGTGCCGCCGGTCCCCTGAACGACCCAGTCGCAGTTGGCATCCGTGCAGACCGTATATTCCGCGATCAGGGTCTTACCGGTCTGTGTCGTCAGCACGGCGAAGAACATATCCTCTGCGTCGCCGGGATTGATCACCCGCTTGGTCACGCCGTACACGCTGCTGACCCGTTCACCGACGAGCTGCATCGGCTGATCGATCAGGTGCGGCCCCCAGTTGAGCAGGTAGCCGCCGCCGAATGCGCGCTGCGTCTGCCAGTCACAGCGCTTTCCGAAGCTCGAGAAGCATCTGCGGACCATGAACACCTCGCCGATGACTCCGCTCGCAACGATTTCCCGGAGGGAGCGAAGATCGCTGCTCCAACGGCACGGCAGCCACGGGAAGGCCTGCTTCCCGCTTTCCCGCGCGGCACGGATGACGAGCTCCGCCTCGGCGGCGTTGCAAGCCCAAGGCTTCGTGACGAGCACGTTTTTGCCAGCGCGCAGGAAGTCCGCCGCCATCGTGGCGTGCAGGTTGTTCGGCGTCAGGATGATGACCAGATCGATGTCCGGCGCGGCCAGCGCGTCGTGATAGTCAGCGTACGTTTTGGCGCCGTACGTTTTTGCGGCCATGGCGCGCGTGCCTTCGCTCGGCGCATAGACCGCGGCGAGGGCATATGCCGGGTTGTTCAACAGAAACGGGAGATGGTGCTCGACAGCAGTCCTGCCGAATCCCGCAAACATCAGTCGAATGGGCATGTGGAACCTTCCTTTCTGCAGCAGCGGCTGCGCCGGGTATCGGATAGAAAACGCCCGGCGAAACCGCCGGTCCACCGGGTCTACTGACGCATGCGGATTCCGGGCGGCGCCGCCGGGGGACGATTCGGTGGTACAAACGGTTTTTATGCTTCTTCCTGCCAGTGGTACACGTCCCTGAGCCGGTCGAGATACACGACGCTGGCCTCGTAACCGCCCTCGGAGAAGGAGCTGCCCTGCGGCTGCATGAGCAGGGCGTCGTCCATTTGCTGCGGCTTGAGGCGATAGTGCGTTTCCACGCTCACATAGCCGTCATAGCCGTCCAGCTTGAGCTGCCGGAGCAGGCCCATAAAGTCCACGTCGCCCTCGCCGAGCAGCGCGGGGCAGAGGAATTCGCCCGAATCCGTGTGCTTGAGATCCTTCAGGTGGACATGCTTGATGAACGGCTTGATGAGCCGGTATCCATCGGGATACGGCGGCGGCGCAAGCGGATCCGCAATCTCGTTGCCCGGATCCCACATGGCGCCGAGGGACGGGGAGTCAATCGCCTTGAGAAAGTCCACGAGCGTTTTGATGTTGCCGGTGTTTACGGACGGCTCGGACTCGATGGCAAGGCAAACGCCGCCATCCTCCGCGATGGCGATGGCCTGCCGCATTTTCTCTTCGATCTTTTCCCAGCAGGGCGTCTCACCCTTCTTGGACCAGAAGGTGAACGCACGGATGAGCTTCGTGTTCCAGAGATGTGCGGCTTCGACGCAGCGCTTGAGCCCTTCCAGATGCTGCTCACAGGCGGCCTCATCGTCAAGGTCGCACTTGAACAGCGGCGAGCCGATCGCGCAGACGTGCAGTCCATAGGCGTCCACGATCTCCTTGATGGACTGAAAATCCTCCCGATCCATCTGGAACGGATTGCGCTCCTTGACGGAACGGATTTCTACCGCATCGAGCCCGTAGCGGACGGCGAGTTCGGCGGCGACTTTGAGATCTTGGGAGACCTCATCGGTGATGATGGAAGTTTTGTACATGTAGACAAGCCCCCTTTCATGGGATGGTTGGATGAAAAAACCGCGCGTCAACGGAGGACGCGGACGCGCGGGGCGCTGACGGTGAACGCTGTATTCGGCTTATTGACCGGCCTGCGTCTTCTTCGTGAACAGCTTGGCCTTGATGCGGCGGCCGAGACGCGCGACGGGCGGGATCT
>DXWI01000028.1 GCA_019416935.1 Clostridiales bacterium | reverse complement strand
TCGCTCGCTCCATCAAGTGCAGCATCAGCGACCGGGCAATACCGGCGCGCCGGTAGGGGGCCATCACCGCGATGTTGGTCACATGCGCTTCATCATACAGAACCCACATGCCGCCATACCCGACAATAATGCCGTCGCACTCCGCCACCAGATACACAGCGATATCGTTCCGCAGCTCCCCCATCAGCGAAAGCTTCGACCATGGCGTGCGGAAACAGGCGCACTCGATCTCGTGGACACGACCGACGTCCGCTTTCCGCATTTCGCGAAAGACGGCGCTCATTTCCGGCCTCCCACAAGGCGCTCCGCCTGTGAGGGGCGCAGATAGAGCGGCCGTGCCTCTGCCACACCGCCATTCCCGCAAGCGATCGCGGCAAGTCCGAGCGACACCGCATTCGGGTATGCCTGCGATTGACAGACCGGAAGGACGTCCCCCACAAACACAATATCCTCGGGCAGCCGCCGCAGATACGGTTCCAGTATCACCGCCTTGGGCGCCTCGATACAAATGCCGTTCCCGTATCTTGCAGCATAGGCATTTCCGTTTCTCGCATCAATGAGCGCGCACACCTCGCCGTGTTGGTCTGCGGCCGTTTGGCAGAGTACGCGCAGCGAATCCGCCATCATAACCGGCTTGTGCAGCGCATAGGCAAGCGCGTTTGCAATGCAGATGCCGATGCGCACGCCCGTAAACGAGCCCGGACCGACATCAACGGCAAACGCATCGATCCGCTCCAGGCCGATTCTCTGCTGTTCCAGCAGTTGCTCAATGGCGGGCAGGACCGTTTCCGCATGCTTTTTTTCTGCATCGCAGTATAGAACGCCAAGAACCGTTTCGCCGTCCAGCAGCGCAACAGATGCGATCTTTGCCGTTGTCTCCAATGCCAATATCATCATAGCTGTTCCAACACCTCCTCGCAGGCAGCGTCCAAAGCGGATACAGCAACGCGGCGCGTTCCGGCGCCCTCGCCCTCTATCCGTATTTCGAACCGGTTTGCCGGAATTGCGTCTGCGACCAGTTCCGCCCACTCCATTACCGCGATTGCGTCCTGTCTCAGATAATCATCAAATCCAATCGCATACAGCTCGTCCTCGTCGGAAAGCCGGTACGCGTCAAAATGAAGCAGCCGCGGCGACGAGTCGTATTCCTGTACGATGGTGAATGTGGGGCTGGTCACCTCAGAGATGCCCAGCGCGCTCGCAATGCCCCGCACAAAAACCGTTTTTCCCGCGCCCAAATCTCCGTGGAGCGCAACAAATGCGCCGGGAGGCAGCAGGGTCCCCAAGCGCTTGCCGAGCGCCAGTGTGTCCGTTTCCGTTTCACACAAGAATTCTCGCCGCATCAATTGGTATAGATGCCCCCCTCCAACAACTCGCGGGCAAAATCACCGAAGCGATCCTCGCGGATGGCCCTGCGCACATCCTCCATCAGCCGCAGGGAGAACCGCAGGTTGTGCATTGTAACCAACTGCGCCGCAAGGATTTCATCCGCCTTGAAGAGATGGCGCAGGTACGCGCGCGTGAATCCGGTGCGGCACGCATAACAATCGCATGTGGGTTCGATTGGCGAAAAGTCGTGCGCATACTTGGCGTTGCGCAGAATCAGCCTCCCGGAGCGGGTAAGCGCCAGACCGTTTCTCGCGCTTCTGGTTTGCAGCACGCAGTCAAACATATCCACTCCGCGCAAAACCCCCTCCAGCAAGCAATCCGGGCTTCCAACGCCCATCAGATAGCGCGGCTTGTTCTCCGGCATATAGGGCATCATCTCTTCCAGCATCCCGTACATGACCGGTTTGGGCTCGCCAACGCTCAATCCTCCGATTCCATAGCCGATAAACCCCATGGATGCGATTGTCTTTGCACTTTCTATTCTCAAATCGCGATAGGTTCCGCCCTGTACAATACCAAACAGCGCCTGGTCCGCGCGGTCATGAACCTGCTGACAGCGCGCCGCCCACCGATGCGTACGGTTCATTGCGCGCAGCGTATAGGCATGGTCGCTTGGGTAGGGCGCGCATTCATCAAAGCACATGGCAATGTCTGCGCCCAGCGCCTGCTCGATCTCCATGACCTTTTCCGGCGTAAAGAAATGCTTGCTCCCATCGATGTGCGACCGAAACTCCACGCCATCCTCACGGATATCGTTCATCTTTGCAAGGCTGAACACCTGAAAGCCACCGCTATCGGTCAAAATCGGCCGATCCCAGTGCATAAAGCGGTGCAGCCCACCAGCTTCCTCCACCAGCCGATGCCCCGGCCGCATATAGAGATGGTAGGTGTTGGAGAGGATAATATTGGCCCTGACATCCTCCAGATCACGCGGCGTCATAGCCTTCACAGTCGCCTGTGTCCCAACGGGCATATAGCAAGGCGTTTCAATCGTGCCATGCGGCGTATGCAGCAATCCAAGGCGAGCACCCGACTGCTTGCAGGTTTTTAACAGTTCAAAGTGAAAATGTTCCATTCTTCCCCATCCTATTCAATCAGCATGGCGTCCCCAAAGCTGAAAAATCGATAGCGCTGCGAAACGGCATGCCGGTATACCCGCAGCATCTCCTCCCGCGAAGACAGCGCCGATACGAGCATCAACAGCGTTGATTCCGGCAAATGGAAATTGGTAATCAGCGCATCCACCGCACGGAACCGGTATCCGGGGGTAATAAATATGCTCGTCCATCCCGACTGTGCATGCACGATTCCATCCGGCGTCGTTACGCTCTCGAGCGTGCGGGCCGAGGTTGTGCCAACCGCGATGATCCGGCCGCCGTTCTGCCGCGCTCGATTGATACGCGCCGCAGCTTCCTCCGCAACGCGGTAATACTCCGAATGCATATGGTGATCCTCCACACGCTCGGCAGAAACCGGTCGGAATGTGCCAAGGCCGACATGCAGCAGCACATCCACCACCTCTACCCCCATGGCCCGAATCTCGTCGAGCAGCGCGGTCGTAAAATGCAGTCCGGCGGTCGGCGCCGCTGCGGAGCCGCTCTCATTGGCATATACGGTCTGATAGCGGGTTTGATCGTTCAGGCGCTCGGTAATGTATGGCGGCAGCGGCATCTGCCCGACGCGGTCCAAAATCTCCTCCAGAATTCCATCGTAGATCAGCTTGATCCGCTTTCCGCCTTCGGCGTCCGTGTCGCCCACAACGCAAGCGGAAAGCTCGTCGCTGATCTGGTAAACCTGTCCCGCTCTGGCCCTTCTTGCCGGCTTTGCCAGGCACTCCCAAACATCGTTTTCCAAGCGTTTGAGCAGCAGCAGCTCCATGTGGCCGCCGGTATCCGCGCGGGTTCCGAAAAGGCGCGCCGGAATCACTCGCGTCGTGTTGCGTACAAGGACGTCGCCCGGATTAAGATGCTGAACGATATCACAAAACACGCCGTCGGTAATCGACTGCGTGTCCCGGTTATAGATCAGCAATCTGGAATCTGAGCGAACAGCGGCCGGGGTCTGAGCAATCAGCTCCGGCGGCAGATCATAATAAAAATCACTCGTTTTCAATCGGCCTACACTCCATCATTACTACGGTTCATATTATAGAATAGACCGCTTTGTTGCGCAAGTCTATTCCATGCGGTCATTAAATGGGATGGAGGCTTGTTTTTGTAGAGGCTCACAGCTTTGATCGGAAAGGAGTCCTCTTCTCCGTCCGTTTCGCCGCCACAAACGGGACAAGTAATTCCCCGTCTATGAGCATTTCCTGCAAGCAAAACCCAAACATTAAGCCGTCCGGCAATAATATTCGGGCGGCTTTCCATCATACACTTTGGCACTTTAGGCCGAACAAGAGAATATACGGCCAATAACTACAGTCGTTACCGGCTGCTCATCCTTATACCGGCACTTTTATTACTATTTTTTTGACCGGCATGGCTTGGCCAGCTATGCATCTAGGTTTGTGCGCATCCTCCGGCGCAAGTATGACGTAATCGCCCGCTTCGAGCAGCACTGCACCAGACAGAGCCGGTTCTTCATAGAAGGTGATGTCGTTCTCGGCATTATACGCGGTTTTTTCCACCAATTCCTTGCGGCTCACACAGCCGACAAACTCTTTTCCCTCGATGAGATACTGGATGTCAAAAAACCTTTCATGCGTTTCAAAGGACAGTGCATCGGCCACCATGGTCGTATAGTGCTGTACACTTGCACGCACACCGTTATCCAGTTCGATCCAGCCTTCGGGGAGTCCTGCAAGATCTGTGCGGTTTAGAAACGAAAATGCAATTGTAAACTTAGGCTCTGTCAAATCATACCATAATCTCATACTTAATTAACTCCTTGTAATTATGTCACTATTGTTTGCTCTTTCTTTTTTCTATTAATTTCCCGAAGGATTGTAATGCTGAGCGGCAAGCTGACCAGCAATGTCAACATATCAGCTGCGCCCTGTACCGAAGCAAGTCCATATACCCCGTAAAGACGTGGCAACAGAATTGTCATCGGGATAAAAAATAGGCCCTGTCGAAGCATACTCAGCACCGCAGCACCTGCCGCCTTTCCAAGTCCTGCATATGTCATGTTTACAATAATGACCCACGCCACACTCGGCATTGCTAGGCATTGTGTACGGATGGCAACCACGCCAATTTCAATCATTTCCGCATCCGATTCCGTGAACACCTGCATGAGCCACGGTGCAATGATTGCCGCTACAATAGCAACAGCCGTCACAGATATCACGCTCACCCATGCGGAAAACCAAAAGGACTTCTTAACGCGATCATAGTGTTTTGCGCCCCAGTTAAATCCTGCGACCGGCTGATAACCCTGTGCAAACCCAAGCACAGCAGGATAAACCCCAGCGGTACCTGCAGTACGCCAGTCAACGAGCTCGCCGCCGTATTAATGAACAGCTTCGTCCAGATTTGCCGCTTCACTTCATCCGAAGTTTTGCAATCGAATCCACATTTTGTTAAATTTTCAGCAATCGGTGTCAATGACATACTGTTCCCATCCAGCAGCCCGATGCTGGTCTTGCCGCCGCCGCCGTGATTCACATATCCGTTCCCGATGATCGAACTGTTGTGCTGCGTCGATCCGATGATCACATGCTTCCGGTCCGCAAACCGCAGCAGCTTCTTCTCATGCCCCGCGCCGTTCTGCAAGGTCATCAAGTAGGTGTTCGGCCCGATCAGTCGTCTATTCGTCTCCAGCGCAGACTCTGTGTACATTGCCTTCACAAAGACCAGCACCAGATCCATCTCGCCCAAGCCCGTGGAAGCCACGGCAGCATGCGGATGAAAGACCCTATCTCCGTCCGTTTCCCGAATCATGACCCCGTCCGCTTCGATCTTTCGAACCCGTGTCTCATCCACATCCAACAGCCATACTTCGTTTTCTTTCGACAGGTATCCCCCGAACAGCATCCCCATCGCCCCTGCGCCCAATATTGTGATTCGCATCCGATATTCTCCAGAAAATTCCAACAATTATTGCAATCGATTTCATTTATGATGTATATATCTTATCACAACTC
>DXWI01000027.1 GCA_019416935.1 Clostridiales bacterium | reverse complement strand
CATCATCGAGTAAATCGGGTTATCGTAAGAGCAGCGTGTATACGCTGCTCTTTTTCTGTTCCAACGGATGGCATAAACGCGATGTCGGGCCGAGAGGAGAAGAATTGCCGGCCCAGCTTCTGCAAAAGCGGAGAGACCGGCTGTAACCGCCAATCCGGCGTGTGCAAGTGGACAACCGGGGCGCGGCGGTTGGCTGTGCACGCGTGCAAACGGCCGGCGGAGTTCGCCGGTATCATCATCTGTCTGTGCCTGCGGATCAGCGGCACTCACGTGCAAACGGCCGGTTCAGGGCTGAAATCAACCGCATATCGGTATGCTGGGGGCAGACGCGCTCCGGAGGCATGACAGCGCCGAATTGCGCCGCGCCCCATTTGGCCGCCGACGGAGGCGAGCGACGCAGTTTTTTGAAAGAACGGTGAAGAAACAGGATGTTCATTTGATTCATACACGGGAATATGCTATCATATTGCTCAATAAGGAGTGGATTGCATGGCAAACAAAACCAGCCTTGCTGTGCGCAATGCGGCACAGCAGGAGGATCGAGCCGGCCGCGGTATTCGCGCGGCGCGGCGCACCATGATGTATATCGTCCGAACCATGCTGCTGGTGGTCGTCGGCGTGCTGGTGTGCGTACTGGCCTTCTTTACGGCGGAGCGCATGGCAAATCTCTACATTCTGGCAACGGAGGGCATGTCGCTGCGCGCGGCGTATATTCTTGATCAGGATGCGGAGATGAGCGAACTGGAGGAGTATTTTATGCTGACCTTTCTGGCCGAGGATGACGTCCTGACGGCGGACGCCTATGGCGATTACAAGATCAGCAGCTATGATTACGACCTCGCCATTGAAAAGATATCCGTGCTCCCGTGGACGGCAACGGCAACGGTGACCGTCGTGGAAACGGTTTCCGTGAAGGGGACGTTCGACAAGGAAAAACTGCAGGAGGGCGAAACGGCGGACGATCATCCGCTGCCGGATTGGCCCGCCCGCCGATACCGCATGCAGTTTGTGAACACCGGCGTTCGCTGGTATATTGCGGGCCTTGAACTCGTGGAGGAGAACCCGTCGGTGGAACCGCTGCGCACGCCGGACCCGAACCGGTCGCCGCGCCCCATGGCGACGCCGACGCCGACGCCCGCGCTGACGCCAACGCCCGTTCCCAACATTGAGGTAGTGCCTTGAGCGGTTTTCCATTTCGAGAGAGCGGAGAAACGCCGGTTTTTCTGGCGCCCATGGCCGGATTTACGGATGTTTGTTTCCGAACGCTGTGCCGGGAGCAGGGCTGCACATGGACCGTTACGGAGATGGTCAGCGCCAAGGGCCTGCTGTACGGCAGCATGAAGACGGCGGATTTGCTGCAAACGGCGCCGCAGGAGCGCCCCGTTGTGATGCAGCTGTTCGGCCGCGAGCCGGAGCGGATAGCCGAGGCGGCGCGCAGAATCGTGGACGAGCATGGACCAGCGCTGGCGGCGATCGACCTGAATTTTGGCTGTCCCGCGCCCAAGATCACCGGAAACGGCGAGGGCAGCGCGCTCATGCTGGAGCCGGTTCTGTGCGGACAGATCGTGGAGGCGGTTGCAGCCGCTTGCAGCGTGCCCGTTTCGGTGAAGATCCGAAAGGGCTTTGACCATGCGCATGAAAACGCGGCAGAGGTGGCAAGGATCTGTGAGGAGAGCGGCGCCTGCATGGTGAGCGTCCACGGCCGCACAAGGGAGCAGCGGTATACCGGACATGCCGACTGGAATTGCGTCGCCGAAGTGAAGGCAGCCGTGCATATCCCGGTCATCGGCAATGGGGATGTGTGTTCTGGCGCGGATGCCGTTCGCCTTCGCACGCTGTCCGGATGCGATGGGCTGATGGTCGGCCGCGCGGCATTGGGCAACCCATGGATCTTTTCGGAAATACGGGCCGCCCTCGCGGGCGAGCCGTATACGCCGCCGGATGCACAGATGCGCATGCGCCTGGCAATCCGCCACGCGCACATGACGGTGGAGGCAAAGGGACCGTATGGCGTGATCGAGCTGAGAAAGCATCTTGCCCGCTATATCAGCGGCAAGCGCGAGGCCGCATCGCTGCGCGCGCGCCTGAATACGGCCAAAACACTTGAGCAAATCGAGGAAATACTGCTTGACACCTGCGACGCGCGTTAATATAATGATGTAGCGCTTTGCAGCAAAAGCGCGATTGGAACATCGAAGTACAATGCGGGCGGTGTGCCCGCTTACCGGAAAGGAGAACCCGATATGGCAGAGATTTGGCTGACCTCGGAGGAGATTAAAAAGCGCGAGGAGCGGTTGGAATATCTGAAGGGACCGCGCCGTCTTGAGATCGCGGAGCAGCTCAAGATTGCGCGCGCGTTCGGCGACCTGTCCGAAAACGCGGAATATGACGCCGCAAAAAACGAGCAGGCCAAGAACGAATACGATATTGTGCAGCTCGAGAACGAGCTGCGCAACGCGAAGGTGATCGATGAAAACGCGATCGATACCAGCGTTGTGGGCGTCGGCGCCGTTGTGAGTCTGGAGAACGCGGACAATCAAACAAAATTCACCTTCCATATCGTAGGATCGGCGGAAACCGACCCGGCAGCGGGCAAGATTTCCAACGAGTCTCCCGTTGGCCGCGCACTTCTCGGGCACCATGTCGGCGATACGGTGGAAGTGCGCACGCCCGGCGGCGTGATGCGCCTGACCGTGCTGTCCATCGGCAGATAACCAGAGATGGGGGCGCCGCCCCCTTTTTTTACTTTACAGAACAGGAGCACAGGATTTTTATGGAACAGCAACCGCCCATCGAGCAGGAGATGACACAGGAACAGCTTTCCGAACTGCTGCAAATCCGTCGCGACAAGCTGACGGCGCTGCAGCAAGCGGGAAGGGATCCGTATCAGATCGTCACCTTTGACCAGAGCCACCACAGCGCCGATATTCTTGCCAATTTCGACGCGTTGGAGGGCAAGCCCGTGCAGATCGCCGGCCGCATGATGTCCAAGCGCATCATGGGAAAGGCGAGCTTTGCGCATGTGCTCGACGGCAAGGGCGACGTGCAGATCTATGTCAAGCGCGACGATGTCGGAGAGGAGCCGTACGCGGAGTTTAAGACCTATGACATCGGCGACCTGATCGGTGTGGCCGGCACGGTGTTCAAAACGCGCACGGGCGAGGTTTCCGTGCACGCGACCAAGGTGACGCTGCTGTCCAAATCCCTTCGGCCGCTGCCGGAGAAATATCACGGGCTGAAGGATCCGGATCTGCGCTATCGCCAGCGCTTCGTCGATCTGATCGTCAACCCGGAGGTGCGGGATACCTTCCGCAAGCGCAGCCGCATCATCAGCGAAATCCGGCGCCGCATGGATGCGCAGGGCTTCATCGAGGTGGAAACGCCGGTGCTGAACACCACCGCGAGCGGCGCTTCCGCACGTCCGTTCATTACGCACCACAATACGCTCGATTTGGACATGTATATGCGCATCGCAACGGAACTGCCGCTCAAGGAGTGCATCGTGGGCGGGCTGGAGCGCGTGTATGAAATCGGTCGCCTGTTCCGCAACGAGGGCATGGACGCCATGCACAACCCCGAGTTTACAACGATCGAGGCGTATCAGGCCTATACCGATTACAACGGTATGATGGCGCTGGCCGAGGACCTGTTCTCGAACTGTTGCATGGCGGTCAACGGCACCATGCAGATCCGCTATCAGGGTATGGATATCGATCTGACGCCGCCGTTCAGGCGCCTGCCGATGAACGATGCGGTAAAGCAATTTACCGGGGCGGACTTCCTTCAGTGCGTATCGGATGAGGAGGCGCGCGCGCTGGCCAAGTCCATCGGCCTCACGATCGAGGACAAGACCGCATCGCGGGGCAAGCTGCTCGTCGAGGCGTTTGACGCGTTCGTCGAGGACAAGCTGATCCAGCCCACGTTCATCACCGATTACCCGGTGGAGGTATCGCCGCTGACCAAGCGCAAGCCGTCCGCGCCGCACCTGACGGAGCGTTTCGAACTGTTCATCGGCGGGCACGAGTATGCCAACGCCTATTCCGAGCTGAACGACCCGATCGACCAGCGCAGCCGCTTTGTGCAGCAGGCGATGGAACGGGCCAAGGGCGACGACGAGGCGATGATGATTGACGAGGACTTCTGTCTGTCGCTGGAATACGCCATGCCGCCGACGGGCGGTATCGGCATCGGCATCGACCGCATGGTCATGCTGCTGACCGACGCGCCGACCATCCGGGACGTTCTGTTGTTCCCCACGATGAAGCCGCTGGATGCCACGAAGACCGAAAAGAAGGCTGAGGAAGCGGCGAAAGCGGGCATCATTGGCAGCGCAACCAGCGCTGTTGAAATGGAGATTGCCGCGGAACCCATTGATTTCTCCAAGGTCGAAATCGAGCCGCTGTTTGCTGATGTTGTTGATTTTGACACCTTTGCGAAGTCCGATTTTCGTGCCGTTAAGGTGCTCGCCTGCGAGGCGGTCAAGAAGTCCAAGAAGCTGCTGCAGTTCACGCTGGACGATGGGACGGGTACAAACCGCACGATTCTGAGCGGTATTCACGCGTTCTATGAGCCGGAAGCGCTCGTTGGAAAGACGCTGATTGCGATCACCAACCTGCCGCCGCGGCCGATGATGGGCGTGGATTCCTGCGGAATGCTGCTCTCCGCGCTTCACAAGGAGGAGGGCGAAGAGAAGCTCCATCTGCTCATGGTAGACGACCACATCCCGGCGGGAGCAAAGCTGTACTGATTCGGCCTCAAAAACAGCGGTAGCCGCGCGAAAATAAGCAACAGACAAGCCTCGGATATCCGGATAAAATGGGTATCCGGGGCTTTTTACACGGCACTCGACCGCAACGCACTTGGTTTTGGCGATGAGGCCCGGAGGGAAACGGCAGCGGCGCAGGAACAGAAAACAACCGAGGCAACCAATGCGGCGGCTTTGCGGTTTTTCAAGATCAATGCTGTGTATACATGCCGTTAAGGATGATCGGTGCCGCTTGACAGGGGAGCGGAGCGCAAAGTAAAATAATCGCGTCAAGGTAAGTGGTGGAGTCTGTCATGAAGCGTGAGCGCTTCATTTACTCTTGATTGCTGAGGGATAGGAAGCCTGTTGCATCGAAGGCTTTGTATACGCAATGAAACGTGACGGCAGAGCACAGCTTGGGCTTTGCCGCCGCATTTTTTGTATGGGGGGAGAAGCGCGTGCGGGACTGTTTCGTCAGGTTCAGAGGAGATGTCGTCATAGCCAAAGCAGACGCCAACTATATTTTGACGATCAATCAGAATGCGAGGTGTCCTGTATGGAAAAGAATCTGTCCCTGTTCTACGGCCTGTCGTATTTGACGGCGATGATCGCTTTCGCTTTTGCCGTGTATCTCTGCCTATGGGTCAAGCGCCAACGGGTGGTCAACGGCAGGATCGAAGAGGTCTCCCGACTCATCAAGGAGGGCGCAAACACGTTCATGCGCCGCGAGTACAAAATTTTAGCCATATTTGCCGGAATTGCGGCCGTGTGCATATGTATTCTGCTGCCCAGCCCGATATGGCGGGGGAGCGCTGAAAAGAACGTTGCCATGGCGGTTGCCTATCTGGCGGGCACCACGCTGTCCGCCATTGCGGGGAAAATCGGTATCATGGTGGCAACGCTGTCCAACGCGCGCACAGCGGAGCGCGCACAGGAGGGGATCAAGCCCGCATTTCTGCTGGGCTTTCGGGGCGGTGCGGTCATGGGCCTGCTGGTCGTGGGCAGCTCGCTGCTGGGTGTCGCGGCCGTGCTGATGATCACCGGAGATTCCACCATCCTGCTGGGCTTTTCCTTCGGCGCAAGCTCGCTGGCGCTGTTTGCCAAGGCGGGCGGCGGCATCTTCACCAAGACGGCCGACGTCTCTGCTGACCTGACCGGCAAGGTCGAACTCGGCATTGCAGAGGACGATCCGCGCAATCCTGCGGTGATTGCGGATAATGTCGGCGACAATGTGGGCGATGTGGCCGGCATGGGCGCCGATCTGTTCGACTCCAATGTAGCGGCCATGGCCTCGGCACTTGTCATCGCACAGTCGCTTTCCGGTTCGTTTGCCAACATCTCGATGGTGTTCTGCTATGCAATTCTCGGCCTGCTGGCCTCCATCATCGGCATCGCCACAGCATGCGTGGGCAAGAACGGCAATCCGACGCACGCGCTGAACTCGTCGACCTATGTGACCACGGGAATATTTCTCGTGCTGACCGCGCTGGCAACTCTCCTCTTCGAGGGCTTCTCTTGGCGTATTTGGGGCGCCTCTGCCGTCGGTCTGCTGGTGGGTGTGATCATTGGCATTACGACGGATTACTTTACGGATGACACCAAGCCGATCGTCAGGAAAGTCGCGCACGCTTCGGCATCCGGCCCTGCGTTTACCATCCTCTCCGGCGTATCCTACGGATTCATTTCCGCACTGCCGGCCATGGCGGGCATTGCGGTTGCGGCGCTGGTCGCATATACCATCTGCGCCCCGATGGGCGCCGGATATGCCACCTTCGGCATCTCCATGGCGGCGGTCGGCATGCTCTCCATCGTCGGCATGATCATCTCCAACGACGCCTATGGCCCCATTGTGGACAACGCCCGCGGCCTTGCCGAAATGGGGGGCCTGGGCGAGGACGTCATTCGCATCGCGGATGAACTGGACAGTGCCGGCAACACGGTCAAGGCTGTCACGAAGGGCTTCTCCATCAGCGCTGCGGGGCTGACGGTCATCTCGCTGCTCGGCGCATTTTTGTCCGAGGCCAATGAAGCGCTCGCCGCAGCGGGAAAGGCGCTCATTACCGGGTTTGATATTACCGATCCCATCGTGTTCTTCGGCATATTGATCGGCGCGGCCATCCCGGCGGTGTTCTCCGCCATGCTGATTCTGGGCGTGGATCGCAATGCGCAGCGTATGGTGACAGAAATTCACCGCCAGTTTCAATCGATCCGCGGCCTGCGCGAAGGCAAACCGGGTGTAAAACCGGAATATGACCGCTGCATCGACATTGCTACCGCCGGCGCGCTCAAGGAGCTGATCCCCGCAGGGCTGATGACCATCCTGGCAACGATTCTGGTCGGGTTCATCGGCGGTCCGCGCGCCATCGGCGGCTTTCTGCTCGGCAATATCATCAGCGGCCTGCTGATCTCCCTGTTCATGTCCAACGCGGGCGGACTGTGGGACAATTCCAAAAAATATGTGGAATCCGGAAACGAAGGCGGCAAGGGCAGCGAGGCGCATAAGGCGGCCGTCATCGGCGATACGGTAGGCGATCCATTCAAGGATACGGCCGGCCCCTCCATCAATACGCAGATTACGGTGGTATCGCTCGTGGCGTCCCTGCTGTCGGCGCTGTTCGTTGCGTTTTCCGTGCTCGGTTAAGCGATGGTTTGACGCATAGAATAAAGGGCGCACTGCAAAGGGGAAACAGCGCTCCGGTTTACATCGTGAAACGCGCTGCATGCGCCCTTCACAGGCGGCTCTCGATTTTCAGAGCCGTCTGTTGATATATAACAGGAAAAATACAAAAAAAGTAAGCTTTCATAAAAGAAAATCGAATAAAAGAGAAAAACGGAGAAATCTGAGGAATTACGTAAAATAAAATGATTATTTTAATATAATTCTTGTAAAACCTGAATAAAGGTAAAATTTATGGGAATTCAATAGTATAGAAGCGTTGCCGAAGGGCGGCCGTTTTGCTATACTACAGAAGCTGTCGCGAGGGACGGAAGAAAGCGAAGGACTGAGGG
>DXWI01000026.1 GCA_019416935.1 Clostridiales bacterium | reverse complement strand
CCTTAGCTCAGTTGGTAGAGCACCTGACTCTTAATCAGGGTGTCCAGGGTTCGAGCCCCTGAGGGTGTACCACTTCATTTTCTGCCGCAGCGTGCGGCAATGCGGGAGTAGCTCATTTGGTAGAGCGCAGCCTTGCCAAGGCTGAGGTGGCGGGTTCGAGCCCCGTCTCCCGCTCCAGTTTCGGCGACATAGCCAAGCGGTAAGGCAAGGGTCTGCAAAATCCTCATTCCCCGGTTCGATTCCGGGTGTCGCCTCCAGAAAAAGCAGCATTCGGCAGGATGCTGCTTTTTTGATATTGCAAGTCACATATTCTTTTGCTATGGGGAGACGTCACCGCCGCCATTTTGAAGGGATGTGCAAGCGATAAACCGTGACACGAATTCGGATAAAAGTCGGAGGTTTTACATGATCGAGATACGAGAAACAACAAAGCGTGATTTGGCGCTTGTAAAAAGTCTTTGGGCGGATGGAGACGTAATGCGTTTTGTCGGTTTTCCGGAGGGATTGCACCAGACCGATGAGGACATGATGCACTGGTTTGAATGGATCGTTTCTTCAAGACCCGCGACCAACCACTATTCCATCTTTTCGGATGAGGTATACTGCGGAGAAACGTTTTTCAGCCTTGACAGCGTTCATAAGAGCGCATCCCTCGATATCAAGCTGTTTCGGTTTGCAAGAGGAAAGGGCATTGCCGCGGCCGCGCTGTCATTTGCGATGAAAGAGGCCTTCAAAAATGGCGCGCGCAGCGTATGGGTCGACCCCAATCCGCAAAACAGCAGAGCCATTGCTCTGTATGAACGGCTGGGGTTCAAGAAAAAGCAACGGCCGCCTTATCTGAAAGAGGAGTCTTCTATTTATATGGAATACGCCAGTCAAAAGCAGGAACAGGCGAACTGCTCCGCCGGCTCACGCACGGGACTATCGCAGGAAGAACCGCAGCATCCGTCAAAAGCCGCGACCTAAGCGGTGCTTTTGACGCCTTACGCCGGGTTCGGAAGCTGTTGCTGCATCAAACCCGCAGGCGTTTCCCTGCCACAGCGGAAGACCTATCAAGAGTAATGCTTTTTGATGTTTTGAAAGCCGTGCGGATAGCTTCTGGCTATCCGCACGGCTTCATCAATTCATAGGAATTCTTGATCATTTGTATATGAGCGTATGCTGGCGGAGCGTCTCGCATCGGGCGAATTGTGGGGCGTTGCCGCGCGCTTTTACCGTTGTTCCGCCTTTCCTGCATCACGACGCGCGCACCCCATGCCGCAGCCGCTACAGACGCCGCCGCAGGAACAGCCGCCTTTTCCCCGCCCTTTGCTCCGAACAGATGCGGCGATGATCGCAATCAGGGCCAGCGCTACCAAAGCTGCTACGATGATAGTCGGCAGATTCATGACAGCGCCCCTCCCCGCCTCTCGTTGTGAACCGTGCCGATGGACGCGGGATGGTCAGCATATCGGTTTTTCCGCAACAGCAGATAGCCTACGATCACCAACACGCCAAAGGCCACCGCCGTCCAGAGAGTAAAATTGCCCGTGGTAAAGAGCACTCCCAGTTGATATACAATGAGGGAGACGGCATAAGCAAAGCCGCACATATACCCGATGGCGCCCCATGTCCATTTCGCATGGTTCATCTCCCGCTTGATCGCACCCATGGCCGCAAAACACGGCGCACACAGAAGATTAAAAATCATGAAGCTGTAGGCTGCTAAGCCGCTGCCGCCGAAGAATTCCTGTCCGATGAGATTCAGGTTGGATACCTCGCCTTCGATCGCGCTCAGCAGGTCTGCCGCTGCCTCGGGGTTCGCTGCCGCAAACATTGCGGAAAGCGAGCCAAACACGCCGACGACCTCCTCCTTGGCGACAAGGCCCAGCACCGTCGCAACCGCCGCCTGCCATCTGCCAAAGCCCAGAGGAACGAAGATCACAGCGATCGCCTCACCGATGACATGCAAAATGGACATCTCTTCGCCGTCTCCAATATAGTGCAGTCCGCCTGTAAATGTCAGGCTGTTGAGCACCCAGATTGCAACGCTGGCCGCCACAATGACCGTACCGGCCCGTTTGATGAAGCTCCAGCCGCGCTCCCATGCGGAGCGAAGAACGTTTGTCGCCACTGGCGCATGATAGCGCGGCAGCTCCATGACAAAGGGCGCGGGTTCACCAGCAAACGGCCTTGTCTTTTTGAGAACCACGCCGGAAACGATCACCGCCGCCACACCAATGAAATATGCGCTTGTGGCAACCCATGGGCTGCCGCCGAACAGCGCGCCGGCGATCAAGCCCACGATGGGCATCTTCGCGCCGCAGGGAATGAAGCAGGTGGTCATAATGGTCATTTTACGATCCCGCTCCTGTTCAATGGTACGGCTGGCCATAATACCCGGTACGCCGCAGCCGGAACTGATGAGCATGGGAATAAAAGATTTCCCTGAAAGGCCGAATTTGCGAAAGATTCGATCCATAATGAACGCGACACGGGCCATATAGCCGACATCTTCCAAAATGGCCAACAGGATGAACAGGATCAGCATTTGAGGCACAAATCCCAAAACCGCGCCCACGCCGCCGATGATACCGTCCGCAACAAGACCGACGAGCCACGAGGTGCATCCGATTGTTTCCAGAAAGGCGGTTACGGCCGGCATGATCCACGCGCCAAAGAGCGTGTCGTTCATAAAGCCCACCGTCCAGTCGCCGACGGTGCCAATCGCTATCGTATAGACCGCCCACATGATGAGCGCAAAAATCGGCAGCGCTAAAATGCGGTTGGTCACGATGCGATCAATTTGATCGGATGCGGACATCCGGCCCGCGCGCCGCTTCTTATAGCAGCCCTTCAAAACCGCCGCGATATACAGGTACCGTTCGTTGGTGATGATGCTCTCTGCATCGTCGTCCAGCTCCTGTTCAGCAGCCTTGATATCCTCCTCGATATTTGCAAGGACAGCGGGATCGATACTGCGCTGCGATAGCACCTTGGCGTCCCGTTCAAAAATCTTGACGGCATACCAGCGCTGCTGCTCTGCCGGAAGGTCATGCAAGGCCGCTTCCTCAATGTGCGCGATCGCATGTTCCACTGGTCCGGAAAAGGAGTGTACCGGCACGGTGCTTTTACCATTGGCAGCCTTGATGGCCGCTTCGGCGGCCTCCTCCACTCCCTCGCCCTTGAGCGCCGAGATCCCGATGACCTTACATCCAAGCACACGCGAGAGCTCGGCAACAGGAATCCGGTTCCCATTCTTGCGCACAGCATCCATCATATTGATCGCCACGACAACGGGAATGCCGAGTTCAAGGAGTTGTGTCGTGAGATACAGATTTCTTTCGAGATTTGTGCCGTCCACAATGTTGAGAATTGCATCCGGTCGTTCGCCGATCAGATAGTTCCTGGCGACCACCTCCTCGAGCGTGTATGGCGAAAGCGAATAGATTCCCGGCAGATCCATTACAATCACATCGTCATGCTTCCGGAGCTTTCCCTCCTTTTTTTCCACGGTCACGCCGGGCCAGTTCCCCACGAACTGGTTTGCACCGGTCAACGCGTTGAACAGCGTTGTCTTGCCGCTGTTCGGGTTGCCCGCAAGGGCAATTCTAACGACTTTTCCCATATTCCCTCTCTTTCTCGGTTAGATATCTTTAACCACTAGCCTAAAAAATAAGGTCGGCCACCATCGGTTTCTATTCAACCTCAATTTTCTCCGCATCCTCCTTGCGAATGGACAGTTCATAGCCCCGCACCGTAATCTCCAAGGGATCGCCCAGCGGGGCCACTTTTCTCAGATAGACCTCCACACCCTTGGTCAGCCCCATATCCATCATCCGCCGCTTCACTGCACCCTCGCCGTGGAGCCTTACAACCCGAACCGTTTCCCCTACCTTTGTCTGGCGCAATGTTTTCATCCGCATGCCTCCTATATCATAATTTTACTCGCCAACTCGCGGCTGATGGCCACGCGCGAATCCCTGATATATACAATCAGATTTCCGCCATTCGCCGCAATGACCGTGATGTCTGTGCCTGTAACAAAACCTAAATCCGCCAAGTGCCTTTTCATCTCCGGACTTCCGCCGACATGCCGAATCAAGCCCGGCTCATCTTTATTCGCCAATGTGAGTGGTAACATGGTATCCTCCTCCGCTTTTATCCTCGATTCGTGATCAGAAAATCGCGTCCATCGGTTCGAGCCCCTTAACCAGCTTGCAGTTTAACACCTCTAACCGGTTTTGTCAATCCCTTTTCATGAACTGCGCAAGACCTTGCATTCAGAATGAAGCTGTGTTAACCTGAGGACAGATCAAATTGAGAGTTGGTACATGATATGAAAATCCAAAAATCCGCCGAGGATTATCTGGAAGCGATGCTGATGATGAAGGAGAAGCACGGCTTTATCCGCTCCATCGATGTGGCGGAGCAATTGGGCGTAACAAAGCCGAGCGTCAGCTATGCCACAAAGCGTCTGCGGGAAAACGGATATATTGCGATGGACGCGGACGGCTTGATTTCTCTGACCGCAGCAGGTATGGAGATTGCGCACCGCATATACGAGCGCCACAAACGGTTGACGACATTCTTTATTCACCTTGGTGTAGACGAAAAAACCGCCCGGGAGGACGCGTGCAAGGTTGAGCATGATCTGAGCGAAAAAACGTTTGACGCGCTTTGCCGCCATGCGGATCGTGCATCAAAACCGGGGATTGCAGACCAAAGCAGCCATAGGAAGGCTGCTAAGACCGATTTTTGAAACGATTGCAGCTGCCTTCCATACGGCATAAGAACAAAAGCACCTTTCGAAAGCCTATGTAAAAAGGAGCGCTATTACTGCCTTGCAAGATACGATTGCTTCGTTTACTGCGTAAGCGACAAGAAAACGTTTCAAAAAAGGGTTGAACAGTCTCCCCAATAGCGGCAAGCAGGATACCCAGGAACGCGGCGTGTTCGCAAATTGATGCTGCTGCACTTCACCGATAAATCTAATTTGCCATACCAGCATCCTTCAAACCGGCTGCTGTTAAAATGCCAATGACCGACTATTCCGGAGACTGCCGTTGCATGCAAACGTCTGCATGCACGCTTTTCATATGCAGGCGGCCCGAGCGTCAAAAGCCAAACCGCTCAATCAAGATGTGCCGTGATGCGTCCATCCGCAAAGAACGCGGAATTGATGCTTGTGGCAAAGCACAGCACGATATAAACATCCTCAACGCCGTAATAGTCCATATACTCCCGAATGCTGGCGCCCGCTTTTTCCGCATCGTAATAGGAGGGGCGCAGATCGGTCATCAGCACGCGATCGTAATGCGGCAACAAAAAGGGCAGCAGCGTATTGCTGTACGAATCGCCAATGAGCAGCGCCGTACGCCCGGTATGGCTTCCGGTTTGGAACAGGCGCCATGGGCCAAGCGTTCCTCCCAAGTAGGCCATATAGCCGTTGATGGAATACCGCATATAGGGCACCTGTTTCATCCGGCTGAGCGATTGCACCAAATAGCTGTCAACCGGTTGGATTGCCTCAATAACCTCAATCGTAGCCGTTCTAAACGGCCGAACAACATACCGGTACTCATCATATGGCAGGGAAAGCATGCCAAGTCGCTCCATCATTGCGCAATAAACGGCATGCGCGCCAAGCGGCGTCCAGTGGTGATCCACCGAAAAGTAGACCTTGTCGCCGCGCTCCAACGGATCGAGAAGCACCTCCGACGCATTGATGATCTCAACGCCCGGGTCGACGATGCTCTGGAGCTGCTGTTCCATGTCGCTGCCCCAAGCCGCGTTGTTCTCCCGATCGCGCTGATAGCTGTTTCCGGTCTGTGCGATTGGGACTTCCGAAAAGATCACATGGCCGTTCTCCGGCAGCAATGCGCGGAATCGATTGAGTATTTCAGCGGCATTCTCAACATTTTCAACGGGAAAACGATAGACATTCCGCACCGTACCGTCATTCTTCCGTATCCAAAAGGTTGTCTCCTCAATAGAAGGCCTTTCGCCCGCCTGCGCCTGCGGCTCGGTCTCAGCCGTTTGGTTCGCCGTCGGCTGCGCGGTCTGCTGCGGCATGGCTTGCTCCGTTGCGGGCGTGGTCAGCGTTTCCTGCTGAAGCGCCTCCATCATCCGATCGCCCGCCTGCAAGTCATCCTCCGCCTCCACGCAGAACGCGGTTTGTATGGCGTTGGAGAGCTTCACCATGCCGGTTCTGCCGATGAGCGCGTCGCTCAGCCATGATTCCACTCCCGTCATGAAGCTGCCGTCCAAAATGGAGTCCGTGCCGCATTCGGGCACGCCTGCCAGCATCCGGTTTTCCTCGTCGTCCCTACGCGGTTCCACCGGCGCCGTCACAAGCGTCAAAATGCCAAGCAGGGCGAGCAGCAGGATCCATCCATATTGCACAAGAAATACAAATTTCTGCTTCATTGCAAGGCCCTAGAATCGGAAATAGATAAACGGGTTATAGCTCTGCCCAACCAAAAAAACCACGGAAAGCGCAAGTACAAGCGTTTGCAGCAGCACCGCCGTCACGGGCGCTACGCGCGCGCCGAGCGCCGTTTTTTCCAGTCCGCTTTTGATGCAGGGAAGCAGCGGCAGACAGCAGACGGCAGCAAGGAGCGGAAACACCGTATAGGTTTGAAGCACGGTCATCACATTCGCATCGATCAGGCCGACCGCGCCAATGCCGATGAGCGCGCCAATGTGTGCGCCGGCCAGCGACAGATCCGTATGATAGAACAGAATCCAGCCGATCAGCACGATCAGCAGCGTTCCGGCAACGCGCGCCGCTTTCGGCATACGGCTCAGGAGTTTGGGATACAGGAAGCGCTCCGCGACAATCCAAACGCCGTAGTAGAGTCCCCAGAGAAGGAAATTCCAGCTTGCGCCATGCCAAAAACCGGTCAGGCACCAAACGATCAGAAGATTCCGGATGGTCTTTGCGGTACCTGCGCGGTTTCCTCCCAGCGGAATATAGACATATTCCCGAAAAAAGCTGCCGAGCGAAATATGCCATCTGCGCCAGAACTCCCCAACGCTGTCCGAGACATACGGATAGTTGAAGTTTTCTTTATAGGTAAAGCCCATCACGCGGCCAAGTCCAATCGCCATGTCCGAGTAAGCGGAAAAATCGAAATAAATCTGAAGCATATACATGATCGCGGAAAGCCATGCTCCCGCAACCGAAAGCTGCCCGCCCGCCGGCAGCAGCTGCTCCACCATCTTGCCGCACAGATTCGCAAGCAGCACCTTTTTGCCGAGCCCGACGGCAAAGCGGCCCATGCCGTCCGAAAAATCCGCCATGCGGACGCTGCGCTGCCAAAGCTGCGCCTCGATATCGGCATACTGTACGATCGGTCCAGCAATCAACTGCGGGAAGCAGGAAACGTACAGCAGTAGCAGAAAGGGATTTTTCTGCACAGCCGCCTTGCCGCGGTAAACATCGACCGTATACGTCAGGATTTGGAACGTGTAAAAGCTGATACCGATCGGCAGCGCAACCACCGGGATCGCCCAGTCCTGATGCAGGAGCGCAGAAGCGTTTGTCAGCAGAAACGATGCATACTTAAAATAGACCAGCGCCAACAGGGATGCGGCCACGCCGACCGCCAAAATGAGTTTTTTAAACAGCGGGCGCATCGGTCTGCTCATCCACAGCGCGCAGCCATAGTTGATCAGCGTGGCGCCGATCATGCAGACGATCCACTTGGGCTCGCCCCACGCATAGAACAGCAGGGAGAACAGCAGGAGCACCGCATTGCGCCAAGCCGGTTTTTCGCTCACAAAATACAACAGCAGGAACAGCGGCAAAAACAGCAGCAGAAACACCAGGCTGGAAAATACCATGGGGTACAAATTTCCTTCTCCATATAATAGCAGCTATCATTTTAACAAGCGCCCAGTTATCTGTCAAATATCGATATTGCCTGCAACGACGTCGCTTAAGAAGCCTCGTTGTCAAACGCGATCCGAACATCCCCGTTATTGGCCGTTACAGAAAGTGCCTTCCCGCCCTCTGCCTTCTCCTCAGCCGGCAGATTGCACGCTCGCTTCTTTGTGGTGCAGGAAATGGTGAAATCTTCGTATGTTCCTAAAACTGTCCCGCTGATATTCCCATTTTTCGCTTCGAGGGTGAGCGCGTTTCCCACGTCCAACAGCAAGAAATCAATATCGCCGCCGTTTGCCGAAAGGGTAATGCGATCCGATACCGAAACTGTGGGGAGCGTGATGGCGTACAATGATGTTTGCAAAAGTGCATAGGAAATAGACAAGCCACTAGGG
>DXWI01000025.1 GCA_019416935.1 Clostridiales bacterium | reverse complement strand
GGAGGGGGACATCGAGTAGGGGACGGGCGTTCTATTTCCCGTTGCCGGAACGATGCGTATTGCCTGCAACCATGTCAAACCCAGCCCCCGCGTGGCTTGGCAAGGGGCAGGGCGACCGGCAGCGGCTGCTGCGTAAAGCCGAAAAGTAAACACGACAGGAGATTCCGCCGGAATAACGGGTTAATAATGCCACTCAAACGAAACGGGCGCGCCGCATCTTAGGCGGCGCGCCCGTTTCGTAAAGTCCATTCTTATTTTCCCTGTGCAGCCTTGATCTTTGTCCATGCATCGGAATAGACGCCCACAAAGTCACCCAAGTCATGGAACACGGTGCAGCGATCCAGCACATCCTGCGGCGGATTAAAGGTGGGGTCTGCAACAAACTCATCGCTGAGTAGCTCCAGCGCCGCGCGGTTGGGGGAGCAATAATAGATGTACTCGGCGTTCTGCTTGGCAACCTCGGCGTCGCAGAGGAAGTTGATGAAGGCCTCCGCCTCGGCGGTGTGGGTCGAGGTCTTGGGGATAACGATGTTATCAAACCATACGTTGCTGCCCTCATTCGGCACGGCATACGCGAGATCTTCGCTCTCCGCGATGGCCATCAGCGCGTCGCCGGAATAGGTCACGCACATGGCGGCGGTACCATTGATCATTTCCATCTTGGCATCGTCGGTGAGATAGGCGCGCACGAGCGGTTTCTGGTCGATCAGCGCCTGCTGCGCCTCCAGTACCTCCGCCTCATTGCGCGTGTTGATATCGTAGCCCAGCTTGATGAGCGTGATGCCGATGGAATCGCGCACACTGTCGTACATCAGAATCTGGCCGCCGTATTTCTCGTTCCACAGGATATCCCACGAGTCGACCGGGTCGTCCACCATGGTGGTGTTGTAAAGAATGCCGACGGTGCCCCAAAAGTACGGCACGGAAAATTTGTTGGCCGGATCGAAGGACAGATCCAAGAACCGTTCGTCGATATTGGCCAGATTGGGGATGTTGTCCTTGTTCAGCTCGTGCAGCAGATCCTGCGCAATGAGCTTCTCGATGACATAGTCGGAGGGCACGCAAATGTCATAGATGCAGTCGGCAGCCGACAGCTTGACAAGCATCTCCTCGTTACTGGTCATGGTCGAGTACTTGACCTTGATGCCGGTTTCCTGCTCAAACTGATCGAGCAGCTCTGGGTCGATATAGTCGCCCCAGTTGAGCACGTTGAGCGTCAACTGATCCTTCTGGCCGCAGGCGGCGAGCGGAAGCGCCATGGCAAGGATGAGCAGCGCGCAAAGCACCTTTTTCATCAGTTTCATCGGTTTTGTTCCTCCTTGTATCCTTCTGTCTTCTATCGATTTTCTGTTCCACAACCGGCTTGATGCAAGGCCGGACAACGTGTTGCTGCGGCGGTACTTATCGCTTCATACCGACCTTGCGATCCTGAATCTCGCGCCGGCGCTCCTCACGGATGCTGCGGATATTGACGATCAGCAGCAGCGTGACCACCGGAACGAAGATGATCGTGGAGAGCGCCGGGTTGACGCCGCGGCGCGCGCTGGCATAGATATACATCGACAGGTTGTCGACGCCGTTTCCGGCAAAGAAGCTGACCACAAAATCATCGATGGAGAGTGTGAACGCAAGGATCGCACCGGAGATGATGCCCGGCAGAATGTCCGGTATCACCACGCGCCAGAGCGCCATCAGCGGGGTACAGCCAAGGTCGAGCGCCGCTTCATAGAGCATGTCGGAGCTTTGCCGCAGCTTTGGCAATACCGAGAAGATCACATACGGCAGATTGAACGTGATGTGCGCGATCAACAGCCGGACATAGCCATTGCGAAGCCCGACTGCGAGGAACAGCAGCATCAGCGAGATGCCGGTTACGAGATCGGGGTTCACCATCGGAAGCTGGGAAATGTTCTCAATCACCATGCGGCGGCGCTTTTTCATCGAGTGCAGGCCGATGGCCGCAAACGTGCCGAGTACCGTTGCAATGAGCGAGGAGAGCACGGCCAGCGTAATCGTCACGATGATCGCATCCGTGATCTCCGAGGTACGGAAGAGCTTCTCATACCAGCCGAACGTAAAGCCCGTCCAGTTGCCGAGCGTCTTGCTCTCGTTGAAGGAGAACAGGATAAGGATCAGGATCGGCGCATAGAGAAACAGCAGGATCAGGCCAAGATAGGTGCCCTTAAAAAACGTCCGCAGTCGTTTTACCATAGCCTGTTGCCTCCTTCGGCCTGCTTGCCGCCGGCGCGCTCCGCCCGCCGCATGATGGCCATGCTCAAAAGCACAAAGATGAGCAGCATGATGGCCAGCGCGCTGCCCGCGCTCCAAGCCTGTTCCGTGATAAACTTCATATAGATCAAATCGCCGTAGAGCATCGTCATGCCGCCGCCGAGAAGCTGCGAGATGGCGAAGGTCGTGGTCGACGGAATGAACACCATCGTGATGCCGGATACGATGCCGGAAACCGACAGCGGCAGCACCACGCGCAAAAAGGTCAGCGGGCCGTTCGCACCGAGATCCTGCGCCGCCTCGATATAGCTCTTATCGAGCTTCATGAGCACCGTGTAGATCGGCAGGATCATGAACGGCAGGAAGTTGTAGACCATGCCGAGCAGCACCGCTGCCTCGGTATACAGAATATCGGTAAACGCGCCGAGCAGCGCTTTCCATGCATAGGTGCGCAGCAGGAAGTTCATCCACATGGGTACGATGAAGAACACCGACAGCAGCGTCGCCACGGCCTTCTTCATGCGGGAGAGCAGATAGGCCACGGGGTAGCCCAGCAGCAGGCACAGCACGGTCGTGTATAGCGCGAGCCGAATCGAATCGAGCAGCACCTTGATGTTGCCCACCTGCGCTGCCGCAACAAGATTTTGCAGCGTAAAGCTGCCGTCGCTTGTAAAGGCATAATACAGGATCAGCAGCATCGGCGAGAGGATAAAGATCAGCATCCATACGATGTATGGGCCGGCAAACATGCTTCGTTTCAAGCGCTCACCCCCTTTTCCGATGCGTGCTCATGCACTGTGGGAGACGGCGATGTGCTCGGGCGCCACGCGGATGCCGACCTCTTCGCCATTCTCCATAAAATCTTCGGAACGCGCAATCCAGTCCTCCTCGCCGCAGGTGATCGTCACCTCGTAGTGTGTGCCGAGGAACATGCTGTCCTTCACAAAGCCGGTCAGTTCCGCATCCTGCGGTGCGACCAATTCGACGTCCACCGGCCGAATCTGGACGAGCACCTCTTCCTTGTGCTCAAACTCGCCCTCGAATTTGCAGGCAAAATCATGGTCGCTGAACGTGACCAGATCCTCATTCGGATAGGCAACGGCGTCAAAGATGTTCGTCGAGCGCGTCTTCTTCATGATGTGGAACGCATCCGGCGGCAGCGAGAGGCCGACCTCATCCCCAACGGCAACATAATCCGTTGTGTGAACGATCCATTCATAGCCGTTGCAGTCCACATCGACCTCGTAGTGCACGCCCATGAACACCACCGACTGCACCACGCCGCGCACGCGTGCCTCGTCCGGCGGCACGATGTCGATATCCTCTGGGCGGACGACCACGTCCACCTCGACGTTCTTGCCAAAGCCGGCGTCCACGCACTGGTGCGCCATGCCGTAGATCTGCACGCGGTAATCCTGCAGCATGATGCCCGGCAGAATGTTGCTCTCGCCGATGAAGTCTGCAACGAACGGATTCTTGGGCTCGTTGTAGATATCCGTCGGCGTACCGATCTGCTGGATCACGCCGTCCTTGAGCACGACAATCGTATCGCTCATGGTGAGCGCCTCCTCCTGATCGTGCGTCACATAGATAAACGTAATGCCGAGGCGCTGCTGCATGCGCTTGAGCTCGACCTGCATCTCCTTGCGCAGCTTCAGGTCGAGCGCACCGAGCGGCTCATCGAGCAGCAGTACCTGCGGCTCATTGACCAGCGCGCGCGCAATGGCAACGCGCTGCTGCTGCCCGCCGGAGAGCTGCTCTACATAGCGCTTGCCGTAGCCCTTGAGGTTGACGAGATCAAGCATCGCGTTGACCTTTTGCTCAATGACCTTCTTATCCATCTTTTTGATCTTCAGGCCGAAGGCGATGTTGTCAAACACGTTCAAATGCGGAAACAGCGCGTACTTTTGAAACACCGTATTGATGCGGCGCTTGTAGGGCGGCACGGTCGCGATGTCTACGCCGTCCATCTCGATGCGGCCCGTTGTCGGCATGATGAAGCCGGCGATCAGGCGCAGCATCGTCGTTTTGCCGCAGCCGGAGGGGCCGAGCAGCGTCAGGAACTCGCCGTCCTTGATGTACAGCGTTACATGCTCCAGAGCGACGTCGCCGGCATAGTCCTTGGAAACGTCGATGAGCTCAATCAGGTGCTTGTCATTCATAGCGTATTGCCTCCCCACAAAACATCAGAGCGGAAATTGCCGTCAAAACGATGGCGGCGTGGAAACCCAGAGAATGCGCGCCTCGCTCCTGCCGCTGTTGCGCAGGGAGTGCGGCGCCGTCGGCCGGAAATAGAAGCTGTCGCCCTTGTGCAGCCGGTAGCGCGTTTCGCCCAGCAGCAGCGTCGCTGCGCCCTGCAGTACATAGCCGAACTCTTCGCCCTCGTGCGGATCATCCGGCTCCGTCGCCGTGCCGGACGGGAGCGTCACCAGAATGGGCTCGAGCGCATTGCGCTGCGCGTTCGTCACCAGCCAGCGGATGCTGCTGCCATCCGCCGCTTCCTTAATAAACATATCCTCCGCGCCGTAGATCACCTTTTCGTTCTGCGTTTCATTGAAAAAGGCGGCGACGTCGGTGCCCAGCGCTTCGAGAATATCCATCAGCGTTGCAATGGAGGGGGAGGTGATGTCGCGCTCGAGCTGGGAGATGAATCCCTTGGACAGTTCGGTGCGGGCGGCAAGCTCCTCCTGCGTCAGTCCCCGCTGCAAGCGGAGCTGTTTGATCTTGTTGCCGATCTCCATTGAAGTCAACCCTTTCTAAACCCTGTGTTTACACTTACTAAACACGAAACAGCATAATTGAACCATAAAACCGCGCGCTTGTCAATGACATTTTTCTTGTCTGCTGATATAATGTTGGAAAACCGTGCGGAGGAGCGCTGAATCATGCAGAAACGTTGGAAAAAAGCCCTGTTCATCATCCTGAGCCTGATCGTGGGAGCCGCCTTCGGAATGGCGCTGGCGCTGACCTTCTTTGCCATGGCGCCGGAGGAGGCAAGCGATGCGCCGTGGGCGGTGTGGCTGCTCTTCCTGCTGCTCTTGATTGCGCTGTACTTGCAGATGCTTTTGCATGAGGCGGGGCATCTCGTGTTCGGCCTGTTGACGGGCTATCGGTTCTGTTCGTTTCGCATTGGCAGCCTGATGCTGTTTCGGGGGAGGGACGGGCTGCGCTTTGGCCGGTTTTCCCTGCCGGGGACGGGCGGTCAATGCCTGCTCTCTGCGCCACAGGCACAGGAGAACATGCCGGTCGTGCTCTACAATCTGGGCGGGTGCCTGATGAACGTGCTCATAGCGGCTGTGTCAGCGGTCGCGGCGCTGCTCGTCCCGGGCCGCACATGGGGTGGATGCTTCCTTTGGCTGCTTGCCGCCGTCGGCGTCGGGCTGGCGCTGATGAACGGCGTGCCACTCAAACTCGCGATGGTCCATAACGATGGCAGAAATGCGCTCGATCTGGCGCGTTCGCCGGAGGCGCGGCGGGCCATGCGCCAGCAGTTGCTCATCAACGAGCGGCAGACAATGGGCGAGCACCTGCGCGATATGCCGGAGGATTGGTTTTCCGTACCGGAGCGCTTTGATGAAGCGGACGCGCTGATATGCAGCGTCGGCTATTTCGCTCTGTGCCGCGCACTGGATGCACAGCAGGACGACGCAGCGCTTTGCCTCGGCCGCCGGCTGCTGGCACAGGCGAAGGCCATGCCCGGCATCCATCGCCTGCTCGTGCAGCAGGAATTGCTGTTTCTGTCGCTGGTGCGCGGCGAACCGGTATGCGAGGGAACGGATCTTGCGGCGCTGGAGCGCTTTTGGAAGCAGGCAAAGGGGTTGCCGGCGACGCAGCGCATGCGGTATGCGATTGCGGTGCTGCGCGATGGGGATGAAGCCGCGGCAAAAAAGGCGGCGCAGGCCTTTGAAAAAATTGCGGCTGCCTATCCGTTCGCCGGCGAACTGGAGGGGGAGCGGGAGCAGATGGCACGGGTGGACAGCGCCCGGACGGTCATTTGACAGAACCGGTCGCTTTGGTTACAATATGGGAAACAAATCAAACGAAAAAGGATGGGAAGGAACATGAAAAAACGGATTTGTGTACTGCTGAGCGCACTGCTGCTCGCGGCGATGCTGTGCGCCTGCGGCGCGGCCCCGGAGAAAGCGGTTGCTGGAGAATGGAATTGGACCATCGACCTGTCGGATTATATGGCGGCGCAGATGGGCCAAATCGAAGGCCTGGACATGAGCTCCGACACAAAGATGGAGCTGTTCTGCAAGCTCACGCTGAACGAGGACAAGACCTATCGGATGACGGTCGATCGGGATGCGACCGCGGATTCCTTCGCGGCCTACCTCGAGGGCTTGAAAACAACGATGGTGGACGCGGTGTATGCGATGGCGGGCGGCGATGGCCTGGATCGGGAAACGATCGGCAGCTTGTTCAAACAATCGACGGGCATGACCGTTGAAGAGTATGTGGATGCGGCCTTTGCGCAGATCAATCTGGAATCGGCCCTCGACGAGCTGGCCACGCAGGATGAGAACGGCACGTTCAAGGTCAAGGAGGACAGGATGTATTTCCCGGCGGACAGCGAGGACTACTTTGTGTTCACGCTCGGGGAGAACACGCTGACGCTGGAGTCCATGTCCGGCAATCCGATGGACTTTGGTAAAATCATTGACGCGGAAATGGCGGCGTTCCCGCAGACGCTGACCAAGTAACGGCCACGGCGCACGTGCAGAATGCCGGCGGCAGGGAGCGGAGAGACCGGCCCGCAGACCGGCGCGCATCACCCATTTGCAGATGCAGGAGGGGACGGTTCCTCCATCGATTTGCCGTGAATATCGGATGAAACAGGGCCGGCTGACGCTTTTGCGTCAGCCGGCTTTTTGCAGAAGGGTGAATGGCACTATCCGGTGCAGCGCCATACGGTGCGCTGTGTACCGCGGACCCGGAGAACGAGGCCCCTTACAGTACGGCCGAGAGGAAGCTCCGGAGCCGCGGCGTCTGGGGATTGCCGAAGATCTGTTCCGGCGTACCCTGCTCCAGAATGCCGCCGTCGGCCATGAACATCACGCGCGTGGAAACCTCGCGCGCAAAGCCCATTTCGTGCGTCACGATGACCATCGTCATATTGCGCTCGTGCAGCCGGCGAATTGCCTGGAGCACTTCACCGGAGATTTCCGGATCGAGTGCGCTGGTGGGCTCGTCGAAGCAGAGAATATCCGGATCGAGCGCCAGCGCCCGCGCAATGGCCACGCGCTGCTGCTGGCCGCCGGAGAGTTGGTGCGGGTAAAAACCGGCCTTGTCGGACAGGCCGACCTCATCGAGCAGCCGCAGTGCACGCTGCTCGATCTCGGCACGGATGGCGGCCTTGCTGCTGCGATAATCCGGTCGGGCCTTTGTTTGCAGTTCCATTGCCAGCATGACGTTTTTCACCGCAGAATACTGCGGAAACAGGTTGAACGACTGGAACACCAGCCCGAAATGCAGCCGCTTTCTGCGGATATCGCCCTCGCGCTGTGTGGCGGGATCGTCCGCGTCGAACAGCACCTCGTCGTTGACCAGAATTCGGCCCTCGCTGGGCGTTTCCAGAAAGTTCAGGCACCGGAGCAGCGTCGTTTTCCCGCTGCCGGAGGAGCCAATGATGGCCAGCACTTCGCCCCGTTCGAGCGAAAAATCGATGCCGGTGAGCACTTCGGTCGATCCGAAGCTCTTTTTCAAACGGTTGACCTCAAGAATTGCCATATCGCCGCGCCTCCCTTTCGTTATGCCTTAAAGTAGCTGAGTTTGCGCTCGAGATAGCCGAACAGCAGCGTCAGCAGACCGTTGAAAACCAGATAGAACGCGCCGGCATAGAACAGCGGCCAGAGCAGCGACTGCGTTTTGATGAAGGTCTGCGCCTCCATGATGATCTCGCGGATGGCGATGACGCGCGCGAGCGACGTATCCTTGACCAGCGTGATGATCTCATTGCTCATGGGCGGTACGATGCGCTTGACGACCTGCAGCAGAATCACGCGGAAGAACGTCTGCGTTTTGGTCAGGCCGAGCACCTGCGCCGCTTCGTATTGGCCCTTGGGAATGCTCTCGATGCCGCCGCGATAGATCTCGGAGAAGTACGCGGCATAATTGATGATAAATGCCACGACCACCGCCGTCATGCGGTCAAAGCCCTGCACTTCCCAGATCAGGCCGGGGCCGTAGAAAACGATCACAACCTGCAGCATCAGCGGCGTTCCGCGGATGATCCAGACGAAGGTGCGCGAGAGTGCGCGCAGCGGCTTGAAGCGGCTCATCGAGCAGAAGGCGATCAGCAGCCCGAGCGGCAGCGCGGCGACGAGCGTCAGTGCGAAGATGATGGCGGCCTGCGATGCGCCTGCCAGCAGTTTACCGGTGACGTTCAAAAACAATTGCATGGAAGCGGGTCCTTTCCAAATTGATGCGGGAGAACAGAACAGGGCGGGGAAGCGGCGCTCCCCCACCCGGGATATACGGGGAATCGATCAACCGATCCGATTGGCCGCCGATCAGCCGATCAGCAGGTCGGAGAGGTCGTACTTCTCGGCCAGCGCCTTGAGCGTACCGTCGCTGAGCAGGGCGGAGATGGCTTCGTTGGCCTTCGCGGTCACATCGCTGCCGAGACGGAAGCCGACGGCATATTCTTCATCCATCAGATCGATGCCCGTTACGATCATCAGATCGGCGTAATCCGTACCCTCGCCGACCATCGCGTTTGCCATGGTGACGTCGATGACCGCAGCGTCGGCCGTGCCGGCCTTGACCTCCAGCAGCGCGTCGCTCTGCGCCAGCACACCGGTGAATGCGGCGCTCGGCATATCGGCCTCGATCGTTGCCGCGCCTGCGCTGCCCTCCTCCGCGACGACGGACGCACCGTCAAACGACGCCAGATCGACGAACTTCTCCGCATCCGCCGTGCGGATGACAACGGTCTGCTCGTTCTTGAGATAGGAGGACGAGAAGTCCATGTTCGCTCTGCGCTCTTCGCTCACGGTCAGACCGTTCCAGATGCAGTCGATCTTCTTGCTGGAGAGCTCAAGCTCCTTGGAGTCCCAGTCGATCTCGACGAATTCCGGCGTAACGCCCAGCTTTTCGCACAGCGCCTCGGCAAACTCGGTATCAAAGCCGACCAGCTTACCGGTCTCATCCGGGTAGTTCATGGGCTCATAGACCGTGTAACCAATGACAAGCGTACCCTTGCCGCTGATATAGTCCCAATCGGTCTGCTCCGTTCCCTCGTTTGCGGGAGCCGTAGTATTATCGCTTGTTGCCGGTGCGGCCGTGCAGGCGGTCAGCGTCAGTGCGAGCACCAGGCAAGCGGTCAGCAGTGCGAACCATTTTTTCATGCATTTCATCGTGATAAACCTCGCTTCGTTTTCGTTGCTATTATATTACCACTTTACCATACTAAAGCGCAATACCTTTTTTGAAATTTTTTTAGTTTTTTTGAGCGGCGCCAACAGGTACGGTGTCACACAAAGTTTACAGGAAACTGCTGAATCTTTTCATCGGAGTGTGTTATACTACCCACCATCCGGAGAAGCTGCCGGCATACTGCCGGTGCGAACCGATGATTTCCATCCAAGGAGGGATGCTGTTTATGATGAAAAAAATGATTGCGGCGTTGTGCGGCGCCATGCTGCTGCTCACAACACCCTTCGCCGCCTTGGCGGAATCGGAACGCAAAGCCGAATCGGATTTACGCCTTGGCGAAATCCAGACGGTTGAGCAGACCGCTACGCCGGAGGACGCGCAGGCAGCGCCGGAACCGACCGCGGCGCCCACGCCGGGCCAGACCGAGGCGCCCGCATCGGAACCGACGATCGAGCCAACCGGCACGCCCACCGCCCAGCCGACTGCGGGACCGACTGCGGAACCGACCGCGGAACCGACGGCCACGCCGGGCGATACGGCGGCATTTGTCGGAGAACAGCGCGTGACCATGGGCGCGGATCTGACCGATGTGCAGCGTGCGGCGGTCTACCGTGACTTTGGGCTCGAGCCGGGCAGCGTGCGGGAGCTGAGCGTGACCAATAAGGAAGAACGCAGATATCTTGAGGGCCTCGTGCCGGATCGCAAGATCGGCAGCGTCGCGCTCTCCTGCATCTACATCACCACGCTTGCACCGGGCTCCGGTCTTGACATTGAGATCTACAATATCAATTATTGCACCGAGCAGATGTATGTGAACGCGCTGACCACAGCGGGTATTACCGACGCCAGAGTGATCGTTTCCGCACCGTTCCCCGTGTCGGGTACGGGCGCGCTGACCGGCGCTTACAAGGCGTATGAGGATATCACGGGCGTTGCGTTGAACGATCTGGCCAAGCTGGTCGGCGCCGAGGAGCTGGTGGTCACGGGCGAGCTGGCGGAGTATGTGGGCAGCGAAGAGGCGACGCAGATCATTGCCCAGCTCAAGGAAATCCTGGACCAGACGCAGAGCATGAGCGACGCCGAGGTCTGCGATGAGATCCGGCGCATTGCCGCCGCCTATCGGGTGAGCGTGACGGACGCACAGGTGCAGCAGCTTCTGTCGCTCACGCGGAAGCTGGAGGGACTGGATACCGAGCAGCTGCAGCAGCGCCTAACCGGCCTTGCAAAGACGGCGCAGTCGGTCAATACGGTGTCGGAGACGATCTCACGCGTCTACGAAAACGTCAAGTCGTTCTTTGCCGCCGTGGGTGGCTTCTTCACGAAGCTGTTCGGAGGAAAATAAGAATCCATAGTGAATCATGTGCGTGCGGCATGGAGAATGCCGCACGTTTTTGTTATGGACTTGAGTCAAAGCGACTGCGGAGCGGGCGCAAAAAAGCCACCCGCCAT
>DXWI01000024.1 GCA_019416935.1 Clostridiales bacterium | reverse complement strand
CCTGTGCCTATTATATCAGAAAAGGCCGCTTATAGCGACCTTTTTTGACAGGCTGGGCTCCCTCTGATGAGGGAGCTGTCAGCGAAGCTGACTGAGGGAGAGATTCCCGAACAGCCAGATCAATGGCTTCACATACACCGCTGAAATTATGGTCAATATCCAAATTGTTGATTCTGAACACACGCAATTTTATAGATTCCAGTTTTTTTGTGCGAATGCAGTCTTTTTTCGATTGCTGTGGCGTGTAATGCCCGCTACCGTCAAGTTCAATAGCCAAACCATCCTTCGCACAATAGAAATCTACAGTATAATTTCCAATCGCTTTTTGCCTTTGGAAACGCACGGGATAAGTTCGCAAGTAGTCATACCAGAGCTTCCTCTCCCATGGCGTCATGTTTTTTCGCAATGCCTTTGCAAGAGGGATATCCGCTTTGTTGTAGCCTCTCCTGGTTTCTCCCTCCGTCTCGCCTTACGGCGATGCACCTCACCTATCAGAGGGAGGCTTTGACGCGGCGCAAAACTGCACACCAACGATATGTATAGAGGCGCGCTTTTAACGCGGCTCAAAAAGCTGAAATCCGTCAGTTGCTGTTGCTCGATCTTTGGTTTAGGGCAAACTGCTCTAAACTTGTTCTGTGGTTATACTTTACAGATGCGACCTTATCCTTAGCGATGATAACATCGTTCATATCAATCCCATTTATTGCAGCAATTGCCATAGTGTAATGCATCACATCAGCCAATTCATTTCCTAACTGGGCCTGCAAATCCTCTTCGCCGGCGCGTTTTCTCCCTGCTTTTTTATTTAAGACTTCCGCTACTTCTCCAATTTCTTCCACAAGCTTCATAAAAAGGCTTTGATCAATCCCACCGTTTTTATAATGGTCGTACAAGTATTTTTGCAGTTCTTCTATTGTAATTTTCATAGTGTTTTCTCCTTGTCAAATTCCGATTGATTTTATGCTATCACACAGAAACAACATATACAAGAGCGGACGCGCGAATCCCATTGCTGTGTCTGTGAACCGTTTTGCGAAGCCCCGCCATATACGGCAGAGACGCCTTTTTATTGGAAAGCGGCTTGCCATTATGCTTAATTTGCATTATAATAAATGATGCAAACAGGAAAGGAGGACGAGATGCTTTTACAGTTGGATTTTCAAAGCGAAACACCGATCTATCAGCAGATTCGCAACCAGATCGTCGTTGGCATTGCAACCGGCGCGCTGCACGGCGGAGAGCGATTGCCGACCATCCGCGCGCTGGCGGAGGAGGGCGGCATCAATATGATGACCGTCAGCAAAGCATACCAGCTGCTCCAGCAAGAGGGTTATATCCGTACCGACCGCAGGAGCGGTGCAATCGTATGCGGGGAGGATGGCTGCGCGCCCGTACCGGAAAAAACGATGGAAACGCTGCGGCTTTGCTTGTCGGAGCTGCGGCTTGCCGGCATGGACGAACCGGAAGCGCTGGCGCTGTGCAGCCGACTGTATGGGGAAACGGCGCGGGGAAACGGAGGAAAAACGATATGATGTGGCTCATGATGCTTTTGATGTATCCGGTCCTGCCGATCATCGTAGGACTGCTGCTCAATGAGGCCAAGCCGAAGAAGAATATTGTCGTCGGCGTGACGCTGCCGTTTGAAGCGCGGCAGTCGGAAGCGGTGCGGACGATCCTCGCATCCTATCGGAGAAACATGTGGATCGCGTTCGGCGTGACGAGCGCGGCGATCCTGCCGGCGCTGCTGTTTCATCATACGTCCATCGCGTTTTCCTGGCTGATGCTCTGGGTGCTTCTCGCGATTGCCGCGCCGCACATCGTCTATGTGAAAGCGCATAGCAGCTTAAAGAAATGCAAAAAGGCGAGCGGATGGTCGGGGGAAGGCGCGGGAAAGACGCTGGTGGAAACCAACGCGGCGGTCGAACGGCCGCGCCGGCTTCGCCCATGGTGGTTCCTGCCGCCGGTTGTACTCTCGCTCGTGCCGCTCGCCGCGCTGCTGCAGCAGCCGCGTGATGCAGCATTCGGCGTGATGCTGGCGCTATATCTGACCAACGCGCTCTTGACGGCGGGGGGCTATGTTGCCTATCGGTACCTGTATCGCAACCGTGCGGAGGTGGTTGACGCGGCCGCCGCCGTCACACAGACGCTTACGCGCGTGCGGCGGTATCATTGGGGCCGGTTCTGGCTGGGCATGGCATATGTTTCCGGCCTGTTCGCCATCGCGGCGTGGCTGTTCTTTGACAGCGTGCTCGGCCTGCTGCTTTCGACCTGCGTCTATACCGCCGCACTGCTGATTCTGATGCTCTGCACGGAGCTTGCGGCCCGGCGTGTCCAGAGCACCCTTACACAGGACAGCGGTCAGGGCGTTTACGCCGATGACGACGCTTTCTGGCTGCTCGGCACGATCTACTTCAATCCAAATGACAGGCATACGCTCGTGAACAACCGCATCGGCATCGGCAGCACGGTCAACTGGGCGCGTCCGGCAGGAAAAGCGATGATCGTATTTTGCGCGCTCTGCCTGCTGCTGATCCCGGCCATGTGCGGCTGGATGATCGCAGAGGAGTTTACGCCCATCCGCATCACCTGCACCGAGTCCGCGATCGTGGCCGACCATCTGGCGAATGTGTATACCGTTCCACTGGACACGGTTGCGCGTGTGTCGCTCGAAACGCTTGCGGCAGACACGCGCGTTTCCAAGATCAACGGCACCGCGTTCGATTCGCTCTGGAAGGGCGCGTTTCGGGTCGGCGGCATCGGTAACTGTCGGGTTTGCCTCGATCCGCAGCAGCCGCCGTTCATTCGCGTGGAGGCTTCGGACGCGATATATCTGTTCGGTACGTCCAGCGAGGCGGAGACGCTGGCGCTGTTTGAGAAAATACAGGCGGCAGCCGGGGCGAAATGAGTTGCGTTCGCATGCCAATCGATGGTATCATAAACTGAATATTTTTGGAGGGCCTGAATCGAATGGCATACCCGAAGGAATTGATCCGCAATTTTTCCATCATCGCGCATATCGACCATGGAAAATCCACGCTGGCCGACCGCATGATGGAGCTGACGGAAACCGTTTCCGTGCGCGATATGGAGGAGCAGCTGCTCGACTCCATGGACATTGAGCGCGAGCGCGGCATTACCATCAAGGCGACGGCGGTGCGCATGTTCTATACGCATACCGATGGAAAGCGCTATATGTTTAACCTGATCGACACGCCGGGGCATGTGGACTTCACCTATGAGGTGAGCCGCGCGCTGGCTGCTTGCGAGGGCGCGGTGCTCGTGGTGGACGCCACGCAGGGCATCGAGGCGCAGACGCTGGCGAACGTGTACCTCGCTGTGGACAACGGTCTGGAGGTCATGCCGGTTATCAACAAGATCGATCTGCCCTCCGCGCAGCCAGAGCTTGTCATCCATGAAATCGAGGATGTGATCGGCATTCCCGCAGAGGATGCGCCGTGCATCTCGGCAAAGAGCGGGCTGCATGTGGAGGAGGTACTCGCGCAGATCGTTGACAAGGTGCCTGCGCCGACCGGCGATGCGGCCGCACCGCTCAAGGCGCTGATCTTTGACTGCTACTATGACAACTATAAGGGCGCGCTCTCCTATGTGCGCGTGATGGACGGCGCTGTGCGGGCGGGCGACTGCATCCGCTCCATGGCCACCGGCAACGAGTTCGATGTGACCGAGGTCGGCGTTTTTCTGCCGCAGCTCCGGCCTACCGAGGAGCTGAGCGCGGGCGAGGTCGGCTATATCGCGGCGAGCATCAAGAGCGTTGCGGAGACGAAGGTGGGTGACACGATTACCAATGCCGAGCGCCCGGCCAAAGCGCCGCTGCCCGGCTATAAACAGGTCAACCCGATGGTGTTCTGCGGCATCTACCCGGCCGACGGCGCGCATTACGACGATCTGCGGGATGCGCTCGACAAGCTGAAGCTCAACGATGCCTCCCTTTCGTTCGAGGCGGAAACCTCCGTCGCGCTGGGCTATGGCTTCCGCTGCGGCTTTCTCGGCCTGCTCCACATGGAGATCATTCAAGAGCGGCTGGAACGGGAGTTTGATCTGGATCTGGTGACGACCGCGCCGTCCGTTGTATACCGCGTGCGCATGACCGACGGCGAGGAGCGGCTCATCGACAACCCGTCGAATCTGCCGCCGGCCACGGAGATTGAGTCCATGGAAGAGCCCATGGTCGACGCCAACATCATGACGCCGTCCGCCTATGTGGGCACGATCATGGAGCTGTGTCAGGAGAAGCGCGGCATCTTCGTGGACATGAAATATATCGAGGAAACGCGCGTGGAGATGCACTACATCCTCCCGCTCAACGAGATCATCTACGATTTCTTTGACCAGCTCAAGTCGAGAAGCCGCGGCTACGCGTCGTTCGACTATGCGCTGCGCGAGTACATGAAATCCGATCTCGTCAAGTTGGATTTTTTGCTCAACGGCGATATGTGCGACGCGCTGTCCACCATCGTCCATCGCGACAAGGCGTATGGCAAGGGCCGCGCCGTGGCGGAAAAGCTGAAGGACGTCATTCCGCGCCAGCAGTTTGAAATTCCGATTCAGGCGACTATCGGCGGCAAGATCATTGCGCGGGAGACGGTCAAGGCCGTGCGCAAGGACGTGCTTGCCAAGTGCTACGGCGGCGATATCACGCGCAAGAAAAAGTTACTGGAGAAGCAGAAGGAGGGCAAGAAGCGCATGCGTCAGGTCGGTTCCGTGCAGGTGCCGAGCGAGGCGTTCATGAGCGTGCTGCGCATCAACTGATGGCTGGGATCTACATCCATATTCCATACTGTGTCAAAAAGTGCGCCTATTGCGATTTCGTCTCGTTTGCCGAGCCGGAGTCCATAGGCGCTTATGTTGAACTGCTCAAACGGGAGATCGAACTTTCTGCAAAGCGGCTACCGAAGCCGGAGCGCATAGAAACCGTGTTCTTTGGCGGCGGCACGCCGTCGCTGTTGTCCGGCGCGCAGATGACGGATATTCTCGATACGCTGCGCGAGCGTTATCCGATTGATGCGGATGCGGAGATCACCACGGAGTGCAACCCCGGCACGGCGCTTTTCGAGCGGCTTGCCGCCTATCGCGCGGCCGGCGTGAACCGCCTGTCCGTGGGCCTGCAATCGGCGGACGACGGCCTGCTCGCCGCGATTGGCCGTATCCACACCTATGCGCGGTTTCTCGCGACCATGCATAGCGCCGTGGATGCGGGCTTTACGAACATCAATGTGGACGTCATGCACGGGCTGCCGGGGCAGACCGAAGCGCAGTATCTTGCTACGCTGCAAGCGGTATGCGCCATCCGGTGTGTCACCCATGTGTCCGCGTATGCGCTGATCCTTGAGCCGGGCACGCCGCTGTATCGGGAGGTGTGCGCCGGTCGGGCGATGCTGCCGGATGATGATGCTGTGGCGGACATGCAGGATGCCGGCATGGCCTATCTGTCCGGGCAGGGCTTTCTGCGCTACGAGATCTCAAACTTTGCAAAAGCGGGCTATGCGTGCCGTCACAACCTGAACTATTGGAACAATGGCGAATATCTGGGGCTGGGCGTGGCGGCGCACGGCGCCATGCATGTCGGCGGCGTATGGACCCGGCGCGCCAACGTCGAAACGCTCGGGGCCTATGCGGCCGCGCTGCGGGCGGACCGCCTCCCCGTCCAGGAGACGCTGACCCCCGTGTGCGCGGAGGAGATGTTCGAAACCGTGATGCTAGGGCTCAGAACCGTGCGGGGCGTGTCGCTGCCGGCGTTTTTTGACCGGTTTGGTATTTCCATGTTCGACGCCTATCCCGACGCGGTGGCACGGCTCAGACATCTCGGCTGGACGATCGAGACGGAGGATACATTTTCGCTCAATGCGCGCGGCCTTGATCTGCAAAACGAAGCGCTGCTGCTGTTCGATCCATGACCGGGAGCGCGCTTTGCAGCGGCAGAAAAAACGAAACAAAAGGGGAGAAACGATATGCAGAATCAGACCATGCTGCCGGCGGGATATGCCCGGCTGATGGAGCTGAACCTGCAAAGCGATCGCCGGCTCATGCTGCTGGTGAACGGGCTGTCGCTGCTCATCGCGGCCGCCTTGGCTGCGGCTGTCCATCCGTTCGTTCCCATCGGCGCCCTGTTCGATCTTTCGTCGGGTATGGGGGCCTATGCGTTGCGCTTTATCACGCTAATTGCGGCTATGGGCGCCTATATGCTCCTGCATGAGTTTGTGCATGGGGTATTCATGCGGCATTTCAGCGGCGTCAGGCCGCACTATGGGTTTACCGGTCTGTACGCTTATGCGGGCAGCAGCGCCTATTTCAATAAGCGGAGCTATATCGTTATTGCACTTGCACCGGTCGTTCTGCTCGGCGTTCTGCTTGCCGCCATCTGTTTGCTTGTCCCGCGAACGTGGTTTTGGGTGGCCTATGCCGTAGAGATTATCAACCTTTCCGGCGCAGCGGGCGACTACTATGTGACCTGCCGGTTCTGCCGCCTGCCGGCCGATATTCTGGTGCAGGACGCGGGCGTATCCATGACGGTCTACGCGCGAACGGACGAATAAGCCGCTTCCGAATGCCGACGGTCCAATTTCACCGGATTGTCACATTTTTGCAACAGCGCTTACTTGACTTTACAGCCGGTTAGCGCTATTCTTTTCATAACGGTTAGCACTCAAAGCGAATGAGTGCTAACAACGAGAGAGGGGAGGCGCAAGCGGTGGAGTTGGATGCAAGAAAACTGAGAATACTCAAAGCGGTCATCGACGAGTATGTGCTCTCCGCCGCGCCCGTCGGTTCGCGCTCCATCAGCCGCCGCAGCGGGTTGAATCTTTCGAGCGCCACCATCCGCAACGAGATGGCGGATCTGGAGGAGTTGGGCTATCTGGAGCAGCCGCATACCTCGGCCGGCCGCGTTCCGTCCGACAAGGCGTACCGCCTGTATGTGGACAGCTTAATGCGCCGCAGCCAACTCTCTTCGGATGAGATGAAGCTCATCCGTCGGTATTTTACCAAGCGGATTGACGAACTGGAGTCTGTCATGCAGCAGACGGCGCAGGCGCTCTCCGAGGTCACGCAGTACACCGCCATGGTGCTGCCGCCCGCGCTCGATTACAACCGTCTCAGGCATATCCAGCTCGTTCCCCTGACGGAGGGGCGTGCGCTGTTGGTCGTTGTGACGGACACAGGGTTTGCGCGCGATGCGATCATTCATGTGCCGAACTATATGCGCGCCGATGAGCTTGAACAGCTCTCCCGGCTGCTGACCGCGCGGCTGTTCGATTGCCGCATGGATATGGTTGGAGATCGGATCCTGATGGAGCTCAGCGCGGATCTTCGGGAGCGTAAAGCGTTTTTGACGCAGATCGTCGAGACGATTCAGCGGCAGATGGAGCCGAATGCGCGCAGCGTGGAGCTCTCCGGCGCAACCAACATGCTGCACTATCCGGAATACAGCGATATGAACAAGGCGAGGACGTTTCTTGCCGCGGTCGAGGGGCGCGAGGCGCTCTATGGTATGCTGAAGAAGGCCAGCACGCTGGAGTTTTCGATCACCATCGGCTCGGAAAACGAGCTTGAGCCGCTGCAGGATTGCAGCGTTGTCACAGCAACCTATCGTATCGGCGATATGCCGATGGGCTCGCTCGGCGTCATAGGCCCGACACGCATGAATTACGGCAAGGTGCTTTCGGTTCTGGAATTCATGCAGCGGAGTCTGAGCGAAGTGCTGAGCAATTATACCGAGGAGGACGAACAGTAAATTGAGTAAGAAGAAGAAGGACGCGACTTTGGAAGTGGAAGAAAAAACGGCGCAGCAGACACAGGATACCGCCGCCCCCGAAACCGAGCAGACAACGCCGGAAACCTATGTGCTCACTGCCGAAGAGATGAAGACGGCCCGCGAGCGTATCGAGAGCCTTCAGCGGGAGAAGGAGGAGACCGTCGCCCTGCTGCAGCGCAATCAGGCGGATTTTGACAACTACCGGCGCCGCAATGCTACGGTTCGTACGGACAGTCTCGAAGAGGGACGGCGCGAGTGCATCAAATCGCTGCTGCCGGTGTTGGATAATTTTGATCGTGCGATGGAAAACGATTCCGCCGAGGATTCTTCATGGCACGAGGGCGTGAAGCTTGTGCATCGTCAACTGCTTGAAACGCTGCAGAAAATGGGCATGAGCGAGATCGATACCACGGGTAAGTTTGATCCCAATATCCATGAGGCGGTCATGCAGGAGGCGGTCGACGGCAAGGAGAGCGGAGCGATCATCGCGGTGTTCCAGAAGGGTTACCGCGTGGGCGACCGGATCATTCGTCATAGCATGGTCAAGGTTGCGGAATAATAAAAGCGTTTGAAATGGTATAAGAGTTTGAGTAGGAAAGAGTAGGAGGACTTTGTAGTATGGGTAAAATTATTGGTATCGATTTGGGCACCACCAATTCCTGCGTGGCCATTCTGGAGGGCGGTCAGCCCGTCGTCATTCCCAATGCGGAGGGTGGACGTACCACGCCGTCCGTCGTTGCTTTCAAGGACGGAGAACGGCTCGTCGGCACCATTGCCAAACGTCAGGCCATCACCAATCCGGAGCGCACGATCGCATCGATCAAGCGCGATATGGGCTCGGATCGCAGGGTTCGCATCGATGGCAAGGACTATACGCCGCAGGAGATCTCGGCGATGATCCTGCAAAAGCTCAAGCAGGAGGCCGAGGCGTATCTGGGCGAGACGGTCACGCAGGCCGTCATCACCGTACCGGCGTACTTTACGGACAGCCAGCGCCAGGCGACGAAGGACGCCGGTCGCATTGCGGGTCTCGATGTGCTGCGCATTATCAACGAGCCGACGGCGGCATCGCTCGCTTACGGCCTTGACAAGGAGAGCAACCAGAAGATTCTGGTGTACGATCTCGGCGGCGGCACGTTCGATGTTTCGATCCTTGAAATCGGCGACGGCGTGTTTGAAGTGCTGGCCACAGCGGGCAACAACCGTTTGGGCGGCGATGACTTCGACCAGCGCCTGATGGACTACATCGCGGATGATTTCAAGAAGAACAACGGCATTGATCTGCGCAACGATAAGATGGCCATGCAGCGCCTCAAGGAAGCGGCGGAAAAGGCGAAGATCGACCTCTCCGGCGTCATGCAGACCAACATCAACCTGCCGTTCATCACGATGGACGCCTCCGGCCCGAAGCATCTGGATATCACGATCACGCGCGCCAAGTTCAATGAGCTGACCGCGGATCTGATCGATAAAACCCGCGTGTGCGTGCAGAAGGCCATGCAGGATGCCGGCCTGAATGCTGCGCAGATCGACAAGGTCATCCTCGTGGGCGGTTCCTCCCGCATTCCGGCCGTGCAGGACATGGTGAAGAATATCACGGGCAAGGAGCCCTTCAAGGGCATCAACCCGGACGAGTGCGTTGCCATCGGCGCCGCGATTCAGGGCGGTGTGCTCGGCGGCGAGGTCAAGGATATTCTGCTGCTGGATGTTACGCCGCTGTCTCTGGGCATTGAGACCGTCGGCGGCGTGTTCACCCGCCTGATCGACCGCAACACGACCATCCCGACGAAGAAGAGCCAGATCTTCTCCACTGCCGCGGACGGCCAGACGAGCGTTGAGGTTCATGTGTTGCAGGGCGAGCGCGAGATGGCGCAGTATAACAAGACGCTGGGCCGCTTCCAGCTTGCGGGTATCGCACCGGCGCCGCGCGGCGTGCCGCAGATCGAGGTCTCGTTCGATATCGACGCCAACGGCATCGTGCACGTATCCGCAAAGGACCTCGGCACCGGCAACCAGCAGCAGGTGACGATCACTGCTTCGAGCAACCTCAATGAGGATGAGATCAAGCGTGCGGTCGAGGAGGCCGAGCGCTTTGCCAGCGAGGATAAGAAGCGCAAGGAGGAGGTCGAAACCCGCAATCAGGCTGACCAGCTCGTCTATACGACGGAAAAGACCGTCAAGGAGATGGAGGGCAAGCTCGATGCGGCCGATAAGACCAACATCGAATCGGCGGTCGCAGACGTCAAGAAAGCGCTTGAGGGCGATGACATCGAGGCGATCAAGAAGGCGAACGAACATCTGACCGAGGTCAGCTATGCGGCGTTCGGCAAGGTCTATCAGCAGGCCGCGCAGGAGCAGCAGGCGCAGCAGCCGAACGACGCGGCCGACGCACCGCATGACGACAATGTTGTGGATGCCGATTACGAGGTTGTCAACGACGATAAATAAGCAAAACCGGCAGATCAACGGAGCATATGGGAAGGCGCGGCTCTGCCGCGCCTCAGCCCGTCAAAAAGAGGCGTTTTGATGGGAAGACGCCGCGCCCGCGACCGTGCGTTCCGCGGCCTTCCGCGTGAGCGGAAGGAACGGCCGCACATGGGCTCGGAGGTTGCGGCGAGCCGGTTGCTCTGTTGCGATTGATTTCGTTTTCATACGGTAAAGCGGACGTCGCTTTTTGACGGATATTTGCGGGCAAGAGGTGAGGGGTAGTGGCAGACAAGAGAGATTATTACGAGGTATTGGGCGTACCGAAAACGGCCACGGAAGCGGAGATCAAGAGCGCGTTTCGCAAGCAGGCCAAGACCTGTCATCCGGATCTGCATCCGGGCGACAAGGAGGCGGAGGCGCGTTTCAAGGAACTCAATGAGGCTGCGGAGGTGCTCTGCGATGCCGATAAGCGCGCTAAATACGATCAGTTCGGCCATGCGGCGTTTGATCCGAGCATGGGCGGGCAGAATCCGTTTGAGGGAGGCTTTGGCGGCTTCGGCTTTTCCGATATCTTCGATCAGATGTTTGGCGGCGGCTTCGGCGGTTCGGCGAGAACTGCGAACGGGCCGGTTGCGGGAAATGACCTTCGCTACAGTCTGACGCTTACCTTTGAGGAGGCGGCATTCGGCGTCAAGCGGGAGATTCTCATTCCGCGGGAGGAGGCCTGCGGTGCCTGCAACGGCAGCGGCGCAAAGCCCGGCACGGAGCCGGTGCGCTGCACGACCTGCGGCGGAACCGGCCAGGTGCGTACACAGCAGAACACGATTCTGGGCTCGTTTACCTCCATGCGGCCATGCTCGGCGTGCCATGGAACGGGAAAGATCATCAAGGAGCCCTGCCAAAGCTGCCGGGGCAGCGGCCGTGTGCGCAAGAATACGCGCATCGTTGTCAACGTACCCGCCGGTATCGACAACGGCCAGACCATCAGCATGCGCGGCGAGGGCGAGGCCGGAAAACGTGGCGGCCCGCGCGGCGATCTGTACGTTTCGATCTCCGTTCGCCCGCACAAGCTGTTCCAGCGCAGGGGCTACGACCTTTATCTGGAACTGCCGATTCCGTTCACAACGGCGGCGCTTGGCGGAGAGATCACCGTGCCGACGCTGCAGGATCCCGTGCGCTACACCGTTCCGGCCGGCACGCAGTCCGGTACCACGTTCCGCCTGCGCGAGCAGGGGGTGCCCCGCCTGCACAATCAGGGCCGCGGCGATATGCTGGTTACGGTGACCATCGACGTGCCGAAAAAGCTGAACGAAGAGCAGAAGCATCTGCTGGAGCAGTTTGCCTCGGCGCAGGGCAACCGTACAAAAACCGGCAAGAAGGGGATTTTCTCCAAGCTGCGGGATGAGGTTGAAAAATAAACGGGAATACCAACAAGGCCCTGGGAACATCCATGGATGTTCCCAGGGCCTTTTCGTATCTGTACAGGCTTCTCAAATTTCAAAACCCTGAAAAATTTGAAATGGAACGATGGCGGATTGGGCCGTTCCCCCGCCCTTGTGTGCAGTTCCTTTTGCAGCCAAAAACGCATGGATGCCGTGGTTGGCTTCGCTGCCTGAACAGCTTCACTTTCTATTGCATTGGTTCAACGCTGCTCAACCGGCGCATTCGCAGCTCGGCATTTGGCAGCTATCGAAAAGCGCTTGCTTGAAACAAGCATGCTCCACCAACCTGCTGTCATAAAACTCAGGCGATTTATGACGCCGCAGATCGCTGCCGCCTATTGTTGGCAGCGAGAACGGCATACGGCGTGCAGCCCCACCATTTTCTTCGAATAAAGCCGCTCAAGTGTTGGAGCCGCCACACCATGTTGGCGGTCCTGTTTTCATTTCAGCGCTTTTCGTAAAAATTACTTTTTCTGTTGCTCCTCGAGCGCTTCCATGCCAATGCGTATCAATTCCAATGTTGCCTGAGTTCGATTGGGAAAACGATTTTCAAATCTGAAATCATCAATTTTTTTAAGCATTTCTTTATCAAGCGTAATCGTATAGCGCGGCTTATCGGTTGCCATATTCTTCACCTCCATCCTTATTTTACATCAGTTCACCACAGATATAAAGGTGAAAACAACGCTTGACATTTCACCGGTTCACCACGATACTAAGGCTATAATTATTCACCACTTCACCAGAGATGAAAACGAAAAGGAGGTGGCACCATGGCGAATGAATCTGTTCGTTTTATGATTACGATTCCCAAAAACATGGTGCAGCGAGCGGAAGATATTAAGAAAAGCAATTTTTGTGGCAAACCATATGCCGAAATGTATCGACAACTGATCAAACTTGGATTGGAACAACTGGAAATCAACTGTAAAAAATAATCCACTAAAGTATATCTAAATAGTTTATTCATGAGATGGCGTACAATGATGTTTGCAAAAGTGCATAGGAAATAGACAAGCCACTAGGG
>DXWI01000023.1 GCA_019416935.1 Clostridiales bacterium | reverse complement strand
TCGGCGGCAGACGCATGCGTCTGCCGCCGAAGGCATGATAAGCGTTATGGGTGTTGCCTGCAAGCCGGTTGACCGTCACATTCCATGCGGGTCGCCGCCACCGTCCGTCAATACTCCATGGCAAATGCGAACAGCCATGCCTCCGCCGTGCCGGCCGCTTCGTTCTCCCCGTCGGTTGCGGCCGGGGTTGCGGTTGCATTCGGCTGCGCGGCCGTAGCTGCGGCCGGCGTTCCGGTTGTGGCGGGCTGCTCACCCGCGCCGGAGGCAGTCGCCAACTCCGCCGCAAATCCCGTTTCCGGCAGCGCCGCGCGGAATGTCACAATATACGTCCCGCCCGGCAGGGATTCAAACGCCGTGCGCACCTGCGCCAGCGTGCCGCGACAGGCCTCCGCCACCAAGCCGTCGTCATACAGATAGATCACATAGCTGTCCGGCAGCACGGTCACGCCGAGACCGGTCACGCCGTATTCAAAAAATGCGACATACGGCAGCAGCGGCATCGTGCCGTATCCAAACAGTTCCGACAGCGTGGCGTCCTTCTGAGTGCTCGTTGACCAGCCGGTCTGCATCGATTTTTGCGGTTCCGACGCCGGCTTTTGGGGGATCGCCATACCCGCCCCATGTTCCCCCGCACTGCGCAGCGGATACAGCGCCCCGTTCCACCATTGGAACAGCATGTCGCTGTGTAGCCGCTCGGAAAGCGTATTGTAAGCCAGCCCGTTCGCCTCCGCCTGCTCCACGCCATTGGCCATCTCCGCTTCGGCAGCTGCCTTGAGCGCATCATACCACGCGCTGTCGCCCTCGCAGTCGAATCCCACGATCCGCAGCCCTGTGTCGGTGACCTGAAGCGTCAGAAACATGCGCTGCTCCACCATTACGCCCGCTTCCTCAAAGCGGACACGGACGGTTGCGAGCAGTGTTTCATCGTTCAGCCACTCGCACCGCTCCAGCAGCACGTCAACGTTGTCCGGCTGCAGCGTCCCAACATCGGTGTCGGCTCGGTTCAGCTGTTCGATCTGCAATTCGAGCGCATAGTACCACAGCTCCGTATCCACGTTGGTCTCCATCAGCGTGCTCGTGTCCGGTATGGAGTGGTTGCCCAGAGCACAACAGTACCATTCCAACAGCTGCGCGGCGCACTTTTCCACCATGCTGTCGGTCACATCGGACGCGTGAAACAGATCCTTCGTCTGTTCCGGCTTCGCCGTCGGCGTTGCTGTCGGCGCCTGCGTCGCCGGCGTGCGCTCCTCTGTCGTGGACTTCGAGCCCGCATTCTCCTCCAATTCGGGCGGCTGCTCCGGTTCCGGAGTCGGCCCGACGGAGGAAACGGCAAAGCCCGGCAAAGCCGTCTCCACCGTGAGGGTCGTCATCGGCACATCCGGCTTCGCGGCAGCCTGCATCTCCCGCTGCGCGCGCAGCGAGGGCAAAAACAGCGCTGCCCCGCATACGGCGACAAATGCCGCCGCACAAGCGCACGCCGCCATCACGCCGCGCCGGTTACGGCTGTTCCTTCGCTTTCCGTAAGTACGCGAACTGCGCGCCTGAAACAGCGCATCGTCAACCCGCTGTGAAAACGATGCGGGCATCTCAGGGTACAGAGCGTCCAGATGCAAATCGCTTTTGCGAGGTTCCCGCTTGGTCATGCTCTCTGTTCCCCTTTCTCCAATGTCCTCCTCAGCGTTGCACGCGCCCGCGACAGCCGGCTCTTGACCGTTCCCTCCGGTTCGCCGAGAATCCGGGCGATCTCCCGAACGGCGTACCCCTCGCGGTGGTACAGCGTGAGCGCCAGTCTGGCCTCCGGCGGCAGCATTTGGAACGCGGCGGCCAAATCCAGATCCGGCATATGTTGATCGTAGGCCTCCCGCTCGGTGAGCGGCTCGGTCGGTGGGCGCTTGCGGAGCATGGTATAGCACTCGTTTTTGAGAATCCGCATCAGCCACGCGCGAAAGTCCTCGCGGCTGCGCAGCGTTCCAAGGTAGCGAAAAGCGCGCAGCACAGCAGACGCGGCTGCATCCTCGCAGTCGGCCTCACAACGCAATATCGAATAGGCTACGCGAAACATCGTGGGTTTTAGCTGCTCCACCTGTTCGCAAAACCAGTCGGCATCGCTCATGCCAGCCATCCCTGAAGTACTCCTCTCCCCCTTTTTCCCTACTATACCATAGACATTCGGATTTCCCAATCGGTTGCACGGAATTTGGGTTTTGATTTTTTTATTGCTTTGCTTTGCGGGCGTTTGCCGCTATACTGAAAGGAAATGGATTGGGAGGATCGATCGATGTATCTGTATCTCGTGCGCCACGGACAATCCGAGGGGAACGCCAAGCGCCTGTTCTTTGGACATACGGATTACCCGCTGACCGCGCTCGGGCGGGAGCAGGCGCGGCAGGCGGCAAAAAAGCTGTCCTCCGTTTCGTTCTCCCGGTGCGTGGCGAGCGATCTGCTGCGCGCTTGGGAAACGGCGCAAATCTGCATCGGAGCGCGCGCGCTGCGGCCGGAGAAGAACGCCGCTCTGCGCGAGCAGTTCATGGGCACGCTGGAGGGCTGCGATTGGGCGCAGTCGCGCGCGCTGTACGGCGACATGATCGATGCGTTCGTGCACAATTGGTACGACACGGTTCCCCCCACGGTCGAGCCGCCCGCGTCCATGGAGGCGCGCGTGGCCGCCTGTATCAACGATGTGCTTGCCTGCGGCGAAGATACGCTGCTGGTTGCGCACAACGGCTCGCTCAGTCTGGTGCTCAAGCGCCTTGATCTCATGGGGCCGGATACGCTCATGCAGCCGGAACACGCGTTTCGCCACGGCTGCTATTCCGCCGTCCGGATCGAGGAAAGCGGCAAAGCCGTGCTCGAAGGGTTCAATCTTTAAGCGTTCAAAACGGGGGAGCCGGCGTGCCGGCTCCCCCGTCCGTCATCTGTACTCAGCGCGCGGCGTTGAACGCCTGCATGATCGCGCCCCAGTTCGGGGCATACAGTACCAAAAACCAGTACATGAATGCCAGCGCCGCGATCCGCACGAGCGGCATGCGCCCGTTCCGGAGCCGAACGGCGGCGAGCACCGTCAAGAAGGCGAGAAACGCCATGAGCCAGAGCGGCAGAATCCGCATGATCGTCAGTCCGTAGGCGTCGATATACATCAGCAGCCGGAGCGCCGCCGAAGCAAGCAGCAGCGCGTTTGCAATGAGCAGGAGGCCGTTGAGCATGGAGAGCACCGCGTGTTTTTCCCCGTAGCGCACCGACAGCGCCAGCAGCAGAAAATTGATCAGCGATACCACGATCAACTCGCCGAAGCCCGCCCGCGCATACTCGGAATAGGTGTACGCCTCCGGCAGCGTCCCGCCGAACAGATAGGAAAACTGCAATCCGAGGAACAGCGCGTAGGCTGCCAGCGGCAGTGCCTCGATCACGCCGAGCGTGGCCGCACTCCAGCAGCCGTCCGGCAGGGGGCGCACAGGCGGCAGGCGGTATTTTCCGCCATGCAGGAAGGAATAGAACAGCATTGCCGTGGCCAGCACCGCAGCGACCGTGCGAATGCAGCTCCCGACGTCCCATTGCTCCCACGCGCCAAAGACGAGCGTCTCCATTCGCGCGTCCGCGCGGGACAGGAGCACGAGCACCACGATCAGCAGCGGCACGCCGATCAAAAGCCCCGCCAGCGCTTGCCGAGCTCTGCGCTTTTGGCGGCCCGCGCCGGCTGCGAGCGCACCGACCGCGCCGAAAAACCGGCCGATGGAAGCGAACGGCAGCACAAAGAAACCGCGCGCCATGCCGCACACCGCCATACCCTCCCGCCCGACGGGGATCTCATACAGTACAAGCACCGCGTGCAGCATCAGCAGGCAGGGGATCGCCAGAATCGCCGCAAAGATCATGCCGCCCAGATCGTCCAACCGCGCCTGATACGGCAGCAGCGCCATCAGCACGACTGCCGCGGCAAGCACGAACCAGGAGATGCGGTTATTCTTTGCCCTGTCCCACTGCCAGATCAGAAACAGCGCCGCATAGGCCGCCCAGAACGCACTGTAGGCCCAGAGGTTCTCGGCGTCCCATAGCAGCCGAAACAGCACACCGAGACCGAACGCGCCGAGCAGCAGCCACTTTTCCTGAGCGGAAAAGACGTGCTTCAGCTCCTTTTCTTCGCCGGATTGTAGCGCGTCCTGCACAAAAACGGGTTGCTCCTGCCGCCCCATCACGCGTTCTCCTCCACATATTCCAGCAGATCGGACGGCTGGCAGTCCAGCGCACGGCAGATCGCATCGAGCGTGGAAAAACGGATGGCGCGGCACTTATTGTTCTTCAGAATCGAGAGGTTTGCCAGCGTGATGTCCACGCGCTCGGCCAGTTCTCCGAGCGAGATATGGCGCTTTGCCATCATAACATCCAGATTGACACGAATCATAGCGCCGCCCTCACACCGTCAGGTCGTTTTCTTCCTTGAAAGCGACCGCACGTTCAAACACGCCCGACAGTACCAGGGAGAACAGGCCGCACAGTGCAACCGCCGCGCCGACGAATTGCGCGAGAATCGTGTTGGCCGGCAGCAGAACCAGCAGAAGGCAGCAGGCCGCCATGCCCAGCGCGACAAACCCCATCAGCCTGAGCGCCCTGACGTTCCGGCGTACAAACGGGTCCTTGTCGATGGAGCACATCATAACGAACAGCGTCACGCAGATGACGATCGCGCCGATGACGAACAGGATGCCGAGGCCGACGGCAAAAAAGGTGAGCACATGCGTGGCGTGCAGTTCCATGGACAGCGCGTCCACCTGAGCGCCCATCTCGGAGAGCAGCTGATAGGAAACGAACAAACCGGCCAGCAGCCCGACCACGAGCAACCCCTTGACCAATCCGTTGAGCCATTTGTTCCGCAAAAGAAATCACTCCTTTCCATGGCGACAGTCTATCACTTGATTTATTGTTTGTCAATAAATATATTTCGATTCTCAATAATTCTTTTCTGTTTTTTTGATAGAGCAAGGGTCATCCGCCCCGCAAAGACGGATGACCCTCAAAAAAAGCGGTTCCTTTCAACCGCTTTTCTGTCCACAAACAAGCATGCCCTGCCCGATTACCGCACGCGGAAGATGGTGCGCGCACATGCGCCCGAAAGCACATCGGAAAGGCGGTTTCGCGCGTTTGCGATGATGACGGTGGTGCCGTCCAGAATCGGTCTTTGGATAAAATCGAGCTTCGCCCGCGCGCCGTTTGCGCCGGCGCGGCTCGCGCCCACGCAGCTCTTTTGCAGCTCGTGCAGCCCTGCAAGCACCTCTTCGGCCGTCGCGCCCTCGACGGCCGGCACAAGCGTGCCGGGGTCACGCGGGTCGCGGTAGATACCGTCCACGCTCGTGAGAATGACCAGATAGCGCGCATGCACCAGATCGCAGATGACGGAGGCCGTCTCATCGTTGTCGATGCACTCGACCGGTTCCGCGCCGAGCGCGCGCACATGCGCGAGCTCCATCTTTCGCACCTCTTCAACGCTCACCGAGTCGTTATAGTTCACGATCGGTATTGCATTGTGCTGCGCGCAGCGCAGCAGGAACGAACGGATGTGGCCGCGCTTTTCCGGGTCGTTGAAATGCGTGTGCTCCACAAGAAGCTGCCGCACGGAGTATTCCGGCCGGATGTAGCGGCGGTACTCGCCCATGAGGATCGCCTGTCCCTGCGCGGCGTAATCCGCCTTGATCTCCTCGGGATCGCCGGTGAGCTCGCGCCCCTGCCGGCGCATATAGTCGAGCCTTCCGATCTCCGTTGCGCCGCTGGATACCCAGATCATGCCGGGCCTGAGCTCCCGTCCCAGGCGGGAAAAGATGTTGTAATCGATGTCGTTGTCGGCCTTGCGGATCAGGGCCATTGATCCAATCTTGCCGACGAGCTCATAGTCGAATGTCATATGCGCTTGCCTCAGGACTGCACCAGATACGCGCTGATGAACGCGTCGAGATCGCCGTCCATGACCGCCTGAATATTGCCGTTTTCCACGCCGGTCCGGTGGTCCTTGACGAGCGTATAGGGCTGGAACACATAGCTGCGGATCTGGCTGCCCCACTCGATCTTCTTCATCTCGCCCTTGATCTCGGCCATCTGCGCCTCGCGCTCGCGCTCCTGCAGCTCGAGCAGCTTACCGCGCAGCATGCGCATGGCCGTCTCGCGGTTTTGAATCTGGCTGCGCTCGTTCTGGCACTGCACGACGATGCCGGTCGGCAGATGCGTGATGCGGATCGCGGAGGAGGTCTTGTTGACGTGCTGTCCGCCCGCGCCGCTCGAACGATAGGTATCCACGCGCAGATCATCCGGGTCGATCTTGATGTCGCCCGCGTCATCGTCAAAGATCGGCGTGACGTCGAGCGAGGAGAACGAGGTGTGCCGCCTGCCGGACGCATCGAACGGGGAGATGCGCACGAGCCGGTGCACGCCCTTCTCCGCCTTCAGATAGCCGTAGGCGTTTTCGCCGTCCACCTCGAACGTTACGGATTTGACGCCCGCATCGTCGCCGTCGAGCAGATCGAGCTCGCGCACCGTCCAGCCGCGGTTTTCACAGTAGCGGGTGTACATGCGGTAGAGCATCTCCGTCCAGTCCTGCGCCTCGGTGCCGCCCGCGCCCGCGTGGAGCGAGAGCACGGCGTTCGAATTGTCATACGCCCCCTTGAGCAGCAGTTCAAGCTGCAGCGCCTCCACGCGCGCCGTGAAGTCCGCCATCTCGGAGCGCAGTTCATCCGCCAGACTCTCGTCGTCCTCCTCCTCCGCCATCTCCAAGAGCGTGTGGAGATCGTCGCACTGTGCAACGAGCTTTTTGTAGCGTCCGATCTTGTTTTGCAGCGTTTTGGCGCGCTGATTGACCTTGTTCGCCGCATCGACGTCGTTCCAGAAGTCCGGCTCGCCCATCTGCGCCTCGAGCTGCCTGAGCTCCTCGCCGAGCGCGTCCGGGTTGATCGACGCGCCCGCCTCCCGGAGCTTGTCGCCGAGCGTGCCCAACTGCATCTTATACTCATCCAACGGTATCATGTGTTCTTACTCCTTGCCGCAACAATTCTTGTATTTTTTGCCGCTGCCGCATGGGCAGGGGGAATTTCTTCCGATCTGGGAACGGGCGTCGCGCCGCGCGGGGCGGTTGCCCTCCTCCGCCGGCGTTTCGTTGGGCTTTGCAAGCTGTTCGCGCTCCATGGGCGCCTTGCGCACGGATACGCGCAGAAGCGTGCGCACCGTCTGCTCGCGGATGGCGTTGACCATCGCGTCAAACATATCGAATCCCTCCGCCGTATAGGCATTCACCGGGTCCTTCTGTCCGTAAGCGCGCAGACCGATGCCCTGCTTGAGCTGATCCATCGCGTCGATATGGTCCATCCAGTGGGAATCCACCGTCCGAAGCAGCACCACGCGCTCCACCTCGCGCATGTCCGCGCCCTCGGCGGCGATCTCCGCCTCCTTGCGCGCATACGCCTCGTCCACATGCTCGAGCACGCGGGCTTTGAGGGCTTCGCCGGTCACCCTTTCCGCCGGCGCCAGGAGCGGTGTGCGCGGCTCGGCGCAAAGGTCGCATATCTGTGCAGCCAGCGCGTCGAGATCCCAATCCGCCGGCGCATGGGGGTTGCACAGCTCGTTCACCATGTCCTCCGCCGTGGCGTGCAGCATATCGAGGATGCTCCCGCGCAAATCCTCGCCCATGAGCACGCGGCGGCGCTGGCCGTAAATGATCTCGCGCTGCTTGTTCATGACGTCATCGTAGCGCAGAACGTTCTTTCTGGTCTCGAAGTTCTGCATTTCCACGCGCTTTTGCGCGCTCTCAATCTGCCGGGAGATCATCCGCGCCTCAATGGGCAGATCATCGTCCGGGTTGAGCTTCGCCATCACGCCGGACACGCGGTCGGCGCCAAAGCGGCGCATGAGCTCGTCCTCAAGCGACACATAGAAGCGCGTGCTGCCGGGATCGCCCTGCCGGCCCGCGCGGCCGCGCAGTTGGTTGTCGATGCGGCGGCTCTCGTGCCGCTCCGTGCCGAGGATGCGGAGGCCGCCCAGCGCAACCACCTTTTCATGCTCCCGCTCCGTTTCCGCGCGGAACTGCTCGTGCAGCGCGTGATAGCGTGCGCGCGCGGCAAGGATCGCCTCGTCCTGCGTTTCCGCGTGGCCGGTGGCCTCCTCGATCATGCTCTCGTCCAGCCCCTCCTGTCGGAGCGCCTTGCGCGCAAGAAAATCCGGATTGCCGCCGAGCAGGATATCTGTGCCGCGGCCGGCCATATTGGTGGCGATGGTGACCTGGTTGAGCTTACCGGCCTGCGCGACGATCTCCGCTTCCTTGGCATGGTATTTGGCGTTGAGCACCTCATGCCGGATACCGCGGCGGCTGAGCAGTTCGGACAGGTATTCGCTCCGCTCGACCGAAATCGTGCCGACGAGCAGCGGCTGGCCGGTCTTGTGCACCGCCTCGATCTCGCTCACCACGGCACGGAACTTCCCCTCCTCGGTGGCATAAACGGCGTCGTTGTCATCGCGGCGGATCAGCGGCCGGTTTGTGGGAATCTCCACGACGTCGATGTCGTAGATGCCCATGAATTCCGATTCCTCGGTCTTGGCCGTACCGGTCATGCCCGCAAGCTTGTTGAACATGCGGAAATAGTTCTGGAAGGTGATGGTCGCGAGCGTCTTGTTCTCGCGCTCGACCTTCACGCCCTCCTTCGCCTCTAGCGCCTGATGCAGCCCCTCGTTGAAGCGGCGGCCGAGCATGAGACGGCCGGTGAATTCATCGACGATGATGACCTGCCCATCCTGTACGACATAGTCCTTGTCGCGCTGGAACAGCGCGTGCGCGCGCATTGCCTGCAGGATGTGATGGTTGAGCTCGGTGTTGTCCTGATCGGCAAGGCTCTCCACGCCGAAGAACTTCTCCGCTTTTTCGATGCCCTGCGCGGTGAGCTGTACGGTGCGGCGCTTGATGTCGCACTGGTAGTCGCCATCCTCCAGCTGCTCCTCGCCGAGCAGCTGGTCGCTGCGGTTCTGCTGCACGAGATCGGCGCCCCGCGTGAGCTTGCGTACAAACCGATCCGCCTTCTGGTACAATTCGCTCGACTCCTGCCCCGCGCCGCTGATGATGAGCGGTGTGCGCGCCTCATCGATCAGGATGGAGTCCACCTCGTCGATGATCGCATAGGCGAGCTGGCGCTGCACCATCTGCTCCTTATAGACGACCATATTGTCGCGCAGATAGTCAAACCCGAATTCGTTGTTCGTACCGTAGGTGATGTCGCACGCATAGGCGGCGCGGCGCTCGTCGTTGTCCAGTCCGTGCACGATGCAGCCGACACTCATGCCGAGGAAACGGTGGATTTTGCCCATCCACTGCGCGTCGCGGCGGGCCAGATAGTCGTTGACGGTGACGATATGCACGCCCTCGCCGCTGAGCGCATTGAGGTAGGCCGGCAGCGTTGCGACAAGCGTCTTGCCCTCGCCGGTCTTCATCTCCGCGATGCGGCCCTGATGCAGGACCATGCCGCCGAGGAGCTGTACGTCAAAATGGCGCATCTGCACGGTGCGCACGGCGGCCTCGCGCACGGTGGCAAACGCTTCGCACATCAAATCGTCCAGCGTCTCCCCGTTTTTCAGGCGGTCGCGGAAGCGTTCCGTCTGCGCCCGAAGCTCTGCGTCGCTCATCGCCTGCATCTGTGGCTCAAGCGCATTGATGCGCTCCACATACGGCCGGAGCTTTTTCAAGCGGCTTTCGCTCGTATTTCCAAACAGCGTATCGATCAGTCCCACGGTATACCCTTTCTGTCGGAAGTGCAATCCGCGCCCCGTGCGCAGACCTTCCCGTATACTTTCTTATGCTACAGTATAGCATAAGCCAGCGCGCTCCGCTACCCACTCCGCTTCCAAAAAAGGGGAAAGGATGTGAAAAAAACGCGAATTTCAAATGCGCCGATCATACGTCGTATACGGCGCGTCCACATGATAGCCGAGCTTTTCGGCAAGCGCAGCCGAGCGAAGATCGTGGGCGTCCCAGCTCGGATACAGGCCGCGCCGCAGGCAGGCGAGCATCAACGCCGCGCCGCAGGCGGTCGCCAGCCCCCTCCGGCGATGATCCGCCCGGGTATCGATCTCGATCTCGATGCCGCCGCGATAGACCGCATAGGAGGATGCGCCGGCCACGAGCGCGCCGTCCTGCAGCACCGCAACGCCGACGCCGCGGCGCAAATAGTCCGCCGCATCGGCAAACAGCGCGCAAAAATCCCGCGACCAAGCCTGCGCCATGGCCATCGCATAGATCTGCGCATCGAACGGGGCGAGCCGGTAACCCGGAGCAAGCGCATCCGCAAACCGTTCCAGCCGATGGGGCTGCAGCGCGTCCGGCTCCTTTTTGATCGCATAGCGCGATCGTTTCACGACCCCATCGCCGCACACGCGCTCGATCGCCGTTCCCCAGTCAGCGCTTCGCGGCACCAAAATCGGCGCGGCCGCGTCTAAGATCAGCGCCGCATCCGGTTTGCCCGCAAAAAAGCAGAAATCGCCCACCGTGATGCGCGCGGACTGCGGCTGAACCGGATCGTCCGCCGCCGCACTCCCCATGCAGCCCTGTAAGCAGGACCAGATCAGCGTCTCCTGCCAACCCGCAAACAGCGGTTGAATGCGCTCGTTGAGCGTCATATCGCTTTCCCTCCAAAACAAAAATGGGGGACGGCGCCTCCGCATCGTCCCCTCCAAGGCTTCATCACGTTTTCCCTATTCGCCGTCGCGCTGCCGCTTTTTCCAGGCGAGCCACGCGCGGTCGAGCACCGTTGCCTTTTCCCGCAGGAACAGCTCCTCGCACGGAAAGCGACCGCACAGCCCGCAGTAGGGCACGCCCTGTCGATCCACGCAATCGAACGTGAAGCAGTCGCCCGCACTGTGCGCGCTGCGGCATCCCGTGCACCCGCCCGATCCATAGGTCGGACAGCTCCCGCAGTAAAAACCGCACTTCCCGATGAGATTCGTACTCTCGTCCATCGCCGTCCGATCAGAACGCCACGATGATGCCGCCGTCGTTGCCGTACATGGTGCTGATGCCGCCGCCCTCGCAGATCATTGCCCGCGCAAAGGGACAAACGGCCAAAATGCGCTCCCGGATCTCCTCCGCCCGCGCGCGGCAGTTGATGTGGGTAATGACCAGCGTGCGCATCGCCGGATCGATCCGCTCAAACGCCTGCTGAACGAGCTCAATCATCTTCGTAATGGCCCGCAGCGTAGTCAGCGCTTTGCCGCGCATGGCGATCTCTCCCCGCTCGCCGCCCATTACGAGCTTGATCTTTAGTGCGCCAACGGCAAGCGCCTGCAGATGGTTCAGCCGGCCGTTTTTACGAAATACATCGAGCGTTTCAAGAACGAACAGCGTATTCATCCCGCGAATAAACGTCTCGGTGCGTTCCACAACCTGCTCGAACGGCAGTCCCTGCTCCGCCAGCGCCCGCACATACAGGCAAACAGCGATCTCGCCCGCCGCGGCGCTCTCGGAATCAAACACATGGATGTTGTTTTTGCAGCCGTTTTCTTTGGCCATCCGGACGCCAAGTTGCGCACTGTTGTAGCTGCCGCTCAGGTGCGACGACAGCGTGACGATGTATACATCGTTTTCCCGCTCCTCACAGAGCTGCGCGAACCGTTCCGGCGACGGGCAGGCCGAATGCGGCGCCTCCGGGCAAGCACGCATCCGTTCAATCAGCATGCCGCAATCCAACGTCCCGTCATCCGTAAAGGTTTCGTCCCCAAGCTGAATGTTCAGCGGGACGCGCGTCAAAAAGTCCAGCGCACCGGGCTCCGTGGTGTAGTCGCAGCAGCTGTCGCCAATGATTCGATATGCGCTTTGTTCCATGGTTCTACCGCTCAGTGCCAAGGAAGAACAGCGCCAGCGTTCCGGGGCCGGAATGCGAGCCGATCACCGGGCCGACGTAATTGATGACCACTTCGACGTTCCACTCCTCGCGGATCCGTCCGGCCAGATACTCCGCATCCTCGATGCAGTCGCCATGCGACATAAACACGATCTGTTTCTCCGGCTCGATCGCAGTCTCCCGCATCTTTTCCAGCATGCGCTTGATGGACGCACGGCGGCCGCGCACCTTTTCCATGAAGATCAGCCGGCCCTCGTTATCCATGTGCAGAACGGGCTTAATATTCAGCACCGTGCCGAGCACCGCAGAAGTTGCGGACACGCGTCCGCCGCGGCGCAGGTGGTGCAGATCGTCCACGGTAAACCAGTGGCACAGGTGAAACTTGTTTTTCTCGGCAAAATCGCGCGCTTCCTCAATCGTAGCGCCCGCGCGCTTCTGCTGAACGGTCAGATAGACCAGCAGCCCCTGACCCATGGATGCGCTCAGCGTATCCACCGTCAGGATTTTGCGGTCGGGATATTTCTCGGCAAGCTGTTCGGCGGCCAACGCCCCCGCATTGTAGGTGCTGCTCAGCGCAGAGGAGAAGCCAAGGTACAGAATGTCCTCGCCCGCCTGCAGGATCGGCTCCATCGCCTGCTCAAACGAGTCCACATTGGCCGCGGCGGTTTTCGCCTCGCGGCCGTCGCGCAGCGCGGCATAGCATTCCTTAAACGTGATCTCGCGCTCGTCCAGATAGTTCGTATAGCTCTTTTCGTCAATCGTCACCGTCAGCGGCAGAACGGTCAGCTCCAACTCCGCCGCGAGCGCCGCGGGCAGATCGCAGGAGGAATCGGTCATAATCTGGTATTGGCTCATCGTGCACCCCCAAGAAAGAAATAAATGTTAGCACTGTTAACTGTTTTCATTGTATGCGAATCTGCCCGGTTTGTCAACACTGCGCCATACGGAGAACGCCGATTTCAGCGCTTTTTGGCTCACGGCAGATCAAACTCCCGGTCGATCAAATAGCGGACGTGCTGCCGGTTCTCCTCGGTATAGGGAAGCTGCCCGTTATCAAACATGAGCGCCGCGCCATAGATGATGGAGCGAACGACAAATGTCTTTCGCACCTGCACCTCGTGCGGCATTTGCACTTTGTCGCAATAAGCGCGGATGCACCGCATAGTGCACTCGCTCAAATCGACTTTTGCATGCTGCAATTCGTCGCTGATATCGTCCTCCCGCAGCATGATGATCGATCGAAAATGCGGATTGTCCATCAAAAACGCGATATATGCAATGCTGATTTCCGTCAACTGGCGGCGCGGATCGTCCGGCCAGGCCCGAATAATGCGCTGCTGTTGCCGGTACCACTGTTGATTGATATACCGAATGATCGCAAGAATGAAGTCGTTGAGATCGGAAAAATGCTTATACGGCGCGGCGCAGGAAACACCGCAGTTTTTCGCGACGCGGCGCAGCGAAAAGCCCCTGACGCCGTGCGCTTCGATCTCCCGAATGCCGGCGAGGATCAGTTCCACCTTCAAATTGCTGCTTTCGCGCTTCATACCGTTCAGTATAGCATGATTGCCCCTTTGCGGCAAGCAGGCCGGCACGAATTTGCCGTTGACAATCGGATATCGAAGTGATATTATTTTGATATTACGAAAGGGGTGACATTTGCATGATGAAGGAACACGTCCTCACCAATCGAAAAAACGGCATGGCAGTGATGCTCGCAACCATTTTTCTCTATCTCGCTTCGATTGCCGGCTGCATCTTCGGCGGCATGCTGATCGATCAGGGCCGTTCCCCGCTGCTGTTTATCGTCAGCATCGTCTGGCTGTTTGTCGGCTGGATGCCCGTGCTGGGGCTCAAGGTGCTCAAACCGCAGGAGGCCCTTGTCCTCACGCTGTTCGGCAACTATATCGGTACGCTCAAGGGTGAAGGCTTCTACTTTGTGAATCCCTTCTGTTCGAGCGTGAATCCCGCGGCCAAAACCCGGCTGAATCAGAGCGGAGACGTTGGGGACAGCAGCTCCGGCAAGCCCATTCTGCTGGCCGCCGGCGCCACTGCTGCCAATACGGCCATGGAGACGGTCAACAAAAAAATCTCGCTCAAAATCATGACGCTCAACAACAACCGGCAAAAGATCAACGATTGCCTCGGCAATCCGGTCGAGATCGGTATTGCGGTCATGTGGCGGGTGGTCGATA
>DXWI01000022.1 GCA_019416935.1 Clostridiales bacterium | reverse complement strand
CAACCTCAAAACAGACCGCCATCCTGCGTCGCACGCCCTATTTCCAGCGCGGCCGATGCGCGCCGCACGGAATGGAAAGGCGAACACGCTCGCCCCCGCAGCCCACGATCATTCTATCCCGCAATTCATACTCTCCCGACCCTCCCCAAAAAACGGCTGTCGGAAACCCCACCGCCCGCACACAGGCAGCGCTTGTGGCGGGCCGAAATTTCGCGTATACTTGTAGGCTAGCATTGGGAATGTATGCGCTGCTCAACGAATTGCTGCAATGGAGTTATTGGCCGTGCTATCTGATCGCGCTTGTGCTGTCGGTCGTGTGAAACTTCACGCTCAACCGGCGCTACACGTTCCCGTCCGCGAACAATGTGCCGGCGGCCATGTGCAAGGTGTTCGCGTTCTACTGCGTGTTCACGCCGCTGTCGACGCTGCTCGGCAGCTACCTTGCGGACGCGCTGCTCTGGAACGAATACCTCGTGACCGGCCTCAACATGATCGCCAATTTCGTGCTCGAGTTTTTGTACGACCGCTTCTATGTGTTCCGCGACAGCATCGACACCAACGACCGCGCGAAGAAGGCATGATCTGGGCGTTGCTCTCGCCCAGCGCGTCGAGCATACGCTTGGCATTGGTCTCGCTGAAGTAGTGGATCAGATCGTCATAGGAGAACCGCCCCTCCAGAACGGTCTTTCCGTCCTTCACTGCATCCCGCATCATGTGCAGATAGTTCTTGATGTGATCCCGAATCCGCTCCGCTGCGGCCGTGTTCCGCTTTGCAAACGCCTTGATCGCGCTCTCCTTGTTCAGGATGGCTTCGCATAGCCGCGCGATCACCTCGTTCTCTGCACTGCTTTTGTAGGCTTCTACGGCTGTTTCCAGCGTCTCGCCGTCCTTGAGCCAGTTTTCCTTGATCTCCCTATCTACCAGCTCATCGTATTTCTTCTGCCCCACGGCGCGCGCCGGTCCATCTGCACCACAAAACAACACCCCAAACGGGGTGCTGCGATAAAATAGCAAGGGGTTCGTTCACGCGACAGCCATACCGCGTGTGGCCTAGTTGCCAAAATGCACCATTGCACCGCATTCTGTGACGCCGGCCTCGCGCCGCCTTGCGCTGCGGCTTGTTTGCGCGCTTTAAGCCCATTGCTACAAGACGAACGGCTGTTTGGCAGATGTAGGGAACAGTGGAAAAGGATACGAACCGACGAGGCGGGACGGACGTCCAGCACAGACGCTTTGCAGCTTCATTTTTTATCCTTCAGGCGTCATTTGCTGCCCTTCAATCGCTGTGCGCTTTTATTCAGCATCGGCTGCCGCAGGATGTTCGGATGCAGAGTTCCGGCTGAAGCACAATCTCCTGCGGTTGGAGCACGGCATCCGGCGGGGCCTCCACCAGATCAAGGAGCATGCGCGCAGCCACGGCGGAAAGCTGCTCGATCGGTTGGCTGATGGTCGTCAGCTCCGGCTCGGACAGCGTAGCGACCGGCGAATCAGTGAATCCGGTGATGGCAAGCTGTTGCGGAACCGGAATGCCCAGGTCGCGCGCGGCACGCAGCGCACCATACGCCATCTCGTTGCTGGCGCAGAAAAACGCATCGGGCGCGTCCGGCTGAGCGAGCAGTTCCCGCGCCTTTTCGTAACCGCCCTTCATGGTGTTCGGTGTGTGCACAATCCATCGCTCATCAAACGGCAGATCGTTTTCAAAATAAGCGCGTTTCCATCCGCGGCAGAAGCTGGCGACAAACTGAAACGATGCCTTCTCCACAAGCAACGCGATTTGACGGCGGCCGAGCGAAAGAAGGTGCTGCGTCATACGAAACGAACCGACGGTAAAATCAACATAACAATGCGGATAGCCGGTTGTAACCCGGTCATATTTGCGCGCCAGAACGAGCGGAATCCCCTTGCCCGAAAAGCTCGCGGCATCATCGGGATGAAAGTCGCGCAGCGCCCAGATTGCGCCCGCCGGTTTCTGGCGGCTGAGCATCTCCATCTGGAGTCTGCGACGCTGCGGCACGGCACTGACCGGACAAAAGAGAACGGTGTAACCGCGCGGATGGACGACCGTTTCAAACCCGGAGAACGCCGGTTCATAGAAGCTGTAATCCTCCGCGTCGAACAGAAACAGGAGCATATGCGAAGCGGCGCCGTTCGCAGCGAGCGTTGAGCGGCGGACGGGCGAATAGTTCTCCGATTGCATGGTGCGCAGAACTCGCTCTCGCGTCTCTGCCTGCACAAGCTCCGGCGTATTGATTGTGCGGGACACCGTGGCAACGGAAACGCCGCAAAGACGCGCAATTTCTCGTATATTGATATGAATCATCCTTTCGCGGGCAAGCTATTACGAATAGTATATCATAAAAAGCGGACAGAGCAAACCAATCCGGCCGCAGCGGCACAGCAAATCAAAAAACGAAATAACGAAAAATTTCTGTTGACACAGATGAAACAAGAACCTATAATTATTACAGAAACGTTTCTCATTAGTTACAGTAATTTCAACATGTGTCCAGCCGAATCAACACGAACCAACATCTGAAGCAAAAAACGAATCATGAATGAGGGGAAAAAGCAATGTCAACAAAATGTAAAGAAGCTGACAGCGTGGCAGCGAAAAAAGAAACTGTCGATCAGGATTACCCTATCGATCATGTCCCACTTTCGGCTCGCAGATCCTTTTTTTCCATTGCGGCCGTTCTGCTCGGAATCACGTTCTTCGCGCCCACCATGTCCACCGGCGCACAGATTGCATCGGCGTTTACCTTTGGTGAACTGATGTGGATCGTGCTGTTGGGCAACCTTGTGCTCGGAATTTATGTTGCGCTCAACTGCGGCATCGGCGCAAAAACCGGTCTGACCTCCGTAATGCTCTCCCGTTATACGCTTGGAATCGGCGGTTCCAAGTGGGCCGGCCTGCTGCTGGGCGGTACACAGATCGGCTGGTATGCCTATGTGAGCGCGTATACCGGTCAACTGTTTGCAACGGCGTTCCAACTGCCGGATGCGGCGGTCTGGTTTACACTTCTCTGGGCGATCATCTTCGGCGTTACTGCCATCTGGGGGTATAAGGCCATGGAAAAGGTCGCCTATGTCGCAGTGCCCGCACTGCTGCTGCTCGTCATCTATATCCCGATCCTTGCTGCGCAAGCAAACGGTGGTTTCGCCGCCATCACACAGGCTGTCCCGACCGCAGAGATGAGCGTTGCCACGGCCATGACAGCGATCGTCGGCACGTTCGCTTCGATGGGCACGCAGGCCTGCAACTGGTCGCGCTTTGCCAAAAATGCAAAAACAGCGTTCCTCGCGGGATTCATCGCGTTCATGATCGGCAATACGATCATGCTGTTTGCCGGCATCATCGGCGGCCTTGCCTACAATGAGGCGGACTTCATTGTCGTTATGCTCAGAACCGGCCTGATCTTCTTTGCGCTGGTCGTACTGACGCTCAATATCTGGACGACCGCGCACGCCGGCGCCTATGCCTGGGGCGTGGCCGGCGCGGAGATGTTCAACAAGCAGAACAAGACCCCCTTCCTGATCGGCGGGCTTGTCATCGCGATCATTCTGGCCGTGACCGGCTTCTACGCGCAGCTCATCAACTTCCTTGTGCTGCTTGGCATCTTCATTCCCCCGCTCGGCGGCGTCATGCTCGGGGACTACTTCTTTATCTATAAACGCCGCATGCCAAAGCTTTCCTATATCAAATTTAAGCTATTCCGCATCGCGCCGGTGCTTGCCTATATCGTGGGCACGGTCGTTGCGTTTGTAACCGACCGTCTGGGCTTCGGCGTCCCGCCGCTGTTCGGCATCCTCGTTGCCGCAGTTTGCGTGCCGCTGTTCGACCGGCTGCTCACGGTGCTCAAGGTCAACGACCGCCACGAGATTGAGGAAGGCGCTGAGACCGTCTGATGCGGAATGTCATCAAGAAACGAAGGGAGAACGATAGATGAATATCGGCAACCTGTTTGCACTGAACGGAAAGATTGAGACCGAGGCACTAAGCGTTTGCTGCGTCCAGTTTGCGCCGGTCGGCGCACAGACGGTCGATGAGCTGAATGAAAACACCGAAACCATGCTTGACTACCTCGACATGGCGGTGAGCGCCTTCCCGGGCGTAGACCTCGTGGTGTTTCCGGAGGCCTGTTTTCAGGGCTTTGCGCCGGTCAACTTTGATGAGGCGCTCATGACGGATGAGAGCGAGCAGCTTCTGCGCGTTCGGGAACGCTGTAAGAAGCTCTCCGTCTGGAGCGTGATCGATCCGCTCATCAGAAGCAAGACCGGAAAGTGCTTTGAAAACACCGCCATGGTCATCGACGACCGGGGTGAGATCGTCCACCGCTATGTCAAGATGAACCCATGGATTCCGTTTGAAAACGCGGTTCCCGGGAAGGAATGTACCGTGTGCGCCGGGCCAAAGGGCGCACGCTTGGGCGTTATCATCTGCGCGGACGGCGATTATCCGGAGATCTGGCGCGAGGCGGCTTATCGCGGCGCAAACGTCATCATCCGCCCTACGCACTACATGGATCCTTGGTATCAGGCATGGGAGCTGACCAATCGCGCCGGCGCCTACTTCAATCAGGTCTATGTGGTGGGCGCGAACTGCTCCGGCCTGGCCAGGAACGAGGGTCGCTCGTGCTTTGGGCGCAGCATGATCGTTGGCCCGGACGGCAATATCATTACCGAGGCGTCAAACGGCTGTCCCGGCCTGATCAAGGCGGATCTGTATCCCGGTATCATCGACAAAATGCGCGAGCAGGCCGTGCATTCGAGCCCCATGTACTCGTTCCGCCACCGCGGCGCGAGCTGCCCGGACTGTGGCGGAAATGGAGACCCGCACCTCGGCTATGCCGCCTATGAAGCACGGAAGGAGGAGCAGCCATGGCAATGACCAAACCGGCCTATCCGGCCCTGTTCCATTATATCCAAAAGCAGATGTCGGATGTGGCGTACCCCATCACAAAAACGGCGCTGCTGGAGCAGATCGGTGAGCGGATGGTGTTTGTGGACTGGGAGACGCAAGCGCCGCTCAGCGCGTTCATAAAACCGATTCAGCGAGAGTCGTTCTCCTGTGCAGCGGATTTCTATTGCATGCTCATTGCATTCCTGTAAGTGAGGCAAAAGCACAAAAGCTCGGTGGTTTCTCCCATTCGGGGACGCCACCGAGCTTTTTATATGACGATTCTCGGGCCGGACCGTTTTCAAAGTCCAACTCTGCATCATCACGGCGCCGGCAAACGCATCTGAGCGATCCGGCTTCTCCAACGCTTCTACAGCATGTCTTCCTTCCGCCCTTGGGGCTGCTTCGTTTGCACCCGCCGTACCTGTTCTGTGCATCGCGCTCGTCCGCTGGAGATCAGATCGTGCCCTTGAGCGCATAGACGCAGATGCCCACGCACTCCCGCAAAAAATTATTGAACGCGATATACCATACATCGTCCGCCGGAATGCCGAACGCATCGACGCCCTGTGCGGCGGCGACCGCGCCGGCCCGATAGACGTGAAACCCCGTCGTCACAAACCCGACGTCTGCGTCCGGCCCAAGCACCTCGTCGATAATCTCCATGGAAAACCGGAAGTTTTCGCGTGTGTTGGCGGCGCGCTCTTCCGCATAGACGCGGTTCTCCGCGACGCCGTGCTCGAGCATATACTTCCGCATGGCCGAGCCCTCGGTCACGCTCTCGCCCGGCCCTTGTCCGCCGGATACCACGGCGATGGCCTCAGGGTGCGCATTCAGATAATCGATCGCCGCATCGAGCCGATTCGAGAGCACCCATGTCACCTTGTCGCCGTGTACGGCCGCGCCGAGCACGATCACCGCGTCGGCCTGCCGGTGGTCGCCCCGGTGCGCCGCCGTGGTCATGAGAATCCCGCACGCGAGGAAGATACAGGCCGCCACGGCGTAGCACCCCGCCGTGAACCACTTGAGAACGCGCAAAAAGCCGTGATCCATGTGCGGCAGCAGGAATGCGAGCGCAATCAGCGGTATGCCGAAAAAGGCGGGAAGAATCACGCCGAGGTTGAAGTTGGATAAAAACGACACAACCAGCGTATCGAGCACGAGCACAACGCCGAGGCCGAGCAGCAGCTTGTGGAACAGCGTCATGTGCAGTTTCCCGTGCTTTTCGAGCAGATAGACGCCGAGAAAGACCGCAGCAAGGGAGATCGCTGCAAAGCACAGCATCGCGAGGCGGAATTTGGTCATGGTGAAGCTCCTTTCGCGGGGAATGGCGAGGGTGGATTTGCCCGGTGTGCCAGGCGGTTACTCCATATAAGACCCGACTGGGACAGAAAAAGTTGCAAAAACCGCGCGCATGCCGCCGGCGCGGGGTTGATGACTTTTTAGCGGTGCGCTATCAGTTTACCATATATGGCGGGGCGAATCCAGTGCGGTGTCCGGCTGTCGCCGGCAGATGGCGGGGCGAATCCGGCGCGACGTTCGGCTGTCGCCGGCGGATGGCCGGGCGAATCCGGCGCGGCGTCCGGCTGTCGCCGGCGGATGGCCGGGCGAATCCGGCGCGGCGTCCGGCTGTCGCCGGCGGGAGCGTTTGGGGGCGTATAATGCGCGGGAACGGCGCGCTTGGCAGCGTGGGACGCCCGGATGGATTTTTCCGTCATGACAAGATGCGCTTTTCAAGAGGAAAAGGCCCCGCGCTTCGCTTCGGGCTGTCGACCGGGCGCTTAACCCTGCCGCCCTGCCGAAATGCAAAAGACCGCATACATAACTCTCCATAGCGCAGCAGGATAGAGCGTTCGCACCTTAGCCCTGCCGACGCACATAAACTTCATACACAACGCTCCACAGCGCAGCAGGATAGCGCGGTGGCCCCACACCTATGTGCAGTCCTTTTTCAGCGGCAGGTGCGCGCGGCCTGCCGCGCCTCGCCCGATGCGACGGCAAAGCCCGCGCAATGTGAATTGCGCGGGCTTTGGCAGGCTGCGTTTCCACTCAGAGGTCAATATCCTCCGAATGCGTCAACTTGAAGAAGATCAGCAGCGAAACGACCATCGTCACCGTCAGAATGGTTGACAGCGCCGCCGCCGTGCCGTACCCGCCGCGGCTGATCTCCTGAAAGATCGTGACCGTCATGGTCTGCGTACGCCCTGTGTACAGCATCAAGGTCGAGGACAGTTCGTTCAGAATCGTAATCCAGGAGAGGATGGCGCCGGAAACGATGCCCGGCACCATGACCGGCATCGTGACCTTGAAGAACGTCTGCATGGACCCATAGCCCAGGCTGGCGGAGGCCTCGTCGATGCTCGGGCTGATCTGCCGCAAAATGGCAGCGCTCGAGCGCACCGTGTACGGCATTCTGCGAATGACGTACGAAATGATGATGATTGCGGCCGTACCGGAGAGAACTACCGGCGGTTTGTTGTAGCTCATCAGCAGCAGCAGACCGAAGATCGTGCCCGGAATGACGTACGGGAACATGATGAACACGTCGAGCACCTTCGAGAGAACGTTGGTCTTGCGCACCGTCAGATACGCAAACAGCGTGCCGAGAACGACGACGACTACGATTGCGATAAGGCCGAACTCAAACGTGTTTGCGATCGACTTGAGCGACTTGGTAAACACGTTGATGTAGTTCATGAAGCTGTAGCCCTCGGCCCACATCACGCCCTTGGTGTTGCGGAACGAGATCAGAATGATGTACAGCTGCGGCAGCGTGGCCAATACCGCAATCAGATACACATAAAAGTGCGCGAAGAAATTCGCAACGCCGTGGAGCTGCTTCGCCTTCGGCGGGTTGAGCATGCTCATGGTGTAGTTCTTGCGGTTGGTGATGTGCTTTTGCAGCAGGAACACCAGCGCGGCCACAACGATCATGATCATCGCAACGGCGGAGGCAAAATAGGCGTTGGTGCCCGTTTCACTGACCCACTCCTGATACACGATGACCGGCAGCGTGCTGTAGCCCTCGCCGATCAGGCGCGGCGTGCCGTAATCGGCGAACGCTCGCAGGAACACGATGGTTGCGCCGGCAAGGATCGTCGGCAGCACGAGCGGCAGGCTGACGTTGAGCACCTTGCGGATGCCGTGGTACCCGAGGCTCTCCGCGGCCTCGCCGAGCGATGCATCGACCTTTTTGAGCGCGCCCTTCGTATACATATAGATGTACGGGAAAAGCTTGAGCACGAACACCAGCAGAATGCCGCCAAAGCCGTAAATGCTCGGCACCGTCAGGCCGATGCTCTCCAGCAGCTTCGTGATTTCGCCGCTGCGGCCCAGCATCAGGATCCAGGAATACGCGCCGAGGAACGGCGGCGAGAGCATGGAAATGATGACGAGAATGTTGATGAGCCGGTTGCCGCGGATTTTGAACGTGGTTGTGATATAGGCCAGCGGCACGCCGATCAAAATGACCAGCACGGTTGCGCTCAGAACAACCTTGATGCTGTTCCAAAGCGCGGTGGTGTAGTACTTGCGCGTGAAGAACTTCACAAAGTTATCCAGCGAAAACAATGCGCTGCTGTCGCCCGTCTGGAACGAGTAAACCAGCATCCGAATCACGGGAATGACCAGAAACAGGCCGAAGAAGACCAGCGAGAGCAGGCCGACAAACGTCCAGAAATCGAACCGGACGCCCTTCTTAAACATTGCTCTCCACCCCCTCCAGCAGGGTCGTCTCCGTCTGCTTGTCGAACAGGTTGATCCGGCGCGTGTTCACGCCGAGATACACCGTTTCGCCCGGCTCATGGATGCGCTCCGCGCTCGACGTATCCGCCGTCACCTCCACATGCTCGCCGGTGCCGCAGTCCACAATATAGTGGATGTACTTGCCGAGGAAACGCTTGACCAGCACCTTGGCCTCCATGCCCTGCTCCGCAGTCGTGAAAATAAACTCCTCCGGCCGGACGTACACGAGCACCTCGCTGTCCTTTTCCACCGGCTTGATCCCGGCGATTTCGGCCGTGAGCCCGGTCTGAAGGCGGATGGCCGTCTTGCCGTTCGCCTGCTCCAGCACGGTGCCGGTAAAGCGGTTGCTGTGGCCGATAAAGTCCGCCACAAATGTGTTATACGGGCGCGAATAAATGCGCTCGGGAATTTCGATCTGCTGAATATCGCCCTTGTTCATCACCGCGATGCGGTCGGAGATGGCCAGCGCCTCCTCCTGATCGTGGGTGACGTACACGGTGGTGATGCCGATGTGCTTCTGCACCTCGCGAATGGCCTCGCGCATCTCGATGCGCAGCTTTGCGTCGAGGTTGGAGAGTGGCTCGTCCATGAGCAGCACCTGCGGCTGCACGACGATGGCGCGCGCCAGCGCCACGCGCTGCTGCTGCCCGCCGGAGAGCTTGTCTGGGTAACGATCCCTGTACTGCGAGATCTGCACCGTCTCCATGATCGCTTCGACGCGGCGCTTGATCTCGTCCTTCGGGAGCTTTTTGTTTTTGAGACCGTACTCGATGTTGCGGTAGACGGTCATGTTCGGAAAGATGGCATAGTTCTGGAACACCATGCCGAAATTGCGCTTATGAACGGGGATGTGATTGATGACCGTATCATCAAACGCGATGGTGCCGTTTTCGACCGTGTTGAAACCGGCGATCATGCGCAGAAGCGTCGTTTTGCCGCAGCCGGATGGTCCGAGCAGCGTGAACAGCTCGCCGCTCCTGATATCTGCGGAGAGGTCGTGTATGACGATATTGTCGTCATACTTCTTCATTACGTTTTTAATATGAATCGATACTGCCATTGTCTTTCTCTCCATGTCTGAGACAGGGCGTCCGCCGCCATGCGACGGCGAACGCCCCCGTTTCAAGTTACGGGCGTCCGGCTGTTGATCCTTAGCCAACCGAGGTCAGAACGTCCTGGAACCGGGTCTTGAGGTCAGAGGAGCTGACTTCCGGATAGGGGAGCTGCACGAGATCCGCGGTCGCGATGCGGCCTTCGGTCGTCAGCGGAACATCGGTACGGACCGGACGAACGTTGATCTCGGACTCCATGGCCGTCTGGCACTCCAGCGAAACGACGAAGTCGATGAACAGCTTCGCGTTCTTGACGTTTGCGCCGCCCTTGATCAGAGCGATGTTCGAGGTGCGGAGCGTGATGCCCTCCTTGGCGTACACGGCGTATACATCCGCGCCGTCCTTCATATAGGAGATCGCCTTGTCCTCATTGCAGAGGCCAACCGCATACTCGCCCTCAACAACGTTCTTGTACGCTGCGGAGGAACCGGAGGCGAATTTGCCGTCCAGGTTGGCAACGAAGCGCTCCACAAACGCCCAGCCATCCTCGAGATTGCCGGTACCGTTCATGGCGGCCAGCATGTTCACGATGACTTCCAGCGCGGAGCTGGAGTCCGCCGGGTTCGCATAGGAGATGTTGCCCTTGAGGCGCTCATCGCACAGCGATTCCCAACCGGTCACTTCCACACCCGTCTCCGCGATCAGGGTCTTGTTGACGATGATGCTGTTGACATTGATGTAGCAGGGGGTGTACAGATCATCCTCGGGCATGAACTCGGGGAACAGGTTGGCGGCCTCGACGCTCTTGTAGGCTGCAAGCGCATCCTCGATGCCGCGGTAGGTCGTGTTGCCGCCGCCCATCATGACGTCGCCGTAGGGCGCGTCCTTCTCGGCGGTGATGCGGCTGGCCAGTTCGCCGGAGCCGCCGCTCACGATTTCAACATTGATGTTCGGGTACTTCTCGTTGAACAGGCCAACGATCAACTCATACTCCGAAGCGCCAGCAGACGTATAGAGAACGAGATTGTCGGTGTCGGGGTCCTCTGCCACGGGTTCCGCGGTCGGTTCCGCAGCCTCGGGCGCTTTGGTGGGTTCCGCTGCGGGCGCGTTGGTCGCCTCCGGCGCTGCGGGCTGTGCCTGACAGGCAACGAGGCTCAGGGCCATAACGGCGACGAGCAGCATGCTGAGTAGCTTTTTCATCTTGTTTCCTCCTGTTTTATTTGTATGTTGTTTGCTTTGATCTGTCGATCAAACCTTACTTTCTCTGCTTCCACGGCGGAACGGTCGGCAGGCATGCGTTGAACCGCCCGATCTGCTCCGCTTCAAAGGCGCCGGCAAACGAGCCGTTCAGGAACCGCGTTAGTCCCTCTCCGTAAAACTCCTGCCAGGACTCCATCTCCTGTCCGGGCCGGATCGGGAAGTACAGCACGCCGTTTTCGTGCGCCGCCTCCAGATCGCCCGGTGCATCGCCGATCATGAGCACGTTTTCCGGCGCATAGCAGGCCATAAGCGCCGCGATGCATTTCTTCTTGGAGCCGTCCTCCTGCGCGCAAAGCTGGTGCACATACCGCATCAGGTCGTGCTCGGCCCATTCGCGCTCCAGCGCCTCGCGCGGCGTTGCCGACACGATGGCGATGTCCGCCTCGTCAAACAGCCGGATCAGGCTCTCGCGTACGCCGGGAAACGGCGGAATGCCGTAAACCATATCGGCGGCGCGGCGGTTCATCTCGAGCGACCATGCGAGCGCACGCTGCATGACCGGATCGCCCTTGTCGGCCTCCGCCTTGAGCGCCTCGTTGTTGAGAACCGGCGCCGTCCTCTGCCAGCGGCGGAAGGATGTAATGTCCGGCAGTTCAAAGCCGATGCGCCGCACCTCGGGGCGCTCCTCAAGCAGGTCGAACACGAACGGCAGCTCGTAAAAGCGCGAACGGCCGCGATCCCTCGAATACAGATTGCCGAATTCCCACGCCTCGCGCACATACTTGGAGATCGGCTGCAAGCCCCACGCATGGATCGTTGCGGGGCAGAAGCACTCCTTGTGCTTGATCTCCATGGTGTCGAACGCGCAGCCGTCGGAATCGATGCAGACAAGTCGTTTGCGCTGCGGCGCATACCCGGCGAACAGTTTCTTTTCCATATCCGGCGCCCCCCTACAGCAGATATTTCTCAATCGCGTCCGCCACGCCGTCATGATCGAACGGGGCGGTCACATAGTCGGCCACGGCCTTGACCTGCTCCGGCGCGTTGCCCATGGCGACGCCAATGGCGGCGTTTTCGATCATCGGCTGGTCAAGCCGGCTGTCACCGAGGCTCATCACGCTCTCATAGCCGTAGCCGAGGCGCGAAAACAGCGCATCCATCGCATCCACACGCCTCTGGCGCTTGGGAAAGAACTGAATGTCCGCGCCCGCGCCGTCGGTGATGGTGACGATGCCGGTATCGAGCAGCGCCCGGATCATCGGCTGCTGCTGCTCGGCGGGAACGCCGTATACGTTGACCTTCTCGACGCCGATGCCATGCTCGAGGAAATAGGCCGACGGGGTATCCACTTCGATCTGCCGCCCCGCCTCAAGGAACCAGACGTGGTGCGGCGGCACGGGATAGTTCTCCAGATGCGCGCACACATCCCTTTCCATAAAGATTTTGCCGTCGGCGGAAATTTCGGAATAGATGTGACGGCCTTCAAAAATACGGCAGAGCATCGCGGATTCCTCCGGCGTGAACAGGGACTGGAAGATAACCTCTTTTTTTTGACGGTCCACCACGCGCGCGCCGTTGGCGGTCACCCAATACCGAATGCGCCTCTCCGCCTCGATCTGCGGCGGAAACATGTCCTCGCAGCGCCCGGTGCACGGAATGATCTCCACGCCGCGGTCAAGCGCATCGAGCAGAGCGCGCTTGTTGCGAAAAGAAATATACACCTGATCCCGCTGTAGGGAGGTGCCGTCAAAATCCAGCAAAATAGCCCGAATATCCATCATGATGCTACTCCTAAGAATCCCGATCGATTGTTTGACCGGCAGCCGAACGATTGCTGCCATCCAGAATCCATTCTATGTCTCTATCATTATAGAACATCATTTTGGAACGTGTCAAGTGTATTTTGGAACGTGTCATATTTTGACCCGCAACGACCCTTTTGGCACGGTTTTCGCTTGTCAACGGCTTCTCTATGGTGTAATCTTTAGAGGAAGCGAGCGCCACACCGCCCGCAAATCGGTTGTATCGTTCGGGAGGAAAGCATGCCGACCATCAAGGACATTGCAAAGGCCGCCGGCGTTTCGCACGGCACCGTATCCAACGTGCTCAATAAGCGCGGCGGCGTCAGCTACGAAAAAATCCGGCTTGTGGAACAGACGGCGCTGGCGATGGGCTATTCCATCGATGAGAAGGCCAGTCTGCTCAGGCGCGGCACAACCAAAACGCTCGCGGTCATCCTCCCCACGCTCGACGAAGCGCGCTATGCGGATCTCTACACCGGCATTCTGCGCCTCGCGGAAAGCCGCCGGTATTCGGTGCGGCTGTTTCTCACGGGCGATATGCCCTATATCGAGCGGCGCGCCATCACGGAGGCCGCGGCGCTGAAGGTATGCGGCGCGCTCACGGTGTCCTGCCTGCAAAACCACAAAAAGGAGTATCAGGCGCTTTTGGCGCGCAAGATGCCCCTGCTGTTTTTGGAACGGCCGCCGCAGCAGGCCGCGCTCCCCTCTTTCAGGTTCCGCACGGAGGAGGCCGCCGCCTGGTTTGCCGCGCTTTCGCGCCGCGCCGGGTTTGGCGCGGACAGCATCTATGTGCTGACGGACGACGCCGCCTTTCCCGACCAGCGCGGCTTCTGCGACGCGCTTCGTCGGGAACTCCCGCTGCCCGACGACCGGTTTATCGAGAGCACGCGGGCGGAGCAGTCGCCGTCGGTGCACGCGCTGCTCGACCGCAGTCCGGCGCCGCGCTGCGTCATCTGTACGGGTGAGGCGCTGTCGGAACGGGTAGAGCGCGCATTTGCCGAGGGCGCGAGCACGCTGCCGGCGCTGTACACACTCTGCTCGCTCCGGCCGTCCTACCATGTCGGCCGCTCCAGCGCCGCGCTCAACTATCGCCGCATGGGGCACGAGGCGGCCGACGCGCTGCTGACGCAGGCGGAGAGCGGGTTGGCGCCCGAATCGCGCCAATACGGCATTTCGAGATTTACCGAGCCGTGTCCCGCGCCGCTGCCGCTGAAAAAGCGTCCGCTCCGCGTGCTTGCGCACGAAACCCCCTCCGTCAACGCGCTGCGTTGCCTGCTGCCGCGCTTTACACGCCGCACCGGCGTGCCGGTCGAGCTGCATGCGTGCAGCATGAACGAGGTGTTTGGCGAGCTGCTCTCCCCGCGTGCGTCCGAGTGGGATGTTGTCCGCCTTGACCCGTCCAGTCTTTCCTATTTCGGGCCGCGGCTGTTCCGCCCGCTCGATGAGCTCGACAGCGGTGTGGCCAGCCAGTTCAACCGGTTTCTGTCCGGTCTGCAGACCGAGTTCTCCGGCGTCGGCGGCAAACTGTATGCGCTGCCGTTCGACATTGCGGTGCAGCTTCTGTTCTATCAAAAATCGCTCTTCGAGGACATCGGCCAGATGCGCGCGTTCTACGAGCAGACCGGCCATTCGCTGGAAGTGCCCGCAACCTACGAGGCGTTCGATCGCGTCAGCCGCTTTTTCTCCCGCGCTCACCGGCCGGATTCCCCCATCCGCTACGGCTCAAGTCTCGCGCCTGCAAGGCCGACCTCTGTTGCCGTGGAATATCTGCCGCGCCTGCTGGCAGCGGGCGGACTCACCTACAGCCACAGCGGCTGCCTGAACCTGCTGACGCCGATCGCGCTGCAGGCGCTGCGCGATTACATCGCGTTTGCCTCCTGCACAAGCCCGACCCCGGCCAGAAACTGGAGCCAGATCGCGCAGAACTTTGTGAACGGTCAAACCGCCACGGCGATTGTGTATGCCAACCACGCCTCGAACTTTGTGCGCACGCAGAGCGCCAACGCGGGCATTGAAATCGGCTTTGCCTCCATTCCGGGCCGGCATCCGCTGCTGGGCGGCGGCGCGCTCTGCATCGGCAACCGCACTGCGCAGCCCGATGAGGCGTACGCCTTCGTCAGTTGGGCCACGAGCGAGCAGATCGCGCCGGAGTTGGTGATGCTCGGCGGCGTTTGCGCCTGCCGCTGCATTTACGAGCAGCGCGAAATACTGGATACCTACCCATGGCTGGCGGAGCTACAAAGCAATCTGCGCCTCGGTATCCGACAGCCGATTCTCTCGCCGATGAACATCAATCTGAACCAGCGCGATTTTGAGGCCGTGCTCGGGGAGCACCTGCTTCAAGCGATTTCCGGCACGGAAACGCCGGAGGAGGCGCTCGAAAACACACAGCGCCGCCTTGACGCGATTCTGCTGCAAGCCTGACCGCGCGCCAATCGGGCGCGGTTCTTTAGCCGCGCCTATCCGCACACAGGCGGATCGTCCCGCGATGTCCCCCCTGTCCTTTCCTGTTTTTTCACTGCTCCCCCCATCCGCGGCCGCTTTGACGCCGTATCCCCCTTGTTCTTCCCTGCTTTTCCCGCTATAATGGCGGTATGAAATGGTATGAAATTGCGGTGTATACCACCGACGCCGGCGCGGAGCCGGTCTGCGGCTCGCTCACAAGCGCCGGATTGTCCGGCTTCTCCATTGAGGAAAGCCGGGAGAGTGCGGCGGCGTTTCTGAAGGAAAGCGCGCTGTACTGGGACTTTGCGGATATGGACAGGATCGGCGCGGACACGCCCTGTGTCAAGGCGTATCTGGCCGTGCTGCCGGAAAACGAGCCGGTGCTTGATGCGGCACGCGCGTCCATCGAGCGGCTCAGGGGGCTGGACATCGGCTTCGACCTCGGCACGCTCGCCATGACCGTCTCCGTCCGGGACGACGAGGACTGGGCGAACAACTGGAAGCAATACTATAAACCGCTCGAGATCGGCAACCGGCTGCTCGTGCTGCCCTCATGGGAGCCGAAGCCGGCGACCGGCCGCACGGTGCTCAAGCTCGATCCGGGCCTTGCGTTCGGCACCGGCGCGCACCATACGACGCGGATGTGCCTCGAATTTCTCGAATCCACCGTGCGCGCGGGCGATACGGCGCTCGATCTGGGCTGCGGCAGCGGCATCCTGTCGATTGCCGCGCGGCTGCTGGGCGCGAGCGAGGCCGTCGCCGTGGACATCGATCCCATCGCGGAGCACATCGCCCGCGAGAACGCAGAGATGAACGGCATCGGCGAGGCGGGCTACCGCATCGAAATCGGAGACGTGCTGACCGATACCGATCTGCAACGGCGCATCCTGGGCCGGTACGACATCGTGGTGGCCAATATCGTGGCGGACGTGATCATCCGCCTTGCGCCGTTCGCCTATCCCTGCTGCAAGCCGGGCGCGTCGTTCATTGTGTCCGGCGTGATCGACGAGCGCAGAGACGAGGTGCGCGAGGCGCTGTGCCGCGCGGGCTTTGCCGTGGAAGCGGAGAAAGCGGCCGAGGGCTGGGTGGCCCTGCTGGCGAGGCGGCCGAGATGAGCCGATTTTTTACGGAGAATATTGCGGGCGATACCGCGCGCATCACGGGCGAGGACGTGCGGCACCTTTCGCGCGTGCTGCGGCTGCGCGCCGGCGACGCGGTGGAGATCTGCGACGGCGCGGGCACCGATTATACGGGCGTGATCACCGCGGTCGGGCAGGACGAGGTGACGTGCGCGCTGAGCGGCGCGCATCCATCCCCGACGGAGCCCCGCTGCCGCGTGACGCTGTTTCAGGCGCTGCCTAAGACCGGCAAGATGGAAGTGATCGTACAAAAATGCGTCGAGCTCGGTGTGGCGGCGGTGACGCCGGTCGTGACCGAGCGGTGCGTGGCCGTGCCGACGCGCGATTTTGAGAACAAGCGCGTGCGCTATCAGCGCGTGGCGGCCGAAGCGGCCAAGCAGTCGCGCCGCGGCATAATCCCGTCGGTATCGGGCGTGCTGCCGCTCCGGCAAGTGGATTTTTCCCGGTTCGACACGGTGCTCGCGGCCTATGAGGAGGAGCGGACAACCTCCCTGAAGGCGGCGCTCGCCGGCGGCGCGGGCGAAAGCATCGCGCTCATCATCGGGCCGGAGGGCGGGCTGGAAAGCGAGGAGGTCGCGTGGCTGACCGCCGCGGGCGCGGTATCCGTGTCGCTTGGGCCGAGAATTCTGCGCACCGAAACGGCGGGCATGGCGATGCTCGCGCAGGTGCTGTACGAACTGGAGTAGGACGGCGGGATGAAGGTCGCTTTTTATACGCTTGGCTGCAAGGTCAACCATTATGAAACGCAGGCGATGCTGGAGCTGTTTTTGGCTGCCGGCTATGAGAGCGTACCCTTTTCGGAGCGGGCGGACGTGTACGTTGTGAACACCTGCACGGTCACGCAGGTGAGCGACCAGAAGTCGCGCCATATGCTCGCCCGCGCGCACCGCATGAACCCGGACGCGCTCGTGGCCGCGGTCGGCTGCTACGCCCAGACCGCCGCAGAGGCGGTGGCGGCGCTCGAGGGCGTTTCGCTCGTGGTCGGTACGGATGGCCGCCGCGATATCGTGCGGCTCGTCGAAAGCGCACTCGCAGCGCGCGAAGCGGCAGGGGCCGCCGTGCAGCCGCGTGCAGCCGGCGAATCCTCACCGGCCGACAGGGAACCTGCGCCCGCCCCGCGCATTGCGATCAACGAAGTCCATGACCTCAAAACCGTGCGCGCGTTTGAGGAGCTGTCGGCGGTGGCGGACAGCCGCACGCGCGCCACGCTCAAGATTCAGGACGGCTGCCGCAATTTCTGCACCTACTGCGCCATCCCCTATGCGCGCGGACCGATCCGCTCGCGTCCGCTCGAGAGCATCCGGCGGGAGCTGACCCGACTCGCCGCCGAGGGCTACCGCGAGGTGGTTCTCACCGGCATCCATCTGGCGAGCTGGGGGCTCGACAGCGGCGAGGGCGACCTGAACGACGTGCTGCGCATGGCGGCCGGAATCGACGGTCTGCCGCGCATCCGGCTCGGCTCGCTCGAACCAAAGTTCTGTGACGAGCGTTTTGCCGAAACCGTGGCTGCGCTGCCCGCCGTGTGCCCGCAGTTCCATCTCTCGCTACAAAGCGGATCGGACGCGGTGCTCAAGCGCATGAACCGGCGGTATACGACGGAAGAATATCTCCGTTCGGTCGCGCTGCTCAGGCAGGCTTCGCCAAGCTGCGCCGTCACGACCGATGTGATCGCCGGATTTGTGGGCGAAACGCAGCAGGAGCACGAGGAGACGCTCGCATTTGTCGAGCGTGCGGCGTTTGCGCGCATACATGTGTTTCCGTACAGCAGCCGCCGGGGCACGAAGGCGGACGCCATGCCCGGGCATCTGCCCAAGCGCGTGCGCGAGGCGCGCGCGGCCGAGCTCATCCGGCTGGGCGACCGGCTCGAAACGGCGTTCGTTGCCGGCATGGCCGGTAAGCGGGCGAACGTGCTGATCGAAAGCGGCGGCGAGGGATATACGGAAAACTATGTGCGCGTGCGCATCGTCTCCGGCGGCGGCCTATTGCCGGGTGATCCGTGCCGCGAGGGCGATCTTGTGCGCGTTTTGGTCACCGGTGCGGACGGCAAGACCGCGCTCGGCGAGCCGGTGTAGCGCGCGGTACCGGGACGGTTTTTGGAGTTGTGCGCCGGTATGGCCGGCAAGCGGGCGAACGTGCTGATCGCGAGCGGCTGAGCGGTTCGCATCCGGTACAATACGGCGTTTGCTGCCGTCAGGAAAGATGAACGGCGATACCGGGTATGGACGGCTCTCCCCACCGGCAGTTGCTTTGCGCCATGCAAAACGGCGGGCGTGGGGTGAGAAAAGAAATCTTTTGGAAAGGAGTTTTGTATGGAAAATTGTCTGTTCTGTAAGATCGCGGATGGGCGCATCCCATCGAAGAAGGCGTACGAGGATGACGAGGTGCTGGCGTTTTATGATATCGATCCGCAGGCGCCGGTGCATGTGCTCGTGATTCCCAAGCGGCACATCCAAAGTGCGGACGCGCTGACCGAAGCGGACGGGCGCACCCTGATGGCCATGTTTGCCGCGGCAAAGCGCGTCGCACATGCGCTGGGCGTGGCGGAGAGCGGCTACCGGCTCGTGACCAACATCGGTGAGGCTGCGGGCCAGAGCGTGCCCCACCTGCATCTGCATCTGCTCGGCGGACGCTCGCTGCAGTGGCCTCCGGGCTGACCGGCCGAATTGCGCCGTATCCATGCATCCCATCGCCCCCCCTGCCTCCGGCGATCCTTCGCCTGCCGCGGCAATGCCCTGTATCCGGCGCTCGTTTGCCGGATACTGCATCCATGCTTTCCGCCAGCTCCATCCCTCTTACATCAAGCCAAGCCCCACCCTTCCGCCGGGATGATCCGCGGCTGGCCACGCATGGGCGGCGAAGGCGAAAAGTAACGGTTGACAGGTCGGTCGACACAATATATAATATAATAACAATATCATATCTCCCTTTGAAAGTTTCAGGAAAGAAATCCGCGGTTATTTGGCGGCGGCACGGCAACCCGATTGCCGGCAGCCCTAGCAGCAGGCCGCGCGGTTCGCCGAAGGAATGACACTCTCAGGCGCCCGGTTCGGGCAGGACTGAAAACGGAGGGGACTCTGGAGAAACCCGCATAGGCGGGGGCCGAAGGTGCAAGGCAGCCTTTTACACAAGGTTGGGCCGAATCTCTCAGGCAAAAGGACAGAGTACCGATATCGCTGGCAAAGACCGGTAGAGGTCTTTCAGAGGGAGCGTGTCCGAGCATCGGGCAATCGCTCCCCTTATTATTTCTAGGAAGGAAATGGAAACGGGAAATGGAACAGAATGTGGAACGCAACCTGCACTTTCTCATGGAGCAGGACCCCGCCGTGGCCGAGGCGATGGCGGGCGAGCTGAACCGGCAGCAGCGCAATCTGGAGCTGATCGCGTCGGAAAACCTGGCCTCTCCCGCCGTCATGGCGGCGATGGGCAGCGTGCTGACGAACAAATATGCCGAGGGCTACCCCGGCAAGCGATACTACGGCGGCTGCGAGTTCGTGGACATGGTGGAGAACCTTGCCATCGAGCGCGCCAAGCAGCTCTTCGGCGCGGAGTATGTGAACGTGCAGCCGCACTCCGGCGCGCAGGCGAACCTCGCCGTGTACTTTGCCCTGCTCAACCCCGGCGACCGCGTGCTCGGCATGAGCCTGCAAAACGGCGGCCATCTCACGCACGGCATGCCGGTCAACCTGTCCGGCAAGTACTATGCCTTCTCCTCCTACGGTATCGACCCGGTGACGGGTCTGATCGACTACGACGAGGTGCAGCGCATCGCGGAGCAGGTGCGGCCGAAGCTGATCGTGGCGGGCGCATCGGCGTACTCGCGCATCATCGATTTTGAGCGCTTTGCCGAGATTGCGCACAGCGTGGGCGCGCTGCTGATGGTCGATATGGCGCACATAGCCGGCCTCGTGGCGGCGGGCGTGCATCCGAGCCCCGTGCCGTACGCGGACGTAGTAACCACGACAACGCACAAAACGCTGCGCGGCCCGCGCGGCGGTATGATCCTTGCCAAGGAATCGTTCGGCCCCGCGCTGAACAAGGCGGTGTTTCCCGGCATGCAGGGCGGCCCGCTCATGCACGTCATCGCGGCCAAGGCCATCTGCCTACTGGAGGCGCTGCAGCCTTCGTTTGCCGACTATCAGCGCCGCGTGGTCGAAAACGCCAAAGCGCTGGCCGATGGGCTGATGCGGCGCGGCATGCAGCTCGTCTCGAACGGCACCGACAACCACCTGCTGCTGGCCGACCTGCGCTCGCTCCATCTGACGGGCAAGGAACTGGAGCGCCGGCTCGACACCGTACAGATCACAATCAACAAGAACGCCGTGCCGAACGACCCGGAGAAGCCGTTCGTCACCAGCGGTGCGCGCATCGGCACGCCGACCGTGACCAGCCGCGGCCTCGGCGTGGCCGAGATGGAGCAGATTGCGGACTGCATTTGGCGCACGGCGACGGACTATGAGGCGAGCGCGGATGAGGTTCGCGCCATCGTCAGCGAGATCACGAGCCGCTTCCCGGTCTACGAGTGAGACGCTGCCCGCAGCGGCGGACGCGCGATGATACACGACCTTTTTATGAGGAGGACATGATATGAAACTGGGCGTCATTCGGTGCATGCAAACCGAGGAGAGCTGCCCCGGAACGACGGATTTTCGGGCGGTTCGGGAACGCACGGGCGCATTTGCCGGCGTGGAAGAGGACGTTGAGATCGTCGGCTTTGTGAGCTGCGGCGGCTGCCCCGGCAAACGGGCGGTGCTGCGCGCACGGGAGCTGGTCAAGCGGGGCGCGGACACGATCGCGCTGGCCTCCTGCATCCAAAAGGGCACGCCGATCGGCTATCCCTGCCCGTTTGCAAAGGCGATGCGGGCGGGCATGGAGCGCGAGCTGGACGGTCGGGCGCGGCTGATCGACCATACGCACTGAGCCGCAGGCGGACGCTCCCCCCCATATGACAGCGAGCAAGCGCCGCCCTCCGAATGGAGGGCGGCGATGGCGTACAATGATGTTTGCAAAAGTGCATAGGAAATAGACAAGCCACTAGG
>DXWI01000021.1 GCA_019416935.1 Clostridiales bacterium | reverse complement strand
CATCATCGAGTAAATCGGGTTATCGTAAGAGCAGCGTGTATACGCTGCTCTTTTTGTTTTATTGCCATACGGAACAGCCCGCCCCGTCCGCAATGCGGATGGGGCGGGCTGTGTTTTGCGCTTCGGTTCTTTTGCTGTGCGTTACTCGGCGCGGCGCTCCTTGGCGTTCTTTTCGAGCTTTTTGAGCATCTCGACCGGATCCTTGACCTTGGCGAGGAAGATCATCGCCGCGATGATGTACGGCTTGAACGAGGCTTCCTTATAGAGCGGGTCGCGATAGCGGTCGAACACGGAGGCCTCGACCTCGCCGGCCTCGCAGGACACGCCGGTGATGTCGGCCGGCAGGCAGTGCAGGTACAGCGCCTTGCCGTCCTTCGTGGTCTGCATCAGCTCCTCGGTGCAGGTCCAGTCCTTGTGCTCGGCGTTCTGGGCCAGCAGCCGCTTTTCGAGCGCCTTGATGCCCTCCATGTCGCCGTTGCCGTACAGCTCGGTGCGCTCCTCCATGGCCTTGAACGGCGCCCAGCTCTTGGGATACACGATATCGGCGTCCTTGAACGCATCGGCCATGCTGTTCGTGATCTCAAACTTGCCGCCGTACGTTTCGGCGTTCTTCTTCGCCACCTCGACGACCTCGTCCATGACCTCATAGCCCTCGGGATAGGCGAGCGTAACGTCCATGCCGAAGCGCGTCATCAGTCCGATCACGCCCTGCGGGACGGACAGCGGCTTGCCGTAGCTCGGGCTGTACGCCCATGTCATGGCGACCTTCTTGCCCTTGAGGTTCTCGATACCGCCGAACTCGTGGATGATGTGCAGCATGTCGGCCATGCACTGCGTGGGATGGTCGACGTCGCACTGGAGGTTCACGAGCGTGGGCTTCTGCTCGAGCACGCCGTCGCGGTGGCCGGCGCTGACCGCATCGACAACCTGGTGCATATAGGCGTTGCCCTTGCCAATATACATGTCGTCCCGGATGCCGATCGCGTCCGCCATGAACGAGATCATGTTGGCCGTTTCGCGGACGGTTTCGCCGTGCGCGATCTGGCTCTTGCCCTCGTCCAGATCCTGCACCTCAAGGCCGAGCAGGTTGCACGCGGAGGCGAAGCTGAAGCGCGTGCGCGTGCTGTTGTCGCGGAACAGCGACACGCCGAGGCCCGAATCGAAGATCTTTGTGGAGACGTTGTTCTCGCGCAGGTGGCGCAGCGCGTCGGCCACGGTGAACACGGCCTCGATCTCATCCTGCGACTTCTCCCACGTCAGGAAGAAATCGCCCTCAAACATTTTGGAAAAGTCCAGCTTTTCCAGCACGTCGGTGAACTGCTTCACATTGCTCTTCTTGCTCATAACGGTTCCGTTTCCTCCTGCCTTATTTGATATCGTTGTTCGTCCTGCCGGCGCGGAACTGGCAGACGTCCTCCTCGCCCCTGCCGCGGTAGAAGCTCGGGGTCAGGGCATAGACCGCCGCGCAGCGCACGAGGTCCTCCTTCCAGGTGATCTCGTTGGGCGCATGCGCCTGCGATTCGGCGCCGGGGCCAAACCCCACGCACGGGATGCCGTAGCGCCCCTGAATGGACACGCCGTTGGTCGAGAACGTCCACTTGTCGATGAGCGGCCGCTCGCGCTTTGCCATCGCGTCCGGATGGCCCATGCGCTTTTCGCCGTAGAGCGCGCGGTGCGCGTCCGCCAGGGCCTGCACGTGCGGCGCGGTTTCCTTATTGATCCACGTCGGGAAATAGCACTCGGTTTCATAGACCAGCCCCGTCCATGCCGGGCGGTCGTACATATACATCGTGACCTTGGCGCCGTGCTTTTTGCACGCGGGCAACGCTTCGATCTCGCGGATGCAGGAATCCCACGTTTCGCCGGCGGTCATGCGCCGGTCGATGGAGATGGCGCACGAGTCGGCCACCGCGCAGCGGCTCGGGCTCGTGAAAAAGATCTGGCTCGTGGTGCAGGTGCCGCGGCCCAGAAAGCGCGCGTCCTCATAATGCTCGGGATTGTACCGCGGGTCGAGCATCTTGACGAGGCCCTTGATCTCCACATCGTCCTCACAGCCGTTCTCGTTGAGCTGTTCGACCTCGCTGAGAATCTCGGCCATCTTGTAGATCGCGTTTTCACCGCGCTCCGGCGCGCTGCCGTGGCAGGATACGCCGCGCACCTCGACGCGAATCTCCATGCGGCCGCGGTGCCCGCGGTAGATGCCGCCGTCGGTCGGCTCGGTGGAAACGACGAACTCCGGCGTCACGCCGTCCTCATTGTGAATGTACTGCCAGCACAGGCCGTCGCAGTCCTCCTCCTGCACGGTAGCGGTCACCATGATCCGGTAGCCGTCCGGAATCAGGCCAAGCTCCTTCATGATCTTCGCGCCGTACACGGCCGAGACCACGCCGCCCTCCTGATCGGAGCCGCCGCGGCCATAGATCACATCGTCCGTCTCATAGCCCTGATACGGGTCGTGCTCCCAGTTGGCGATGTTGCCGATGCCCACGGTATCGATATGGCCGTCGAACGCGATGATCCTGTCGCCCGTGCCCATGTAGCCGATGGCGTTTCCCTGCGGATCGATGAGCGCCTCGTCAAAGCCGAGCCGTTCCATTTCCTCGATCGTGCGGCGAATGACGCCCTCCTCCTCGCAGCTCTCGCTGGGGATCGCGATCAGATCGCGCAAAAACCTTGTCATGTCCGGCAGATACGCCTCCGCCGTGCGCTGCACGAGCTGCACCCGGTCCGTGTTTTCCATGGTCAATTGCTCCCTTTCCTCGTTTTTATATGGTGGCGCCCTCCGGCGTCAGCAATCCCGCTTGGCGTCGATGTAGGAGTAGAGCGTGTACTTGCTGATACCGAAGTGCTTGGACACCTTATCCCCGCTCTTGGTGACCAGAAACGCGCCCGCGTTGTTCAAAAACTGGATGGCCTTGATCTTGTCGTCCTTCTTCATCATGGCCACGGGCTTGCCGACGAGCGCCACGCTCTGCTCGATCAGATCATCCAGCAGATCGTTCACATTCTGCGGAATGCGCTCCGGCGCCTTTTGTTCCTCCCTGTGGTGCAGCAGCGAGTTGATCGCGCGCTCGGCCATGAGCATCTCGGTGACGTCGTAGTTGATCGCCAGCACGCCCTCGACCGCACCGTCCGGCCCATGCAGGAACACCGTGCTGGATTTGAGAATGCGACCGTCGCGCGTCTTGGTCAGATAGCCGAGCTGATCCTCTATGGCGCGATCGTCGCGATGCTTGAGCGCTTCCAGCACGACGCGGGATGGCCCGTCGCCCATCTGCCGGCTCGAAACGTGTCCGTTTTCAATCGCGACAACCGTGTGCTCGAGATCGTCGCCGGTCAGATCGTGCACGGCAACCTCGCTGTTGTCGCCGAACTGCTCGGTAATCGCTTTGGCAAGGCGCTTCAAAAAGTCCAGATCCATGCTCCTACCTCCAAACTCATCATAGCAGAAAATATGGGAATTACAAGGCGTTTTAATAAATATTTTTATGAAACCTAAATTATTTTTTTGTTCTTTCCGTTTTGTATGATTTTCTTCCGTCCTGAGCCTGCATTTCTCTATGAATATCATACCATTGGCACAGGCGCGCGCACAAGCCCAAACCGCAATCCGCCGGCTGTTTTTCCCATTCTTTTTCCCAAGGCCGGCCCTTTTTAGACCCGGTGCGGCGCAGCGCTACAAATCGGACAGAAAACGCAAAAATCTTTCAGTCTTTTACCGTGTGAAGGCGCGACAAACCGGTTGAACATTTGTAAAAAATCGGGTACAATAATACCACATTATAGAAAGGCGGAAGATAATCATGGAAGATGATCGCGATATCGTTGTGTTTTCCGATGACGACGGAAATGAATTTGAGCTGGAGGTCGTAGACTATTTCGAGCACGAGGATCAGGAGTATGCCGTTCTGGTCGATCCCGATTCCTGTGACTGCGAGGACGAGGACTGCGACTGCGAGACCGAGGTCTATATCATGAAGGTGGTCGTCAACGGCGATATGGAGGAGTTTCTTCCCGCCGATGAGGACAAGATGGACGAACTCTCCGCGATCGTGGAGCAGATGTTTGAAAGCTGGGACGACGAGTGCGACTGTGACGAGCACGATTGCGGCTGCGGCTGCGACCACTGCCACGAGTAAGCCGGCGATGGATTTTCCAAAAACAATCCATTCTGCAAAAAAACTGAAAACCGCGGCGCATGCGCCGCGGTTTTTTATGTTTTCCCGACTGTTTCATTTTCTCGCTTCTTTTTTATTCACAGAATTGCCTTTGTTGATGTGCAATCAGATAAATGGATGGAAAGAAAAGGAGATTCTCCTCCCGCATTCCTGACGTAAATCCACTATCTTGTCCCCGCGCGATCACAGAAACACAATATGTACCGTCAAGGCGGCAATCGATTGGTATCACCGGATTTTCCTTGTTTTTTGGGGCTTTTTTTGGTAGAATGGTTGTACTAATATATTGGGAAGGGATACCATGGAGCACTTAAAAATCTGGGCGCGCGCACGGGAGGAGATTCGTCCGCAGATGACCGGGCTCAGTTTTCATGCCTGGATCGATTCTCTCGTTCCGCTTGTATATAAGAACAATATCCTCGTTTTGGAAGTACCAAACCCGGATATTTTGAAGACGCTCAAGGATTTCTACTTTGAGATGCTCTTTCAGGCTGCGCGCAAGGCGGAGGACTCCGTTGCGGACGTGCTGCTTGTGCTGCCGGAGGATCGCGATCAGTATGTCGTCAACGAGGACGCCGAGCCAGTCAACGTGTATGCGCTGAACCCGAAATACACGTTCGACAGCTTTATCGTCGGCGGTTCCAACCAGTTTCCGCACGCTGCGGCGCAGGCCGTCGCGCAGAACCCCGGCACCGCCTACAACCCGCTGTTCATCTACGGCGGCGTCGGTCTGGGCAAAACGCACCTCATGCACGCAATCGGCCACTTTATCAAGGAAAAGCGCCCCAACGCGCGCGTGATGTATGTCACCAGCGAAACCTTCACAAACGAGCTGATCACCGCGATTCAGCAGGACAAGCGGCTGGAATTCCGCAAGCGCTACCGGAACGTGGATATTCTAATGATCGACGACGTACAGTTTATCAGCCGCAGTCAGGCCACGCAGGAGGAGTTTTTCAACACCTTCAACACGCTGCACAATGCGAACAAGCAGATCGTCATTAGCTCCGACCGGCCGCCCAAGGAGATCTCCAAGCTGGAGGAGCGCCTCTGCTCGCGCTTCCAGTGGGGATTGATTGCCGATATTCAGCCGCCGGACATCGAGACGCGCATCGCGATCCTGCGCAACCGCGCACGGCAGGACAATATCGACGTCGACGATTCGGTGCTCGCGTTCATCGCGGATCATGTGCAGAGCAACATTCGTGAGCTCGAGGGCTGTTTGACGCGCGTGGTGGCCTATTCGCGCCTGCGCCGCCGCCCGCTGAACCTCGAGGTCACGGCCGACGCGCTCAAGGATCTGCTTCCCGAGGTGAAAAAGCGCGAGATCACGCCGAAGCTCATCAAGGAGACCGTAGCGGAGTTTTATTCCATTTCGGTCGAGAGCATGGATTCCCAGCGGCGCGACCGCGAGGTGGTCATGCCGCGGCAGATCGCGATGTATCTGTGTCACGGCATGCTCAGCCTGCCCTACAAGCGCATTGCCTACCTTTTTAACCGCAACGACCATACGACGGCCATGAGCGCCTGCGACAAGATCGACAAGCTCGTGACCGGCGACGCAAAGTTTGCCTCCGTGATCGAGGACATCAAAAAGCGGATGTAGCGGCGGCAAGCAGGGAAAAACATATACACATTTCACTGTGGAAACCACAGTGGACGCAAAGTGGAAAGCGTGCGCTTTGGGGATGCAGTGGATAAGCGCACAGCGGATACACAGCCTTTCCACGGATCACTCCACAGAAAAAAGCGCCGCGCGGCGGTCTGCATCCGGGTTTGTCCACGGTTTCGCCGCTCTACGACTACTACCCCTGTAATACAGATAACAAACCGGTCCATACGGCGCACGCATGGATGTGGATAACCATAGAACAGAAAAAAAACGGCATGAAGCATGCGGGCAGGGAACGACCACACCGCCAAAAGGACGCCGCATGCCGCACCCCGGACAAAGCGGAGGGCAGATACGCCGCGATAACCGCCCCATTTGGGACAGAAAGGAAGCTTCCAACAGCGAAGCAAAGCAAGAATATGCGATTTTTGATCGATTCCAAGGAACTCACGGCGGGAGTGCTCTCCGTCATCAAGGCCATTCCCGTGCGCACCACCATGCAGATTCTCGAAGGCATCTATATCGAAGCGGCGGGCACGAACGTGCGGCTGATGTGCTCCGATCTGATGCTCGAAAAGGAGTGTCTGCTCGCGGCGACCGTGGAGGAGGAGGGCAGGGCCATCGTACCGGCCAAGCTGTTCTCGGAGGTCATGCGGCGGCTGCCGGATGCGATGGCCGAGGTCAATATCCAGGGAAGCGCCGTGGATATTTCGTGCGGCCGCGTGCAGATGAGCATCCAGTCCATCGACTATGAGGAATTTCCGGAGATGCGGTTCTATGGCGATACGTTTACGCTGAAGATGGACCGCACGGAATGCCGCGATCTGATCCTGCAGACCGTGTTCGCTACGGCGCAGGACGACAGCAAGCCGATTCTGACAGGCGTGCTGCTCGAGCTTGGCGATTCGATCACCGCCGTTGCAACGGATGCCTACCAGTTCGCCATGCGGCGCGTGCCGCTTGCATCGCCCACGCCGGAAAAATCCACGGTAATTCCGGCAAAATCGCTTATTGAGATCGCGCGCATGATGGACGAAACGGAGAACGACGCGGAGCTGACGTTCACGCGCACGCACGTCAAGGTGGATATCGGCCATACGCGGCTCACGGCGCGCCTGCTCGACGGCGACTATATCGCCTACCGCCAGATCCTGCCGAAGGAATACAAGACGCGCGCGCTCGTGAACCGCGAGGAGATGATGAAGGCCATCGATCGTGCGCAGCTCATGGCGCGCGAAGGTAATAATAACATTGTGATGAAATTCGGCTCCAATAAGATTCAGATCAACGCCAACAGCTTTGTCGGCAAGATCTGCGAGGAGATCGACGCGCAGATCATTGGCGAGGACATCGAGATTGCGTTCAACCCGAAATACTGCATGAACGTGCTCAAGAACATTCCCGATGAAACGGTGTATTTCGACCTGCTGACCGGCATCAGCCCGTGCGTGGTGCGGCCGGTGCAGGGGGATCGCTACTATTATCTGATCGTACCGGTGCGCATCTATTCGCAGTATTGACCGCATCTGCGCGAAAAAGGCAGCAGCGAATCGAAAAATACAGAAAAATAGGCCGAAACCGGAAACGGGCTTCGGCCTTTATCATGTTTCACGTGAAACATACGGATGATGATATTCCTTTATTCATCGATTTTTGATGAATCCTTTGTCCGCATCCGGACGAAGCCTTTTCTTTTCCGCAAAAGTCCAGTATAATGGTATCAACAATTTCCGGGAGGCTGACATGGCAAAGATCATCGCCATTGCAAATCAAAAGGGCGGCGTCGGCAAAACAACGACGTCCGTCAATCTGTCGGCATGCGTCGCTGCGGCGGGCAAGCGCGTGCTGCTGCTCGACACCGATCCGCAGGGCAACGCCACCAGTGGGCTGGGGCTGAACAAGAGCGCGATTCAGCGCTCGGTCTATGATGTGTTCATCAACGAGGTATCCATTCCGGACGTCGTGCAGAACACCATGATCGACACGCTCAAAATCGTCCCTTCGCACATCCAGCTTGCTGGCGCGGAGGTGGAGCTCGTCAACATGATGGCGCGCGAGCAGGTGCTCAAGAGCGCACTGTCCGCCGTGCGGGATGAGTATGACTATATCTTCATCGATTGCCCGCCGTCGCTTGGTCTGCTCACGCTCAACGCGCTCAATGCCGCGGATACGCTGCTCGTGCCGATTCAATGCGAATTTTATGCGCTCGAGGGCCTTTCACAGCTCATGAACACCGTGCGTCTGGTGCGGAAAAATCTGAATCCGTCACTCGACGTCGAGGGCGTTGTGTTGACGATGTTCGACTCGCGCACGAACCTCTCCGTTCAGGTTGTGGAGGAGGTCAAAAAGTTTTTCAGGAACAAGGTGTACCAGACGATCATCCCGCGCAGCGTTCGCCTGAGCGAAGCACCGTCCTACGGCTTGCCCGTCATCCTGTATGCCGGAAAGAGCAGCGGCGCCGTCGCCTATACGGCGCTGGCGGCGGAACTGATCGGAAAGGAGGCTTGACACGGTGGCAGGCATGAAAAAAGGACTGGGAAGAGGGCTGGACGCGCTGCTCGACCCGTATATGGAGAGTGAAGACAGCACACAGCGCAGCGTGATCGAGGTCGATATCCGGAGAATCGATACCAACCGGCAGCAGCCGCGCAAAAACTTCGATGAGGACGCGCTGAAAGAGCTGGCCGACTCGATCAGCATACACGGCGTTGTGCAGCCGCTCATCGTCAAAAAGAAGGGCGAGCGGTACACGATCGTTGCCGGTGAGCGCCGGTTCCGTGCGGCGAGGATGGCAAAGCTCGAAAAGGTACCGGTTCTGCTGGTCGATTATAACGACGCCGAAATGCAGGAGGTCGCGCTGATTGAGAACATCCAGCGCGAGGATCTGAACCCGGTCGAAGAAGCGGCAGCCATTCAATTTTTGATGAAGCAGCACGACATGACGCAGGAGGAGGTTTCCACCCGGCTGGGCAAGAGTCGGCCTGCGGTAGCCAACGCGCTCCGGCTGCTGCATCTGCCCAAGAACGTGCTGGAAATGGTCAAGGAAGGAGCGCTCACGGCGGGCCATGGCCGCGCGCTGGCCGGTGTGGCCGATCGGGAGACACAGGAAAAGCTGGCCGATGAATGCGTGCGGCTCGGATACTCCGTGCGCGCGCTGGAATCGCGCATTCATCATTTGCAGGCGGGCAAACAGACGAAAAAACGAGCGCCCGAAAAAAGGAGCACGCAGCTCACGCACGTCGAGGGGCAATTCCGCGAGAAGCTGGGTACGCGCGTGAAAATCGTCGGCGATGAACAAAAGGGCAGGATCACGATCGAATACTATTCGGCCGAGGATTTGCAGCGCGTGTACGAGTGCATTGTGGCGGAGGAAGCATAAAGGGCCGAAGTTTTACGCGGATAGTGCTTCAATTAGGGAATATTCCACGCGAAAAGTGGTTTATGTGGAGAATATTTCACTTAAAATCATGTTCCACGTGGAACATGATAAAAGCAAGGAAAACATCATCGACAAGGAAAGGAGAATCTCATGAAGAAAACAAAGAGGTGGCTGGCGCTTGCGCTGTGCATCCTTCTGCTCCTGCCAATGCTGCAGGGCTGCAAGCAGAAAACGCCGGAGGAGATTTTCAACGACGCGCTGACCAATATGGCCGATCTCAAAAACATGCGCATGAAAATGTCCATGCAGATGAACATGAGCGTCATGGGACAGGAAATGAGCATCAACATCAGCACCGAGGCGGATGTGCTTACAAATCCCGTCAAGGGAAAAATGGAAATGAAGATGGAAGTGGGCGGCATGAGCATGGAGATGCCCATGTACTACGAGCAGCAGGGGGACGCATTCATGACCTACATCGGCATGGACGCAGGCTCCGGCGTCGAATGGTACCGCCAGCAGGTAGACAGCGCGCCGGTCAACGACAGCATGCTGTCCGCATCGGCGTTGCAGGGCTTCGAGTATATAGAGGAGGAGAAAGAGGACGAAAACATTCTTCGCTATCGGGGCATGATGGACGCACAGCAGCTCAAGAGCCTGCTCGAAACCTCCGTGTCTGGGGGGCTTGATTCGCTGACCGGCGGAGACGCGGAACTGTTCGACGCCGTGCTCGAGGAGATCGGTAAAACAGAGATGATCGTGACCGTGGATAAGGAGAGCGGCTATATCGTCCGGCAGGAGCTGGATATGGGGCCGATGATGAGCGCGATTATGGAAAAGGCCTTGGAAAGCAACGGAGAAGAAGCGCTGGATCTCGATATGTCATCCCTGATTGAGATTGGAGAAATGCCCGTGCTGATCGATTACAGCGAGTTCAACACGGTGCCGGATTTTGAAATTCCCGCCGCGGCGCGCGAGGGAGAACTGCTCGAAGAGGGAGAGGAACCAACCGCAGCCTGAAAAAGCTATAAAAAAGGACTCCTTGTGGAGTCCTTTTTCTGTACAATCGGTTACTGCTCCTTGGGCGTGGTATCGGGCGCCGGTTCCGCGGACGATTCATCCGGCTCGGATGTTTCACGTGAAACATCGGCTTCGCTCCGCCTTTCAGCGTCCGCTTCCGCGTTCTGATCGGAGCAGTCCGTTTTCTGCTCCTGCGCAGCGGCGTCTTTGCCCGCGTCATCCGCAGCGGCATCCGCTACCACATCATCCGCATCCGGCTTCTGCGCATCCGCCGAAGCGGCGGCCATCAAATCCGCAACGCAGGCCGTTTTGCCGGCTCTCACCAGAAGCAGCAGCACGATGCCGGCCAGAACGATGAAAATGCCGATGAACTGAGAGGTGGACAGCGCGCCCACCGCGCCGCGGTCGTCGCTGCGGAAAAACTCGATCACAAAGCGCCAGACGCCGTAGCCGACCAGATACACGCCGGTCGTCAGGCCGTAGCGCTTCTGTCTGCGAAGAATGATGGTCAGAACAATGGCAAACAGAAAGCAAAACGCGGATTCAAACAGCTGCGTGGGCAGCAGCGGCACGCCGGCGGGCGCGGCGCTGCCGGCGGGATAGACCACGCCAAGCGCACATGCGGTGGGCGCGCCGTAGCAGCAGCCGGCCGCAAAACAGCCGATGCGGCCGAAGCCCTGTGCCAGAATGAACGCCGGCATCACGAGATCCGCATAGGCGAAGAAGGACTGCTTCTTCCGATGCGTGAACAGCCAGACGCTCAGCGCGCCGACGATCAAAGCGCCGTAGAACACGAAGCCTGCCGTCAGCGTTTCGATCAGAAAATGCGGGTCGGCCAAAATCTGGTCAAACTCGACGATCCAGTACAGCAGCTTGGAACCGAGAAAACCGCCGATGATGGCATACAGCGCCATCGTGATCAGATCATCCTCGGAGTAAGGAATGCGCTTACGGTTATAATACACGAGCGCAAAGGCGGAGAGCATGCCGAGCAGCATCATCAGCCCGAAGGTTGGAATTTGAAACGTCCCAATCTGGATATGTGGAAACATCAACGATCTCCTTTCAAGCGGCGGTCATCACGGCCAGGAGCAGCAGCAGCGTCGTCAAAAGCGAGAGCAGCGCGCCCACAAGGCCGCACACGCGGCCGATGGCATTTTTCTTGTCCTCCGGAATATTGACCTTCCGGGTATAGCGGCGTCCGAGCATGCCGACGATCCAGCCGGTCAGCGCGATGGGAAACGCCATGATGCTGAATGCAGGCCACAGCGCCAGCAGCAGACCGGTGACACCGACGATCAGCGGCACAAAGGCCATGCGCGAATGGCGCTGCATCAGAGCGGAATAATCGATCTGGTTTTCCAATTCAAACGTCACCCCTCTCGAACTGTATTGTAGCATGGAGAGGGGGGGATAGTCAAAGAAAATCAGCGATCGGGGCGGGACAGCGCCGCTTTCTCTGCCCTCCGGCACAGGGGAAACCGGTTGACAAACGGGCCGTTTGGTAATACATTATAAGAATAGACAAATATGCGGTTTTTGAAACAAACCGGACGGTGCGCGCGAAAAAGCAGCGTCCGGCGCAACAGCAATGGAGGAAATTGGAAGCATGACGGATCGATATGACCCACAGGTGATTGAACCGAAGTGGCAAAAGATATGGGCGGAGGGGCACTGCTTTGAAGCGGAGGCCTCGCACGACAAGCCGAAGTTTTTCGGCCTGATTGAGTTTCCCTATCCGTCCGGACAGGGTCTGCACGTCGGCCACCCGCGCAGCAACACCGCAATCGACATCATCAGCCGCAAGCGCCGCATGGAGGGCTACAACGTGCTCTTCCCGATCGGCTGGGATGCGTTCGGCCTGCCGACGGAGAACTACGCCATCAAGACCGGCATTCATCCAGCCAAGGTCACGCACGACAATATCAATCGGTTCCGCGAGCAGCTCCAGCGGCTCGGCTTTTCGTTCGATTACACGCGCGAGGTCAACACGACCGATCCCGACTACTATAAGTGGACGCAGTGGATCTTTTTGAAATTCTTTGAAAAGGGCCTTGCGTATAAGGCGGAGATTCCGATCAATTTCTGCACGAGCTGCAAGGTCGGGCTTGCCAACGAGGAGGTCGTCGACGGCGTGTGCGAGCGCTGCGGCGGTCCGGTTGTGCAGAAGGTGCGCTCCCAGTGGATGCTCAGGATCACGGATTACGCGCAGAAGCTCCTCGACGGGCTGGAGGAGGTCAATTTCATTGACCGCGTCAAGACCCAGCAGCAGAACTGGATCGGCCGCAGCGAGGGCGCGGAGGTCCGCTTCCCCCTGAGCGGCACGGACGACGCGCTGCTCATCTATACCACCCGCGCGGACACCATGTTCGGCGCGACGTACATGGTCATCTCGCCGGAGCATCCGTATATCGAAAAGTATAAGGGCCGCATCGAGAACTATGCGGAGGTGGAGCAGTACCGCAAGGCCGCCGCGCGCAAGAGCGATTTCGAGCGCAGCGAGCTGAACAAGGACAAGACAGGCGTACAGATCGAGGGCCTCTCGGCGGTCAACCCCGTGACCGGCGGCGATATCCCGATCTTTGTGTCCGACTATGTGCTCATGAGCTATGGAACGGGCGCGATCATGGCGGTTCCCGCGCACGATACGCGCGACTGGGAATTTGCAAAGAAGTTTGATCTGCCCATCATCGAGGTCGTGGCCGGCGGCAACGTGCAGCAGGAGGCCTTTACCGACTGCCATACCGGCGTGATGGTCAATTCCGGCTTTTTGACCGGCAAAACGGTCGAAGAGGCGATTCCGGCGATGATCGATTATATCGAGGAAAAGGGCATCGGCAAGCGCAAGATCAACTACAAGCTGCGCGACTGGGTGTTCACGCGCCAGCGCTATTGGGGCGAGCCGATTCCGCTCGTACACTGCGAGCACTGCGGCTGGGTGCCGCTGCCGGAGGATCAGCTCCCGCTGCGCCTGCCCGATATTCCGGACTATACGCCGAGCGACGACGGCTCCTCCGCGCTCTCCCGCGCGACGGAGTGGATGCACACGACCTGCCCCAAGTGCGGCGCGCCGGCGATCCGCGAGACGGACACCATGCCGAACTGGGCCGGTTCGAGCTGGTATTTCCTGCGCTATTGCGACCCGCACAACGACAAGGCGTTTGCGGATTATGACGAACTCAAATACTGGATGCCGGTCGATTGGTACAACGGCGGTATGGAGCATACCACGCTGCACCTGCTCTACAGCCGGTTCTGGCACCGCTTCCTGTATGACTGCGGCCTCGTGCCCTGTCGGGAACCGTACCAGAAGCGCACGAGCCATGGCATGATTCTTGGCGAGAACGGCGAGAAGATGTCGAAGTCCCGCGGCAACGTCATCAACCCCGATTCGATCGTCGATGAGATCGGCGCGGATGCGTTCCGCCTGTATGAGATGTTCATGGGCGCATTCGACCAGCCCATTCCGTGGAAAACGGAGAGCGCGCGCGGCTGCCGCCGCTTCCTCGAGCGCGTATGGCGCCTCCAGGATATGGTATCGGGCGTGGGCGATACGGACGCGGAACAGAAGCAGAAGGTACACGCCTGCATCAAAAAGGTGGGCGAGGACTATGAGCGCATGAAGTTCAACACGGCCATCGCGGCCATGATGGCGCTCGTGAACGACTTCTATGCAAAGGGAACGCTCACAAAGGACGAGCTGCACACGCTCCTGAAGCTCCTGAACCCGGTCGCGCCGCACATCACGGAGGAGATGAACGAGGTGCTCGGCTTCGAGCCGCTGCACCACAGCAGCTGGCCGGTATATGACGAGCGCGCGCTGCAGGTGGCGGCGGTGGAATACGGCGTACAGGTCAACGGCAAGGTGCGCGCGCGCATCAGCCTGCCGACCGATCTGGATAAGGACAGCGTGGAGAAGGAAGCGCTCGCCTGCGCGGACGTCCGGCCGTACCTCGAGGGCAAGACGGTCAGAAAGGTGATCGTTGTCCGCAACATTGTCAATATCGTGGTGGGGTAAACGAAAGAGAATCACAAAAGAGTCCCGCGAGCGGGGCTCTTTTCATTTTACCGGACTATTCATGATACATGTTTTTTGGCAAACAGACCGCCCAGCGTGCATAGGCTGAAGGAAGAGCAATACAGAGGGGGGGAATGGGACGATGAAAAAAGGGGCAATACTGCTTCTTGCGCTACTTCCGCTCCTGTGGGCTGTGCCGCTGACCGGCGGCGCACCGGAACGAACCGCGCGGACAATGGTTGATAACGCAAAGAGTGAGCGGACGGGCGCATATCGGGGACAGTTAGGGGAGGCAGCGGCGAACATGGCGCTGAACGACGCGCAGCGATCTGAAACCGCAGCGTCCATGGCCGCGCCGCCGATCGATGCGCCTTTTGCAGAGACGGCGGCGAATGCTGCCGCGCAGTGTGCGATCACTACGCCTTTTGCAGAGACGGCGGCGGATGCTGCCGCGCGGAGTGCGATCACTGCGCCTTTTGCGCGGACAGCGGCGGATGCTGCGGCGCAGTGTGCGATCACTACGCCTTTTGCAGAGACGGCGGCGGATGTTGCCGCGCGGAGTGCGATCAATATGCCTTTTGCGCGGACGGCTACCGGCATGGCTGCGCACACGCTGGTCGATGCAGAGGATGCGGCGGACGACGATGCCGCTGCCGACGAATCCATCCGCACTGTGCCACCGGTCGGGACGGAGAATCGTGCGTGGCGCTATGTGGCGGCGGGCATGTTTCTTTCAGCCGGTGCGGTATTTACCCTTGTCGCAGTGCGCGGCGGGGAGAAAAGCGGCGGGGATTGATGCGAAAAAGCGCACGCAAAATCAAGGCGCCGGCAAGTCCCATGTCTTGAGAAAAATGCCGGATTTTTGCGGTTTTTTGGTAACCTTCGTCTGATTTCGTCGAATATTGGAGAATGCTTTGACAAACGAAAAATTGCTTATTATGCTACAGCTAAAGGCCCCGTTAAGTTTTTATTAAGGAGAGAATATGGATTGTTTATATGATGCGCTGAAATCGATTGCGAAAGAGTACCATGAAACGCCCGAGCAGATACTCAAAAACGTGCAGGAAACGATCGACGACGCTTTTCAAAATCCGGACCCTGCCGTGCAGGAGGCATGGAGCCGGATTCCCTATCATGGCGCGCGCCCGGAGGCAGGCGAATTTCTGCTTCTGCTCGCCGAGATGATCCAAAGGGAGCAGTTCGCGAGCTGACCGAACGGCGCGCTTTCGCCCACGTCCGCCGCCCCTTCTACTGCGGCAGGTCGAACCCACACCATCGGCCGGCTGCTGCGGAATGCCCGTGCGGTCGCAGCAGCTTGAAACAGCGGCGCGCGTCCCACCTCGCCCGACCGAGGCTCATCCTTTTCCGGTGCGCAACGCGCTCGATCTCTTTCTGCGGTCACGATTTCCCTTCCATATAGGACAGAATGCCTGCGCAGATCGCCTGTGCCAGCGCCTGCTGGTGCGCCGCGTCCTGCAGCCGCTTTTCATCGCCCGCATTGCTCAAAAAGCCGCACTCCACGAGCACGGCCGGCACCGCGCACTCGCGGATGACGAAATAGTCGCCGGGGTTTGCGGCGCGGCGCTTTTGGCCGATCGCATCGCAAATGCTGTCGATGACCGCCTGCGCGAGCGCCTCTCCCTCGGCGGAACCCTGCATGAAATAGGCCATGGCGCCGGACACGCTGCGGTCGGTAAACTTGTTCATATGAATGCTCACGACCAGATCGGCGTCCGACCGGCGCAGGATCTCGCGCCGCGCCTCCATATCGCCGCGCTTGGTATCCGCAAGCGCTTCGCCGTCCTCCCGCGTCATGATGACCACCATACCCTCGGCTTCGAGCGCTTCTTTCAGGAGCGATGCCACCGACAGGTTGAGACCCGCCTCCACCACGCCTGTGTCGGTGCCGACCGCGCCTCCGTCCATGCCGCCGTGTCCCGCGTCCACCACGACCGTAAAGGCGGTTGCCGTGACGGAGGCGACCGGTTCGCCGGACGGCGTTTCGCCCTGCAGCGCGCAGACAATGCCGAGAAACACGACCGTACAGGCCGCGGCCAGCGTCAGCGCGGCGGCAAGGGACAGCACATAGGAAAACAAGCGCCGCTGCATAGATCACGCCCCCTGCAAGAAAAATCGGAAGGATGCATCAAACCTCCTTCATTCTATGCCCATTCACTGCATGACAGAAGCCGGAAAATTGCGCATAAATCCCGATCTATCCACATCGTCCACACACTTATCCACAATGGACTTGTCCAAAACTACGGCACTTATTTTACTTATCCACAAACAGTGCGTATACAAACCGATGCATAATCCACGGCTGATTCGACAAAATCATGAAGGAAATGCTTCAAGAGCGCTGCATTTTCCGCACACCGGGGCGCGGCGCGCGGCGGTGTGTATTTCGGGGAAAAGCAGTTGCCTTATGCACAGGTTTTGCAGTACAATACGGATGTATGACCATCCATGAGGAAACAATACGGTTCTGCGAAGAACTGCCGGCGCGCGACCCGCATCAGATGAGTGCGCTCGCGCTCGCGTATATCGGCGATACGGTGTATGACCTGTATGCCCGCACGTTTGTTGTGCATACCTGCGGCGGCGGCGCGCATGCGCTGCACCTCGCGGCGGCGCGCCATGTGTGCGCGGCGGCACAGGCCGCGGCCTACCGGCGCATGGAGAGCGTGCTGACCGAGGAGGAGAAGGCCGTTTTTCGGCGGGGACGCAACGCACACAGCGGTACCATGCCGAAGAATGCGACCGTGACCGACTACCGCACCGCAACCGGGCTGGAGACGCTGATCGGGTTTCTGTACATGAGCGGGAACGATGCGCGCATCGGTACGCTGATGCGCATTGCCATAGAAGGGGAAAAGGAGTAATGTATGCAGGATAATGAACGGTCCTACGGCGGCAGCGGCCGGAGCAAGACCTACCGGACGGACAAAAACTTCAGCGGCGGCGAAGAAAAGCACGGCCGCTATGCGGGCAAGCACTGGAACAACGGCGCAGACGCTCAGGCGGGCGGTGCGGCCGGGAGAGAGCAGCGGAGCGGGGATGCCCGCGGATACGGGAAGGGCGGCTATGGCGGCCGGCCCTCCGACAAGCGCGCTTTTGACAACCGGCGCCTGGATCAGCGCGGACAGGGCGGCGACAAGCGCGGTTACAGTGACCGCGGGTACGACAAGCGCGGCAGCGACAATTTTGAGAAGCGCGGTTATGACAAGCGGGACAACGACGGCCGGCCGTTTGACAAGCGCGGGTACGACAAGCGCGCAAACGATAGCCGCCCGTTCAAAAGCCGCGACGACACAAAGCGCGCGGTCTATGACCGGGAGCAGGCGAGCCCTGCGCCGGAGAAGGAGCCGAACGCCGCTTTGCAGGCGGGCGGCGCCGACGAGCTGCCGTTCCTGCTGATCGGCCGCAACGCGGTGCGCGAGGCGGTCAAGAGCGGCCGCAGCATCGACCGCATTCTGGTGAACAGCGAGCAGGACGGGTCGCTCAGGGAGATCGTGAATCTCGCGCGCGACAGCAAGCTCGTCATCCGCGAGGTGGACCGCAAAAAGCTCGATGAGCTGTGCATGCCCTTCGGCCACGGCGGGAAAACCGCGAACCATCAGGGCATTGTGGCGTATGCCGCAGGCATGGAGTATTGCAGCATTTCCGACATTCTCAAAGCCGCGAAGGAGCGGGGCGAGGAGCCGTTTGTCATCGTGCTGGACGGCGTGGAGGATCCGCACAATCTCGGCTCGATCATCCGCAGCGCGGAGTGCGCGGGCGCGCACGGCGTGATCATCGGCAAGCGCAGGAGCGCATCCGTGACGGCGGCGGCGGTCAAGGCGGCGGCGGGCGCGACGGCCTATATGCGCGTGGCGCGCGTGGTGAACGTGTCCGGTGCGCTCGAGGAACTCAAGCGCGCGGGCCTCTGGGTTGCCGGCGCGGATATGGACGGCACGCCCATGGACAAGCAGGGACTCAACGGCGCTTTGGCGCTCGTGATCGGCGGAGAGGGCGGCGGCCTCACGAAGCTCGTGAAGGAAACGTGCGATTTTCTCGTATCCATCCCGATGCAGGGCCAGATCAACTCGCTCAACGCCAGCGTCGCGGCGGCCGTGCTCATGTTTGAAAAGCGGCGGCAGGATGCGGTGCAGTCATGATGCAGGGTGAGCTGGCGCGGCTCCGGCTGCCCGACTATGAGGCGCTCACGGATGAGGAGCTGATCCGACGCATCCGATTGAACGATCCGGATGCGGAGGACGTGTTGTATCTTCGCTACAAACAGGTCGTTCGCAGCAAGGCGCGCACCTATTTTCTGGTCGGCGCCGACCGGGAGGACATCATTCAGGAGGGTATGATCGGTCTGTACAAGGCCGTTTGCGACTATGAATTCGACAAACAGGCGTCGTTCCGCGCGTTTGCCGAGCTGTGCATCACCAGACAGATCATCACCGCGATCAAGAGCGCGACGCGCAAAAAGCACATCCCGCTCAACACCTATGTGTCGCTGAGCCGCCCGGTCTATGAGGACGGCGACGGCGAGCGCACGCTGATCGATGTGCTCGAGACCACGCGCATCAGCGACCCGGAGGAGGCGCTCATCGGCCGCGAAAGCTACGAGGCCATCGCGCGCGACATTGAAAACGCGCTGTCCCGACTGGAGCGGGAAGCGCTTCAACTGTATTTGCAGGGGCTGTCCTATCAGCAGATCGCATCGGCGATGGGCCGTTCGACCAAATGCGTGGACAATGCGATTCAGCGCGTGAAGAAAAAGCTGGAGGAGCGGCTCAGGGAGTAGACGCCGTTTTGCGCTTGCCCGAAAGCGAAGGGAAGGGAACTATGAAACAGCATCCGTTCAAGATCATCGGAATCGTGTTTTCGGCCGTTGCGGGCGCAGAACTGGTGGTTCTGCTCGCCCTGTCCGGCGTTATGGCCAGAAACGCGGCGGTATTGCTCATCGTGGGGTTGGTGCTTGGCATCCAGATCCTCGTATTCGGCGGGATCGGCCTTGGCTTTTTGCTGCATACCAGGAAAAAGCGGCTCGAGCGCGAGCGGCTCATCGCCGACGGATACCGCGAAATGGCCGACGTCATCGACATCGAGCGGGTGCGGAACGTACAGATCAACGGCCGCTGTACCTACCGCGTGGTGTGCCATATCGAGCGCGACGGCGTGCTGCACGAATATCGCAGCGATCTGCTGCGCGACAACCCTGCTCTGCCTGCGGGCAGCCGCGTACCGGTCTATCTCGACCGATATGATGAAAAGCGATACTATGTGGACGTGGAGAGCGTTATGCCCACCATTGTGCGGCACTGAGCGGCCGCAGGATGTCACCGCATCGCATGATATTGTCGCAACAGCAGGATGCCGCCGCAACAGCATGATGCGGCCGCGCACGCAAAGAAGCAGGCCGAAACCGACCTGCTTCCCTGCCGAATGCACCACTGTGAACCGGCAACGCCGAGACACAGGCATGGAATCACCGGATCGCCACACCCCCAATACGGTGAACCGGACTGGATCTCTGCGCTCTTCGATAAAAATGAAAAGCACAGAAACGAAAAGGAATGGCTGCACGCATGCGTGCAGCCATTCTCCTTATGACAGCGTAATGACCGTGCCCGCCTTGCCGGAGAGCGCGTCGACCGCTTTGTCGAGCGAGGTGATGATCGCACGCCGGCCGGCCTTGGAGGCCGCGAACTTCATGGCCGCCTGAATCTTGGGCAGCATGGAGCCGGGCGCAAAGTGCTTTTCCTCAATATACCGCTCGCAATCGGCCACGGTGATATGGCTCAGGCGCTGCTCATTCGGCTTGCCGTAGTTCAGGCAAACCTGCTCGACCGCCGTCAGAATGAGCAGGGCGTCGGCGTCGATGTCCTCGGATAGGCGCTCGGAGGCGAGATCCTTGTCGATAACCGCCGCAGTACCGGCCAGATCCCCATTCTCCTCCCGGATGACCGGAATGCCGCCGCCGCCGACCGTGATGACGACAAAACCGCTGTCAATCATGGCCTTGACGACCGGCAGCTCCACGATCTCCACCGGCTGCGGGGAGGCGACGACGCGGCGCCAGCCGCGGCCCGCATCCTCCTTGACGGAGTAACCCTTCTCGGCCTGCAGGCGCTTGGCGTCCGCCTCGGAATAGAACGGGCCGATCGGTTTGGTCGGGTTTTCAAATGCCTTGTCATGCTTGTCCACGACCACCTGCGTCACGATGGTCGCAACGGGCGTGTCGATGCCGCGCGCTCTGAGCGCTTTGGACAGGCCCTGCTGCATGTGGTAGCCGATCATGCCCTGGCTCATGGCGCCGCACACGTCGAACGGCATGGCCGGGGTGATGTCTACAGAACTCTCGTTTTGCAGCACGATGCGGCCGACCTGCGGACCGTTTCCATGCGCGAGCACGACCTGATAGCCGCTTTGAAGGATATTTGCAATGTACTCCGAAGTTTTTTCAACAACCGCAAGCTGTGCTTCCGCGGTCGCGGGGCCTTTGCCCTCCTGCAGGGCGTTTCCACCCAATGCGATGACCAGTTTTTCCATGCAGAGCCTCCAAAAGATTTTTAGATGTGTCTAAAAACACTTTAGCATGTTCCCCGTGGCGTGTCAATCGAAAAACACCGGTTTTTTCATATATTTTGCAGGAAGAAAAAAATAGGATTGCAGGAAATGCTGCATTCAATCGAGAAAACCACAAAATATTGCAGGAAACAAACAATTAGAATGCAACCAGCGGGGACCGGAATGGTTCCCGCTGGTTTCGATTGCCGTGTGGGTGCGCCGCCGCGCGGACGTACAGCCGTGCGAACGCACAGCCGTGCTCAGTGGCAGCTTCCGCCGCAGTGATGCTCATTGGCAGCGCAGCTCTCGCCGCATTGATGCGCGCCCGTGCCGTGCTCATGGTCGTGGTGGCTGCACCGCACGTCCGGCTGGAAGCCGAGCGTGCCGGCAAGGAGGGCGGCGACCGCATCGTCCGCACTGCCGGACACGCCGCCGTACAGCCGGATGCCCGCCTCCTTGAGCGCCATCTGCGCACCGCCGCCGATGCCGCCGCAGATCAGCGCATCCACCCGATTGCTCTGCAAAAAACCTGCCAGCGCACCGTGCCCGCTGCCGTTGGTATCGACGACCTGCGCGCTCTGCACCGCGC
>DXWI01000020.1 GCA_019416935.1 Clostridiales bacterium | reverse complement strand
CTTTTTGTCGTTATTTTTTGGAGGTGCTTTTCTTTTTCTTTGGCGTAGGAAGTTCATCGTACATAGAAAGAGAAACGGTGCCGTCAAGAGTTATGCGCAAATTCGTTTGCAGGCTCTGGCTGAATGAAGTCAGCCGGCAATAGAGACGTCTTCCAGAGCCGCCTCTAAGTGCTTCATATTCATGTACTTCTTGTTGCCCCACTGGGTGCCGGCTACGTGGCGCAGGCGGGCGCAGACCAACATGAGGGCAGAATTACCGTCCGGGAAGGTCCCCACCACGCGGGTCCTGCGGCGGATCTCCCGGTTCAGCCGCTCAATCACATTGTTGGTGCGGATACGTGTCCAGTGCTCATAGGGAAAATCACAGTAGGTCAGAGTTTCCTCAACACTGTCCTCCACCTTCTTGGCGGCCTCTTTCAGCTTCATTTCCCTCAGCTGGGCCACCACAGCTTTCGCTTTTTCCCGGGCGGCCTTCTTGCTTTCCTGGGCGTGGATCGCCTTGAGCATCTTGGCCACTAATTTTACTTTGGAGCGAGGAACGACGGAAAATACATTGCGGTAAAAATGGACCGTACAGCGCTGGTATTTGGCATCAGGAAAGACTTCCCCCACGGCTTCCAGCATTCCCAGACACTTGTCGCCAACCACAAGTTTTACGTCGTCCAGTCCACGGCTTTTAAGCCACTGGAAGAAATCCACCCAGCTCGCCTTGTCCTCTTTCATACCCTCTGCCGCACCCACAACTTCGCGGTATCCGTCTTCATTCACCGCAATTGCCACAAGAATAGCAACGTTTTCATACTCTCCGCCCCAGTTGCGCCGCAAGTAGATGCCGTCCACATAGACATACGGATATTTGCCGCCTTGTAAAAGGCGATTCCGCCAGTCCTCAATGTGGACATAGGCTTTCTTGTTCAGCTCACTGATGGTGGCCGGAGATACCTTGCTGCCCCACAGGGCCTCGGTAATGTCCTCCACACGGCGCACAGAGACGCCGGCAAGGTACATCTAAATGAGGGCTTCCTCCACGCTGCTCTCCCGGCGGCGATACCGCTCAATGATGGCCGTCTCAAAAGAAACGCCCTTGAGACGAGGTACGTGGAGCGTGACATCCCCAGAGGTAGTGGTAAGGTTCCGGTCGTAGTGACCGCTGCGGTAGCCCTGGCGAGCTTCGTTGCGCTCGTAGCGGGCAGCCTGGGTCAGCTTCTCCGCTTCCTGCTCCAGCAGTTCATTCAGCGTTTCTGCTACGCTGCCACGGACCAATTCTTTGAGCTGACCCTTGATTACTTCCTCGTTCAGTTGTACAATCTTCTCGGACATGGTTTACAGTCTCCTTTCAGAATGGTGTGTGGTAACTTCATTCTACCAGAGGTCTGCAAACCATGTCTCTTTTTATCCTCTATTCAATTTGCGCAACTTATCTTACATTATCGGAGAATTTATTTGGTACTGCGAAAAGTAGTGTCAACTGGCTTTGGAGTTCCCGCTTTTGATGCAGTTGGTACACCGATTGGTACTAAATATATAATTTCAGGAGGGCATTTTTATGGGTGCTTACAAAGACAAAGGTGGACGTTGGTACGTATCCGTCCGCTACAGAAACTGGTTGGGAGAACCATCCCGTAAAACCAAGAGAGGATTTGCAACAAAGCGAGATGCGCTGGCGTGGGAACGGGAGTTTCTGCAGAAATCCGCAGGTAGTTTGGATATGACTTTCAACTCATTTTACGAGGTCTATCAGAACGACTTGCAAAACCGCATCCGGCAAAATACATGGGTGACAAAGAGCAGTATTATCGAGAAGAAAATTCTGCCGTATTTCGGAGACAAGCGTGTGCGTGATGTGAAGCCTGTGGACGTACTCCATTGGCAGAATATCATCATGGAAACAACGGATGAAAACGGCATGCCATATTCACCAGTGTATCTCAAGACGATCCACAATCAGCTTAGTGCCATGTTCAATCATGCCGTAGTTGATATTGGAAAGTTTCATGCATGTTTGATTGCTTGCAGGGAGAGTACATATTTTGAAGTTACACCTGAAGAAATGAGCCATCCAATGATTATGCGCGAGGGAAATGGTATATTAATCTGGATGCCAAAAACGAAGATGGCTGACCAATGGTATTTATGAATCACACATCGTTGATAAAACTTGAGAATGGAGAGGGCCCGGAATAATAAGATGCTGTATTCAAAAATGGGGTGAATCAAGGAATTAGGCAACGTTGATTTATTCACATTTTTCTGTTATAATATAATTATTCCCAAGGAACACGATCTTTACATCCACCTTTGTATCCAAACATCAAAGCCAGTTGAACTGTAGGACAAGCCAAGTATCACTTGCCTAAAAAGAATAATCAATTTTTCTCCGCCGATTTTTCAGAAAATTGATATCAGACTTTGATACCAAAACAGTACCAAACAGGCTGAGAACACAGAGAATACAGAGAAAAACGAAGCAAAACGAGAGAAATCTCACGGAAATTAGCCCGAAACAAGGCGAAAATTAACCATGGGAAAGAACCTCAAAGCGAGTGGGAATGATGTATAGGGCTATGAAATGCTCGTAAACTCTATATTATTGTGACGGGCTATTTGGAATTCGGAGAAATTGTGAAAACGGCACGGTCGCTTTATGTAGGCTTCTATTTTGTGATCATCGTGACGGGCCTCAACAATATTCCGCAGGATCTCTATGAAGCGGCGGCGCTGGATGGGGCGGACGGCTGGAAACGAACGCTGCACATCACATTCCCGCTGCTGCGCAATGTGCTCTGCACCTGCTTGGTGCTTGCCATCACCGGCGCGCTCAAGGTGTTCGACCTGCCGTGGGTCATGTTTGGCGCGGGCATACCGGAGAATCAGGGCTGGCTGACGGGCACCTATATGTACGACCAGACGTTCAATAAGATGAATGTGGATTATGGGTCGACCATCGCAGTGTTCATCGTTGTGCTGGGCGTGGTGCTGTCGAATGTGGCGAACCGTGTTTTCCGCCAGTCCGACGACGTGTAAGGAGGCGACCATCGTGAAGAACAGATTTTCAGCCGCCAAGGCGCTGACCTATGCCGTGCTCGCTTTCTGGGCCCTGACCACCATCTATCCGTTCGTGTGGGTCATTCTCAATTCGTTCCGGCAGAAGGGACTCATCCTTACCGATTCGTTTTCGCTGCCGCTTGGCGATGCGTTTACCTTTGACAATTATTTGACGGCGTGGGAGCGTTCCGATTTTAAGAACGCGTATCTCAACAGCTTCCTCGTCTCCGGAACGGTCACCGTTATCGTGGTGATTCTCGCCGGCCTTGCCGCCTATGGTCTCGTTCGATACCGCTTCCGCGGCAGGAACTTTCTTTACAGCATCGTGCTGGCGGGCATGATGTTCCCCGTGTTCTCAACGATTATCCCCGTGTTCCGCATGGAGGTATTGCTGGGAATCGCGGGAACGGGCAACCGCTGGCTCAGCCTGCTGGCCACCATCTTGCCGCAGATTGCGGGCAACCTGTGCTTTGCGATCATCATCCTGATGGGCTTTATCCAATCGGTGCCCATTGAGTTGGAGGAGAGCGCGTATCTGGATGGCTGCAACGTGTTCCAGATCTATTTCCATATCATTATGCCGGCGGCAAAGTCCTCCTTTGCAACGGTCGCCATATTCGCCTTCCTGTGGAGCTATAACGATCTGTTCACGCAGTCTTTCTTCCTTCGCTATCCGCAGGAGCGAACGATCACGCTGCTGCTCAACGAGATCAGTTCTCAGGCCGGCGTAAACTATGGTCTCATGGCAGCCTCCGTTGTACTGGTTGTGATCCCGGTGCTCGCCGTGTATGTCATGCTGCAAAAACATATCATTAAGGGCTTGACGGCGGGAGCTGTAAAGGGATAAATTTAGGATAAGTCTCAGGACGGGATGTGATGGGATGTATCGGGTTGTATTGGTCGATGACGAGAATATCATCGTTGAAGGTCTGCGCAGGGTTGTCAAATGGGCGGAGTACAACTGTGAGGTTGTGGGCAGCGCCAACGACGCACAAACCGGCGCCGACCTCATTCGCAGGCTGCATCCGCATATCCTTTTTACCGACATCAAAATGCCGGATCGGAGCGGCCTTGCAATGCTTGCCGGCCTTAGGAGCGAATTTCCCGATTTGCAGGTGACGGTGCTGACCGGCTACCGGGACTTTGCGTTTGCACAGGAGGCCATCTGTCTGGGCGTGACAAGGTTTTTGCTCAAGCCCTCCAAGATGGACGAGATTCATGAGGCGCTGTCCGCGATGACGGAGCGGCTGGATCGCCTGCCCGCCGAAGCCGTTGAGGAACCGGAGGAGCAGCACGTCGGCAGCTTCATCGTGAAGCAGGCGCTCGAATACATGGAACACCATTATCAGCAGAAGCTGACGCTGCAGGACGTGGCGGATTACTGCTATGTTTCCCAGTGGCATCTGTCCAAGCTGCTCAACCGGTATGCGGGCAAGACCTTTTACGAGGTGCTCAATTCCGTCCGCATCCATGTGGCAAAGGCGCTGCTCCCCGATCTGAAGCTGAAGATCGGCGATATCAGCGAAATGGTGGGCTATGCGGATACTGCGCACTTTGCGCGCACGTTCAAAAAGCTGGAAGGAATCAGCGCAAACGAATACAGAAATCAGTTATAGAATCATTTCCTTGCCGGATGGTGCCGCCGCCGCGTCTGTTGGCCGGCGGCATTGATTTGTGAGAGCGGGGGAGGGGAGAGAACAGATGGAGCTTTACGGAATGGAATGCAGCTTGCGGCACAGACCGGTTTTGGATCCGGATTTTTATCCGATTCTTCGCTATAACCGGGCGTTTTTGGCCACGGCAGACAAACCGGTTTCCGTGGCGGTGGAGCGCACGGACGGGCAGGTGGCGGCATACCACACGTTTATTCACGGTACCAAAGAGCGGTATGCGGCGGATTGCTATTATATCAACCGGCTGGTAAAGACGATGCTCTGGATGAAGGGCGGCAACCGCATCCACATCAGCGGCGACGAGGGTATATACCGGTATTTATGCGAGGCGTTCAGCGCCTCGGGGCGGCAAGCCTTCGACAGCAGCTTTATGGCGAGGGTGTTTGGGCAGGATGTCACGGTGCGTTTCACCGACTGCGTGCCGGAAACCCGAACGGATGCAAAGGCCATCGGCGGACACCTGGAGGGCTGCCGGATCGGTTTTGATGCGGGCGGTTCCGACCGCAAGGTCTCGGCTGCCATCGATGGAGAGACGGTTTATTCCGAGGAGGTCGTATGGTTTCCGAAGACCCATTCCGACCCGGACTATCATTACGACGGGATTGTAGCCGCGCTTCGGTCGGCGGCGAAGCATCTGCCGCGGGTGGATGCGGTGGGCGTCTCCTCGGCGGGCATTTACATTCAGGATCAAACCATGAGCGCGTCGCTGTTTGTCAAAGTGCCGAAGGAATTGTTTGAGCAGAAGGTGAAGGACATCTATATCCGCGCCGTGCGCGATTGCTTTGGCCCCATTCCGATGTGTGTGATCAACGACGGAGATGTGACGGCGCTTGCCGGCGCCATGAGCATCGGCGCCGGGAACGTGCTGGGCATCGCCATGGGCACCAGTGAGGCGGTCGGCTTTGTGGACGCTGAGAGAAGGATTACCGGCTGGCTCAACGAGCTGGCCTTTGTACCGGTGGACGTCAACCCGCAAGCGGGACGGGATGCGTGGAGCGGCGATATCGGCTGCGGCGTCCAGTATTTCTCTCAGGACGGCGTGATCAAACTGGCCCCGCGCGCGGGCATCGAACTGCCGCAGTCGCTGAGCCCCGCCGAGAAGCTGAAGACGGTGCAGCGCCTGATGGAACAGGGGGACGCGCGGGCTGCCGATATCTATCGCTCGATTGGCGTTTATCTCGGCCATACGTTGGCGTATTATTATGAGCTGTACGGATACCGCTATGTTCTGCTGCTTGGCCGCGTGATGAGCGGTCAGGGCGGCGATATCATTCTTGACAAGGCGCGGTTGGTGCTCGGGGATGAATACCCGGAGCTTGACGGAAAGATCGAGCTGCGGCTGCCGGATGACCGCTTCCGCCGCGTCGGTCAGTCGATGGCCGCCGCCGGACTGCCGGCGCTCGGATAAGGAGGAACGCATGCGGATTCAACATGCAAAGGTGTTCGTGGGCAGGGCCTTTGTGGAGGCGGACATAGAATTTGACAGCCGGATCACCGCCATCGGCAAGCTGGGAGGTGATGTGGATATGGACGCCGCCGGCCGGTATGTGGTGCCGGGATTTGTGGACATCCATACCCACGGCGCCGTGGGCGAGGACTTTTCCGATGGGAAGCCGGAGGGGCTTTTGCGGCTTTCGGCCTATTATGCGGCGCAGGGCGTAACCTCGTTTCTGGCCACGACGATGACGCTCAAGGAAAACGCCCTTCTGCTCGCGATGCGGGCGGTTCGGGGCTTTGCCGATGCCGGCGGCGCCAAATGTGCGGGCGTTCATCTGGAGGGGCCTTTCCTGTCCCACGCAAAGCGCGGCGCGCAGGCGGCGGAGAGCCTGCATTTGCCGGACACGGCGCTGTTCCGCCGGCTCAACGAGGCCAGCGGCGGCAGAGTCCGACTGGTTACGGTGGCGCCGGAGGAGGATGGCGCGATCCCGTTTATTCGGGAGGTATCCGCCTGCTGCACGGTATCCATCGGACACACCACGGCCGATTACGATTTGGCTATGGCTGCCTTTCAAGCCGGCGCCAGCCATGCGACCCACCTGTTCAACGGCATGCCGCCGCTGCTGCACCGCAGCCCGGGCGTGGTCGGCGCGGCCATGGACAGCGGCGCGAGCGTGGAACTCATTTGTGACGGACTGCATATTCATCCGTCCGTCATACGGGCGACGAGCCGAATGTTCGGCGATAAGCTCAATCTGGTATCCGATTCCCTGCGCTGCGCGGGCATGCCGGACGGAACGTATGAGCTGGGCGGTCAGCCGATCGTTGTCAGGGATCGAAAGGCAACGCTGCTCGACGGCACGCTGGCTGGCTCCTGTATCTCCATCGCCCACGCCGTACAAAATGCCGTGCGCTTTGGTCTGCCGCTGGAGACGGCGATCTATGCGTCGTCCACGGCGCCCGCGCTGGCCATTGGCGCCAGGGATATCGGCAGCATTCAGGTGGGCAAGGCGGCGGATCTGGTGCTTCTGGATGAGAATCTGAACGTCGACGCCGTGTTCATCAACGGCGTTCCCGTCGCTCCCAAAGCCGGATGGACAGGGAACGGCGCAACGGACTGATGCGCCGCTGCCGGTGACGGCCAATTCCATCGAAGGAACTTCAAAAGGCCCTTCCGTTTGTAAAAAAGCGGAAGGGTTTTGCTCTGTTTTGGCAGTTTTCGGTTTTACACGGATTTTACAAAAGGCCACTTTTTGATTTTACAGAGCGGGCGTATCATCATTTCTGTAAGTGATGAGAAGAAAGTGAGGAAATAAAAGATGAAGAAAATGATTTGTTTTGTACTGACCGCCGTGCTGGCCGTGGCGGCGCTCACCGGCTGCTCGACCGCCTCCAATGCCACGGGTACGGTAGCTACCGATGGCTCGACCTCGATGGAGAAGGTCATCGGCGCGCTGGGCGAAGCGTTTGAAGAGAAGAACAGCGGCGCAACGTTTACCTACAATCCGACTGGCTCCGGCACCGGTATCAAGGCGGTTCTGGAGGATCGGTGCGACATCGGTCTGTCGAGCCGCAGCCTGAAGGATGCGGAAAAGGCTGACGGCCTTGTGGAAACCGTGCTCGCCTACGACGGCATCGCCATCATCGTGCATCCGGACAATCCGGTTTCGGATCTGTCGGTTGAAACGATTGCCAAAATGTACACCGGTGAGATCACCAACTGGCAGGAGGTTAACGGCAATGACGCGGAGATCGTTCTGATCGGGCGCGAGGCCGGCAGCGGCACGAGAGACGGCTTTGAATCCATCACCAAGACGGGGGATCTCTGCAAATATCGGCAGGAACTCACCGCCACGGGCGACGTAATCACAACGGTGGCCTCCAATCCGAACGCAATCGGATACGCCTCTCTGGCCTCGATCAAGGACAGCGTGAAGGCGCTGCAGGTGAATGGTGTTGCACCCTCGGAAGCGACGGTAAAGGACGGCAGCTATCTGGTACAGCGCCCCTTCGTGCTGGTGACCAAGGCTGACAAAGCGCTTTCGGAAACGGCGCAGAAGTTCTTCGACTATGTGACCTCCTCCGAAGCTGCTGAGATCATCTCGGCCGCCGGCGCGGTAGCCGCGAACTGAAGACTGAAAAACGGTGCGGCGGCCGCAAAACGGTCGCTGCACCGTTTTTGCGGAAGGATTTGACGCATGAAGAATAAGAAGAGGTTGTTGGAGGATATTGTTCACGGCGTTTTTCTGGTACTGGGCCTTGTGACGGTTGGCTGTGTCCTGCTGATCACCGTGTATCTGGTCATCTCCGGCCTGCCTGCCATCCATAAGATCGGCCTGTTTCGGTTTTTGTTTGGCAAAACTTGGGCATCGACCGCCGCGCAGCCGTCGTATGGAATTCTGCCGTTCATACTGACCAGCGTGTACGGAACGGCCGGCGCGGTTTTGCTCGGCGTCCCGATCGGGTTTTTGACCGCGGTGTATCTTGCAAAGCTTGCGCCGCCAAGGGTGAAGGTATGGATGGAGTCCGCCGTGAGCCTGCTGGCAGGCATTCCTTCGGTCGTATACGGGTTGGTCGGCATGCTCGTACTGGTGCCGGCGATCCGATCGGCGTTCGGCGTGCCGGACGGCGCGAGTTTGCTCGCCGCGATCATCGTGCTGGCGATCATGATTCTGCCGTCGATTATCAAGGTGGCTGTCACGGCGCTGGAGGCGGTACCGAAGGAGTACGAGGACGCCTCGCTGGCATTGGGCGCAACGCCGGTGGAAACCTACTTTCGCGTATCCGCACTGGCCGCCAGGAGCGGCATTGCGGCTGCGGTCGTACTGGGCGTGGGGCGTGCGCTCGGGGAGGCGATGGCTGTGATGATGGTCTCGGGAAACGTGCCGAACATGCCGTCCCTGTTTCAGAGCGTTCGCTTTTTGACAACGGCAGTAGCGAGCGAAATGTCCTATTCCAGCGGCCTGCAGCAACAGGCACTGTTCTCGATCGCACTGGTGCTGTTCCTGTTTATCATGCTGATCAACGCCACGCTGAACTTCTTCCTCAAGCGGGGAAAGGAGAAATAAACATGCTGCAAAACACGGTTTCCGGAAAGCGAAAAGCATATGCGGTCGCCATGCGCACACTGATGGCGCTCGCCACGCTGATGACCGGCGCGCTGGTGCTGTTTTTGATCGTCTATGTGCTGGCGCGGGGCATTCCCAATATCACATGGGAACTGCTGAGCACCAAGCCGAGCTATCTTTCCAATACCATCGGCATTCTGCCGGATCTGTTGAACACGGTCTATATCGTTATCGCCACGCTGCTCATCGTGCTGCCGTTGGGCGTCGGTTCGGCGATCTATCTGACGGAATATGCCGCCAATAAAAAGCTGGTGGCGATGATTGAGTATGCAGCGGAGACGCTCTCCGGCATTCCCTCCATCATTTACGGCCTTGTGGGCATGCTGTTCTTCTGCCAGTTCCTGAATATGCAGACCTCTCTGCTGGCGGGCGCGCTGACACTGGTTATCATGAACCTTCCGACCATCATGCGCACGACGGAGGAGAGCCTCAAGACCGTCCCGCAGAGCTACCGGGAGGGGGCGTTCGGTCTGGGCGCGGGTAAATGGCGGGTGATCCGAACCGTTGTGCTGCCCGGTTGCGTGGACGGCGTGATCACCGGCTGCATTCTGGCGGTGGGCCGGATTCTCGGCGAATCGGCGGCGCTGCTGTTCACGGCGGGCTTTGCGCACGCGCTCAACGGCTTTTTCTCAGGTCTGAACAGCGCGGGCGCCACGCTGACCGTCGCGCTGTATTTCTATGCAAAGGAGGCGGGCGAGTTCGGCGTCGCGTTTGCAATTGCGGCCATTCTGATGCTGCTGACGCTGCTTGTGAACCTTGCCTCCACATTGGTCGGACAATATTACAAGAAAAGGAGAAGTCTATGAGCGACATCATTACGGTCAACGATTTGTGCCTCTGGTACGGCGGCACGCAGGCGCTGAACCGCATCCATATCCGGATACCTGAAAGGAGCATCACCGCGCTGATCGGTCCGTCCGGCTGCGGAAAATCCACATTCTTGAAGACGCTCAACCGGATGAACGATCTGATCCCGGGCGTGCGGGTAACCGGAAGCGTCTGTTATCAGGGGATGGATATCTTTGGCGCGGGCGTGGACGTCAACGCCCTCAGACGCTCGGTCGGCATGGTGTTCCAGAAGCCGAATCCGTTTCCGATGAGCATCTATGACAATGTGGCGTACGGCCCGCGCACGCACGGCGTGACAAATCGGGCAAAGCTGGACGATATTGTAGAGAATTCGCTGCGCAGCGCCGCCATTTGGGATGAAGTCAAGGATCGGCTGAAAAAGAGCGCTTTGGGCCTTTCGGGCGGACAGCAGCAGCGCCTCTGCATTGCGCGCGCGCTCGCGGTGGAGCCGGAGGTGCTGCTGATGGACGAACCCACCAGCGCGCTTGACCCGATTTCGACATCCCGCATTGAAGAACTTGCAATACAGCTCAAAGAAAAGTACACTATTATCATAGTGACGCACAACATGCAGCAGGCGGCGCGGATCTCCGACCGTACGGCGTTCTTCCTGCTGGGGGAGCTGATCGAGTGCGGCGATACGGAGCAGCTGTTTGCTCAGCCGCAGGATAAACGAACCGAGGATTACATCACAGGGAGGTTTGGTTAATGAGAAGCCGTTTTGATGAGCAGCTCTCCCTTCTCAACCGGGAACTGATTGAAATGGGAGCGCTGTGCGAGGAAGCGATTGCGCTCGCATCCAGAGCGCTGATGGAAGGAGACCAAACGCTGCCGGCGCGGGTTTCGCAGATCGATGCAGAGATCGATCAGATGGAGCGCCGCATCGAGTCGATGTGCTTGAAGCTGCTGCTGCAGCAACAGCCGGTCGCGCGCGATCTTCGGCAGATCTCCGCCGCGCTGAAAATGGTCACCGACATGGAGCGCATCGGCGATCAGGCCGCGGATATCTCCGAGATCATTGGATTTCTCAAGGGCCGCACCATTGCGGGCTGCGTGGATATCGATCAGATGGCGGCTGCCGCCAGCCGGATGGTCACGGGCAGTGTGGATGCCTATGTCAAGCGCGACACGGCGCTTGCGGAGAATGTGATCGCACAGGACGATGTGGTGGATCGCTGCTTCGACCGGGTCAAGCACGCGCTCATCGGCATGATCGCCCAAAATCCGGATGATGGTGAATATGCGTTGGATCTGCTGATGATCGCCAAGTATTTTGAACGGATCGGAGATCACGCGGTCAATATCGCTTCGTGGGTGGTGTTCTCCGTTACGGGCGTGCACAGGGAGGAGCCGGTATGATCTGGTGTGTGGAGGACGACACGGGCATCCGCGATATCGAGGTGTATGCGCTGCAATCGGCGGGATTGGAAGCGAAAGGCTTTGCGGATGGACTCTCCTTTTGGAATGCGCTGGAAACGGAAAAGGAGAAGCCGGAACTGGTGATGCTGGATATGATGCTGCCGGGCGTTGACGGACTGGAACTTCTCAAGCGGATGAAGGCGTCGGCCGAGCTGAACGATATTCCCGTCATGATGGCGACGGCCAAGGGCATGGAGTACGATAAGGTGCAGAGCCTCGACATCGGCGCGGACGATTATCTGGTCAAGCCCTTCGGCATGATGGAGATGATCTCCCGCGTGAAAGCGGTTCTCCGCCGGTGCGCTCCGCGGCAATCCGTCAATATGCTGCAGGCGGGAGGGCTGAGCATCCATCTCGATGCGCATACCGTTTGGGCGGACGGAGAGAGAATCCAGCTCACGTTCAAGGAGTTTGAACTGCTCCGCACGTTCATGTCCCATCCCGGCATGGCGTTTACGAGGGATCAGCTCTTTTCCGATATTTGGGGCATGGATTATTGCGGCGAGACGCGCACGGTGGATATGCATATCCGCACGCTGCGGCAAAAGCTGGGCGCGTATGGCCGGATGATCGAAACCGTTCGCAATGTGGGGTACCGCTTGGAGGTGAAACCATGATCAGAAGGATCTTTCGTTCCATCCTGCTGGTAGCGGCGGTGACGCTGTTGGCGAGCCTGATCGTCATTTTGGGCGTGATGTTTGACTTTGCTACCGGCTTGCAGGAAAAGCAGCTGAAAACGGAGCTGGCGCTTGCTGCAAGGGCGGTTGAGCAGAATGGCGCGGACTATCTGTCGGGCTTGGCTGCGGGCGACGACCGCCTCACTCTGGTGTCGGCAGACGGCCGCGTACTGGCCGATACCAGCGTCGCTGCGGACAGCATGGAGAATCATGCCGACCGTGAGGAGATCCGGCAGGCACTGGAAACGGGGGCCGGTGAGAGCGCGCGCTATTCCGCTACGCTGACGGAGAAAACGCTGTATTACGCAACCGCGCTGTCCAACGGCTCGATCCTGCGTATCTCTATCAGCCAGGCCACGGTGCTGACCGTCGTCCTCGGCATGGCGCAGCCGATCGCGGTGGTTGCGCTTGCCGCCATCATCCTGTCTGCGGTGTTTGCGCGGCGGATGGCAAAGCGCATCGTTGATCCGCTCAACCGTATCGATCTGGAGAGGCCGCTGGACAATGAGGCCTATGAGGAGCTCTCGCCGCTGCTGAACCGGATCAACCGGCAGCATCAGCAGATTAGAGAGCAGCTCCGGACGCTCGAACAGAAGACGGATGAGTTTACGCAGACGACCGCCGGCATGAAGGAGGGGCTCGTGCTGCTCGACAGCAGGGGAATGGTGCTGAGCATCAATCCGGCGGCGCAGCGACTGTTCGGTGCGGATGCTTCCTGCGTTGGACAGGATTTTCTGTCGGTCGACCGCGATCACGATATGAGCGTGGCCCTTCGCCGCGCAATGGATGAGGGGCACAGCGAATTCCGCGCGGAACAGAACGGACGGGAGTACCAGTTCGATGTCAGCCGCATGGAGTCCGGCGGCAGTGTCGTGGGCGAAGTGCTGCTCGCGTTTGACGTAACCGAGCAGGCGAATGCGGAGCGAAGCCGCAGGGAGTTCACGGCCAATGTTTCGCATGAACTCAAAACGCCGCTGCAATCCATCATCGGCAGCGCCGAGTTGATCGAAAACGGTCTGGTAAAACCGGAGGATCAGCCGCGCTTTATCGGCCATATTCATCAGGAGGCCACGCGTCTGGTTGTGCTGATCGAGGATATCATCCGGCTGTCCCAATTGGACGAAGGCTTGCAAACGGCGTTTGAACCGGTGGACCTGTACGCGGTTGCGGAGGAGGCGGCGTCCGCTCTGCGGGAGGCGGCGGAGACGAAGGGGGTGCGGTTGTCCGTGAGCGGGAAGCACGCGTTTGTTGACGGCGTGCGCAGGCTCATCTATGAGATCGTTTTCAACCTTTGCGACAACGCGATCAAGTATAATGTAGCGGACGGATCGGTACAAATTGTCATTACGGAGGATGCCCGACACGCGGCAATCGAGGTGCGGGATACGGGTATCGGCATCCCGGCCGAACACCGCTCCAGAGTGTTTGAACGGTTCTATCGCGTGGACAAAAGCCATTCGAGGCAATCGGGCGGCACGGGGCTCGGGCTTTCGATCGTCAAGCACGCGGCCATGTATCACGGCGCAAAGATCGACTTGAAGAGCGAGCCCGGCGAAGGAACCGCGATCAGTGTTACGTTTATAAAGAAGGACGGCACGGACGAGAAACAAGGCTGACGGCGCATGCGGCACATCGGCTGCGGGGTATTGCGGCAAATAGTGGCGTGGCGGACGGAATGGAATTGCCGATTCCCTGCGCGGCGCGCGGCAAGCCCAGAAACCAGCCGTGGCGCAAACAGGAAACAGGACCATGGAAGGATGCGCGGGTCTTCGGGTGAGGAGAAGACGTGCACACTTTCGCGGCTTTTTGGAAGCGGGCGCGTGACGCGGGGGAACACCGCGCGCGCCGGCAATGCGCACCTCAAACAACAATGGACAGGAGCGCACATGGGGAACCAGCGTCTATGCATCTTGCGGCGCAGATCTGGAGAATGGATCAAAGCCGCTGCGGAAAGAATTGTGCACATCCGATGCGTTTGCCCTAATAATCACGATACCAGAACCGCCAGCTTTGCGCGGAAAGAATTGCGCGCATCGGATGCGTTTGCCTGCGCCGCGGGCGCCATGGCCGAACGGGACATGCGCATCGCCTTTGCACGCTGCAACCAAAGAAGAAGCAAGCGCTTTATGGACAAGGAGGAGAATCCCATGCTGTTGGACGTCGTGGCAATCGGAGAACTGCTGGTGGACTTGACCGGCATCGCAACGGACCGGGACGGCTATCCGACCTTTGCAGCGCACCCCGGCGGCGCACCGTGCAATTTTCTGGCGGCGCTCTCCCGATTCGGGGCAAGGAGCGCATTCATTGGCAAGATCGGGGACGATGCGTTCGGATGTCTTCTCAAAAACACGCTGGCCGATGCGGGCATAGAGACCCGCGGGCTGATCATGGATCCAGATGTATTTACGACGCTGGCGTTTGTCTCTCTGGATGCGCACGGAGAGCGGATGTTCAGCTTTGCGAGAAAACCAGGTGCGGATACGCGGCTTAGGCCGGAGGAACTGGATCTCACGCTGATCGATGCGGCGCGCATTCTGCACTTTGGGTCGTTGAGCCTGACCGGCGAGCCGGCAAGAAGTGCAACGCGGCGTGCCGTGGCATTTGCGAAGGAGCGCGGGAAATGGGTGACGTTCGATCCCAATCTTCGGGTGCAGCTCTGGCCGTCCGAGCAGGCGGCGAGAGAACAGATTCTTTGGGGACTCGGCCGGGCCGATGTGGTCAAGATCAGCGGCGAGGAGGTTGCCTTTCTCTGGAACTGTTCCGCGGAGGAGGGGGCAAAGCGGCTGGTGCATGCGCTCGGCGTCCGGCTTGTGATGGTCACGCTCGGCGCCGAAGGCTGCCTGCTGATGACGGCCAAGGCCAGCTGCCGCATCAAACCGCCTGCGGTAAGTCCGGTCGACACCACCGGCGCGGGCGATATTTTCGGTGGCAGCGCGGTCTTTCACCTGTTGGAGCTGGGGCGTGCACCGGAGGAGCTGACGGCGGACGAGCTGGCGCAGATCGGGCGCTTTGCCGCGGTGGCGGCCAGCCTTTCCACAGAGCGGCCGGGCGGCATGCAAAGCGTTCCGAGCCTTGAGACGGTGCGGGCGAATATGGGCCGCTCTCAAATCGTTTCCCAATGTTGCATCTGACTGTGAAATCTGTCATAATACAGAAAGCATGAATTTTGTCGCAGGGCAGACGGAACAGGGGATCAATGGACGATATGGAGGATGCGCGTTTGAAACGCTTTGGCATTTTGGCAGGGGTTGTTCTTGTAGCGTCGCTGTGGGCAGCCTGCGGGAAGCCGCCCTCCACATCTGACGGTACGGTGACGGCGCCTGCGCCGGTTCCATCCGCGGCAGCCGCTGCCGCAACAGCCGCCCAGACGCCGGCCCCGACGCAGGCGCCAACGCCTGAACCTACACCGGAACCGGTTGTGGTGACGGAGGAGATGCTCGCGGGCGGCCTTGTGGACGACTATTTTAACGATGCGGTCTTTGTCGGCGACTCCATTACGCAGACATTCCGTAATTATTGTTCCGGGCTGCGAAAGGAACAGCCGGACACGCTGGGGACCGCGCGGTTTCTGGCGGGCGTCAGTCTCAACGCGCGCCTTGCTAGCTGCGATTCGAGAAATGCCGGCGGCGTTGCGCTCAAGTATCGCGGAAGAACCGTTTCCGTCTCCGAGGGCTTGCTTTTGATGGAGGCCAAGCGCGTATTCATCCTGCTGGGCGTGAACGATCTTGCGGGCAAGTATCCGGACGAAACGATCGGGTACTATGAAACGCTCATCGACATTCTCGAGGAAAAGTGCGGCGATTTGGAGATCGTTGTGCAGGGCGTTCTGCCGGTATCGCAAGCGTTCTGCAAAAAGCGCGGGCTGTCCATTGTGGATTGGAACGCGTTCAATCAGTGCCTTGAAGCCATGTGCAGCGAGCGCGGCGTCCTGTTTTTGGATTTTTCCGCAGAGCTGATGGATGAGGAGGGCTATCTCTCCGATGCGCTGTCCAGCGACGGCATGTTCCACTTGAACGAAGAGGCCAACGCCATCTGGCTGCGCGCGCTGCGCCGGTTTGCGCTGTCCGAGACGCAGCCCGAAGCGGTGTTCCAACCGGCGACATAAAATCCATTGTAGATTTGAATGAAACAGCATATGTGGGGGGAATGGACCGATGAAGCCGTGCAGGGGCGTTTTTGCTGGCATTTTGACAATTTTACTCTGCTTTACAGGATGCGTTGAACAGAAAAGCGCGGAGACGACGCAAAGCAACCGGCAGGAACCGGTTGACGACCAGATAACCGTGGTACTGCTACCGGTTGAAACGGTTTTCCCAACTATGACTGCGCGGCCGACGCCGGAGCCGACATTGAAACCAGTTACCGAAGAGCGGCTTGCTGCAGGGGAATATGATTCGTTTTTTAATCATGCGGTATTCATTGGTGATTCCATTGCAAACAGCTATCAGAAGTATTGTGCGCTCATGCGCGAGCAGCGGCCATCGTTTATGGGCGAACTGTCTTTTGTAACGGCAATCAGCTATAGCATGCGATATGCCTCCAGAGACCGGGCGGAAAAGGATAAGATCACGCTGCGGTACCGTGGAAACGCTGTCACCATTTCAGAGGGGATTATTCGGTCTGGGGCACAATGGGCTTTTATTCTGCTCGGAGTGAATGATTATGCAGGCGTTTATCCGGAAAAAACGCTCGGGTATTTCCATAAAATGATTGACGCGGTGCAAGAGCATTGCCCGGAAGTGCAAATAGTTGTCCTTTCGGTTCTCCCGGTCACAAAACGGTTTTGTGATTACAACGAAACCGGCCGGAAGATTCAAATTGGGGACTGGAATGCCTTTAACGCGCTGTTGGAGCAAGGCTGCCGGGAGCAGGGGGTATTCTATCTGGATGTGGCGAAGGACCTGATGGATACGGATGGCTACCTGGCAGAAGACCTTTCCTCCGACGGCAGGTTTCATATCAATCAGGCGGGCAACGAACTGCTGACGCGTGCATTGCGGCGGTTTGCGGCCGAACAACGGCAACGGCAGAGCGTGGCTGCGTTTGAAACGGGCAGCATACCGGAGAAGCAGTGAGCGCGGTTGCCTGATGGCGGCTCCATGATGATGGCTGCCGCTTCCCCCAAAACATTGTATAATGGCTGCGCGTGGCCGGTCGTACCGGGGCGCGCATATCATTGGAGAAGAGGTGTCGCAATGAAGCATATTAGATGGATTGCAGCGCTGCTGCTCTGCCTGCTGCTCGTCTCCGGCTGCGTCAAGCAACCGGCGGAACCGGTTTTTCAGCAGGATGCGCGTGCGCAGGGGACGGATACAGCGGTCGGGGCGCAGGTGACGGAGCCTTTGAAAACGGCCGAAGTCGAGCAAACGGCTGAGCCGCAGGCGACGGACGAGCCCGCCGCAACAACGGAAACCGGCTATGCCGAACGTCTGGCTTCCGCATTTGAGCGGGTGGGCGCGCTCGACCAGATGGCGCCGTTTTCCGATATGGACTTGCTCGATTACTACGGCATCGATACCGCACGGTGTGAGAGCGCGGTCGGCTACACCGACGCCGTGGGGTATACCGATGAGATCGTGATCGTCGAGGCCGATGCGGCGCTCGCGGAAGAGATAGAGGCGTTGCTTGCCGATTACCTTGAGGCTCGGAAAGCGCAATTTGCCGGATATGACGCCGATGCGGTTACGCTGGTGGAGCAGGCCGTACTGCGGCGCGATGGCGGCGTGGTGCTCATGATCGTCTCGCCGGATGCGGAAATGCTCCTGCAGGTATATCGCGACTTCGCGGGCTGATATGGTCTTTTCGTCCGTAACATTTTTATTTGCATTTCTACCCGCCACACTGCTGGGCTATTATGTGCTGCCCCGGTCGTGGCGGATAGCCTTTTTGCTCCTTGTCAGCCTCGTGTTTTACGCATGGGGCGAGCCGGTCTATGTGCTGCTGATGATGGGATCGATCCTGATCAACTGGTGTATCGGCCTGCTGATGGAGCGGTTTGAACGCCGGAAGAAGGCGCTGCTCGTTCTGGCGGTTGCCAACGATCTTGCGATGCTGGCCGTGTTCAAATACGCCTCCTTTTTGATGCGTACCGTGGCCGCAATCGCGCCGGCCGTTGCCGGCAATGCGCTGCCGGATATGCGGCTGCCCATCGGCATTTCCTTCTTCACGTTTCAAATCCTGTCATACATCATCGACGTTTATCGCGGCGATGCGCGGACGCAGAAAAACCTTGTGCGCTTCGGCGCCTATGTGTCGATGTTCCCGCAGCTCATCGCCGGGCCGATCGTGCGGTATACGGATATCGAGGCGCAGCTCGAGCGGCAGGCGCTCTCCGTCGACCGGTTTGCCGGCGGTGTTCGGCTGTTCATCATCGGCCTTGCCAAAAAGCTGCTGTTGGCCAACGCCATGGGCGTGTTTTGGGCGGAAATGTCCGCCGCGCCGGGCGAAAACGGGCTGCTCGGCGCTTGGGTCGGGCTGATCGCCTACGCCTTCCAGATCTATTTTGACTTCTCCGGGTATTCCGATATGGCCTGCGGCCTCGGGGAAATGCTGGGGTTCACATTTGTACAGAACTTCCGCTACCCGTATGTTTCCACGAGCATTACTGATTTTTGGCGTCGATGGCACATTTCGCTGTCCACCTGGTTCCGTGAATATGTGTATATTCCGTTGGGCGGCAACCGGCGTGGGCCTGCACGGCAGACCTTTAATATCTTTGCCGTTTGGCTGCTAACGGGGCTCTGGCATGGCGCGAGCTGGAACTTTGTGCTCTGGGGGCTGTATTTCGGTGTGCTGCTCATGCTGGAAAAGCTGTTTTTATTGCGCGCGCTGCACCGCGTTCCGGATTGGATCAAACATGTGTATGCGCTGTTTTTCATCGTACTGGGATGGGGGATTTTCTATTTTACCGATTTTTCGGCGATGGGCGCATACCTTCGCTCGCTGTTTACGGTCGGTTCGGCGGGGCTGTTGTCCGTCCATGCGCGGGCATGGGTGGCAGGCTTTTTGCCGTGGCTTGGCGTATGCGCGGTGGCGTCCACGCCGCTGGGAGCGCACGTTGCCGCTTGCGCCGCGCGTTGGCGCGATTTTGAGGCGCTGCGGCTCGCCGTGTTCATCGCACTGTTTGCGCTGTGCGTTGCGGCGCTGGCGTCGCAGAGTTACAACCCGTTCATCTATTTCCGGTTTTGAGGGAGGGACGCATGAAGAAAAACGTTTCCAATCTCATTGGTGTCCTTCTGTTTGCGGCGGCGATTGCGGCCGTTCCTCTCTGGTGGCTGTTGACGCCGGATCGCAGCTTTTCCGATACGGAGCGCAGAAATCTCGACCAAGCGCCGGCCTTCCCATCCGCATCACTGTCGGAATGGTCGTTTGACGATGATGTGGAGTCCTATCTTGCCGATCAGATGCCGCTCAGGGATCTGTTCGTCGGCATCCATGCCTATGAAACGCTGCTGACCGGGCGGCAGATCACAACGGACGTCTATTGCGACCGGGACGGTTATCTGGTGGAGGCGCCGGTTGACGCCGATGCTGGAGAGATCGAGAAGCGACTGCGGCGCATCGCGCGGCTGGGCGAAACCGCCGGCCTGCCAGTTCGCCTGCTGGTGCCGCCCTCGACTGGCTATGTGCGAAGGGACAGCCTGCCGGCGGAGCTTGCGGCGCTGTATCGCGACGACGCGCTGCTCGGGCAGATCGGGTCTTTTGACGGCGCAGAGCTCGTGCCGCTGTTGGACAATTTTTGCGAAAACGGTCAGGATTGGTTTTACCGCACCGACCACCATTGGAACGCGGACGGCGCTTATGCCGCCTACCGCGCTTATCTCGAGTACATCGACAGAGAACCGCTCCCCATGGAGTCGTTCTATCATCATGCTGTCAACGGCTATGTGGGTTCGACGCGTTCCCGCTCGGCGCTCTGGTTGACCGAGGGAGAGCGGCTCGACATTCTGGAACCGCAGTGTCGGGTAAGCGTACGCTTTTCGGATCGGGAGGGTGTGTTTGATTCGCTGGTGTTCCGGGAGCGCCTTCAGGAGTACGACTGGTATCCCGTTTTTATCGACGGTAACCATCCGGTGACGGTCATTGACAATCTTGATGCGGAGCCGGACAGCGGCGTGCTGCTCGTGGTAAAGGATTCCTTTGCCAACAGTCTGGTACCGCTGCTCGTGCCGTCCTATGCACGAATCGTGATGGTGGGTCCGCGCTATGATCGCGGCAGCGTTTCCGAGCTGTGTGCCGCGCAGGGGGTGACGGAGCTGCTGTTCTGCTACTCACTGGAGCGCATCGTTTCCGACCCGAATCTGCTGCTGATCCGATAGACGGTTGAAAGGGGTGGGGGGAGATTGTTCGACCGGAAGACATTTGCGGAACAATATTGGGCGTGCGTTGCCGCGCAGGATCGGGAACGCCTGTCCCAGTATTTCCTTTCGGATGCGGAAGTTTTCTGGCACTGCACGAACGAGCGCTTTACGGTCGATGCGTTTGTGCGCGTCAACTGTGAGTATCCGGGACAATGGAGCGGGGAAGTGGAGCGCGTGACCGGCGATGAGAAGCAGCTCGTGACCGTTGCCCGCATTTGGACGCTGGGCGCTTCGTTCCACGTGTGCGCCTTCATGCAGCTGGAACACGAAAAAATCCGGCGCTTGGATGAATACTGGGCGGACGATGGACCAGCGCCCGCTTGGCGGCAGGAGCTGCGAATTGGCCGGCCGATCCACAGGATATCAGAGGGATGAATATGGCTTTAGTGGGAGCCAAAGAGCAGAAGAACGATCTATGAAAGAACACGGACACATGAACCATCGCTGCAGGGGCGAGATGTGAGATAAGGCCTTGTATAACCAGCCGCCTGTTTGCGCAAAACGGTTTATTGTGCGCATCCCTGCATTGATGGCTGATCCATGATGAAGCCCCCCCGGTTCCTTGCAAACCCTACACCCCATTTGCCCCAGGGCCTGGGCAAAGAAACAACCTGCCAGACAAAAAAAGTCGGGCAGGTTGTTTCTTTCAACTTGAATGCCGTGCTCTTTAGACGAATATCTCTTTTATGCGTCCATGTTACAGAGCGCTTTTGCAATCCTTGCGGCGACGCTGGCGTTGTTCAGCGCAAGGTGAACGTTTGCGTCAAATGAGGAGCCGCCGGTCAATTCCTTGATGCGGGCCAGCAGGAACGGCGTGATGTTCTTTCCGTGTACGCCCTCCGCTTGGGCGGCGGCCAGCGCCTCGTTGATGATGCCCTCCATATATGCATTGTCCATTCCATATTCTTCCGGAATCGGGTTGCCGATGAGCACGCCGCCCGCCAGACCGAGCGCCCATTTTGCATGGATGATGGATGCAATCTCGACCTCGTCCCGCGCCGCATAGTCAACGGGAAATCCGCTTCTGCGGCAGTAGAACGCGGGGAAATCTCCCGTACCGTTGCCGATAACCGGCACACCCATTGTTTCAAGATATTCAAGCGTGCGTCCGATATCGAGGATTTGCTTGGCGCCAGCGCAGACAACGGCGACCGGCGTGTGCGCAAGCTCCTGCAGGTCGGCGGAGACATCCATCGTCACCTCGCCATGGCGATGCACGCCGCCGATGCCGCCCGTTGCAAACACGCGAACGCCGGCCATGGCGCTGCAAATCATGGTGGTTGCGACAGTGGTAGCGCCATTGAGCCCAGTGGCGATGTAGGTAGCCATATCGCGGCGGCTGACCTTGCCCACGTCTTTGGCCTGACAGAGCAGCTCCAGCTCGTCTTCAGTCAAACCGGCCTTCACCCGCCCGCCGATGATCGCCATGGTTGCGGGCACGGCGCCCTCGGAACGGATGATGGCGTCGGCCTTTTTTGCAAATGCAAGGTTTTCGGGATAGGGCATTCCATGGCTGAGAATCGTGCTCTCCAATGCGACGACCGGCCGGTTTTCCTGAACGGCCTGCCGCACTTCCGGCAGAATATCCAGATAGCGTTCCACAGACATACAGACTGCCTCCTTATTCAAAATGTGATGCATTCAGTATACCCCAGCGTGCCGCACTTTTCAAGCAGCGGCGCATTGGCAATCGAACAATGGAACCCCGTGGCAGAGAACCGCCCCGATAAGCGCTTTGCTGTTTGACAGCTGCGTATGTGCCCCGCTGTTGGGCCTGTTTCGGGCCGACAGTTCGTGCAAAACCCATTTGCTCCGAATGGGTTCGGGCGGCGTACCTGCTCGGTATGGAGAACGGATAGGCTATTGCCCTGCTTTTTCCAGTATTGCGGTTATTTCTTCCACCTTCAGCAGCTTGCCGTAGGATACGACCCTTCCATCCACCACGAGCGCCGGCGTCGTCATAACGCCATAGGATGCGATTGCTGCAAAGTCCGTGACATGGTCGACAATAGGCTCCATGCCGAGCGCCTTCAGCGCCTCCAGCGTATTGGCCTCCAGCGCGTTGCATTTTGCACAGCCCGAACCGAGAATTTTTACGCGCGCACCGCTGCCATGCACTGCGGCCCTGACCGCCTCCGCGTGCCCGCCCTTGCAGCAGTTGCTCTCCGCTTTTCTTTTACCAAACAAGCCCATTTAAGTTTCCTCCTATATCAGTAGATTTTGGAACGCATTGAACAGATAGCCAACGAGGATGATGCCCGCCGTGCACAGACCGATAAACAGCGCCAGCAGCTTTGGGTTCACGGCTTTTCTCAGCATAATCATGGAGGGCAGCGAGAGCGTCGTGACCGCCATCATGAAGGACAGAATCGTACCGAGCTGCGCGCCCTTTGCGAGCAGCGCCTCCGCCACGGGAATGGTTCCGAAAATGTCCGCGTACATCGGAACGCCGACCAGCGTTGCAAGCAATACGCCAAATGGATTGCTGCTGCCAAGGATGGTTTCGATCCACGCCTCGGGGATCCAGTTGTGTATGACTGCGCCGATGCCCACGCCCACAAGAATATAGGGGAACACCTTTTTAAGGGTGAACAGTACCTGATCCTTTGCATAGCCAAGCCGATCCCGCTGTGTAAGCGACGGCGCATCCAGATCGGCCGCGCCTGCGCGCTTGATGAAATCTTCCACATGCGCTTCCATATGCAGTTTCTCGATCAGCGTACCGCCGATGACGGCGATCACGAGCCCAACAAAGACGTAGGCGACGGCGATCCTCCAGCCGAAAATGCTTGTCAGCAGCAGCAGACTCCCGAGATCGACCATCGGAGAGGAGATCAGAAACGAGAAGGTGACGCCGAGCGGCAATCCCGCGCCGGTAAAACCGATGAACAGCGGGATGGAGGAACAGGAGCAAAACGGCGTGACCGTTCCAAGCAGCGCGGCGATCGCATTTGCCCAGACGCCGTGAAACCTGCCCAAGATGCGCTTGCTGCGTTCCGGCGGAAAGTAGCTCTGGATATAGCTGATGAGAAGAATCAAAACGCAGAGCAGCAGGACGATCTTCAGCGAATCATACAGAAAAAACTGGATGCTGCCGCCAATGCGGCCGGATATGTCCAGGCCGAGCGCCGTCAATCCTCGGCCGATAAGCCGATGGAGCCAGCGCATGCCGAGAATCTCATTTTGGAGGAAGTTCCATACTACTGACATTCGTGCACATCCTTCCGGCTGCAACCGAGCGATGAGAAAAACTGCCCAAGCTGCGACAGCGTTTCCACGTTGATCGAATAGTGCGACCATTTTCCTTCTTTTCTTGCCTTGACCAATCCGCAAGCCAAGAGAATTTTCATGTGGTGGGATAGGGTCGGCTGCGAGATGTCAAAGGCTTCCAGCAGTTTGCAGGCGCACTTTTCCCCATCGGCCAGCATATGGAGAATTTGCAGCCGCTTATCGTCACCGAGCGCCTTGAAGGTATGGGCGATATCCGCTCCCTGCATTGCAAACACCTCACATAGATGAATATCTATATTTTAGTCAACACATAGATCAATGTCAATACGTATGTCCAACAAACGACCGCCACCGATACATTGCCAATACCAGTATATTCTTGCAGCGGGAGGAAACAAAACACAAGAATTTACATGGCAAGCAATACCCGTTCATGCTAAACTGATAAAGAATATCGACGAAACAGCGCGTTGTTTTCTCCAAAACATAGTCCAACCAATGCAAAAGGAGGTAGCCGCCGTGCTTTGCGATGCTGCAGGAGCGTGGTGATGGAGACGGCGGAATGCAATTATGAAACGTAGTTTTGAAGCGTCGGACCTTTCTGAAAACAGAGTCGAAGCGCGGCCGGGAGAGCTGCTTTGCGCCTGCTGCATGCACGGCGGCGCGCAGTGTACGCCGGAGGATGCTGAAAAAGTCGGCCGCTTATGGAAGCGGATTCGTCAGGACTCCAATGTTCACATCGTCTTGAAGACCGCGTTTGATGAAGCGGGTGGACGAACGGAGCTATACGATCAAACAACGCCGGCGCAGCGGAAAAGAGATTTGGATATTCTCAGGGAAATGGGCGCAACGCCGGAAGCGGTGCGTACTGCGCAGGCATGGTGTGAATTGCTGGCGGAATACATACCCGAACCCGGGCTGGTCTGTTCTCCGTATGAACGGCAAACGCAGGATTGGCAAAACTGCCCCAATGCACATGCGGGTTTTTATGAAAAAGGACTGGCAACCATTTGCCTGACCCGCGGAGATTGCGAGATGGCATGCGCTAAGAAAAGCTCCTGTGAGATGCTGGAAAAGGCCGATACGTTTTGTGTGCGCGCGCATCATTTCCTGTGTATGATCTGCTTCTTGGGCGGGAAATGCCCAGACGAGCCGCTGCAGGAGGATAATCTCTACGAGCTTTGGCAAAAGATATTGCAGGAGCCCGATGTGCCGATTACGGTCATCGAGGGCCCCGGCGACTGCATCATCTGCCCGCCGTGCTATGCGTATGATCCGGAAAGCCGGCTTTGCTTCATTGCCGGTTCGCTCAGGGACAGGAAGAAGGATCTCGATGTTTTTTCAAAGATTTCCGTGCTGCCCGGCGATACGCTGCCCGCAAGGGAGATTCTCTGCAGAATCTATCAGAATATCCATAGCATTGACGGAATCTGCCGCTTTGAAGAGCGGCGGGGATTTGAATGGCGCAATTGCCGGACGCACGAGGATCGGCGCGCCTTTGAAAAGGGAATGCGGGTTGTGGCCGAAGCGCTGTCATTCGACGAATAACAGCCTTTGCCGGCAGACTGTCGAATGGACGGCTCAGCGGCAGCAGTAAATAATAAAGAACATCCCCCTGATTCTGCGAATTGGGGGGATTTTTGATTGCCCGCATGGGAGAATGGCGGCTACCGCATGATTGCGCCTGCAGAGCAGGAATGAAAGGATTTGCATAGGATGGGCGTGCCATGGACAGGCATAGGCTGTAGGCACAGAGAACCGGCGACGAACATGTGAAAAGCACGGCCCATCGACGAGCGGCAGCCCTGATGCGAGCGATACAGCAGACGACTTTGCTTGCGCTCTGCGCAAGCGCAAGCGCAAGCCCAAACCTTTTTGCAGCTCCGGCGCATGCTGCCGCCTGGATGAAAATGTGCCGCGAGGATGGTATCCCACACCGGTTTATGATATAATCATAACGCAACGCGCATGCTGTGCATGCCGATCAAGAACCCTGAAAGCGGACTCATGCAAACGGCATGCTGAGGGTTGCAACGCGCCGCTCGGCGCCGGGGACCGCACGGAAGGAAAGCAAAATGGAAAAATACAGGAAAGAGAATAATTCCAGCTTAACAACGCCGCAATACCATAAGCCGGAATTCGATGAACTCATAGAGAGCCATTCAAAACAGATATCGATTCCGGCCAAAAAGGTGTTTTTGGAACCGGGAACGGTGCTTGACGGCGTGTACTATGTGGCAAAAGGGCGGACAAGGCATTATATGGTCGCGCCCGACGGCTCGGAAAAGGTTCTGTATACGTTGACGAAGGGCTGGTTTTTCGGGGAAACGCCATGCTGCCTGCAAAAGACCACGGGTCTTTTCTCCGTGGCGGAAACGGACTCGGTCATCTGCCTTATCCCGATGCAGGAGTACGACGCGCTGCTGGATAACAACAAGGCGTTTCGTGATGCGATTCTGGAAAGCTGCTGCTATAAGATGCTCATCATGCGGCACGAGATCGCAAGCCTGAGCTTCAACTCCTCGCGCCACCGCCTGATGCGCCTGCTCTGCACGCTGGCCGATACGGAACAGGTGATTGACGGCAACTGGTACGCGCTTCGCATGTGCTACACCCAAAACGATCTGTGCGTCATCACTGGCTGCGCGCGAATCACGATAGCCAAAATCATGAGCGATCTGACGAACGAAGGGGTCATTCGCACGGTGAACCGAAAGACGCAGATCAATATCCGGAAGTATTTGGAATTTGTCGAGTGGACGGAATCCATCGATTAGCCGTATGGTTTGTATAATAATATACAACATATAATCATATACTCCGCATATTATGGCCGGGCATATATTAAAACATCGCCCGGTTTTTTTATGTCTGATAGAATGACAGCGTTCCATCGAATGGGGCATTTCTCCCCAGAAAAGGATGCTTTTTCGCCGCCTGGCAAAAGAATAACGAAGCGAGGGATGGTTGCTGGCTTCGACGGCAATTACAGCATGTGTAAAACGGCGGCCAATCGGAAAGGGGAATCAAATGAAGGACATTTATCGGGAAGCATGTGATCTCAAACAGGATATCATCGCGTGGAGACGCCATTTTCATGCCAATCCGGAGACGGGAACGGATCAGCCCGAGACGGTTGCGTTCGTCTGCTGCACGCTCACCGGCTTCGGCCTTGAACCGAAGGAGCTTGGCGGCGGCGTCGTTTGCTTGATCAAGGGAGAGAGACCCGGCAAAACGCTGCTGCTCAGAGCCGATATGGACGCGCTGCCTCTGGACGAGGAGAGCGGTCTGCCCTTTTGCAGCAAAAGAGCGGGCATCAACCATGCCTGCGGCCACGATATGCACACCGCAATGCTGCTCGGCGCGGCAAAGATTCTGTCCGAACACCGCAGCGAAATCTGCGGCTGCGTCAAGCTCATGTTCCAGCCCGCCGAAGAGCTGGGTCTTGGCGCGGAGCGTATGATCGATGCGGGACTTCTTGAAAACCCGAAGGTGGACGCGGCAATGGGCATCCATATGGCCGTTGCGCTGGATTTTCCCACCGGCACCATGACGCTGCGGCCCGGGGCCACGCTCGCGTCCAACGATATGTTTACCATCACCGTCAACGGCAGGGGCAGCCATGGGGCACGCCCTGAAACGGCGATCGATCCGATCAATATCATCTGTCACATCCATTCCATGCTGCAAACGATCAACAGCCGGGAAATCCCGCAGCAGGAGGTTTGCGTTCTCACGATCGGGCAGATATCCGGCGGACAAACCCCCAACAGCATTCCCGACGCCGCCTCGATGCGCGGAACGATCCGCACGTTGAGAAACGAGGATCGTGCGCTCGCCAGGAAGCGGCTCGTGGAGATCGCAGAGGGCACGGCGGCAACGCTTGGTGGCAGAGCCAAAGTTACGTTTACAACCGGCATGCCTGCGTTGATCAACGACGAGGTGATGGCGCTCGAAATGGAGGGCTATCTGCGTGAGATGCTCGGTGATGATGGCGTCGGAACGATTCCGCTCCGATTGGGCTCGGAGGACTTCGCCCGCGTGACGGCGGCCGTACCCGGCGTATTCATGTTTTTGAGCGGCGGGAGCCGCCTGGAGGGGTATACCACGGGTTCGCACAATCCCAAGGTTCTGTACAATGAGGATTCGCTGCCCGTCGGCGCCGCCTCCCATGCACATTGTGCTATACGCTGGTTGGAAAACCATTCTGACCGGTGATGAAAAAATAGCAGGAAAGGAACACAACATGAAAAAACATTGGAAACTCATCGCTCTAATGCTGGTGCTCAGCATGCTGTTGTCCTGTATGTTGACCGGCTGCAAGCAGGCCAATCCCGGCGCAACGACGGGTGATGACGGCCAGACCACAACCGGGACGCGTGACACCCTGAATTACGGCATGCCGCAGGAACCCGGCAAGCTGGACCCCCAGAACGACTCTCTGCTCGTTGCAAAAATGACCAACAAGCAGATCTACGACACGCTTTTTGTCGTTGATGACAGCACGATGGAGATCAAGGCCAATTTGGCGACCGAGTGGAACTGGGTGGATGATCTGACGCTCGACGTGACCATCCGCGACGACGTTGTTTTCCACAACGGCGAGAAACTGACGGCGCACGACGTGGCGTACACGCTCGAAAGATGCGCGGTCGGCAATGCGACGGCCACGCTGTTCTCCAGCTTTGATGTGGAGAATACGGTTGTGACCGACGATACGCACATCACCATCAAGATGAAGCAGCCATACGCCAGCGCGCTGAACGTTCTGGCAAACGCCATCTCCGGCATCGTCTGCAAGTCGTACGCCGAGTCCGTTGACGAGATGACCTTCGGCCGTGAGCCCATCGGCACCGGCGCGTTCAAGTTTGTTGAGTGGGTCAGCGGCGACCACATCACCCTCACCCGCAACGATGCGTACTGGGGTCACAAGCCGGCTTACACCACGCTGAACCTCAGAATCATCAATGACAACAGCGCACGAGCCATCGAACTCGAAACCGGCGGTATTGACCTTACCGACAGCCTCACCATCACCACGGATATCGCCCGCTTCGAGGAGGATCCGACGATCGATGTTTATAAAATTCCGAGCACGAAAGTCGTTTATCTTGCGTTCAATGAGCAGCATCCGATTCTGGGCAACGAAACCGTTCGCCGTGCGATCGCGCATGCCATCGATGCGGACAGCGTGAGAAAGGCCGCCTACGGCGACGGCGCCATCCTCGCAACGAGCTCCATCCCGTCGACCGTTTACGGCTACAAGAACGTTGGCGGTTATGAGTACAATGTAGAACTGGCCAAGCAGCTGCTTGCAGAGGCCGGCTATGCGGATGGGTTCAGCTTCAATACCGTTTGCCCGAGCGTTGCGGCAAGCGTAAAGACCGCGGAAGCGGTCAAGGCGTTCCTCGCCGAAGTGAACATCGACATGGAGATCGAGCAGTATGACGCCGCTACCTGGAGAGGCACCAAGATGAGAGACGGTTCCGCCGACAGCGCGCCCTACAACCTGACCGCCGACACGCTCGACCCGGATCAGAACTACATGCACCTGTATGCCGACAGCGGCTTTGTGACCGTTTCCACGCAGGATGAGACCGTCAACCGCCTGCTCGTCGAAGGCAGAGGAGAAACGGATAACGCCAAGCGCCTGGCGATCTATGCCGAGCTTCAGGAGTACATCAAGGAGCACGTCATTGAGATCCCGCTCGTAGAGAACATCATCAACTATGCTGCGAAGACCTATGTCAAGGGCTTTGTCCCGAACGTAGGCGTGCAGCCCGACCTGAAGTACGTTTACTTTGAGTAAGCAACCCGGCTGTTTCCGGCGCGGAGTGCGAATCCGCGCCGGAAACGCACACTAGTCTTTTCCGGATCCGTCGGCGGAGCCGATTCTATGGACCCGATCTACCGTCCACCGATGCGGAAAATGCTAGCCGATTTTGATGCAGGAGGTACGCAGGATTGTATAAGTACATACTGAAGCGATTGCTCTTAATGATCCCCACCATGTTTTTTGTAATGATTCTTGTCTTTACAATCAACTATTTCAGTGAAGGCGATCCCGTGAGCGATATTTTGGGGCCGGAGGCTACGCAGGAGCAATACGACCAAAAACGGGAGGAATTGGGGCTCAACGATCCCTATCACGAGCAGCTGTTCCGCTATGTGAAGAATATCGTGACCGAATTTGATTTCGGAACGTCGTACAAAACCGGCAAATCCGTCATCGAGGAGGTCTTGGAGCGTTTTCCGACGACCCTGCTGCTCACGCTGTGCAGCATGGCGATCGCGACGGTGCTGGGCGTCCTGCTCGGCGTCATTTCTGCGGTCAAGCAGTACTCCGTACTGGATTACCTCGCAACGCTCACATCGCTTGTCGGCGTATCCATCCCATCCTTCTGGCTGGGCTTGATGCTCATGCTCGTGTTTGCGCTGCAACTCGGCTGGTTCCCGGCTTCCGGTTTCTATGGGCCCAAGTATTGGGTTCTGCCGGCCATCGCCATTGCGGTCATTCCGCTGTCCACCATTACGCGCATGACGCGCTCGGCCATGCTCGAGGTGGTTCGACAGGACTACATGCGAACAGCGAAGGCCAAGGGCTTGAGCGAGACGCAGACGATTCTCAAGCACGGTCTTAAGAACACGCTGATCCCCGTCATCACCGTCATCGGCATCCAAACGGGCAGAACGCTGGCCGGCTCCATCGTTGTGGAGAGCATTTTCTCGATCCCGGGTCTCGGTTCTCTGATCGTAAACGCCATCAACGCGAGAAATTATCCGACGATTCAGGGCTCCATCCTGTTCTGCGCGCTGACATTCTGCATCATCAACCTGCTCGTGGACATCCTCTACGCTTACATTGATCCGAGGATCAAATCCCAGTATATTCGGCCGCGGGTGCGCAGGCAGGTTCTGGAGCAAAAGATTGCCGGCGCCGTGTCCGGCGGCAACGGAAAGGAGGAGACCTGATTATGGCAGAGATGAAGCGTCAACGGCCGGGCCGGCTGGTCTGGAAGAGACTGTCAAAGAGCAAGACCGCCATGGCCGGTCTGGTGATTATCGCCGCCATTATCTTTATGGCGATTTTCGCGGATGTGATCGCGCCCTACGCCTACGACAAGCCGGATTATGATGCGATCTTCGAGTATCCCTCCGCCGAGCACTGGATGGGCACGGATGATCTCGGCCGGGACATCTTCAGCCGCGTCATCTACGGCACACGTGTCTCGCTGGTCATCGCGCTGATGTCCGTTACGATCAGCATCACCTGCGGCGTGGCGCTTGGCGTCACGGCCGCCTACTTCGGCGGCGCCTATGAAACGGTTGTCATGCGTCTGCTCGATGGATTCATGGCGATTCCGTCGCTGCTGCTGGCCATCTCCATCTCGTCCGCACTCGGCAGCGGTCAGCTGCAGACGGCCATCGCCATTGCGATTTCCAACATTCCGACGTTTGCCCGCGTTTCAAGGGCTTCCGTCATGACGGTCAAGGAGTCGGAGTTCGTCGAAGCCGCCCGCTCCATCGGTGCGCGGAGCAAGCGGATCATGCTCAAGCACATCCTGCCCAACGCGCTTGCACCGATCTTTGTGCAGGCGACGCTGAATATCGTGAACGCCATCCTGACCATCGCGATGCTCAGCTTTATTGGTCTCGGCATTGAACCGCCGACGCCGGAATGGGGGTCCATGCTGTCGCAGGGCCGTGCCTACATTCGCGATTTCTGGCCCATCGTGACGTTCCCGGGCGTCATGATCATGGTGACCGTTATTTCGTTCAATATGCTTGGCGACGGATTGCGTGATGCGCTCGATCCCAGACTCAAGCGCTAGGAGGCGATCGAATGAGTTTATTGGAAGTCAAAGACCTGTGTATTCAGTATAAGACCGATAACGATGTGGTCAGCGCGGTCAATGGCGTGAGCTTTTCAGTCGATGCCGGCGAGGTGCTGGGGCTGGTCGGCGAAACCGGCGCGGGCAAAACGACCACAGCCCTTGGCCTGATGCGGCTGATTCCGAACCCGCCGGGAAGAATCGTGAGCGGTGAGATCGGCTATCACGGTGAGGATTTGCTCGGCAAATCCGAGAGGGAAATGCGGAATATCCGCGGCAACGAGATCTCAATGATCTTTCAGGATCCGATGACTGCGCTGAACCCCGTCATCCCGATCGATGAACAGATTGCGGAGGTTGTGCGCCATCATCGCAAATGCTCCAAAAAGGAGGCCGAGGCGGTCGCAATCGAAATGCTGGAGAAGGTCGGCATTCAGGCTGTCCGCGCGCATGAATATCCGCACCAGTTTTCCGGCGGCATGAAGCAGCGTGTGGTTATCGCCATCGCGCTCGCCTGTAATCCGCGGCTGCTGATTGCGGACGAACCGACCACGGCGCTGGACGTGACCATTCAGGCGCAGGTTCTTGCCATGATCAAGAAGCTGCAAAAAGAACTCAATACCGCTATGCTGCTCATCACGCACGATTTGGGCGTGGTTGCCGATACCTGTGACCGCGTTGCGGTCATGTACGCCGGCGAGATTGTCGAGTACGGTTCGCTTGAGGACATATTCGACAGAACATCGCATCCGTACACAATCGGTCTGATGGGCTCGGTTCCAAGCCTCGATGAGGATGTAGATCGTCTCAAACCGATCCCCGGCCTGATGCCGGATCCCGCGAATCTGCCGGCCGGCTGCAAGTTCAGTCCACGCTGTCCATATGCCTGTGAAGCCTGCACCCGCGCGGTGCCGGAAACCGTTGAGACCGATCCAGGCCATTTTGTCAAGTGCGTCAAGTTTCAAAGGAACAGCGAATCGGAGGTGAACGCAAATGCCTAATCTGGTCGAGGTTCAAGATCTCAAGAAATATTTCAAAACGGCCTCCGGAACGCTGCACGCTGTAGATGGGATCAACTTCCGCCTCGAAGCCGGAAAAACTCTGGGCGTCGTCGGCGAGTCCGGATGCGGAAAATCGACGCTCGGCCGTGTGATTCTCGGCCTGCTCGATTCCACGGACGGCAAGATCTTTTTTGACGGCAAGGACATCACGAAGGTCAGCGGCAGCGAGCGGAATTTACTGCGCAAAGAGATGCAGATGATCTTTCAGGATCCGTTCTCCTCGCTCAATCCCAGAATGTGCGTGCGCGATATCATCGCTGAACCGTTGATCATCTTCAAACTGTGCAGGACTAGGGATGAGCTCAACAAGCGCGTAAACGAGGTTATGGATACGGTGGGTCTCGCACAGCGGCTTGCCTATACCTATCCGCATGAGCTGGATGGCGGCCGCAGGCAACGCATCGGCATCGGCCGCGCGCTCGCACTGAAGCCGAAGTTCATCGTATGCGACGAGCCGGTTTCTGCGCTCGATGTATCCATTCAGGCACAGATTTTGAACCTGATGCAGGATTTGCAGCAGGCGCAGAATCTGACATATATGTTCATCACGCACGATTTGTCGGTCGTAAAGCATATTTCCGATGATATTCTCGTCATGTATCTCGGGTGCATGGTGGAAAAATGTCCCGCCAAGGAACTGTTCCGGCATCAGTACCATCCCTATACCAAGGGCCTGATTTCGGCCATTCCGATTCCGAACATCCACAAGAAGAAGGAGCCGATCCTGATGACCGGTGAACTCTCGTCGCCCATCGATCCCAAGCCGGGCTGCCGGTTTGCCAACCGCTGTCCCTATGCCAAGCAGAATTGTTTTTCGCAGACGCCTCAATATGAGGAGGTATGTGGAAATCATTTTGTGGCATGTCACTATGTAAAGGAAATCAATCAACTTTGAACGCCTGATTTATTTGAGGGAGGATTACCATTATGATCAAGCCAACGGGTTCCTGGGTTGCAATTCCCACACCATTTAATGCGGATATGAGCATCGACTTCGGCGGTTTTGAAACGCTTGTCGATTTCCACCTTGCGCACGGAACGAGCATGCTGTTCTGCATGGGCTCGGCCGGCGAAGCCACCATGATGACGCTTGAGGAGCGAAAAGAGGTCGTGCGCCGCATGGTCGCCATCTGCAAGGGAAGAATCCCCGTGTTTTTCGGCTCCACGCTCAACACGACCGCAGCCACCATTGAGTTTGCCCAATATGCGGAAGCAGAGGGGGCGGACGGTCTGATCTTTCCCGCACCGTGCTACCTGCTGCCGCCGCAGACCGCGGTCAAGGGGTTCTATCTCAAGGTCATGCAATCCGTCCAGCTGCCGGTGGGCATCTATAACAACCCGAGCCGCACCGGCATCAACGTGGAACCGGAAACCATTGAATTCCTCGCAAACGCCTGCCCCAACTTCATCGTTGATAAGGAGGCGATGGCCAGCGTTGCGCAGCTCGTTGAGGTTCGCCGCCGCATGGGCGACCGGCTGAATATCCTCTGCTGCGATTATCCGAAGTATTCGATTCTGATCCCGACGCTCGCGATCGGCGGCAACGGCGCTGCCAACATCAGCGGCAATATCATTCCGGAGGAAATGGCGCAGATGGCGCGCCCGTGGACGAGCATGCAGATCGCTGAGGAATGCCGCGCGACCTACTTCAAGTATTATGATCTGCTGAAAGCCTTCTATTGGTTCTCCAATCCCATCGTGATCAAGGCTGCGCTCAATCTGCTCGGTCTCCCCGCCGGCGGACTGCGAGAGCCCTATCAGCCGCTGATGGGCAAGAAGCTTGAGGAGCTCAAAGCGCTGCTCGATGCGTATGGCGTGACGGCGAAGTACGGTGTGCACTGAGATGGGCAAGCGAATTGTTGTGATCGGCGGCGTTGCTGCGGGCATGAGCGCCGCCAGCAAAGCCAAGCGCGTTGATCGGGATGCGGAGGTGACCGTCTATACGGATGAGACGTACATCTCCTATTCCGCATGCAGCCTTCCGTATCTTGCCCAAAATCTGATCTCCGACGAGTCGGAACTCGTCGCTAGAACGCCGCAACAGATGAAGGATTATGGCGTCGATGTGCATACGGGCCATCGCGTCACCAAAATTCTGCGCGGAGAAAAACAAATCCTTGTGTCCACACCGGAGCATGGACAAATCGCGGTTCCGTATGATAAACTGGTCATTGCAACGGGCGCAAGGAACATTGTGCCGCCGTTTCCGGGGGTGGATGCGGCCGGAATCTTTACGATCAAAGGCATTCCGGATATCCACCGCCTGCAGGCGTATCTGGCGGAGAACGGCTGCAGGAGCGCGGTCGTTGTGGGCGGCGGGTTCATTGGCCTCGAAATGGCCGATGCGCTGTGCAGTCTCGGCCTCGGCGTGACCATACTGGACGCCGCGCCGCAGGTGCTGCCCATTCTCGATGCGGACATGGCCGAGCGCGTGCGCGCCTACGTGGAGTCCAAGGGCGTTCAAGTGCGCTGCGGACAGGCGGTGACGGGGTTTACGGCGGATGCGGACGGTCGCGTCAGCGGTGTGGCGACGGGGGAGGGCGTTTATCCGGCGGATGTTGTGATTCTCGCCATCGGGCTTGTGCCCAACACGGCGCTTGCCGGAGATTGCGGCCTTGCGCTCGGGTTTAAGAACGCTGTCCGCACCGATGCGTCCATGCGCACGAGCGACCCGGACATCTATGCGGCGGGCGATTGTGCGGAAACATATCATATCGTCAGCGGCCAGAGGACAAACGTTTGCCTCGGCACGCTCGCCAACCGCAACGGCAGAATTGCGGGAGAAAATGCGGCCGGAGGCCATCAGGAATATCGTGGCGAAGTCGGTACCGCCATGCTGAAAGTCTTTGAAAAGGAAGTGGCAAAAACGGGGCTGAGCGAGGCTGAAGCCGTGCGTGCCGGCCTTCGGGCGTGGAGCGTGTCAATCGACAGCAATACGCGTGCGTCCGGTTATCCGGGGCGCGGCCCGATCACGGTAAAGCTTGTGATCGAAGCCGAAACGAACCGTTTGCTGGGCGGACAGATCTTTGGCGCGGAGGGAGCCGCCGCAAGGATCAACGCCATCGCAGCGATGGTGCAGTACCATCACACCGTCGAGGAGCTCGCGGCGCTCGACATGGGCTATGCACCGCCGTTCAGTCCGGTATGGGACCCGGTTCTTGTTGCGGCGGGCCAAGCGGTCAGCCGCATGCGGCAGCGGAGGGAATAACGTGATACAACCGTTATCTCATTGCGATATTGAGCATCACGCGGTTTTGTTCGGCCTCATGGCCAAGCGGGTCATCGAAGCATGCCCCGAAACAGGCGTAGACGTCATCCGCCGCGGTGTGCGGGCCTATGGCACCGAGCGCGGCAAGCGCATGGCGGAGCGCTGCCTTGCCCATGGAGACCCTTTGACGCCGGAGAATTACCAGATCTATAACGAGCGCAGCTCTAAGCCGGGTCAGATGAATTCCGTACCTGCCGAGCAGCTTCCGGAGTTTGTGATCCATGTCAAAAAGTGCGCTTGGGTGGACGCCTGGAGCGCGCACGGCCTGTTGGATTACGGCAAGTACTATTGCCTGGATATCGATCGGAGCCTTACGAACGGTTTCTCCTCCGGCTATGAGGTGAAGATCGGCGGTTGGCTCAGTTGGGGCAGCGAGTATTGCGATATGCACTGGGGGTTTCCCATGGACGACGCGTGCAAGGCGCGCATCGCCGAAAAGAAGGCGAGCTTTGCCGACCACGTTGTAAAGACGTATGATTACCATACGGGGCACATGTTTTCAACCGTCGGCGTCACAATCGTGCGGGAGCTGGGCGACGACGGCGTTGCTGCGGTCAAGCTGGCGCTTGCCGACTTCATTGCAGCCTTTGGGCGGGAGTACGTTTTGGCGTTTGCAGCCGCCTATGCGCCGCTGCCGGCGATCGAGCGCATCATCGGCGAATCGCTGGCGGATCGGCCGTAGCGGATCGTGCTTGCGCGGCAGCGCCCATCGTGCGGTGTACGTCACTTTATTATTTATCACACGGGAGTAAAATGATGCAAGAATCCAAGATTATTCAAATTCTCCACAAGGAGTTGATCCCCGCCCTCGGCTGTACAGAGCCGATCGCTCTGGCCTATGCTGGCGCCATCGCCCGCAGGGTGTTGGGGGCAATGCCCGAACATGTGGTCATCACCTGCAGCGGCAATATCATCAAAAATGTCAAGGGAGTGACGGTCCCCAATTCCGGAGGGCTCAAGGGTATCGACGTGGCCGCCGTTCTCGGCATCGTTGCCGGCAATGCGGACAAGGAGCTCGAGGTACTGCAGGATGTTACCGCAAAGGATATCGAAAAGACGCAGGCGCTCATTGCCACGCCCGGTTTCTTTGACTGCAAGCTCGCGGAGGGCGTGGAGAACCTGTACGTCAAGGCGGACGTAACCCTTGGCAGCGACAGCGCAAGCGTGACGATCGCCGGCCGGCATACCTATGTAGCCGAGGTTATCAAAAACAACACGGTTGTATACCGCAATGAAGATGATTTCTATGGCAGCGCCGCGGCGGGCGAGGAGTGGGACCTGACCGTCAAACAGATCATCGAATTTGCCGAGACCGTGGATCTTGCCCGCGTTCGGGACTTGATTCGCACGCAGATCGAGATGAACTCCGCGATCGCCGACGAGGGCCTTTGCGGAGATTACGGCGAGTGCGTCGGCAAGACCATTCTTGAATGTGCGCCCGATTGTACGGCGACCAGAGCGCGCGCCCGCGCCAGCGCCGGGTCTGATGCACGCATGAGCGGCTGCGTGATGCCGGTTGTGATCAATTCGGGCAGCGGCAATCAGGGCATGACCGTGTCGCTTCCGGTCATCGAGTATGCAAAATCCCTTGAGACATCCGAGGAACAGTTGTATCGGGCGCTGCTCATAAGCAACCTCATGGCCATCCATATCAAGCACAATATCGGCAGCCTGTCCGCGTTTTGCGGTGCAGTATCTGCCGCGGCCGGCGTTTCCGCAGCGATCACCTTCCTGCGCGGCGGAAGCTATGAGCAAATCTGCCATGCCGTGAGCAATACGCTGGCCGACGTGGGCGGTATTGTTTGCGATGGCGCAAAGGCGAGCTGTGCGGCGAAGATTGCAAGCGCGGTGGACGCGGCGATCATCAGCAGCGATATGGCGCTGCTGGGCCGCCAATTCCAATCCGGCGAAGGCTTGGTTCTGGAAGATATCGAGCAGACCATCCGCTGCATCGGCTATGTTGCAAAAGTGGGTATGGCGCAAACGGACATTGAGATTCTCAATGTGATGATCGACAAGGCCAGCATTTAATGCGGCGATTGTCTCGAGCGTGCACCCAGTCCGTTAACTTGGCGGGCGGGTTGCCAAAAGGTTGCCAGAAACAGAAAATGCGAAGAAAGTTCGAAAAATCAAAAGTCCCTAAATCTCAGAGATTTAGGGACTTTTTCGGTGGTCTGGGTGAGAAGATTCGAACTTCCGGCCTCTTGAACCCCATTCAAGCACG
>DXWI01000002.1 GCA_019416935.1 Clostridiales bacterium | reverse complement strand
TCGTCAAAGAGCCGATCGACAAGAGCACCGGGTATTGGAAGTACTTCGGGCGTTGTAGCCTGTTGCAGTAGGAGGATGGCAATGGACTGGGGATATGTGATCGGGATCATCGGTACGGTGTCCAGCATCGTGTTTGCGTACTTGGCGTTGCCGCATGCAGCGTTTCGGAAAGCAAATGCAACAGCGGAAAATGCTCTGCTGTCAAAATTATCGTTGGTGGAGCATGATGGCAGCACACAAAAAGTTTGCGATACGGCGATCGTTCAGGTAATCATACTTCCGTTAGAATAGAACAACAATGCCCGAAAAGCAATCAGGTATTTGCAGAGAGATTCGCTGATAACGATTTTTGACGAGGTGCTGGAAATGCCCAACTTCATGGTGACGATCGATGCGGCGGCCGACAGGTGCGGCAGCATTTTTTGCAGATGCTGAAAAACGGGCTGCGCTGGTCGGACGAACGCCCCGCTTCAAACGGCGAGCTAAATGCAACGCGAAAGGGGCTGGTGAAGCGTATCCTGCTCTCCTATGCCTGCGTGCAGGAACGGGACGAGCCTGGAAGCTTTCTGCTGACGCCGGCATGGTTTTTCCTGTATACGACGGAAATGGAGAAGCAGGCCGCGCAGAAGGGCTATGCCACCAGCCCTGTCATTCTCGCCATGAACGCCGTGGATGGCAGCCGAATCGCCCTCAGGCAGGAGGCTGCGCTTCCGTGAATCCATCCTATGCCGGCGCGGCTTGCCGTTGTCAACGCCGGCCGGTTTTCCTGTGCGAATCGTGTGCGAGAACCATATGAATGGGGCTGGCCGCAGCTATCGAACCTTGGGATTTCGGTTATTCCTATTCTCTACAATACACCTAATACGCCTGCATAGATTTGTTCTTTGCAGGCATTTTATTTTTCGAGGATATCTTTGTTCTAATTTGCCAAATCCACTGTTTTCGAGGGAGATAGAAAACGAAAGAGGAAAAGCACCACTTCTGTGTGGGCATGGAAGGAGGTGAGTTTTCTTGGAGCTTTCTTCTTTCGATCGAAAAGCCATACAGCACCAGTTTGACGGTTTTACAAAACCGGTGCTCAGAGGCGAAGCGAAAAAAGCAGAAAAAGGCGTTGGCAGAACGCAGCAGCCGAGAAATACTCTTTTGCGAAATGACACTGCAGGAGCAAAAGCGACCGTATGCCACCGACATCCATCCGTCGGATTGCAGCCGCTTCATCATTGGGGACTATGAAATTCTGATTCAAAACAATGCTTTGGGTGAGGCACTTTTAAGCCTGACGAAAGAAAAACGGGACATCCTTAGTCTTACAGTGATAAGGAAGTATTTACAACAAATTATCACTAACGGCTGACAAACGGGATTGAGAGTTTACCACTTTCAAAAGTGATCGGCCCTCTGTTTTTCTATCTCCGAATTGTTACGCAGTAGAACCTCATTTTTGAGAGAAAAGGTATAAATCCCTTACCCTTGATGTTTTCGTATCTGTAAGCCGCCTAAATCAAGGCTTTTTTGCCCTCTACTGCGTAACATTGCTATGGCAATTCATGTAGCTGTTTGCACAAGCCAAAATCTATTTTTCCTTATAATATTGCAGTAGTTAATTGCGCAGCGCGTTGATTCTCGAACCAACTATGTAAAAAGGCGGGCTTGATTTAGGCCCGCCTTCTCAGCTTAACGAATATCCTTATGACCATGTACAACTTGTACTGCCGACGCCGCTGACAGGAACGGTATAACTGTTGTTGCTTCCCGACTGCCAGACGGGAGAAGCGCCGCCTTTTTTAATTGCTTTCCATTCGATCGCTGCTCCAGCTGGCACATCAATATAGGCGGTCCATGTCGGATAGTTTGGGCATAGCGCAGGGCCGGCGGCAAGCGCCGTGCTCCAGTTCCCAAGTTCGGCTGTGTTGCCCGCAATATATATACTTTCCCCCCAATTGGTTTCAGCGCTGTTCACAGTAAACTGAACGGGAATGAGCCTTGTTTCCCCTGCCGTTGACCATTCAAAGGCGATAGAACCGCTGCCTGGCGGCACTGTGTAGGAGCGATTTTCCACGGTTTCCCATACCACATCGCCGACATCGCGCTTGATCGCCTTGAACTGGATGGTTTGACCAACGGGAAGGTTTACGGTTACGCTCCAGGAGGGATATGTGGGGCAGGATGCAGGGCCGACTGCATTGCCCGTATTCCAGGAGCCCAGTGCTTCATGATTGCCGGAAATATAGATGTTCTGGCCCAATGCCGTGGTCGCGTTATGCACCGTAAACGTTACAGGGACCAGCGCTGCCGATGACTGGTCTGCACTGACCTTGTATATCTTATTGGAATTCGGAGCGATTTCAAACGCAATTTTTTTGCTGCTGGATACAGTAATACGATCGGTAGAGTCAAACACATTTTCCAGTATGGTTCCAGCCGAAATGGAACTTTCTGCACGCAATGGAACAAGCGCTCTTCGCTGCACATTGGAATTATTAAACGCGCAGATGATTTCATCGCCTGCATTGATCCCGGTGTCTATACGTCTTGAAAAAGCGTAGATGTTTGGCTCGGCCCACATTTCCCGCTGAGTTCCATAGCTCAGGGCAGGATAGTTATCTTTCAACTCACTCAAATCTGCAATGAGCTGATAGGTATTGGTGCCGGTGTTGAAGTAATTGTTCAGGACATTACCGCTCGCATCCTTCTGAACCATGCACCACCGGTTCCATGTATCGGCCATGCCAACCATCAGATCGTCATAGATGTTGCCCCGGTTTTGCTCCGTGCCCTGAAAAACGCATGGAACACCGCGCACGGTGAACAGGAATGTTAAAGCGTTTTGTAGCCGGGCAACGCTGCCACCGGCCTCAGTTAGAAAGCGGTTGCGGTCATGGTTGTCGAGGAAAACAACCATTTCATTTGCGTGATCGCCATAGAGATAGTCCTGATCCAATACGCTCTTAAGCGAGAGGCCACTTGTATCACTGAAGCTGTTGCCATAGGCAAAGCCGTTGACAATGGCCTGGAACAGCGGAAAGTCCAGCATGCCGACCTCGCCGCTGTCACCGACCCAACCGGCCACAAAATCCACGCACATATCAAAGTTTTCACCAAATGTAGGAACGCCGATGTATTCCTGCAATGCATGAATATCGGATGATTTCATGCACTTCGCTGCATCAACGCGCGCTGCGTCCGCCCCGGTGTAGTCAAACCAGTACTTGATGGAATCAAATACCGCCTGTTTTGCGGCCGGATTGTCAAAATCAATATCGTCCAGTTCTCCAAGGTCGTGGCTTTCCAGCATTTGTGTCGTTGCCGTCGTATGCGGATGCTCCTGCGACCAGTCAATCGGTCCCAGATTAGAGTGGAAAAAACAGCAGGAAGAGATGAAAGAAATCTTTGGAAATGAATACTACGATTACAATATCGTAATGTCATTACCAAACGGCAGACCGATGGAAGGTCAGGTTATTTCCCGATCATTCAAAAGGTTGATTCGCAAGAACAATCTTCCTGATGTGGTATTCCATAGCTTACGACATTCCAGCACGACATACAAACTGAAGCTCAACGGCGGCGACATGAAATCCGTGCAAGGTGATACGGGACATGCGCAGCTCAAGATGGTTTCGGACGTATATTCGCACATTCTTGATGAGGACAGACGGCATAACGCCGAAATGTTTGAAGATGCGTTTTACAAGAAGACACCGACTGCACAGAAGAAAGAAACAAGCACTTCTACAGATGCGCAGCAGGTCATGGAGCTTTTGAACGCATCGCCGGATCTCGCTTCTCAGCTCTTAAAAATGCTGCAGATTGTAAACGGTGGTACGCAAAATGCTGTATGAATCCGTTAGCAAAAAATGCCCCTGTTAGCTGCTGTTAGCAAAATGGTGGAAATTTGTTAGCAAGATGGGCAAAATGAGAGTCTGCTGTTAGCAAGAAAAAGAGGAATGAAAAGCTTACAAAGAGAGCAAGGCGAATGTACTCGTTAGCAAGAATAAAGGGGAACGAAAAAAAGAGAAGCCCCGAAAAAGTGCCTGTTTTCGGGGCTTTCTGGCGCGCCATACTGGATTCGAACCAGTGGCCTCACGCTTAGGAGGCGGGATGCGCCTGTTTTGCGGCGTTATGCATAATATTACGAAGTCCGAAAAATCCCTATATTACGGCGTTTTTTAGACGAACACATTTTGCACAGTATCACAGAATATTGCTGATTTCGGTGTGTTTTGAAAACTCAAATTAGCAAGCGATTAGCAAAATAAGCCTTTATTCATCAGCCTTAGAGGACTATTATTCGTATTGAAATTAGCAAAATGACGAGTATCTGCTATACAGATACTCGTTTTTGTATATATACAGGTTTTTTATCCCGCTCTTGTAGGTAGTCTTTACCTACATAAGCGACCTGGCTATTGTATTTTGAAATATCTCAAAAGGAGGAAAGCTATGACAAAAGTAATTGCCCTTGCCAATCAAAAAGGTGGCGTCGGGAAAACCACGACTACCGTCAACCTCGGTATCGGGCTTGCAAGGCAAGGAAAGGAAGTGTTGCTCATTGACGCAGACGCACAGGGCAACCTTACGGATTCTCTCGGCTGGAACGAGCCGGACAAGCTGCCCGTATCCCTTGCCAGTATCATGACAAAGATCATACAGGACGAACCATTTGAACCGGACGAAGGGATTTTGCACCATGCGGAGGGTGTAGACCTCATGCCTGCGAACATTGAATTGTCGGCTATGGAAGTATCGCTGGTAAATACCATGAGCCGTGAAATCGTACTGAGGAACTATTTAAGCGAAGTGAAACACAAGTACGACTATGTCCTGATCGACTGTATGCCAAGCCTCGGCATGATTACCGTCAATGCTCTTGCCGCCGCAGACAGCGTTATCATTCCCGTGCAGGCACACTATCTCCCGGCAAAAGGCATGGCACAACTTTTGCAAACCATAAACCGCGTAAAGAAAAACATCAACCCAAGTCTCAAAATAGACGGCGTTTTGCTGACCATGGTGGACGCGCGTACAAATTTTGCCAAAGACGTTTCCTATATGCTTCGTACCAATTATGGAGACAAACTCAAAATCTTCAAAACAGAGATTCCGCTTGCCATTAAAGCAGCCGAAACCAGCGCAGAAGGCAAAAGTATCTATTTGCACGACAAAAACGGCAAAGCGGCTTTGGCGTATGAATCGCTTACAAAGGAGGTGATGAAACATGGCAAGCAGCGTTCGGAACATGAGACTGGCTTCAGTAGATGACCTGTTTTCTACCGAAGAAACCCGGCAGGCAGAAGCGCGGCAGCAGGGCGAACAAATCTTGACCGTACCTATTGCAGAAGTGCATGACTTTGAAAACAACCCCTATCAAGTAAGGAACGACGCTGAGCTGATGAATATGGCGGAAAGCATCGCCCGTCTCGGGGTACACACGCCCTGCCTTGCCCGCCCACGCAAAGACGGCGGGTATGAGCTGCTATCGGGACATCGACGCAAAGCAGCCAGCATGATTGCGGGAAAGGATGCGCTACCTATCATTGTGAGAAACATCGACGACGATACGGCGACGATCCTCGTGGTAGACGGTAACATTCAAAGGGAAACTATTTTGCCAAGCGAAAAGGCGAAAGCATATAAAATGAAGCTGGAAGCCATAAAAAGACAAGGAGAAAGGAATGATTTAACTTCGGCACAAATTGTGCCGAAGTTAACCGCAAGAGAAAGGATAGCACAAGAAGCGGGAGTAAATAGGATGGAAGTTACAAGATATATCCGCCTTACCGAGTTAATCCAGCCCCTATTGCAAATGGTAGACGATAAGAAAATGGCTTTTAATCCTGCTGTGGAACTCTCTTACCTCTCAAAAGAACTGCAAACCGACCTGTTTGACGTGATACAAGCCGAGGAATGTACGCCCTCTTTGTCGCAGGCGCAGCGCATGAAAGCGGCAGCGCAGAAAGGGATTCTTGACAGAAACGGCATGGAACTCGTTATGCAGGAGGAAAAGCCGCAGCAAAATAACATTACGATCAAAGGGAACAAACTGGATCAATATATCCCGCGAGACTACACCCCGAAACAGCGAGAAGATTTCATCATAAAAGCCTGCGAATATTACCATAAGCGGATGCTGCGAATGAAGCAGGAGCGGGAATACGAACGCTAAAACGTCTGTGCTGACGAGCATGGGCGTTTTTATTTTCCCTTTTATGCGAAAGGAGGTGATGATTCGTATGCTGTTTACCGAAGGAAAGCATAGAAAATATGAGCGCATGATGCGCGAAAAGCCCAGGGCGCCCGGGCGAAGCAAAAGCGAAGCTATGCTTTTTAAGGAACGGGATTGTCCACATTGCCTGTATTATTCTAACAAAGAGGGCAAATGCGGTCTTGAAAAATGCGTGGTCTTTGAGTAAAAATTATTCCACACCAAGGGGGTAGTCTGTCCTTTTTTCGGCAAAGGGTTTGGTTCTCTTGTTCCCTTCCCCCAAACCCCCAACCCTTGATTACTCACCGGAAAATTACTACCCGAGAAAAGAAAGGCTTTCACACCTTTGCGATATCTTCCGGAAAAAGATATGCTGGTGCTGTAAAAAGCAGAAAGGAGCACTTATCATGAAAAAAGCTATTTCAGCATTTGCCATAATCGCCCTAATCGGAGTATTGTGTGCAGGGTGTGCGGCAGAATCGCCAGACACATCTATTTCGACCAATGAGGAATCAATTCACACGGCTGAAACATCTACCCCCAGTGAATCTTTGCAGACGACCAGCGAATTGACTCTCTCGGGCAGTAATCAAAACAACAATACGCCGCAGCAGAGCGAAATCCCGGAAATCCACACACCTGCACCACAGGGTAAAGAACATGAACAGCAGCCGGAAAAACCATCGTCAGCGCCGAAAGTGTCCAACACGCCTGCCAAGGCAGAAGAACCGACTGAGAAACCGCAGAAAACCGAGAAGCCCCAAACGGTAGCAACAAAAGCGCCACAAATGCCAGCAGCAACGAAATCACAGGAAGCAGCTACACCGGTGACGCCGAAGCCTACGCCTAAACCCACGCCGGAGCCAACACAAGAGCCTGCACCTACCCCCGAACCGGAGCCGGAAATGGAGATCATGAGCAGCAGCTTTAACAGTGCGGTGTTGGCAGCAGTCAATGCGGCACGGGCGGAAAACGGCAACGCCCCAATGTTGCTTGACAGCAGCCTATGCGCCAAAGCCCTTACCCATGCAAAGGAGATGGCAGAGCGCGGAGAGATTTTCCACTCCTGCGGCGGCGCGGAGAGCGTCAGCAATGCAGCCGGAAACGGCAGCACCATCGGAACAAGGAGCGCCGCTCATGCGACCGGGCTTGCCCTTGACGCAGACAGATCAAGGCTGGGCGTGGGTAGCGTAAAAATCGGAGACAAGCAGTATACCTGCGTGTTCAGTCCAAGAGATTAACAACTATGAACAAAAGAAGCGTCGGAGCAATCCGGCGCTTTTCTTATGCAAAAAACAAAGGAGGTTTCACAAATGAAGCAACGACTGAAGCGCCCTGTGGCGCTGTTTTTGTGCCTGCTTGCGGTACTGTCCCTTTTGCCCATGACAGCCTCGGCAGCCACAAGAGTGACCATCGACTCGCAGTTTAACTCAGAAGGCTTTGACTATTTTGAGTATTACAATGCCGATGGCAAGTGGGTTGACCTAAACACACCCAAACATACCATATTGGAGACAGGACAGATCGCCTACTGTATCCAGCACAAACTCGGCAACCCCCACGGCGTAGGTTACAGTGAGATCGACCCGCTTAACAGCTACTCCACTCGTACTGTGCGCGGCATCCAAATCATTTTGGAGAACGGCTATCCCTGCACGACAAACGGATTTACAGCAGACCAGGCGCGGCAGGCTACGGCAAACGCACTGCGGTTCTGGCTGTCCGAGGAAGGCGCGGACTCCCAATGGAATTTTACCAACCGAAGGGAAAATCCCAATCTCATCCGCGCAAAGTCCGGCTACCAAAGCCTGCTCAACTGGGCGGACGAGCTATTACAGATGGCGCGAAACCAGCAGCTCATCTCTCACAGCGTTTCGTTTTCGCCCGCGTCTATGGAGCTTACGGTTTCGGGAGAATACTTTATGGGTAGCACGAGGGTGACGCTCCAAAACTGTTCGGGGGGTTATACCATAGATAAATCCTCTCTTCCCTCGGGTACGGTAGTCACAGGCTTTACCGGAAAGAACGGCGATACACTGACGATTAAAGTACCCAAAAAATACGGTAACCAGAGCATACGACTGGACGCCACAGGCTATGACAACCGCGTGACTGCGAATCTGTTCTGGTATGCACCGGACAACGGAGACTACCAGAAAGTCATCACCTATACTTCTGGCAACTACGCACCTGCAACGGACGGCGTACTCCGCATGACCACACCCGCTTACGGGAAAATCGAACTCTTAAAAAAGAGCGAGGACGGTAAACTGCTCTCCGGCGTGGTGTTTGGCATATACAGCGACGCAGCCTGCAAAAATCTAGTGGCAAAACTTACGACGGGCAGCAACGGAAAAGCCGTGTCGGGCGATCTGGAACTGTCCACCTTCTACCTCAAGGAAATATCAACGATAGAACCATATATCCTTTCGGATATCGTATATCCCGTCAACGTACAGGCGGCGCAGACCGTGACGGTGACCGCTTCCAACAAAGAAGCCATGGGGCAGATTCGGGTGACAAAAACCAATGCCAACCCGGATATGGGAGAGTATTCCCTTGCGGGCAGCGTCTTTGACGTGTATCAGAACGGAAAAGTGGTCACGTCCATTACCATCGATTCGTCCGGCAAAGGCATTTCCTCGCCTGTCAAGCTGGGAAGCTATGTCGTAAAGGAACGGCAGGCAAGCACGGGTTTTGTACTGAACAAACAGGAATATCCCGTTACGCTCTCCTACGCCGGACAGACGACTGCAATTGTCTACGATGAAGCGACGATCCCTAATACGCCGCAAACAGGAAAAATCATCGTCTCCAAAGCAGACGCGGAAACGGGCGGCACACCCCAGGGCGACGCCTCGCTTTTTGGTGCAAAGTACGAGATACGGGATAAGGATGGCAACGTAGTGTATACGCTTTATGCTCTCGGAAGCCGCGTCGTAACATCAAAGGAATTGCCTTTGGGAACATATTCTGTGCAGGAAATTTCTCCTGCTCCTACAGGCTATCTTCTCAACTCTTCGCCTGTTTCTGTTACTCTCTCCTATGGCGGGCAGAATATCTCGGTTGTGACGGAAAACGCCACCGTGGAAGACGAGGTTATAAAGGGCAAGATTGAACTCACCAAGTTTGGCGAGAGGGAGCTTGACAGCAGCGAGGACGATCCCGACATAAAACCACCGCTTTCAGGTGTGCAGTTTGAGGTGCGCCTAAAATCCTCCGGCGAACTCTTTGATACGATTACAACCGGAGAAAACGGACGCGGCATATCCACGCTTCTCCCTTACGGATTGTATGTAATTTCTGAGGTGAGAAGCGAGGCAAATGAAGGCTACAAGCTGGTAGAGCCGTTTGAGGTATTTGTCTGCGAGAACGAAAAGACCTACTCGTATATCTTAGAGGATAAGAGTATTGAGATGATGGTGCGGATTGTAAAGCAGGACGCGGAGAGCGGTCACACGATCCCTGTTGCCGGAACGACTTTCCGTATTGAGAACAGTAATGGCGAGCCTGTCACTTTCGATCTCCTCTACCCGCAGCCGCAAACCCTGTCCGAATTTCAAACGGATTCCAGCGGGACGCTGTATCTGCCCGGAACGCTCCCTACAGGCACATTCAAACTCATCGAAATATCTGCGCCCGAACCCTACCTCTTAAACGGAGAACCCGTCACGTTTACGGTCAGTGAGGCTAATTCAGAGAACGGAACCGTCACTGTCGCGATGAAGGATACGCCCGTTAAAGGGACGATCTCCATTGAGAAAAAGGGAGAAATTCTGACGGGCTATACGACGGAGAACACCAAATACGGAACAAAGTACATTCCCACCTATGAATTAAAAGGCTTGAAGGGCGTCGTATACGAGGTATTTGCCACCGAGAACATCGGTGTGCCGGGCAAGGTGTACCACAAAGCGGGTGAAAAGGTTTGTGAACTCACCACCGATCAGAGCGGCGTGGCAACATCAGATAAACTGTACCTCGGCAAATATGTGGTAAAAGAGAAAAAGACCTTATCGGGGTTTGTTCTCGATACCGCCGAATACGAAGTGATTCTCTCCTATGCAGACCAGCACACCGCCGTTGTAACCGAAACGCTGACAAGAGAAAACCAGCGGCAAAAGGCTGCGGTGGAGCTGCAAAAGAATGCGGAACATTTTGATCCGAATACAGGTGCAATCTACACCGATTACGGCACAGGATTTGTATTTGGGCTATATACCAAAGCTGCGGTTGGAACGATTCCCGAAAATGTACTGCTTGATATTCTGACCACCGGCAAGGACGGAAAAGCACAGAGCAGCGCAGACCTCCCGCTTTGCGAGATGTATCTAAAAGAACTGGCAGCGCCCAAGGCAGGATATGCGCTGTCCTCCAATATCTATCCGGTTGATGTGACGAGTAAAAACGCAGCCGATGAAATCATCGTGGACGACGCTCATGCTGTAACCCCTGTTTTTAATGAACTCATTACAAAGCGTATCCGGGTTATCAAGGTGGACTCCCGTGATACCGAGCGGACGCTTGCCGGAGCGGTGTTTGAGATCGTGGACGCGGAGACAAAATCGGTAGTCGGGCTGATTGAAGTTGGCGAAAATGGCGTAGGCACAAGCGGCGAGCTCCCCATCCAGCGCGAGTTTATCCTGCGTGAAAAGGTTGCCCCGGAGGGCTTCTGCCTCTCAAAGGAAGAAGTACACTTTACCTTAAAAGTAAGCAGCAATGAGGTTGTGAAGTTTACCTTTGAGGACGAACCGACGGAAGTAACGATTGAAAAGACCGATGTGGCCACGGGCGAAGCAGTACCCGGCGCAGGCATCACCATCTATGACGACGTGACAGGCGAGATTGTATTTGAGGGCGAAACCAATATGGAAGGCTGTGTGATCATTCACGAGCTGCCCGCAGACAGGAAGTACAGATTTGTAGAAAGCTACAGCCCGGACGGATTTGCCGTCAATACTTCAGAGTTTTTCTTTGAAATTGACGAGTACGGCAATATTACGGGCTACACGGAAATCACCGACGAGCCGATCAGTGTTTTTGTTGAGAAAAAGAATGCCTATGACAGCAGCCCCATGGGCGGCGTTGTGTTCTCATTGCAAGATGAGGACGGGAACCCCGTCAAGGTGAAATCCACCGGCAATGGCTATTTTGTGCCGGACGAAAAGGAAGGCAGCACAAGGTTCGCTGTCGATGAGAACGGTAAAGCGGAGATACGTTACCTCAAAGTCGGAAACTACACGCTTGTTGAAGAAACGCCTGTAGGCTTTGTGGGTGCAGAAAACTTTACCATGACCGTGACCAGGGAAAACGGGACGGGAAACCCCTACCGAGCTAACATTGCCAATAGCCCCACGGCGCTCAAGGTAAGAAAGGTACATGCAGAAACCAGACAGCCGCTTACAGACGCGGGATTTACCTTTAAGACAAAAGCATTCCTCGGCTTTGAAACGCTCAGATTTACGAAACTCGAAAACGGCTGGTATATGCGTGACGATAATGGCAGCGTGACGGAAATCATGGTGGACGACAAAGGTGAGATTACCGTGCTGGGCTTGCCGCTTGCTGCCGAGGTCTACATCGAGGAATCCACCGTACCAAACGGCTTCTTCCCCAATCCAGCCGACAAAGTGATACTGACCGAAGATTACACCTTTGAAGTCCCCTTGGAAACCACCATAACCAACACGCCGTCGGTCAAGCTGGGGATCGACTCGGATAAATACGACGTGCCGATTGCCATTGGCATTACGCTGCTAGGCGTAGGCGTAATTGCCTGGCGCGTAATTGCGGCGAAAAGGGCGCTCAAAAAGAAAAAGAATGAGGAGGAATAAGGAATGGAAATAAAGACAATACTGGCGATTACGCTTTGCCTTGTAATCGTAGGCGGAGCAATTTTTTTGCACATGAGGAAAAAGCGTAAGTAAACGACTTGTGCTGGGAGGGCTTTTGCCCTCCCTCGCACACTATACATTTTCTTTCCGTAATGCTACTGTTTAGAAAAAACAGGAGGCAAAGACATGGCGGAGATATTAAAACAGTTATATTTGGGACTGATCGAACCGGAGGAGCAGCTTGACATATCTGATAAGGAGTTTAAGCGCATAACTGCCGCATATGATGACGCAGTACAGAAGTTTTGCGAAACTCTAAATGAAACGCAAAAAGCTCAATTTGAGCAGATAAAATACATCAAAAATGAAAATGACCGTGAGTACGATGTACTTAACTTCAAAAAGGGCTTTCAATTAGGTATGCAGCTAACGCTTGCAGGGCTGGAGATACCGCACATAAAACCGAAAAATGACTTTGAATGATAAAGAGCGCTGCGGCGCTCTTTTTTAATACAAAAATTTGAAAGGAGATTTTGCAATGAAGGTCATAGCAAACAACCAAGGTTATAGCATTATCGAACGATTCCATGTAGGCGTGCAGGGATTTGTACTTGGCGAAAATCCAAATGCGCCGCAGCCTTATGTCACTTGGCAATGTCGCACCGACGCTCCTAACCACTTCTTTTGGGGACATTACTTTTCCGAAAAAGATAAGGCATACCGGGACTACGAAGAACGAATCCGGCAGGAAGCGGAGCACATAGAACAAAAAACAGGCAAGCCCTTCTATATTCCTCCCTTGTGTCTCAGTATAGAACCGTCGAGCGGCGACCTAATCAATATTAAACGAGGGATCAGCGGCTACTTTCCATCGGATTGGAACAGACCGGGAGAACGGGAGTATAACCGTAGGACGGCAGATTTTGCAAATGAAGGACTACATATCTCCCGGGCGCAGGAAGCGGCAATGCTTTACGGTAGTATGTTTGGCTGGGGCTGTCCTGCGGCAAACCCAAAGAACTATGATGACGAAGGCAAAAGACTTGTATCACAAAGACGCGATGAGCCGGAAAGGTAAAAGAATGAATCAAAACGAAAAACGCACGGCAGATTCTTATGAAATAGAATCTGCCTTAATGATCAATGGAAAAGAGATTGTGTTCGGTGCAGACGAAAAGGCAGAGTTACGATATATGGTCGGTTTTTGCAGTCTTGACCCCATTTTCGGCATTGAGCATTATCATAACTGCATTGCCACAGACAGCTATGCAGAAGCCTTGAAGGAGTTTGGTGAGCGTGTTCGAACGGAAGCGGAAAAATCATTTTCCATACAACAGGAACGCGGCATTTTTGAAACACTTTCCTATGATGATTGTATTCCCGGCAGCGAACACGAACATTATGCAGGCAAGCTCATTGTTATCCGATCTGAAATTCTGCAAAGGGACAAACAGACAGCGGACTATCAGCTTTGCAGAGCGGAGAGTGGCTTTGGGTGCAGCGAATCTGCACGCGGCAGAGCCGTTTATGTAAGGGCTGTGTACGATAACCGTGAAATGCGTTATAACCGAGAGGATATTTTCGGCGTAATAAAACCGGAGCGTATTCCGGGCTGGGCAAAAGAGCGCCTGTTTGAAGAGCAAAAAAAGAAACAGAATCAGTTTGAACGATAAGGAGGCGATAGAATTGGCGACAAAACTGCAAAAGGTATCTGCGCTATCGCATGATACCATGAACAGGCTCACCCATTCTACCGATGAGTGGTTAAGCTTTTTAGATTCTGCGGCGTGGCTGTACAAGTACCCGTGGCACGAGCAGGTCATGATTTACGCACAGCGACCGGACGCCACTGCCTGTGCCCCCATCGAACTATGGAACTCGCCCCAGTTCAAACGCTGGGTGAACAAAGGCGCGAAAGGAATCGCCTTGATCGATGATTCCGGTGATAGGACGCGACTGCGTTACGTCTTTGATGTATCAGATACCCATACGCGGAGTAATATTCCGTTTGCGCTCTGGCAGCTTGGAGAGGAACAGAAAGATAGGATTCTGGAAGAACTCACGAACAGATTCGGTGAGATTGAAGAGTATGCGGAGCTGCCTTTTTCCGATCAGCTGAACGGGGTGATTCATAATGCAGTCCAGGATAACAGCGCAGATTACAAGAGTGCGCTTTTGCAATCCCTTTCCGGAAGCAATCTGGAAGAATATGACGAGTTTAATATCTCCGTATGGTTTGAGGAAATGTTGGAGAAAAGCGCCGCCTATGTGGTCATGAGACGTCTTGGGCTTTCCCCGCGGGAATACTTTGAAAAACAGGATTTCATAGCGGTCATGGATTTTAACACGCCTGCAACAATCTCCCAGCTTGGCGCGGCAACGGCGGATATTTCCGAGATGGTATTGCGGCAGATCGAACGCAGCGTGAGAAGCATTGCGTTTGAAAGAAGTCGTACACTTGCAAATCAAAACCACGTTTTGCAAAATATAGATGAAAATACAAAGCATGAAAGGAGCCGTGAACATGGAACTGACATACAGGCAGAACGGAGATTATCTGATTCCGAATCTGGAGATGGACGAACAGCCAACGGAACTGATCGGGAAATACGGCAGAATGCGCAAAGCGTTTCTCAAAGAGCACCGCAAGGGGACTTACAACGAACTGCTGCTGACGGGGAAGCTGGACGAACATCTTCTGGAGACGGACAGATTAGCGAGGACACAGGTCGAACAGATCATGAAACACATGGCGAAAGCCGAGGGAGTGACGGAGGAACTGAAAGCCCACGATCAGATGAAATGGGTGGGGCTGATGAACAATCTGCTGCACACAGCGGAGGAGATCGTTCTCAAAGAGGTGATCTACAGCTAACCTCGCTTTTTCCCACAGAAAAGGAACAGCTTTCCCTACTTGAAAAGACGGAGGACAAAACATCCTCCGTCTTTTCTGTCTCTCAAGCGGATTTTGATAACGAATTGTGCTTGGGAAGCGGATTTTCCCATGGTAAGTATCGCATCTATGCTTTCTATCAAACGCAGCCAAGCAAAGAGAGCGCCATTCAATTTTTGAAAAAAGAATACGGGATCGGTGGTCATTCCCACACTTATCTGGACGGTAGCAGCGGTTTTGTTGGCCACGACGGAAAAGGGATTGAGTTTTCGGATAGTGGTTTTCGCCATAAAATGCTGTTTCGGTGGAACGCCGTACATTCCCGTATTTCAGAACTGATTGCGCTTGATCGTTACCTGTCCGAAAAAGAAAAGGCAAGTTTGCCTGCATATGAAAAGGAAGAAGCGCAGCGCCGTGCTGTCATGCGCGAAGAAGCAGCAGCACGGGAAGCCTTGCAGGCTGCTGCCGCTGCTATGGACGAAAAACGTAAGGACGCGCAATACCGCTATTCTCTTGGCGACGAAGTACAGCTTGGCGCGCAAAGTTATACCGTACTTGGATACGACGAGAATACCGTTACGCTATCCGACCCGAAATACCCCCTGCTGTCGGAAGATATGCCACGAGATGTGTTCGAGAGGCGTTTGCGGGAAAATCCACAGAACGACCATCTGATCGTGGAAAACGCAGAGCAGCCGGCGAAAGCGCCTCAACGCTCTGAAGGGGAAACCCCTTATGTGTACGCCGTAGGAGATACCGTCTACCTTGAAGGTACCGCTTTTCAGATTACCCGTATTACGGACAGCGAGGTGCAGCTCCTTGACCCCGCGCTCCTGTACCCTGTTTTTCGGGCGGAAAATCGCGAGACATTCCATCATTTGTTGGAACAGGACGAGCGCAACGCAGCCTTTTATCCCACCATGACCCATCGAACTGTGACCGAGCCAAATCTTCAAGAGAAACTGCCCGAAGAAGAAAGCGACAGATTTGCCGACATGGAGCTGCTGGATAAAACTGAGGCTCTTGAAATGTTTGATATGGGTGAAATCGTTTACCTCTGCTATGACGATGGCACGGAAGCTGTTGCTGAAACACGGGAAGAAATTGAAGCATTTGATGGCATACTGGCGATAGATAAGTTTTCAGAAGAAAGCAATCATGAACAACCATCTACACTCGAAACCACCGTCGCTTTTTACCCTGCCGAAAAAAACAATCTTCCCTTTGATATAGAAATTAGAACGCTGAAAACAGCGCCCGATCAGGAAAAACCATTAAAACACAATTTCCATATCACGGACGACAACCTCGGTCACGGCGGTGCAAAAGCCAAGTTTCGCATGAATATGGACGCGATCAACACCTTGCAGACCATTGAGCTGGGAAACCGCCTTGCAACCCCCGAGGAACAGGAGGTTTTATCCCGCTATGTGGGCTGGGGCGGCATTCCTCAAGCCTTTGACGAGGACAACGCTGCATGGGCATCTGAGTTTATGGAGCTGTACACAGCTTTATCCCCCGAAGAATACGAGGCGGCAAGAGCTTCCACGCTCAACGCGCATTATACCAGTCCCACGGTCATAAGGGCGATTTACAAGTGCATTGAGAACATGGGTTTCACCACGGGCAATGTGCTAGAGCCGTCCTGCGGGATCGGCAATTTCTTTGGCTTACTGCCCGAAAGTATGAAGAACAGCAAGCTCTACGGTGTGGAACTTGACCCGATCACGGGCAGAATCGCACGGCAGCTTTATCAGACGGCAAACATTGCGATTGAAGGTTTTGAAGCAACCAATCTGCCAGACAGCTTTTTCGATCTCGCCATCGGCAATGTTCCGTTCGGCGATTATGGCGTCGCAGATAAACGATATGACAAACACCGTTTTTTAATTCACGACTACTTTTTTGCCAAAACTTTGGACAAGGTGCGCCCCGGCGGCGTGGTGGCGTTCATTACCTCATCGGGTACGATGGACAAAAAGAATCCTGCGGTTCGCAAGTACATTGCCGAGCGGGCAGAACTTCTGGGAGCAATCCGCTTGCCAAACAATGCCTTTCTTGCCAACGCAGGTACAGGCGTCGTAACCGACATTTTGTTTCTACAAAAGCGTGACCGCCCCGTTGCTATCGAGCCTGCATGGGTACATCTTGGTAAAACGGAACAGGGATATGCCATAAACCAATACTTTGTGGACAATCCCGACATGGTGCTGGGTGAACTGACCGAGGAAAGCACGCAGTACGGCAAACAGGAATGTACTGTGAAGCCGCTTGCCGGTGCAGAACTTTCCGATCAGCTTGCGGACGCCATTTCCAATATACATGGCAACATCACGGAATACGACCGTGACCAGCAGGAAGAATTCGCCGAAGAAACAGAAGAAAGTATTCCCGCCGATCCGTCTGTACGGAATTTCTCATTCACTCTTGCAGACGGCAATATCTATTACCGCGAAAACAGCCGCATGAAAAGGATAGAAATGTCGCTCACCGCCGAGAACCGCGTGAAAGGCATGATGGAGATCCGAGACTGTACAAGGCGCTTGATCGAATACCAGATGGAAGGCTATCCGGACGAGGTCATAGAGCGGGAACAGAAAAACTTAAACACCCTGTACGACGGTTATACGAAGCAGTACGGATTGCTCAATTCCCGCGCTAACAGGCTGGCTTTTTCAGACGACAGCAGCTATCCGCTGCTCTGTTCGCTCGAGGAACTGGACGAGTATGGAAATCTGAAGCGCAAAGCGGATATGTTTACAAAGCGCACGATCCGGCAGCAAAGCACTATTACGTCGGTCGATACGGCTTCGGAAGCACTTGCCCTGTCCATTGGTGAAAAGGCTAAAGTGGATATGGCATATATGATTGAGCTTACCGGAAAGACGGAAGAACAGCTTTTCGATGAGCTAAAAGGGGCTATCTTCTTAAATCCCATGCATGGTTACGGCAGCAAAGAGCAGGAGAAATATCTACCCGCCGATGAATATCTTTCGGGCAATGTCCGCGAAAAGCTGGAATGGGCAAAGCGCAGCATGGCGCTAAATTCAGAAGATTACACCGCCAATGTGGAAGCCCTTACAAGCGTGCAGCCGAAAGATCTTAGCGCCAGTGAGATCGACGTGCGGCTTGGCGCAACCTGGCTTCCCGTGGAGACGGTTCAGCAATTTATATTTGATCTCCTGTCTCCTTCTTATTACGCCAGAAACAAGATCAAAGTACGTTATTCCAGACCGACGGCAATCTGGAATATCGAGAACAAAAACGCCGACTACGAAAATGTCGCAGTCAATATCACCTATGGGACAAAACGGGTAAATGCCTACAAGATCATCGAAGAAACGCTGAACCTCAAAGACGTCCGTGTGTTTGATACCGTTCAGGATATCAACGGAAATGAACAGCGGGTACTGAACAAAAAGGAAACGATTCTTGCACAGCAAAAGCAGCAGGCAATCAAGGACCAGTTTGCCGAATGGATCTGGAAGGACGCAGCGAGGCGCGATTTGCTTACCAAACTGTATAACGAGGAATTTAACTCCATTCGTCCCCGGGAATACGACGGCAGCCATATTCGGTTTGTGGGCATGAACCCCGAAATTACGCTGCGGCAGCACCAGACAAACGCCGTGGCGAGGATATTGTACGGCGGCAACACCCTGTTAGGTCATGTGGTAGGTGCAGGCAAAACCTTTGAAATGACCGCTGCTGCCATGGAGAGTAAACGGCTTGGCCTTTGTGAAAAAAGCCTGTTCGTTGTTCCCAATCATTTAACCGAACAATGGGCAAGCGAGTTCTTACAGCTTTATCCGGCAGCAAATATCCTTGTTGCGACGAAGCGGGACTTTGAAACGCACAATCGCAAGCGGTTCTGCTCCAGAATCGCCACGGGCGACTACGACGCCGTTATCATCGGGCACTCTCAGTTTGAAAAAATCCCGTTGAGCAGGGAGAAACAGGCGGCAATATTGCAAGAGCAGATCGACGAAATCACCCAGGGAATCGCCCAGGCGAAACAGGAGCGGGCAGAGCGCTTCACCATCAAGCAAATGGAGAAGCTCCGAAAAAACTTGAAACTGAAGCTGGAAAAACTCAGTGACCAGAGCCGCAAAGACGACGTCATCACCTTTGAGGAACTCGGCGTAGACAGATTGTTTGTGGACGAGGCGCATTTCTACAAGAACCTGTTTCTCGTCACAAAAATGCGCAATGTGGCAGGACTATCTCAGACTGAAGCGCAAAAAAGCAGCGATCTGTTTATGAAATGCAGATACATGGACGAGCTGACGGGCGGCAAAGGAGTTGTGTTTGCAACAGGAACGCCTATCAGCAATTCCATGACGGAGATGTATACCATGCAGCGATATTTGCAATATGATCTTTTGAAGGCAAAAAATTTGACGCACTTTGACGCATGGGCTTCCACTTTCGGAGAGACGGTCACAGCCATCGAGCTTGCGCCGGAGGGAACGGGTTACCGGGCAAAAACGCGGTTTTCGCGGTTCTACAATCTGCCCGAGCTGATTTCCATGTTCAAGGAGGTCGCGGACATTCAAACCGCAGATATGCTGAATCTCCCCGTACCGGAAGCAGAGTATATCAATGTGTCTCTTGAACCGTCTGGATATCAGAAAGATATGGTATCGGCTCTTGCAGACCGGGCAGAAAAAGTGCGCAGCGGTGATGTGGATCCGCATATCGACAATATGCTCCGTATTACAAATGACGGGCGCAAACTCGCACTCGAACAGCGGCTGGTAAACAGTATGCTGCCCGATGATGAAAACAGCAAAGTCAACATCTGCGCCGCAAACATTTACTCCGTATGGGAAAGAACGCGAGAACAGGCGCTGACGCAGCTTGTCTTTTGCGACCTGTCTACACCAAAATCCGCGAATCCGGGAGAAAGTGCCGGAAACGAGCTGGAAGCAGCACCAATCTTTCAGGACGTGTATACGGATTTGAAAGAAAGACTCATGGAGCAAGGGATTCCCAAGTCTGAGATTGCCTTTATCCATGACGCAAAGACCGAGGTGCAGAAAAGCGCCCTCTTTTCCAAAGTCCGCGCCGGACAGGTGCGGGTACTGATCGGCAGCACCTTTAAGATGGGCGCAGGAACGAATGTGCAGCGCAAACTGATTGCCTTGCACCATCTGGACATTCCCTGGAGGCCATCGGATATTGAACAGCGCGAAGGCAGAATGATTCGGCAGGGAAACGAAAACAATCATGTGGAGGTATACCGATATGTGACTAAAGGTACGTTTGACGCCTATATGTGGCAAACGATTGAAAACAAACAGAAATTTATCAGCCAAATCATGACTTCCAAAACGCCTGTTCGCTCTTGTGAGGACATCGACGAACAGGCGCTTTCTTATGCAGAGGTAAAGGCGCTTGCCGTAGACAATCCATATATCATGGAAAAGATGACACTTGACGTGGAAGTTGCACGGCTCAAACTCGTAAAAGCCAACTACCTGAGCCAGAAATACGCGCTGGAAGATAAAGTGCTCAAATACTTCCCGAGTGAAATCCGCTATATGACGGAACGGGCTCAGGATTATGCTGCCGACATTGCGTTATACGGGCAAAACAAAACGGACGACTTTCCGGGAATGACCTTGCAGGATCAGCAATATGCGGAAAAGAAGGACGCCGGTACGGAGCTGATCGGTATTTGTAAGTCCATGACCAACCCGGAGCAAAGGGAAATCGGTATGTATCGCGGATTCACACTGCTTTTGCACTATGACACGGTTGCAAAAACCTTCCGTTTGACGATGAAAGGTATGGCGTCGCATACCGTAGACCTTGGCGCAGATGTGCTTGGCAATATACAGCGCATGGAAAATGCACTGAGTAAATTGCCGGAGCGTCTGGATACCTGCAACAAAAGCATACAGGAGTTAAATACACAGCTTGAAAATGCAAAGCTGGAGATTCAGAAACCCTTTCAGCAGGAACAGGAGCTTGCAGAAAAAACGAAGCGGCTCGCCACACTCGATGCACTGTTAAGCATTGACAAACGAGAGCCGGAAAATCTGGATACCCTGCCGGAAGAACAGGAGGAAATATCGCCGCTATGTGTCGGTGAAGCGAGGTGACAAAATGCTATCAGATAAACAGGTATCAAAAGAGCAGATCGAGCAGGCACGAAAACTCGATCTGCTTTCATATTTACAGCAGTATGAACCGCATGAGCTGGTAAAAGTAGCGTCGGGTGTGTATTCTACCCGATCCAACGACAGCCTTAAAATCTCCAACGGCAAGTGGTATCGCTGGTCACGGGGCTATGGCGGCGTGTCCGCCCTTGATTATCTCGTAAAGGTGCGGGAAATGGGCTTTGTAAGCGCCGTCCGCTATCTGTGTGATAAGGCGGGATATGCTCCGCCTTCCCCCGTCTACACGTCAAAGCCACCTAAGAAAAAGCCCTTTTGTTTGCCTCCTGCAAATGCGGACAACGAACGGGCGGTTCGCTATCTTCGTGCGCGAGGATTGTCGCAGGAATTACTCAAAAAGTGTATTGATATGGGACTTCTTTATGAGGATACCCGTCACAACTGTGTGTTTGTCGGCTTTGACGAGAAAAAAACCCCGAGATACGCCATGATGAGAAGCAGTAATCCCGCTTCTGTTTTTTTACGCGAATCGGAGGGCAGCGACAAGAGGTTCTCCTTTTCTCTGCCACGCAACGAGAAAAAAACGCTATATGTATTTGAAAGCGCCATAGACTGCCTTTCCTTTGTGGAATTGCAGCGCGAAGGAAACCGGATGTGGAAACCGGATAACTACCTCTCTCTTTCCGGTGTTTATCAGTCCTGTGACGAGTTTTCACTGGATACCCCTTTGCCGCTTGCGCTTGCACAGTTTTTGGAGAGCAGCCCGCAGATAGAAAAGATTAGGCTTTGTCTTGACGCGGACGAAGCAGGACAGAGCGCGGCGCAAACGCTGATCTCGTTACTGAAGAAAGGCTACGAGATCACCTATCTCCCACCCACTTACGGCAAGGACTACAACGAAATGCTCATGAAAGAGAAAGGAATTGACGCCGATATCAAAACGCGAAGCACAAAAAAGAAACTCTCAAAGGAGGAAATAGCACGATGAAAACCTATGAAGTGACTATTACAGAAACGCTTAGAATGACCGTAGAAGTGGAAGCCAAGAATCGTCTGGAGGCGGAACAAATCGTATCTGACAGATGGAGAGATGGCGATTATATTCTCAATGCGGAAGCTTTTCAAGGCGTTACATTCAGAGCGCGGTTACCCGAACGAACACATGAAAGATAATCTTTCTTTCGGGAAGTAATCATTGGGGAAACGCTTTTGCGTTTCACTAACGAGCATTGGATTGTGATATCACAATCCGCCCGTAAGGGAGTACCCTTAAACCCCGATACAAAAAAGGAGGTGCAGGTTTGAAAAGAACAATTGGAAAACTGGTACGGTTAACTGCAAAAGAACAGCAAAGACTTAGAAACCATGCAAAGAAATGCGGACTTTCCGAGGAAGCCTATCTGCGTTTCCTGCTGAATGGCTATTCTCCAAAAGAAGCGCCGCCGCTTGAGTATCACCGTCTAATACGAGAACTAAATGCCATCGGCAACAACCTCCACCAGATCGCTGCCCGTGCAAATGCCACGGGTTTTTTCTTGAAAGAGGGTTATGCCCTAAATTACAGACGGCTCATGGAAAAGGTACTGGAGATACAGGCGGCGGTCACGCAGCCGGAAAGGTTATGATATGGCGACGACGCGAATCTGGAAGGTCGGCAGCAACCTTTCACGCGTAGTGGATTACGCAAAAGACGAAATAAAGACGGAAAACCCTGCGTGGAGCAAGACGGATTATCAGACCATGAGAGATGTGATGGACTATGCAATGGACGACGCGAAAACAGAGAAGCAGTTTTATGTGACCGCCTTAAACTGCAATACCGACTATGCTCGGGAGCAAATGCAGATGACCAAACGCCGGTACGACAAAACGGACGGGATTCTTGCATGGCACGGGTATCAATCCTTTGTCGAAGGCGAGGTGGACGCGGACACGGCGCATAAAATCGGCGTGACGCTGGCAAAGGAGCTGTGGCCGGATTTTGAGGTGATCGTGGCGACGCATCTCGACACCCACTGCTTCCATAACCACTTTGTTCTCAATTCCGTATCCTTTCTGCATGGCAGAAAATTTAACGCCTGCCGGGAAAGCTACAAAAAAATGCGTGCAGCCTCCGACAGGTTGTGCCGGGAATATGGCTTGTCGGTCATTACGGAACACCAGGCGTATTATCCCAAACATTATGCGGAATGGCAGGCAGAACAAAATGGACAACGCACATGGCGCAGCGCCATTCGCGAGGATGTAGACCGGTCAGTGTTAGTGTCCATGACGTGGAGCGCCTTTGTGCGTGCGCTTAGAGAACAGGGCTACGAAGTAAAGACAGGTGTAAAGCATATCGCAGTGCGTCCACCGGGAAAAGAGCGCTTTGTGCGCCTGCGCTCCTTAGGTGAAAACTATACGGAAGAAGCTATCAGGCAACGGATATTACGACAACGCTCTCCACGGAAAACGCATGAGCCAAAGCCTAAAAGAGTAATTCATGTAAAGGTGTATGGAGATTTTCGATTATCCAAGATTACCTGGAAAGGACTTCGTGCGCTGTATTTTTTCTACCTCAGAAAGCTGCGGATAGCACAACACCAACCCTCAGAACGTGTGTCCTATCTCATTCGGGAAGATCTCCGGCAGTTGGACAAGATCAGCGAGCAGAACAAATTTCTGATCCGGCACAAAATAGATACGCCTGAGCAGCTTGCAGATTTTGAGAAAAATGCGGAGCAAACGATTGAAAAATTGACCTCTGAAAGAAAGGGGCTGATGAATGAAAAACGACGCATAGGCACTTCCCCCATGCGGGAAGCAGAAATCATGGCGCAAATCAGCAGTATATCTGGCGAGCTAAAAACACTGCGCCGAGATGTGCGAGTGTGCGGCGATATTGCAGAGCGGGCAGAGAAGATTTTACGGCAAAACGAGCAGACAAAGGAGCAAAGCCTGTATCGTAAAAAATGTGCGAACAGGCAAACCGAAAAAAATGAATATTCCGTCTTGAAATAGGACATGATTAGAAGTAAAATAGAAGATAATTAGAATATAAATGGAGAACTGTTATGCGTGAAATCGTAGAACAATATTTGAAAAACTATCTTCCGAGGCGGGAGATCATTCATCGCCTGCCGGTATCCACGCCCATCTCCCAGGTGTGGCCCGAGCTGCAAAAAGCAAGAAAGGAAGCATCAGAAAAGCTGCCGCTTTCTGCGATAGACGGAAGTGCCTTTTGGTGGGTTCTTACGGATCATATCATAGATGAATCGGAGAAGGTCATTGCTCTTGCACGGCGCGAAATCATATTTGACCGCCCGGAATATAAAGCGGCTTTTGAAGAAGCTGTTTTAGACGAAGCCGTATACTCCAGCGTCATCGAGGGCGCATTTACTACCAGAAAAGAAGCGCAGGCATTTATCCGAGAAGGTCGCACGCCGAAAAACAAATCGGAACAGATGGTAAAAAATAATTACGAGGCGCTGACCTATGTGCTTGAAAATATCGACGCGCCTATCACGGAGAAAACGATATTCCAAATCTATTCGCTGGTAACAAAGGATACCTTGGAAGAATCGGCGGCAAGCGACCGTTACCGCAGCGAGCTGGTGTTTGTCCGCTCCCAAAGAGGCGAAATTGTGCATACCGCTCCGGAGGCAGAAAAAGTACCCAAAATGATGGGCGCTCTGATTACTTTTATTGCAGAAAGCGAACTTTCACCTCTTATTAAGGCGTGTGTTGCACACTTCTACTTTGTGTATGTTCATCCGTTTATAGATGGAAACGGCAGAACCGCCCGCGCTCTTTCCTATATGATATTACTGCAAGCGGGGTATGATTTCTTTCGGTATTTCTCTATCTCCGGCGTCATTGCAGAAGAACGGTCGAAATACTACAAAGCGATTAAAGATGTGGAAGATGACGATTTTGATATGACTTATTTTATCGACTATTATATCGGTATGCTGGCTCGTGCAGTAAAAACGATGGAAGACAGACTGGTAAACAAGGTCGTCATGGAGGAACAATTAAAACAGCTCAAAGCGTCCGGCGCAAATGATCGCCTCCTTGCAGGCGCAGAGTGGCTGCTGAAAAGTCCAAATAACAACGTTACCATTAAAGCATGGGAAAAGAAATTTGGCGTCGTAACGGAAACCGCTCGACAGGACTTATTCAAGCTGGAAGAAGCGGGAATTGTAAAGCGTAAGCTGGTAAAACGGCGGTATGAATTTGAGGTGTTGAAATAAGCGGATAAACTGTTGCAAATGATATTACGTTTCTATACATGGGCTTGTTAAGCAATTTATGTTTTTTCTACACAAGGCACTCCGAATCGGAGTGCCTTTTTATATACCTCAAAATACATGAAAAGGAGATGATGAAAATGTCTGCACACGGAGAAGCAGCGGAACAGGTGGTCGATCTGGCGACAAGAACGACCGTAAAGGGTGTTGAGGTCGTCGCAAATTTAACCGGCAAGGGACTGATTTCCCTTGCAACTTTTTTAATAGCAGCACTTAAGGAACAAAAGCGAACCAAAGGAAAAACCCGTATTGAAGCCTTTCGCGGAAAACCGACAAAAGTATTTGTCATGCGCAGGGAGGATTTTTCGCAGTTTGCTGTGGAGGCAAAAAAATACGGCGTCCTGTATGCCGCTATCATGAGCAAAAAAGACAACGATGGTATGGTAGACGTCGTTGTCAATGCCAATGACGCGGCAAGGGTGAACCGTATCTCCGAACGCTTTGCCATGTCAGCCGAAGAAGTTGAAAAACTGCGCGAAACCATACTCAAAGCAAAGGAGGAAAAATCCCAAAATACAGATCATAAGGAACGTACAGACCCCACGGCGGAAAAAGATGCACATACCATAGACGACGCAACACTGGACGAGATGATGGGCAATGCAGAGCCTATACAGCAAACGCCGCAGAAGCAGCCTGTGGAGATTTCGGAAGATTGCCCAAACCCTACGAAGGCGGGGATGGCGAAATCGAGTCCGTCCGCGCCTTTATCCGAGCACAGCGAAAATACAGAAACGGTGAATACTCGTGAGCGTCCGTCTGTCAGACAGCAGATCAGGGATATGAAAGAGGAGCGGCAAAACCATTCTTCTGCCCCTGCCCGTTCTAAAACAAAACAAACACAGCATAAGCAACCACCGAAACGCAAAAAAACAAAAGAGAGGTAATATTGATGGAAAACTTTGACGAAATCTTTGACAATGGAACGTATGGATCTGCCCAGCCCCGCCTTTCGACCGAGAAATGGGTCGAAATGAAAAAACAAGAACGCGCAGAGCTTTATGCTGCCATTGACAATATGGCAGAAAAGGCGCTTTGTGATAAAGAGGCGCTTTGCTCCTTTCTCACTTTGCAAGCAAACCTCGGAAGAACCTCGGTAAACAACACGCTGCTTGTGATGGCGCAAAAACCGGACGCTACCTTTGTCTGCGACGCGGAAGCCTGGCAGGAACGCGGGCGTGGTATTCGTAAGGGCGAGGGAAAAAAAGTGATTAAACAATTCGTGCAGGACAAGGAATATACCCGTGAAGATGGCAGCGTTGCCATGGGTTACAAGGTCGTGCGCTGTTTTGACATTTCTCAAACCTATGGAAAACCAGTCTACAAAAGGGCAGCGCTTTCCATGCCGATGAAATCCAAGCTGAAAGCACTTATGACGAATTCTGCTGTCCCGGTGAAACTGTCCGGTGAAGTACCGCAATCCGTAGGTGCGCTATATTCTCCAAAAGAAAACGCCATTCATATCGCAAGAGGATTGGACGGAGACACACTGTTCTATTCTATCTCGCGTGAAATGGCGCGAGCCGATGGCAGCGCGAATACATTTTTGTGTGATTGTGCGGCAAATATTGCCTGTATTCGCTTTGGAGTAGCGCCCCAATTCTGCGACCAAATTCCTGAAGAATATGCAAACCTTGATACACGGGAAAAACGAGCGGCTTTAGGTGAAATGCGCAGTGCGGCAAACGACATAATTGAGCGCGTAGACAAAAACCTGTATGCCGAACGGCAGCAGCAGAAAAATCAGCCCGAGAGGTGATGCATATGGAAGAAAAAAGAGTGATAGAAGTAGACGAATACGAACGGCGTTTGATCATTGACTCCCTCAATGATAAGCGAAACGCACTCATTGAAAAAGGCGCAGACACCGACCATGTGGACGATGTACTTCTGGACGTAATCGACGCGCCGACCAGAAAACAGAAACGCAAAATGCGGGAAATGGAGAGATAACTATGATACTGTGTATAGAGAGCTTGGGAAGATACGAAAAAGAAACCGAGGAAAATGAAGATGAAGAATCCTCATGAAGAGAAGCAGACAGCAAAGATTCTGCTTCTTTTGTTATTGTTTCCCGTGATATGGGCGGCCTTATTGGTCGCCCCTTTTTTATCGGAGGGACTGTCAGGTATCATTCGAGGATTTACGGACGGCATGAATAGCCCTTTCGCCATAAAGTGGTGCGAGGATAGCTTAAAAACAATCCTCATTTTCCTCGTCTGTTATGGGCTGGGCGTGGGTATTTATTATGCTACACGCCGAAATTACCGCAAGGGCGAAGAACACGGCAGCGCACAATGGGGAAGCTCCAAACAGGTTTGCAAAAAATATGCCGATAAAGACTTTTCAAAGAATATCATTCTAACCCAAAACACCCGAATGGGGCTTGATGGACGCAAACACCGCCGCAATCTCAATATTCTTGTGGTAGGTGGCAGCGGCGCCGGCAAGACACGGTTTTACGCCAAACCCAACGTCATGCAAGCGAACACTTCCTTTGTGGTACTTGACCCAAAAGGCGAGATTTTAAGGGACACAGGCGGACTTCTGAAAGAAAAAGGCTATGACATTCGCGTGCTTGACCTTATTAACACAGAAAAAAGTCATGGCTTCAATCCCTTTTCCTACCTCCGAGACGAAAAAGACGTGCTGAAGCTGGTCAATAACTTAATCCGCAATACCACCCCCAAAGGCTCATCGTCAAACGATCCCTTTTGGGAACGTGCGGAAACGGCACTGCTGGAAGCCATGATCCTCTACTTGATGAGTGAAGCGCCGTCCTATGAGCAGAATTTCCCGATGGTAATGGAAATGTTGAACGCTGCGGAAGTCCGCGAGGAAGATGAAAGTTATGCGAGTATCCTGGACGAGCTGTTTGAGCGGCTTGCCATGCGGGAGCCGGAGCATCTTGCCGTGAAACAATACCATATTTTCAAAATGGCTGCCGGTAAGACGGCAAAATCTATTCTGATTTCGCTGGGCGTTCGGCTGGAAAAATTCAATATTCCACAGGTTGCTTCCTTTATGTGCCATGACGAGCTGGATATTCGTTCTCTTGGCGAAAGAAAGACCGCGCTGTTTGCCATTATACCGGACAGCGACAGCAGCTTGAACTTCATCATCGGCATGATGTATTCCTGTATATTTCAGGAATTGTATTTTATTGCTGACCATGTTCACGGAGGAAGGCTTCCCGTTCATGTGCATTGCGTGATGGACGAATTTGCGAACGTCGCCCTGCCAGATGAGTTTGACAAACTACTTGCGACCATGAGAAGCCGCGAAATCTCCGTGTCAATCATTATCCAGAATATCGCGCAATTAAAGGCGCTGTTTGAGAAGCAATGGGAGAGCATTATCGGCAACTGCGACACATTTTTGTACCTTGGCGGCAATGAAAGCAGCACGCACAAACTCATCTCAGAATCCTATCTTGGCAAGGAGACAATAGATACGAACACTTACGGAAAGAGCACAGGCAGAAGCGGCAATTACTCTACCAACTACCAAATCAGCGGGCGTGAGCTTTTAACGCAGGACGAGGTTAGAATGCTTGACAATCGTTATGCGCTGCTCTTTATCCGAGGCGAACGCCCTTTGCAGGACGAAAAGTACGACATCTTAAAACACCCCGATCTGAAACTCACCACGGACGGCGGCACCCCGTCCTATGTTTATGGCGAAACTCCCTACGCTTTTGAACCGACTGATATCTTCCTTGACGGCGACCCAGACGACTATGAGGTGCTCTCAGAAGAAGAAATAAACCAATTATTAGAACAACAAAAGGAGGAAACAACAAATGAAACTCTCTAAAAAAGCGAAACTGTTTTTTACCCTGTTTGCAGTGTTGGTGCTGGTGTTTTCTATCACAACAACCGCCTTTGCGGCAGACGATCCACTACAAGTGGTCAACAACCTTTCTGAATTTATCTTTGGTTTGATTCGTGCTATCGGCATTATCCTGCTGGCATTCGGTATTGTGCAGGTAGGGTTGTCATTAAAGAGCCACGATCCAAGCCAACGCGCAAACGGCTTTTTGACCCTTGCCGGCGGTATTATCATTACTTTTGCACGCGAGATTTTAACCCTTATTACAGGCTGATTAGGAGGCAACTATGAAAATGAATCTTACAAAACCCATGCACATTCATTCCCTTGAAGGGGAACTTCGTGAAGCAACGATTGTAGAGCGAGTCGGAGATAACAAATATATTGCTGATTACAATGGCGTAAAGTGCTCTGCGATTTTTAACCCTTTCGTAGGAGAATTCTATGTGGACGATAAATACGGCATAATCCCAGACCGCCCCCCTAAAAAGCCGGAACTGTCCCGATAAAATATGAAAAGAGGAACCTGCCGTACGGCAGGTTCCTCTTTAGAAAGCGAGGTGAAGTAACTTGAGCAGCGGAAACTGGATCATTGATAATATCGCCAATGCGCTTAAAACATGGAACGAAAAACTTGCTGAAATATGGCTGTTGCTGACGCAATCGCCCGAAACATTTAAGGGCGGTGGAATATGGAATGTTATTGTAGACATCAACGGCGCTCTCAAAGCCATCGGCTATGCCTTGCTGGTATTGTTTTTTGTTGTGGGCGTTGTGAAAACCTGTGGCAGTTTTACAGAAATTAAAAAACCGGAACACGCACTAAAATTGTTTATCCGCTTTGTGCTTGCAAAAGCAGTTGTGGGCTATGGACTTGAGCTCATGATGGCTCTGTTCCGTATTGTGCAAGGAATTATCTCTACTGCAATGAACACAGCAGGCGTTGCAGCACAGACAGCAGTAACCATGCCGCCGGAGATGGAAGAAGCAATACGGGGGCTAACTTTTTGGGAATCTATTCCGGCCTGGGCGGTATCACTTATCGGTAGTCTTGTTGTCATAGTCCTCTCATTTATCATGATTATGTCCGTATACGGGCGATTTTTTAAGTTATATCTTTACACGGCTATTGCACCCATTCCCCTATCTGCTTTTGCGGGTGAGCCGTCTGCGAACATCGGTAAAAGCTTCTTAAAAAGCTATGCTGCCGTGTGCTTAGAGGGGGCGGTCATCGTGCTGGCGTGTATTATCTTCAGTGTATTTGCGGCAAGCCCACCTATGGTCGCTGAAGAAGCAACGCCTGTAACCATGGTATGGAGCTATATGGGTGAGCTGATATTTAATCTTCTGGTATTGACCGGAGCAGTCAAGATGGCGGACAGAGTGGTAAGAGAAATGTTCGGACTGCATTAATTGTAAAAAAGGAGGAAACATGATGGAAATAAAAATCAACAAAGAAATACGTGGATATACAGAGAGTATGTTTTTCGGACTCAATCTGCGCCAGTTTTTGTTCTCGGTGTTGGCGGTTGGCGTAGCAGTCGCCATCTATTTCGGACTGAGAAATCACCTTGGAACGGAAACCGTAAGCTGGCTTTGTATTCTGGGCGCAGTCCCGTTTGCTGCACTGGGATTTGTAAAGTATAACGGTATGCCCGCAGAAAAGTTCATAGCGGCATTTATCCGCTCAGAATTTCTCATGCCAAAGAAACTCGTTTTTCGCTCAACAAACCTATACTACGAACTGACCAAAGACGCAATCAGAAAAAAAGAGAAGGAGGCAATGAAAGAGCATGATCAAGACATTGCATAATGTATTAAAACGCGACAGAGAAAGGTTTACCATTCCGAAAACCGTGCAGGATATTATTCCTGTCAAAACCATCTGGAACGACGGAATTTTCAAAGTCGGAAACCTGTTTTCCAAAACTTTTCAATTTTCGGATATTAACTATGCCATGCTTTCGGCAGAAGATACCAAAGACCTGTTTCTAAAGTACAGCGACGTTATTAACTCCTTTGAATATGGAGCAACCTACAAGCTGACGATTGCGCTTGAACGATACAATCAAAAGGCACTACAGGAATCGGTGCTCATGCCCATGCGCGAAGATGAATTAGACCGCCTGCGAAAAGAATCTAACGCTCGAATCATGCATGACGCTATGAGCGCAGGTAATTTCCGTCATTTGAGGTATCTTACCGTCAGCGCCTACAAAAAAGATATTAAAGAAGCACGCGCCTACTTTAACCGCATTGCAAGCGAACTGTCCACTACACTTTCCCGTCTTGGCTCCCGCTGCGAGGAATTGGAGACGACAGACAAGCTGGCGCTTCTGTATAACTTTTTTCGTCCGAACGAGAAAACAACCTTTTACTTTGACGCTGTGGATATGGCAAAAAAGGGGCATGATTTTAAGGACTACATCTGCCCCGACACGTTTGAATATGAAAAAGATCACTTCAAAATCGATGAAAGATACGGGCGTGTTGTATATCTCAAAGACTATGCCAACTATATTAAGGATGACATGATTAAGGAAATCTGCGATATTGGCACAGACATCATGCTCTCCCTTGACATTATCCCCATTCCCATGGACGAAGCTGTCCGGGAAGTCGAAAATCGCCTTTTGGGGGTTGAGACAAATATCGCCAACTGGCAAAGGAGGCAGAATCAAAACAATAACTTCTCCGCAACCATTCCCTTTGACATGGAGGTGCAGCGCACCGAAAGCCGTGATTTCCTAAACGACCTTACCAACCGAGATCAGCGCATGATGTCCGGCGTATTGACTGTAGTCATCACCGCAGACAGCAAAGAGGAACTGGACAACTATACCGAAACGCTGTTTACCATCGGCAGTGGAAGACTCTGTCAGTTTGCCACACTCAAATATCAACAGCTTGAGGGACTCAAAACCGTGCTGCCCTATGGCGTAAGGAAGATAGACGCGCTTCGCACGCTTACCACGGAGAGCGCAGCTGTGTTTATTCCGTTTCGTGTGCAGGAAGTGTTCCATAACGGCGGAGTTTACTATGGCAAAAACGCCATCAGCGGCAACATGATTATCGTCAATAAATCGGAACTGATGAACGGTTCTGCACTGCGCTTTGGCGTGCCGGGTTCTGGCAAATCCTTTGGTGCGAAAGACGAAATGGAGCAGCTTGCGCTTAATACCGACGACGATATTCTTGTCTGCGATCCCGAGCGCGAGTACACCATGCTGGAGAAGTTTGGCGGTGAGATTATCCGCATTGCGGCAGGCAGTCCCGACCATATCAACGCAATGGACATGGTAGAGGGCTATTCCGACGTGGGAAGCCCTGTTGCACAGAAATCCCAATTTGTCATGTCCCTGTTAGAGCAGCTTGACCAGGAACACGAGCTTTCCTCGAAAGATAAGAGCATCATCGACCGCTGTACGGGCGACCTCTACAAGAACTACAGACACGGTGGCCCGCTGCCTACGCTTCTTTCCCTTAGAGAACTCCTCATTGCGCAGCCGGAGCCGGAGGCGCGTGATCTTGCCCTGTCCCTTGAACTGTTTACGGAGGGCAGCCTCAACGCCTTTGCATATCCAACCAACGTAAATACCAACAGCCGGATTGTCGTATATGATATTCTCGATCTCGGAGAGCAGCTGAAAACCATGGGACTTCTCGTGATTACCGACGCTATCTTAAACCGAGTGACGGAAAACTGGAAAAAGGGCAAACGTACCCATGTTTATCTCGATGAGTTTCATGTGGTATATGAAAATCCATACAGCAGTATGTTCTTCACCTCTGCATGGCGGCGCTTCAGAAAGCGCAATGCCTTCCCCACGGGAATCACCCAAAACGTGGAATATCTGCTGGACAATGCTTCTGCCCGTTCGCTGCTCTCTAACTCGGAGCTGATCGTTATGCACAACCAGGCTTCCAGCGACAGGGAACGACTTGCCGAACTGTTCAATATCTCTGAAGATCAGATGAAGTTTATCACAAATGCAGAAGCCGGACACGGGCTGATGAAGATTGGCAACGCGTTGGTACCTTTCGTAAACAGGTTCCCGAAGAATACCGAGCTGTACCGCAATATGACGACCAAGCCCGGTGAAACGGAAATGTGGGGATAAGAATGATGATGCAGCGGCTGATATTTGATATTGGCCGCTGCATTTTCATGTGATATAAATGCAGCGTTTGGAAAGACAATAAGGATAAGTATTCGGAGCAACGACTCTGCATTGTTAATAATGTTGAGATATCGGCTTTCTTCTCTCGCATTGCCAAGTATGATAAACTGAAGAAAATGTAACGTTAACTCTGAAAATGGGACTTGTGAATACAAGGAGGTGGTGAGATGCTTGCAATTGAAAAACTATATGAAAAATATAGACAAGACGTTTATCGCTACCTTCTTAGCTTAACGCGTGATACAGATGTTGCTGAAGATCTGCTGTCAGAATGCTTTCTGATTGTAATACGGAAGCTACCCTTTTTTCGCGGGGAATCTACTGTTAAAACTTGGTTGTTTGGAATAGCGCGGAACTGTTGGTTGCAATATCTGCGAAAGCAGCATCCCACCATAACTTTGGATGATTTGATCGAAGTATATCTGGCGGAGGACATCGCAGGGCAGGTGATTAACCGACAGCTATGCGAGCGGATCATCGCATTGCTCGGGCAGGAGAATGAGCGTACACAAAAGATAGTCAATATGCGCATAAATGGCTATTCGCACAGGGAGATAGCCATGCAATTAGGTATTTCCGAAGGTGCGGTGCGCGTAATAGACCATCGCACAAGGAAGCGTATTCGAGAGATACTGATTCAGGAAGGATATGATAACCATGTTACAGAATGACAAAAACTGTTGTGATATTTGCAGAGACCTTATTCCGCTTGTTCGGGACAATGTGGCCAGTGAAAACAGCCGCAAATTCGTATTGACACATATAGAAAGCTGTGATGCGTGCCGAGAGGAATATAGCTGCTATTCCGCAATACCGACGGAAACTGTTGACGAGATTGCGGACAAAAAAATAATGAAAAAAGCGAAGCTGTGTATATGGGTAGGCGCTGCTGCGTTGCTGTTGCTCGGTCTGTTCTTGGGAATTGATATAAGCGTTACAGGTTCTCGGCTTATGTTTGTGGTTCCCGTAGCAGCTTTCGCAATCCTATCGGTTGTTCGCGGCAAAGAAAGTATTGCGAGAATGTGCTGGGTTTTAGGAGCGGTTATTGGATTCATCGGAGCATATTTTTTGTGGGACAATGTTGCTTTCTTCGAATATGATGTCGGTGCATGGGTGGCGAAGAACGGTACGTTTGTCGCAGCGTTTATTTGCATAACGGCTGCTTATTTCAATAAAAGATGGATTGCTGCTTTTACATTTGCAGGATATCATCTCGGTGTAATTGCAGGAGGGCTGTTCGGGAGGGTAAGTTATGATCCGGGCGGCGGATTGCTGCATAACGGTTGGCTGATATGGATTTTCGTGTTTGTTGGATGTGTTTGCGGAGGATGTATCGCAGAAGCCATTTCCCATACAAAAAAGAAAAAGAATCAGTCATGTTGAAAAATACATGGCAAAAGTTAGGAGTCAGAGGTAAACCGAAACAGAACGGTTTAGACAAATATTACAAAGGGCTGCGGATTCGCAGCCTTTTTAATGAGGTGATGATAATTTGAGAGACATAAAAACAAGAAGATCATCAGACCGAACGCCCCGCGTGATGAATAACGCCGCACGAGCACCGAAAGAGCTTGCGCGGCGTTCTCTTATTTCATCGAAAAAACAGGCAGAAGAAACGATAGTAAAATCTGATTATAGTGAATCTCTCACAGAATATGCGGAAAACCAGATTGGCGAGAAAACAAAAAGCGCAGCAGACAGAGTAAAGCAAAATACCGTGCAGAGCGGCAAACGCTTTGCAAGAAAAATGAACGATATTCGCCGCAAAAAGAAGCAGGCGATAAAAAGTACCAAAAACATCGTCAAAAACACCGAAAAAGCTGCAAAAGGAACTGTAAAAACGACACAAAAAACCGCAAAAGCAGCAAAGACAAGCGTAAAAACGGCACAGCGAACAGTGAAAACCGCGCAGCAGGCGGCAAAAGCAGCACAAAAAGGTATGCAGGCAGCAGCAAAAGCGGCGCAGGTGACCGCAAAAGCAGCACAGGCTGCGGCGAGAGCTGCGGCAGCGGCAGCCAAAGCAGCCGTGAAAGTGACCATAGCCATTATCAAGGCAATTATTGCCGCGATCAAGGCTCTCATTGCCGCCATTGCAGCAGGCGGCTGGGTAGCGGTTATCATCTTGATTGTTGTCGTATTGGTAATTGCGCTGCTTTCCGTGTTTGGCGTGTTTTCTGCCAACGAAGCTTCTGACGGGAGCAAGCCCATGACAGAAAGCATCGAAACCATAAACGCTGCATTTTACGATTCTGCACAGGAAAAAATTGATGAACTATCCGAAGGCGCAGAAACGGTAGAGGTGATCTATGAAGGTGATCTTGAAAGTTTGGACAGTCCTCTCCCGAATTGGCCGGACGTAATCGCCATATATGCAGCCAAAACGAGTCTTGATCCCGAAAATCCTGCTGACGTAACCGTTGTAGATGAAGAAAATATCGAACGCTTAAAAGAAGTCTTTTATGACATGAACAAGGTTACTTATCGTGCAGAGGAAGAAACCGAAACCATCATCGCGACCGATGAAACGGGAACGACTATTCTTGATGATAACGGCGACCCCATCACACAGGAGGTTACGACATGCTATATTTATGTAAACGTGATTAGTGCAGATTATCTGGAAGCAGCAGAACAATATGCGCTTACGAAAGATCAAAGGCAAATGCTGTCAGAACTGATGTTACCGGACTATTATCCTCTCTTTGCAGAACTGCTTGGAGATACCGTCGGCGACGGCGGTGAATATGGTTTTGGACTTAACATCAACCCCGATCTCCCTCCCAATACGCTCGGCGCACAAATCGTAGAAGCCGCGAAAAAGTATATCGGGCGCAGTTATTCCAGTATGGACTGTTCCGGCTTAGTGCGGGCGGCATACCGCGATTGTGGGCTGTCTTCTATGAATGGGCTGACGTCTACGGGTATGGCTGAAAAATGCAGGGATATGGGGGTTCTCTTTACCGACGCTTCCCAGCTTCAGGCCGGTGATCTTATTTTCTTCGCACGGAAGGATGCGGAACGCGGACCGGGCTACTGCACAGACAGAAATCGGTGCGGCAACGGAAAATGTAAACGCTGGATGCAGATTCATCACGTTGCTATCTACATCAACGATGAGTTTTTGATTGACAGCACAGGCGGCGATAACAGCGTTCAAATACGAAAACACTGGGGAATCAGCGGTTCTGAATGGGAATGGGTTTGCTTTGGCAGACCGACTACTTAAATAACGAAAGGGAATCGTGTATGAAAAAGGAAAACAGAAAAAGGACGGCAGTAATTGTCGTCCTTTCTATCATTGCCATACTTCTTGGCATATTTGCGTTCAGTGAAAAGCGTGATACCGAAATTCAGTCCATTGACATCGTTCCCGTTACGACACCAACGCCGGCGGCAACAGATACGATATCTCAGGCCCCTACTTTAACACCGCAGAATTCTCCGTCATGGATACTGCCAGAAAAAACTACATCTCCGATAGAACTATCGAACGAAATTGAAAACGGCGACTTTTTTACCCTTATCATTGAAGGGAAAAATGTATCTGTCGCATATGGCGTCGATGAGGATACTTTAGATAAAACTCCGGGGTGGCTTCCTTCTTCCGCCATGCCCGGACAGGACGGAATGTGTGTAGTATATGGACACAGAAACCGGACGCATTTGCGGGTGCTGGAAAAAGTAGAGTTTGGCGATACTATCAGTGTAATCATGCAGGACAAAACGGTCTATACCTATACCGTTAGCGACATCAAAATTTATGAGAATACGGAAGATTTTAGGTTGTCCGCTGCTGATGGCAAAATACTTATCCTTACCACCTGTTACCCGTTTAGATATTCGGGAAACGCCCCTGGAAAATATGTTGTAACGGCTATGCTGAAATAAAACAGTGATATTATAATTTATGGAAATAATAACAAAACGATAACAATCAGCAGCCTTTTTTTGCTTACCATATATGATAAAATATAATAAGATATACCCTTCAAAGGAGCGGAACCAATGGCAAAAAACAGAATACTTATTGTAGAAGATGATAAATACATAGCGGAGAATATAGGGATAAATCTCGATATGTCCGGCTATGATTACACGATATTAAGTGACGGGCTTTGTGCAGCAAATCATCTGAAAAACGACCATTCCTATGATCTTGCCCTTCTTGATATCATGCTTCCGGGGCTCAATGGCTTTGCGCTTATGGAGCATATGCAAAAATACAATATTCCCGCCCTCTACCTCACGGCGAAAACGGATGTTCCCTCACGGATTAAAGGGTTGAAGGGTGGCGCGGAGGATTATATCATAAAGCCATTTGAAATGCTGGAACTGCTTGTGCGCATAGAAAAGATACTTGACCGCACCGGAAAACTGGGCAAGATACTGCGCTATCGGGACATTACCATAGATACCGAAAAACGCACCGTAACAAAATGCGGCGAGGTTGTGGCATTACAGCCGCTGGAATTTGACCTGTTTGCTATGCTTGTAAGGTTCAAAAACTGCACCCTCTCCCGTGAGCGGCTGCTAAACGAAATATGGGGCATCGAGTATTTGGGAGTGCGCACGGTAGACACTCACATCGCCATGTTAAGAAAGAAACTCGGACTGGAAAGCGGTATCGTCGCCGTGACAAAGATTGGGTATCGGCTGGAGGATTAGCCATGAAGCTCCAAACAAAGATGACTGTTTTTGCTGTGCTGCTCGTCATTGTTGCCGTATCCGTATGCTGTGCGCTGATCGTGGGATTTACATGGGATATGACGCTTTCACAATCGGTAACAACCGCACTTTCAGATTTTGAGCAATTTTGCAGTTCGTTTTCACAGGCTTATGATCAGGATATTTCCGAAGAACAGATCGCTTTTCGTAGCTATGTCCTGTATAGATTCCACGCCGCCCCAGGATCGAATGAGTTTACGCTTTATGAAAACGGAGAATATCTCTCGAATAACGTCGGGTTTGCACCGGAAGCCCTGCTCGCAAACAGCTCCTCTATGTCTTTGGACGGAACGGTTCAATATAGGAATGTTAAAATAAACGGCACAAGCTATCTGATTTTGGGCAAGGTGATGAAACTGGGATCAAGAGAATATTCCGTCTGTCTTGTGAGAGACATTTCCGAGTTAACGGCAAGCGTTACGTCACTGGCTGTTAAATGCATGATCACAAGTACGGTTATTATTGTAATTGCCGCATCGCTTATGCGGCTTATGGTATCAAGGTCATTAAAACCCGTAAAAAGGCTAAAAGAGGGTGCATCAGCGCTGGCGCGCGGCAATTATGAAAACCGCATAAAACTGACGGGGAGAGATGAGCTTGCCGAGCTTGCCGCCGACTTTAACAGCATGGCGGACGCCATTGAGACAAATATTGCTGAGCTGCATGATACATCCATGCAGCTGCGCGAAAAATCCGAGCGGCAGCAGACGTTTATTAACGATCTTTCCCACGAAATGAAAACTCCTGTCACCTCCATTCTGCTAAATGCGGAAATGCTGCTCGGCAGAAAAGTCGCACCCGATGTGCTCCAAAATGCGCTGGAACGCATATACGACCAGGGAAAATGGCTGGAACGCTTAAGTCAGAAGCTGATGACGCTTATCATGCTGCAAGGCGAAATCGAATTGCGGGAGGAAAGCGTAGAAAAGCTGCTTGCAGCGGTGAAAGCGACATCCGAGGGTCTCTTGCAGGAGAAAAATATTAAGCTTATTATAAAATGCAGTATGAACACGCTGCCCATGGATTTTGATCTTATGCGTTCGGCGCTTGTCAATCTTGTGGAAAATGCCAGGCGGGCAAGCAGTCCGGGAGAAAGCATTTTGCTTTTCGCACACGATAACAGCATAGAAGTCATCGACCACGGCAAGGGTATTCCAAAGGAAGAGATTCCCCGTATCACCGAACCGTTCTACATGGTAGACCGCTCCCGCAGCAAGCTCAACGGCAGCAGCGGCCTTGGCATGGCGCTGGTTAAGAGAATTGCCAAGGCACATGGCGCGGAGCTTGTCATAGAAAGCGCCGAAAATATGGGTACAACGGTACGACTGATTTTCGCAAAGCGAAAATAATAACAAAATAATAACCGTTTGCAAACCATTTTGACTGCAAATTATGACACAATACCCTTATCATGAGAAAGGGGAAAAACAATGAAAAAAGTATTTGCAATATTGCTTGCTGTAAGTTTAACGCTCTCCCTCGCGGCCTGCCAGGAAACGCCGGATGAGGTGGTCGTGGTAAAAAAGGACACGGAGCGTATGGTGGAGCAAGCTGCTAAGCCCGAGAACGGGCAGATGCTGAATGATCTGGCTATTCCGGAGGACAACTACATCTTTAACAGCGAAATGGAGGATGGAAGGCTGCGCATTCATGTGGACGCTGAAGTCCACAAACCCGATGTCGGCGGTATGCCTATACGAAAAGCTGCCATGTCTGTCTTTACGCAGGAGCAGGTGACGGGGATATTCAATTATCTTTTCCCCGATGAAAAACCTCTCGACCAAGGGCACATCAGAGAAACCAAGGCTGATATTGAAAAGCAGATACTCGCTCTCAGGCAGAAACTGGAAGATAAGAGCTATTTGAACAACGACCAAACCGAAGAGGAGATACTCGCTTTGATTTCCGCTGCGGAAGAACGGTATAAGTCGGCGCCGGAAACACTATCCGCACCCGCCGTTTCTGACGGCACAATGACGTTGCGCGAAACGCAGGCTACCGATGAAAACGGATTCCCGATCGCCGGGAAAACCGGACGATTCTATCTGTTGAGCGCCGCATTTGAGGATAACAGCCGAGGCATCACCGTTTGTATGGCGCCCTCCGCCTCCTTGCAGGACTTAGAAGCCGCCAACGGCAAATCGGGATATTTATCCTATTGGGATAATTCCGCCCCGGCATATACCACGAAAGGAATGCTGCGCACGGATGGAAGCTCGCTTCCAGATGCGGCGCAAGGAAAGCTCACAATTTCTTATGAGGAAGCGAAGAAGACGTGCGACGGTTTTTTCACTGCCGCAGGAATGAGCGATGATTTCCGCCTGGGAGCGGCGTTCGTCGTGGACGACAAAGGCACGGGGCTTGTCGATGGAAGATGGGAGAACGGAAAATACATAGAAGGTCCGAAGAACCCCGCGCAAAACTACGCTTGGCAATTCTACTATGCAAGAATGGCCGAAGATGTCCCAGTTATGATAAATACCATCGCCGGTGGAAGCAATAGCGGCGTATTCCAAATCGGTTGGGATTATGAGTATATCTGCTTCACCGTGGATAACAACGGCTTTGCTTCAATAACATGGTTGTCGCCTATCGCCGTTGGCGAGGTCGTACAGGAAAATGCTGTGCTAAAGAGTTTTCCCGAAATAATGGACGTCTTTGAGAAAATGGTAAGGATACAATACGAATCGATGCTTGATACACGGTATCCCGGCGGACAGATCGAGATTAATGTGGACGACATCGAGCTGTGCTTGATGCGTACTCGGGAGCCAAACGGCGACGGTACAACGGGTTTGCTCGTTCCCGCGTGGGTGTTCTACGGACACAACATTGCAACGGATAAGGCCGGGGGACAGTCTTTTGACTTTTCGGGAGGGCGCGGCGGCAAAAGCTGGCCGGAAGCTCCCATTGTGTTGTTTGCAATCAACGCCATCGACGGCAGTATTATTGATTTAGATAAGGGATATTAAAGCCAAAAATAGTGATTTTTTCGGGCGCAGAAATCTCCTGCGCCCTTTTTATGTTCAACCCATATCTTTGACGTCGGACGCCGCCTGCTATATGCTCAAAACAGTGGTATTTTTATCGTTAATATTTTGATAACCTTTTTATCATACCGAAATGCTAAAATAAAAACAGGTATACCCGAATGGAGGAAACAGCAAATGGCAGCGAACAGAATATTAGTCGTCGAAGATGACGCAGCTCTCGCGGATGGTATTGCCGTCAACCTGCAATATGTGGGCTATGAATACATGATATTTGACGACGGCAAAAATGCGGCGGATTATCTTGAAAACGATCATTCCTTTGATCTCGCCCTTCTTGACATCATGCTCCCCGGCATCGACGGGTTTGAGCTTTTTTCCTATATGGAAAAGTATAATATCCCCGTCATCTACATGACGGCAAAGACGGATTCCGCCTCGGAGATCAAAGGGCTTCGGGACGGCGCAGAGGATTATCTCGTAAAACCTTTTGACGTGGTTACACTGCTGGTGCGAATGGAAAAGGTGCTTGCGCGCACGGGAAAACTCAATAAGGTGCTCCGCTTTTCCGACTACACCATAGACACCGAAAACCGTACTGTAACGCACTTAGGAAAGGAAATCGCCCTAAAGCCATTGGAATTTGATGTACTCGTCATGCTGGTACGCAATAAAAACCGTACCGTTCCCCGCGACCGGCTGTTAAATGAAATATGGGGCATCGATTATTTCGGCGGCCCGCGCACCGTAGATGTGCACATCGCAAACATCCGAAGAAAACTTGGCCTTACAGATGAAATCAAGACGATATCCAAAACGGGATACCGATTGGAGGAACACTGACATGAAATTATGGCAGAAAATATCCCTTGTCTGCGTTTGCGTTCTTATCTGTATCGTCACGGTCTGCTGCACGCTTCTTTTACTCCAATCGAAAAGCAACATTCTGAATCTGACGGTAAAGCAGGCTGAGGAGAAGCAGCTGACGCTTGAAACCTCGTTTTCTCAGATGTTCTCCTATTATGGCGACAAGAATGATTCGCCCATCACGGAATATTCCCTCGCCGTCTACTGCTTTTCTCAATTTGCAGACAACACTTCCGTTTTCATCATGGACGGTGAAACGGTCTATTCCAACATAAACCTCCTGCCCGAAACCATCTTGCCGGTCACAGGTCATGAGCAGCAAACTTATCTTGGAGAAACAGACGGACGCCACATTCTTATCGTAGGAAGCAGTACTGTTGTAAACGACAAGGAAGCTATGATCTATGTTGTGGAGGATGTTTCCTCCGTCTATCACGATATCGCCCGGATGGCATGGAGCTTTATCGCTATCAGCGCAGCGGGCACTCTTGTGGGCGTTGCCCTTATCGTTCTGCTGGTACGCAAAGCTACAAAGCCCCTTAATGCGCTCTCCGAAACGACAAAGCGCATATCGAGCGGCGAATATGCCCGGCGGGCAGAGGTGACTTCCCATGATGAAGTCGGCTCCCTTGCAGCGGATTTCAATGTTATGGCGGACGCCGTAGAAACGCATATTGCAGAGCTTATCGAAACGGCAGACCGGCAGCGGCTTTTCATCGGCGGCGTGACGCATGAGTTCAAAACGCCGCTTGCCACGATGCTGATCCATTCGGATACGCTTCTGAATGCCAACGTGAACCGTCGGCAGATGGACGTTTCGCTTAAGCACATCAACAATCAATGCCGGTGGCTGGAGCGCATGACGCAAAAGCTGTTGCGGCTTATCACCTTAAAGGAAGATATCAAGCTATGTGAAACGGATGTATCCGAGTTATTTGATATTGTTATCGAGAGTACGGCTGGTACCATGCAGGAGCGTCACACGACCCTCAAAACCGAGTGCAAAACAGATATTCTTGTTATGGACGCAGATCTTATGCGCTCCGCTCTTATCAACCTGGTAGACAACGCCTCCAAAGCCTCTTCGGAGGGACAAGTTGTAGTTCTTCGCGCTTACGGCAGCACGATTGAAGTCGCAGACAGCGGCGAGGGTATCCCCAAAAGCGAAATTTCGCGGATTACCGAGCCGTTTTATATGTCGGATCCCTCCCGCAGCAAGAAAAAAGGCGGAAGCGGCCTAGGGCTTGCCCTTGTGGCGGAGATCGTCCGGGCGCACGGCGCAACATTATCCATCAAGAGTGAAGTCGGCAAGGGTACGGTTGTAAAAATTATTTTTTCCGAAAACAATTTGAAAACAACTTGATAACCAAATCCTTTGCGGCAGCTTTCATAATGGTGGTAAAACAGGAAAGCGAGGTCAGCACATGAAAAAAACAATTTGCATATTACTTGCCGCATTCATGACGCTTGCGGTATGTTCCGGATGCCAAAAGACGCCGGAGAGCCCGATTGTGGTTGGAAAAAATGCGGAAAATCTGATCGAGCAGGCGACGGCCGATGACGGATCGGTGGCATTGTCGCTTCGGGAGCAGCTGTCCGCACCGGACATGATGGATGTCATGGTGGAGGAAGATCATTTTACAATCCTTGCGAATGCTGCTGTCCGCCTGCCGGAAACAGATACCATTCCCATAATTACTGTAAAGGCAGGCTCTTTTTCGCAGGAACTGATAAACGGGCTGTGGGATTTGCTCATAAGAGATAAGAACATGTACAAGCCGCGTACAGAGGCTGACAGGACGAAAACAGAGCTTGAGCAGGCGATTCTCACCCTTCAGAGCGATATGGAACGAATTGAACAGAACGAGTATTACGAGGAGAACAAGGCCCTGCGGGAGGCTGAGCTTGCGCATTTGGGGGAACTGTACAGCACGGCGCCGGATACCTATGAGCCGACGGCTGTTACACCGGAAATCGAGCAATATGTGGATTCCGGTAATCCTTCCAGACGCTTTATGGGGGTGGATGCAACGGACAACGCCGGAACCGTCTTCCGTGTATCCAACGAATCGTGGTATGAGCCGCTTGGAAAAGGTGGAATCCAAAACAGCAAGTTTGTATATTGCACACCGGGACACAACGGCGTCGTGCACGGAAAAAACAGCACAAAAGAAGTAAAAGAGAACGATACCCTCGACAATACGGCGTACCCGGGCTTGTCCATGCAACCCAAGCAGGCGGCGGAGATCGTGCGGCAGTTTGTTTCAGAGTTGGACGTTCCGATGCGGGTGGAGCGCATTGCGCTATATGATAACGCCGCAACGGAGGGGGATGCGGCGAAGGACGCATCGGACTGGTGCTATCTCGTCACCTGTCAGCGTATGGTGGAGCAATATGCGTGCGCGGCAATATTCGGCTATTCCGGAACTCCGGGTAGCGACAGCGAGTTTGGCTCGGCATGGATCTATGAGCGGCTGGTATTTCTTGTAAACGACAGTGGAATTGTATACGCCGAATGGGACTCTCCGTTGGAAATCGGCGATATTAGGGTGGATTCCTGCAAACTGTTGCCTTTTGCCGAAATACAGTCGATATTCGAAAAAATGATGCAGGTGATCTGGCAATACCAGTCTCAAGATTACCGGAACCTTACCTGCAATATTACGGAAGCCCGGTTGGAGCTGATGCGCGTGCTGGAACAGGGCTCTACGGAGAACGGACTGCTGATCCCCGTCTGGAACTTCTATGGCACGCGGCAGCGAACTTTTACAAATGGCGAGACAGACGAAACAATTCCCGGAGTCATGCTTTCCGTCAACGCTGTTACGGGGGCTGTTATAGATTCTGCCAAGGGTTACTGAACGGCTGAATGAAAAAAGCAGGCATGACCGCTTGATAACCAAATCCTTTGCGGCTGCTTTCATAATGGTGGTAAAACAGGAAAGCGAGGTTTTCATATGAAAAAAACAATTTGCATATTACTTGCCGCATTCATGACGCTTGCGGTATGTTCCGGATGCCAAAAGACGCCGGATAATCCACTTGTAGTGGAGAAAAACATGGAAAACATGCTGGAAAAAGCGCAGGAAACAGAACATTCAGAAAATAATGATTTATCTTTGAAAGAAAAAACGCAGATATCGTTTGAGGAGGTATCGTTTGAGGAAACGGACGGGAATGTTTCGATTTTCGTAAATGCACAGATACAAGTACCTGATGGTACTGAAATGAATATTATCCGTATAAAGCCTGGCGAATTTACACAGGAGCAGATAACGCCTCTATGGGATGCGCTTGTTAATGATATGGAAATGTTTGAGGAATCTGTTCAGTTAACAAAGCAGGAGATTGAACAAGCCATTTTGTTTCACAAGGAGGCAATATCCAAAGCGGAGGACGAGGATGTTAGAGCTTATCATGAAGAAAAATTAAACTACTATAATGCTTTATATGAAGAAGCACCGGAAACCAGCACTCCCGAGCGGGTGGACGGGCGTTTGGATGTATGTGATGACGGCCGGGGAAGCGAGTATACAGGAATTCATGCCGTCAGTCAAGACGGTATGGTGCGGTTTTCTGTAGAAAACCCCTATCGTGGGAATGATGGGATTATGCATGACGCACGACTGGAATATTCCAGATTAGCGGCAGGTACGGAAACACCCACAGACGGAGCGCCGAACATAGAGTCTATTACAGTCTCTCTTAACGATGAATCTGTTCCAAAACAAGCAGAAGGACTTGCGCTGTCGCCCGCCGCTGCCGTCGATCTGATTAATGACTTTTTTGAGAAGGTTAACCTTCCTTTTGCCGCATCAGAAATGATGCTGAAAAATGATAAAGACAACAACACATGGAAATATACTGCTTTCTGTACACGATTAGCAGGGGATATACCGTCAGCATTTATTTTAGGGGAGTCTTACTATAAACAGCAGGATGGAAGCAACAGCTATATGGAGTCATGGAATTATGAAACCGTAACCGTATCCGTGGATGACAGCGGCATACGGGGCATCTCGTGGGAATATCCTGTTGAAATGATTGAGAAGGTTGTTGATGATAGTTCGCTTTTACCCTTTTCTGATATTCAGAATATTTTCAGGAAAATGATGTTTGTTACCTATAAGTTTCAAGCGCGCGATATAGATGCTCTTATTCTTGATGTTACAGATATTCGATTGGAAAGTCTGCGCATTATAGAACAAAACGCCGATGAGCGGCAGGGCCTGCTTGTTCCTGTATGGAATTTTTACGGAACGCGAAGCCGTCAGTATGGTGACGAGGAAGATACCACAAGCAAAATGATATTGCTCTCGGTCAACGCTATTGACGGCACGATCATTGACATAAGCAAAGGGTATTAAGCAACAAAACTATTTAGGACGTAGAAAACCTCTGCGTCCTTTTTGCATACACCGGACATCATAAATTACAATTCGCTTACAATCCGATGTAGACTTGCTTACAGGGTGTATAATAAAATTATGGACGGAGGTGTTAATTTCTATGGCAAGAAACAGGATACTCATCATCGAAGATGACAAGGGCATATCCGAAGCCGTTGCGCTTAACATGCAGTTTGTCGGCTATGCATATGCCGTGTTTGACGATGGAAAAAAGGCCGCGGATAGCCTCGCGGACGACCACGCTTATGATCTGGCCCTGCTGGATATCATGCTGCCGGGCATAGACGGCTTTGAGCTGTTTTCCTACATGGAGAAATACAATATTCCCGTCATATACATGACCGCAAAGACGGACTCCGCATCAGAAATTAAAGGCCTTATGGACGGCGCGGAGGATTATATCGTCAAGCCCTTCGATATGCTTGCGCTTATGGTGCGCATAGAGAAGGTATTAAAGCGCACCGGCCGGCTGAACGCGATCTACCGGATCCGGGACATTGAGGTAAACAGCGAAACACGCGTCGTTACAAAGGCCGGTGAGGAGGTGGAGCTTCAGCCGCTGGAATTTGACGTGCTGCTGATGCTCTTAAAGAACAAGAACCTGACCGTATCAAGGGAGCAGCTCCTTAGCGAGGTTTGGGGCTACGAGTATGCGGGCGAGACCCGTGCGGTAGATGTAAAGATATCCAATCTGCGCAAGAAGCTGGACCTTGGCGATGCGATACGGGCCATACCGAAGCTTGGCTACCGATTGGAGGAACGATAGTATGAAGCTTTGGCAAAAGACCTCCCTCATCTGCATCGCCGTGCTGCTTTTCATCGTCTCCGCCTGCTCCGCCGTGCTCCTTATCCATTCCAAAAACAGCATACTGGAGCTTACTTACAGCTATGCAAGGGACAAGCAGAAAAGCCTTGCTTCCTCTTTTTCCGAGATGGCGGGCTATTATCTTGCGGAGGGCGATTCAAAAACGGTGGAGACCTCTCTCGTCAACTACTGCTTTTCCCGCTTTGCGGACGCCTCCTCCGTTTTGATGCGCGGGGAAGAAACCCTCTGTTCCGGCGTTTCGGTTGACCCGCGCGCGCTTATGCCGCTGTCCGATGGGGAATACGGCGCCCGGCTTACGGAGAGGGAGATAGAGGGGCGCAATGTGCTCATTGTGGGAAGCCTTGTTATGGTGAAGAGCACGCCCTACGCCGTGTACGTGGTGGAGGACATCTCCACGACCTATAACAGCATCGTAAGCCTGGCGTGGACGTTCGCCGCCGTAAGCCTCGCGGGCATCCTTTTGGGCGCGGGCTGCATCGCGCTCATAATGCACCGCAGCACAAGGCCGCTGACCGCCCTTGCGCTCACCGCCCGCCGCATTGCGGGCGGTGAATACGGCATCCGCGCCAGCGTTGACACCCATGACGAGGTGGGCGCGCTGGCAGACGATTTCAATCGGATGGCGGAGGCTATGGAGACGCGCATCGCTGAGCTTATGGAAACCGCTGAGCGGCAGCGGCTCTTTATCGGCGGCGTGACCCATGAATTCAAGACGCCGCTGACGGCGCTGCTGCTCCATTCCCGTATGTTGCGCCGTGCTAATATGACGAACGAGGAAAAGGATGCATCCTTAGAGCATATCGAAACGCAGTGCGAATGGCTGGAGCGGCTGGTGCAGACGCTGCTTCGGATCATTACTCTGGATCGTGAGATCGAGCGTAAGTCCTGCGAGGTTGACGTGCTCTTTGACCGGGTGCGGCAGAACGCGCAGAAAAGCCTTGCCGACCGGGGCGTGACTCTTGCCACCCATTCCGGCGGCGGGACACTAAACTGCAACGCGGACCTTATCCAGTCCCTGCTCATCAACCTTGTGGACAATGCGGCAAAGGCATACGACGCTGACGCGCCGGACAAGCGGGTTCTCCTCACCTTCTCCGGCGATACCATAGAGGTCAGAGATTTTGGCCGTGGTATACCCGAGCAGGCAATGGAGCGCATATTCGAGCCCTTTTACATGGTGGACAAATCCCGCAGCAAAAAAAGCGGAGGTAGCGGTCTGGGTCTCGCGCTGGTCAGGAAGATCGCGGACGCCCACGATGCGGAACTTACGGTGGAGAGCAGCGTTGAAAAAGGCACAACCGTGCGGGTACACTTTCAATAATTACATTTTAATTACAGTTTGGTGATGGATTTTGCATCGGCGCTCCCCGTATCATGGTGTCAACAACAGCAAAGCGAGGTAGTTCAGATATGAAAAAGGTAATTGCTATATTGCTTATCACAGTTATGGCATTTGGCGCTGCCGCCTGTCAGAAAACGCCGGAAAGCCCGATTGTAGTTGGTAAGGATAATGAGAAGCTGATTGAAAAAGCCGTTACATCCAGAGATACTCCTTTTTCAGCGCCCAGCCGATATTCTGCTGATGAGCCATTAACGAACCCACAAGGCAGTCTTACCGTCAATGTTGATGCCGCAGTTATTGTGCCTAATTCTGACGGGCTTTCTACTGCGCGTGTCGAAAAGCATCTTTTTACAGAGGCGGAATGCCAGACATATATTGCAGCATTGTTTGACGGCCAAACCACCTATTCCGGCGATGTATTCGAGACAAAAGCATATTATCAGCAAACAATTTTAGATTGGCAGAGACAGCTTGCTTTAGAAACAGATGAACAGAAAAGGCAAGAAATACAAGGAAGCATTACAAAATTTCAAATGGCAATGGAGAGTCTGCCTGAAGGAGAGGGGTTGGTGGAAGCTCCTATCGAATTCTCTACCACTTTAAGCGGGGTGCCAACCATATTTCTCGTGTCGGATGGTAGCGACGGTAAATACAGAAAAATATTCATTGAAAATAACTCGAGCACGAACCAATATCGGCTCATATATTCAATAGGTCAAGATAGTTATGCTGAGATAGGAAACCTATGGAATACTGCCGTAAAAAGCGACATTAAATTTGGAACTGACGAATATGGTAGCCCCGACCTGTTACCTGCACCTATGATTACACAAAATCAGGCAGTTGATGCTGCAAACACATTGTTATCTTTGATGGGAATATCAGATTACTCATATAAAACATCGACACTTGTATTTGGTAAAATTAACGGAACATTACAAAAAGCGTATAAGTTGAGTTATTCAAGGGTATTGGGGGACAACTCTTTTACGCTGACATCCGGCTCTGCTGGTGGTAGCGGAGCTATTGACGATGGCAAAGGCGGTTTTATAGAGGGATGGGAATATGAAAGCCTAACATTTCTCGTGAATAATGATGGTATTGTCAGCATGGAGTGGATCAACCCCTATGATGTGAGCGAGGTCATAACAGACAACACGACGATGATGGACTTTAACAAAATTATGGATATATTCAATAAAATGATCGTTGTAACAAATGCTTATCTAAGTGATGATATGTCCAAAACGATCAATATTGATCGAATTGAACTCGGCCTTATGCGAATCACAGATCCCGCTACAAGAAGCGCAGGTCTTGTCATTCCGGTATGGGATTTCTTTGGTAACGTAACGACTGCATTCAAAAATGGAGAAAAATCCTATTCCGAGTTAGATGATGATCCACTCAATTCCGTTTTAACAATTAATGCAATAGATGGAACGCTGGTTGACAGAAGTATAGGATATTGAGTTGAAAAGAGTAGTCTATAGCAGGCATGACCGCATGGAAAACCGCCATGCCTACTTTCCTATTACCCAAAACCGTGGAAAGGAGGGAGAAAAACATGAAAAAATCCCTGCGCGATAACAAAACGATAATACTTTGAAAACGACTTTTGTAAATAAGATCTTTAGAATAGAAAAAAAGATGATCTTGTAAAGGAAAGGAGGAGATTATGAAAAAAGCAATTCCGGGAGCCATAAAGCAGGCTGTATCCGGCAAGGGTATGTATATCGGAATATTGGCGGCAGCTACCATACTTCTCCTTTCCTCGGTGCAGGATGTGCTTCAAGCATTCCGCTCAGAAGAACTGCTAGAGAACGGCTTTCACCATACCTTTATCATGAACGCCCTCACCTCTGACGCCATGACGCTGGCGCTTCCCATCATCGCGGCGCTGCCTTTTACCTCCTCTTTTATTGACGACATCAAAAGCGGCTTTGTAAAGGAATACCTGCCCCGCACGACAAAAAGCGGATATCTTTTGGGAAAAATCCTCGGCAGCCTTGTTTCGGGCGGACTTTCGGTATGCCTCGGCGTGCTGCTGGGGTATGTGGTTGCCGCGCTTGTTTTCTCCCCCATGGAAGCGGCGTTGGAACACGGCGCGGCTTCCCAGCCCTATTTTGAAGAGCTGATGGGAAAAGTCCTGCTGTTCGTCTGTTCCGGTGCGTTCTGGTCGCTTGTCGGTCTTACCTTTGCCACGCTTACCAACAGCAAATATATGGCGTACGCTTCGCCGTTTGTACTTTACTATGTACTCATCATTCTCTATGAGCGGTATTTTGACACGTTTTATGTCCTCTATCCAAAAGAGTGGACGAATCCCTCAGAGTTTTGGATGTGGGGCAATACGGGCGTGGTGCTGCTGCTTTTGGAGTTGATCATCCTATTTAGCCTGCTATTCTCCCACGCTGCAAAAAGGAGGCTTGAACAGATATGAAAATCAAACAGATACTATCTGTTATGCTATATAACTTTCGCGGTTGGCATAAAAACCCCCGCATCATTATCACATTTTGCCTCGCCTTTATTCTGTGTTTTTTGCTGTCCGACAAGGCAGTGCAGTTTGCGCGGGAATATGAAACGACGATGCAGATCGTGGAAGCCTTTGTATGGACGTTCGGAGACGCAAATTCCATCCTTTTGTCCTCGCTGCTGCTGTTGCTGCTTTTTGCGGATATGCCCTTTATCAGTTCGGGAACGCCATTCTATCTCATGCGGATAGACCGCAAAATATGGATCGCCGGGCAGGCGGCGTATATTATTGCGGCGACGGCGATTTATCTCATCTTTATTCTGATCGCCACTTCTCTTGTCTGCATGACGCAGAGCTTTATGGGCGATATGTGGAGCGAAACGGCAGCAATCCTTGGCTACTCGGGCGCGGGGCAAGCGGTGGCGCTTCCCGCTCTTGTGAAAACCCTTGAAATGAGCACGCCTTATGCCTGCATGGGAACGATCTTTCTGCTCATGCTGCTGTATACGCTTGTAATGGCGTTTATCATGCTGCTGTTCAATTTGAAAAAAGGGCAGTTTGGAGGCGTGATCGGCGTATTTGCCTTCAGCCTCTATGGGTTTCTCTTGAATCCCGAAACGATTAAAGCAATCTTTCAGCTCCCGGACGAGCTAATGTATAAGGCGAATGTGGCGGTGGGCTGGCTTTCCCCCTTAAACCATGCTACTTATCATATGCACAATTTTGGCTATGACTTATTGCCCAGGCTGTGGCAGACCTATGTCATCTTTGGGGTGCTGATTATCCTTCTGTTTGTTCTGTCGCTTCGGGCAATACGAACCTATAATTTTAACTTTACAGGAACGGAGGGCTGAAACATGGAGATAGCCATTAGCGTTCAAAAAATATCAAAGGATTTTGGGCAGGAACGAGTATTGAAAAGTGTGAGTCGAGATTTTGAAAAAGGCAAGATTCACGGCATTGTCGGCAACAATGGCAGCGGTAAAACCGTGCTTATGAAATGCATTTGCGGCTTTCTGTTGCCCACAGAAGGAAAAGTCATCGTAAATGGCAAGCGGATTGGGAAGGATGTGGATTTCCCCAAAGACCTCGGTATCATCATCGAAACGCCGGGGTTCCTGCCGAATATAACAGGAGTAAAAAACCTTGAAATACTGGCGTCCCTCAACAAAAAAATAGGACTCGCGGAAATAGCCGATTCCATACGCCGCGTCGGGCTTGATCCGATGATGAAAAAGCCCGTAGGGAAATATTCGCTTGGTATGCGTCAGCGCCTCGGCATCGCACAGGCGATTATGGAAGATCCATCTTTGCTTATCTTAGATGAGCCGCTGAATGGTCTTGATAAACACGGCGTTCGCGAAATGCGCGATCTGATCAAGAGCTTAAAGGAGGATGGGAAAACCATATTGCTTGCCAGCCACAACCAGGGCGACATCGACGAGCTGTGCGATACCGTCTGCGAAATGGACGCGGGCAATATGACCATGATACGGGAGGAATAAACCATGAAAAGAAAATACTTCATATTATTGTTTACGATATTGCTTACCCTTACAATACCACTTACGGCTTTTGCCGAGGAAGCACCTGCTCCGGTTTCGACGCCATACTCTTCGCCCGTGTCATCGCCGTCGGATACGCCGTCTCCCACGACTTCGCCAACCGACACGCCGGACATGGATACACCGGAGCCTGTCATCTCTGCCGGACAGCTTACCATAGACAGCAAGAACCTGTATCCCGGCATGAATAAAGCCTATGAAGACGGCTATATCCCTATCGTAAAGGACGGGAATGTGTCTATCATATTGCCTCTGATTGGGAAAACGCAGGACGGGAAAGTAACGCTCAGCGCCGATCTTGGGCAGACAGCGGACAGTCCGTTTATATTTGGAAATTACGCTCAGACAAGAGAGGGCGGAGAACCTTATGTATTTACGCTTACCATACCTCTTACAAGCGGGAGAATTAACGGCGTCTATCCTGTTACACTGAACGCCTCTTATCTGGACGTAAACGGTTCTCTCATGACACAAACCTTTATCATTTACGTCACCATTACGGACGGCAAAGAGCCTGTCGATCCAAACGCAGTGCAGAACACCACACCCACAAAAGAAACAGTAGATAAACCGGAGTTGTTCATCAGCTCCTGTGAAATCAATCCTGCGAGCGTCGGCGGCAATGAGGAGTTTGAGGTGACGCTTACGGTGGAAAACATTGGGACGCTTCGGGCAAGAAGCGTGCGGCTTACCTATGGAAGCACGTCCTCTGGCGGTGAGGGCACGGCTGTAGCAAGCAGCATCGTCCCCGTTGCAACCAATAACGCCATTCATCTTGAGAATATTGCAGACGGAGAAAGCGAGAAGGCTTCTTTTAAGCTGAAAACAACGGCGGACGCCACATCGGGCAACCAGCCTTTCAGCGTAACCCTTGACTATACGGACGCATACGGAGGAGTGTATACCTCCTCTCGGACATTTCTCATCGCCGTCACCCAGCCGGCTGATTTTACTTATGATGATATCCTCGCTGTTATTCCGGAGAGTGTTACCGCGGGAGAATCCTTTACGATTCCCGCAAACGTCTATAATACAGGCAAAAGCACACTGAAAAATGTGATGATTGAAGTCACGGGAGAGGGACTTTTCCCCAAAGCTGCCGCGTTCTTAGGCGACATTGTCCCCGGCGGAACGGGTAACGGCGAAATCTCCGTGTTTGCCGGTCAGGTAAACGGCGGATATGGAAAAACAACCGGGCTTTATACGATCACTTACATTAACGAAGCCGGAGAAGAACAAAAAAAGGAAATTGATTTTTCCATTGAGATTAAGGAAATGGTGATTGAAACAGACGGGGAACCAACGGACGAAACGGAAGAACCTGTTTTTCAGTGGTGGGTAACCATTCTTGTGGGATTTGCCATCATCGCTGTGATTGTCGCTGTAGTAGTCGTAGCAAAAGTGCTCCGCAATTCAAAAATGAAATGAAAATGAAAGAAAAAGAGTTTGAACCAAAGTTAAAAGAGATTATTGCCCTTCTTGAAGAGAGAGGCTATGATCCAAAGGTACAAATTTACGCTTATTTAGTGACGGGGGACGTTACTTACATTACCCGTTACGGCGGCGCAAGGCAAAAAATAAAGCAGCTTGAAAAGAAAAATCTGATGGATTATCTGGATGTTATCCTATTAAATTTGTAGAGTCTTAATTTTTTCATGCTCGCAGAATGATCCTTAGGATCGTTCATGTATTTTCAAGTAATGCGCGCGTTGCAGCAATAATTACTTTTAATTGATGCTGATTGCAACGTGAAAGCAGTACAGAAAGATTGGCTCGTATTTTCTCTTCATCAGATATGTTTCTTTCGGGATAGATGATTTGATTTGCATCAATTTCAAGTGTGCGGATAATCTGAAAAAATAGCGATAAACTGGGAGAACGCTGACCTCCTTCAATCGACATCATATATCTGGCGCTGATATCCAGAGTTTCAGCTAACTGTTCCTGAGTAAAATTATTCTTTATACGAGCTTGCTTAATAATATGTCCGAAATCATGCTTCTTAACACTCACTAATTGTTCACCTCCATATACATCATATAGTTCCCGGAATTGGCGTAACACGATACATTAGTTCTGAAAAACACGAACAAATGGAGCACTATCGTATTGCAATAAGATATACTCATTCCTCACCAAACAAAAAAAAGACTTTGTCTGGTGGGCATTTTCGCATGCATCCCCCAACAAAGTCGGTAGCTGTTGGGGGATTTATGTATTATGCTGAAAGTAAAAATGTAATGCCGCCGTTCTGCAGCGGCAGCTTGTGAAAAGAAAGCTCCGAATGCTGCATTGCGTATCATAAGCTGTAGTTTACAGCTAAAAAAAGCGCAATCCGGCAATGGGGATTTTATAGCCACAGACGCGAACTAACAGAATACCAAAACACGAACAAATACACATTTCTCAAAACATTAGCTTTGTGGAAATGTGTTTTTATATGCGCTCTATTCTTCAATTTAACATTTCATTGCCGATCACCACCTCCATTTTTCTTGTTGCTCTCATCAATGAAGTCAAGAAAATGGAGGATTCAAATGAAAACAATCAATCTCAGAGATTTTTATTCAACTTTATATAACCAAGACTCATTTTATGATGTACCAGACGAAGTAGCAGATCTGCTGATTCTATACCAAAAGAAAGAAAAGGCACAGCGCGAGTGTATTCGCTACCATAAGGCTTATTACTCTCTTGACAACAATCAAGGAATAGATAACGCCGCTGTGTCGCTTGTACAATCTCCCGAGGAGTTGTACTTATTTAAGATTGTACAAGAGCTCCTTTATTCTGCTATGAGTGAGCTTACGGATAAACAATTAGAAAGGCTGTATGCTCACTTTTTTCTTGGTATGAGTTATGCAGGGATTGCCCGTATGCAAGGCGTTGACAGAAGCACAGTTAGGCAATCTATTAAAAGTGCATTAAACCGGCTTAAGAAAAAAATAAATTATTTTTTCTAAAAGACACCCCCATTTCCCATTTTTTTCTGGTGGTTTATGAAGAGATCAATTTTCTCTTGCACCTTGACAATCATATATCCGACAGCATAGATACATTTGCAGTACAGTGAGCGCTCCATGAAGTTCGCCATGACCTGTCCTGCTGATAATGATACTTCTGTTTAGCCACAGTCCGTGCGTACATACTGAAAAAAGTATATGGCGTCGCAGGCAATGGGAGCAGCTCGCGGAGAACCCGGGAGAGGTGAGATTCCTATGCAGACCGTAAGGCCGGTTTATGTTGTCGCCCTGCACATCGGGGAGTAGTGTCGAATAGGTGTGCGTGATTATACAAGAAAAATGGAGGAAGCGGCGGTCTTGTTCTGCCTTTATGCAGAATCCATTTTGACCGCCGCTTTATCTTGAATGGCACCAACTAAAAAACAGATGATTCGACTTGACACATTTGCGCCCTAACCAATTTATCTGTATGCTAAATATAGCAGATGAATTGCGGCAGCAAATTAACATAGAAAGGAGGCATGGCAAATGGAACAAATGCCAAAGCACATCTGCGAAAAACGCACCTATACAGTAGAAGAAATTTCCACCTTACTTGGAATCAGCCGTACCGCAGCCTATGAATTTGTTAAGAAAGGTGAAGTGAAATCCGTTCGTATAGGTGCTTCAATACGAATATCTAAAAAGTCCTTTGATGAATGGTTGGACAAACAGGAAATTTAATCATATCAAAGGAGAAAAACAATGGCGTCTATTAAAAAAAGGAGAGGAACTTACTCTGTTGTCTATAATTATGAAAATGACAAGGGAGAAAAAAAGCAGCGTTGGGAAACATTTAAGACTTATGCAGAAGCGCATAAGCGGAGGGCAGAAATTGAATACAAAAAGAACGATGGAACATTTCTTCCCCCAAACAAGCAGACCGTAAAAGATGTTTTGCAAGACTACATACTGCTTTATGGTGAAAAAACGTGGTCGTATTCTACCTACAACTCAAACTGCGCGTTGATTTCCAACTATATTTTGCCGCTCATCGGACAAAAGGAAATGAAGGAAATCAATCCAAGAGAAGCTGACAAATTTATCAAAACACTGCAAAATACACAGCCTGTTGAGGTAGGTGGACGCCGACGGAAAACGGAGTATTTAACTCCGGCGAACATTGAAAAGATCATAAAACTATTGCGCTGTGCTTTCAAACAGGCTGTACGTTGGGAAATTATTGCCCGTAATCCCTTTGATTTCGTAACGCTTCCCAAAGTCGAGAGTAAACCAAGGGATATATGGACAGCAGAAACGATACGAAAGGCTTTGGATTGCTGTAAAGATGCAAAGCTGTATCTTGCTATGAATTTAGCGTTTGCCTGTTCTCTGCGCGTAGGCGAAATACTTGGGCTTACATGGGATAATGTGCATATTGAGGAGGCAGACATTGCACAGGATAATGCGTCCATTTATGTGGAAAAGGAGCTTTTCAGAGCTTCTAAAGATGTAATGGACACTCTCGGGAACAGGGATATATTATTCGTGTTTCCGCCAGTTATGAGCTGCCCAAAAACAAGGCTGGTTCTGAAAACTCCAAAGACAGCGACAAGCGTCAGACGAGTATGGCTCCCCAAAACACTTGCCTATATTCTTCGAGAATGGCGTGATACACAAGAAAAACAAAAAGAGTTTCTCGGAAACGAGTATTTGGACTATAATCTTGTAGTAGCACAGGGTAATGGACGGCCTTGTGACATTAAGCTGATTGAAAAAGGCTTTAATCGTTTGAAAGAAGATGCCGGACTGCCAAATGTAGTATTTCATTCCCTTCGTCATTCCAGCACTACTTACAAGCTGAAGCTTAACCATGGAGATATTAAAGCGACGCAGGGAGATACAGGGCATTCCCAGGCTGATATGATCACAAGGGTGTATGCACATATTCTCGATGAAGATCGGAAAATCAATGCACAGAAATTTGAGTCGGCATTTTATGCGAATCCCGACCTAAGAGAAGTCAAGCCACCCAAAGAGCAGACAGCAAATATCAATTTGAACGAGCTCATTGAACAGCTAAAGAATTCACCAGAGCTGGCTCAAACTCTTGCGGGCTTGATTGCAGGAAACGTCTGCTAATCTCAAATTAGCAAACGAGGTGTTTTTTGGTGCCAAGACGTAAAAATCGACCTAACGCCAATTAGCAAAAAATAAAGAAAATAGTAAAACACTATGAGAAAATCATGAGCGTAATAAGAAAGTGTAAAAGCAACGGCGGGCAAAAGCAAAAGCCCGAAAACGGCTGTTTTACGGGCTTTTTGGCGTCCCCGGCGCGATTTGAACGCGCGGCCCCTCGCTTAGGAGGCGAGTGCTCTATCCACTGAGCTACGGAGACAGGTATTCAATTTTTCGGTTTTTGCCCCCTGTTTGGTGATAGGTCACCTTCCGCTTAGGAGGCGTGCGCTCTATCCTGCTGAGCTAATGGCGCTTATATGGGATTGTGGTGCTCAAGGCGAGTGTACGTCCTCACACTTAGGAGGCGAATGCTCTATCCTGCTGAGCTACGGAGAGTTGTGTATGAAATTTTGTGTGCATCGGCAGGTTTAGGAGGCGACCGCTCTATCCTGCTGCGCTGCGGGCACACGATCACGAAGATTGCCGCTTTCCGCAAAACCTGAGGGCGGACGCTTGCTGCGCGGTGCGCAGACGGGCAGCGGGCCGGGGGCGCATCGCACGCATCAAACCCACCTATGCATTATAGAGGGTATGATCGGGGCTTGTCAAGAACGGGCGGCGCATTACTCTGTGCCGGCAGCTTGGGAGACAAAATCCGCCGCGAGCTGCGCAACGAGATCGCGTTCGCACGGGTCATAGGTGCTGCCGTGCGGGGAATGCTCCATGGTACGCATGGTGAGCGCGGCATGGGATAGGCCGCGCTGAAGCGTTTTCGCGGCACACGGGGCGACCTTGTTGTCGTACCGTGACCAGAGCGCCAGTGTGGGACAGGTGATGCCGGGCAGCGCGCGGCGCAGGCGGCGAATCAGCCGGTACAGATCGGCCAGCTTGCGGGTGGAAAAGCCCGCGTACAACTGCCCGTAGGGCAGCTTGCTCCTGCACCGGTCGATATCGGCCTGCGAAAAACGGATGGCGGGAAGGAGCGGGCTGAGCACCCGCGCGACATGCAGATAGGTGCGCATGCGAATGGGCGCGCTGATCAGGCAGAGCGCCGCGCAATCGCGCTCGGCTGCAATCAGGCCGGCGAGGATGCCGCCGAGCGACAGACCGATCGGCACGATGCGCGTGCAGCCGACCGCGCGCAGCCGGTCATAGCCATCTTGCGCGCAGGCAAGCCACTGCTCGTCGGTCGAGGCTTGCAGGGCGCGCACGGTCGTTCCGTGGCCGGGCAGCAGGGGGACATACACGGTAAAGCCGCGCGATTGCAGCGCCTCGGCGATGACACGCATATTGGCCGGCGTGCCGCCGATGCCGTGCAGCAAAAGACAGCCGACCGTGCTGTGACCGGCGCGGAAGTACGGCTCGCTCAGCGTGTCGAACGCCGCCGGTTCATCGAGAATGCGATTGTCGAACGCATAGCCGGACAAGCTCAAAGCAGTTTCCTCGTCTGGCGGTAGACATCGCCGGAGCCGACGGTCACGACGACGTCGCCGGTCTCGCCGTGCGCATCGAGCCAGCAGCGGATTTCCTCAAACGTGGGAAGATAGTGGGCGGCGGTGCCGGCGGCTTGGATGGCCGCTACCATATCGCGCGCATGGACGACGCCCGTATCCTTCTCCCGACCGGGATAGATGTCCGGCACGAGCACGGCGTCTGCGCCGGCAAAGCAGGTGACCCCCTCGGTGAACAGCGTTCGCGCGCGCGTATAGCTGTTGCACTGAAACACGCAGTAGAGGTGCTTGTGCGGCAAGCGCGCGGCGGCTTCCAGCGTAGCGCGGATCTCATTCGGATGGTGTCCATAGTCATGAAACACGCGAATGCCGTCGCGCTCTCCATAGAATTCAAACCGGCGGCGCGTGTTGCGGAACGAGGCGATGGCGGAACAATAGAGATCGAAGGGGACGCCGATCCGGTCGGACACGGCGAGCGCACCGAGCGCGTTCAAAACATTGTGCGTGCCGGGAACGCCGAGCTGCACGCGGCCGAGCGCTTCATCGCCGCGCACGGCGGTAAAGGACGGGTTGCCCTCCGCGTCATAAGCGACGTCCGCGGCGCAGTAATCACCGCCGGTCAGCCCGTAGGTCAACGTGCGGTGCGCGCTCTTTTCGACCAGCGCGCGTACAAACGGATCGTCCGCACAGCCGATGAACGTGCCGTCGGCGGGCAGCCGGTCCAAAAATTTTTCAAAAGCACGGACGATGTTCTCCATGGATTGGAAGTAGTCCAGATGATCGTTATCGATGTTGCTGATGAGCGCAATGGTCGGGGAAAGCGTCAAAAAGCTCTCCACATATTCGCAGGCCTCCGTGATGAACAGGTCGCGGCTGCCGACCCGAACGCCGCCGCCGAGCGCATCCACATAGCCGCCGACGTGGATGGTCGCATCCGCGTGCGCCGCCACAGTGATGCCGGCGAGCATAGAGGTGATGGTAGTCTTGCCATGACAGCCGGCGATGGCGACAACCTCATGGAATCGGGAGGAGATCTGGCCCAGCGCCACGCTGCGCTCAAGCTCCGGAATGCCCCGCTGCGCTGCAATGACGCGCTCCGGGTTATCCGGCTTGATCGCGGCGGAGTAGATCACAAGATCCGCGCCGTCGAGATATGCGCCCGTGTGGCCAACCGAATAGGGAATGGCTGCCGCGTCCAAACTGTCTGTAAACTGCGTGCGCTCCCGGTCGCTGCCGGTGACCATATGCCCGTGTGCTTTCAAAATGCGCGCAAGACCGCTCATGCTGCAGCCGCCGATGCCGATCAGATGAATATGATGCGCGCTTTCCAAGCTTTCCATGAAAAAGCCCCCGTTCCAAAAAAGTTTTCTATTTATTATACGCCGTGCGCCGGCGATGCGCAACCGCAGCCGAGCGGCACCGGCGGAAAATAGCGTCAAAAAATGTTCAAAACTGGCACGCAAAAGTCGACGGCGCAAGGGCAAACTAATTTCGTGGCGGACCACAGTCCGTGCTGTCTGCCGCAAACATACTTTGGAAAGGAGCGAAAACAGGTGAGCTTTTACGAGGAGAACAACCAGTACCAACAGAACCAGAACCAGCAGAAACAGCAGAACAACCGGCAGAACCAGAATCAGCAGCAGAAGCAGAACCAGCAGAAGCAGCAGAACAACCGGCAGAACCAGAACCAGAATCAGAACCAGTTCTGATGGGAGAGAGAAAGCGCGCGGCCAGGGCGGCCGCACAACTGCCCAAAACCGGACGGCGTGACCGGAACAACGACATCCTGTCCGACGTACAGGGAAGCTATACCGGCTGTCCGGTGGATGGCGGCGAACCGGTTCAGGACGCAGACGATCTCTGAAACGAACGGGAAGCGGGCGATTGCCCGCTTCCCGTTTCTGCTCTTTTCAAAATACCGTTGTTTTATTTGGCCGAGAGCTCCGCGTGGATGGCCGCGCGGTTTGCATTGCCGCTGCACCTGTGCTATACTGCAAAAAAAAGCGGGGGGATGTTGTATGCTGACCTATGGCGGTACGGAAGCGACCGCGGCGGTACGGGAAGCCGCCGAAAAGCTCGCTTCGGCTCTGTTTGAGCGGGAGCGGGAGACGCTGGCCTTTTTGGAGGTGGCGGAGCTTGAGCGGGATGCCTACGGCCGCGTCATGGTATTTGTGCGCGTCTCGGATGGTGACAGGGAGGCCTGCCTGCTGCTCGCTTTCCGTTCCGTTGCGGACGACGGTTCCTTCCAGGCGGGGCCGAAATGCGCCATGCAGGTGCGCGAAAGCTCGTTTTACGCGGGGCTGGAGCATCACAGAATCCGAAACAGCTGGAACTGCCCTCCGGACGCGATCCCGGAATTCTGAAAAAATTTTTGCGCGGCCAACGGTCGGTTTGTATGCGCTGCCGGTGAACGGCGGCGCTATTTTATTGCCCCAAAACCGGGCATCCGGCGCATCATTGTTTACGATTGAGGATAACGAAACGCGGCAAAAACGGGCACTTTGCGTTATATCCGATTCAGAATAACGCTATTGACTTTTCAAAGCGCCTCTGGCATTCTGAAAAAGAGAAAATATCTTTTCCAACGGCAGGGATGTTATCTATGAAGGCTGCAGGACTGATCGCCGCCGCCGGCCTGTCGGAGCGCATGGGCGCATTCAAACCGCTTCTTCCCATCGGCGGCAAACCAATGATCGAGCATACGGTACAGACTTTTTTTGATGCGGGCATCGAGGATGTCTGGGTGGTTGTCGGCAAAAACGGCGACGCGCTGGTTCGCGCGCTCTCGCACCTGCCGGTGCGCTTTGTCCCCAACTGCGCGTACGCGACTTCGGACATGCTGCTCTCCATTCAGATCGGTCTTGCGGATCTGGCGTCCGTCTCCGACGCCGAAGCGGTGTTCCTGCTGCCTGCGGATATGCCCATGGTGCCGTATACGCTGCTGCCCCGCCTGATCCGCCGCATGGAACAGACCGGCGCATCGCTCGTTTTTCCGAGCCGCGATATGCGCCGCCTGCATCCTCCCCTTCTGCACCGGAGCTGCTTTGCAACCATCGAGGGTTATGCGGGCGAGGGCGGGCTGCGCGGCGCCTTTGCCTCGCTGGCCGGCCGCATTGCCTATGTGCTGACGGACGATGAAGGCTGCGAGATCGACGTCGATACGCCCGCCGACTACCAGCGGATGCTGCTGCACAGGAGGGACGCATGCGTTGCGCAGCACTGATCTCGGCAGCGGGCGTGCCCGCGCAGACGGAGCGCTTTCTGCCCATGCTGAAGGTTGGCGGAACGACCATGATCCAGCGGCAGGTGCAGGCCTTCCGGCGCGCAGGCATCTCGCCCATCATTGTGGTGACGGGCTACCATGCGGCGATGCTCGAGCGGCATCTGGCGCACAGCGCGGTCACGCTCGTGCGCAACGAGGACTATGAGCATACCGAGATGATCGACTCGATCAAGCTCGGCCTTGCCGCCATCGGTGACGTTGACGCCGTGCTGATCACCCCCGCGGCCGTTCCCTATCTGAGCAAGGAGACGCTGCACGCGCTGCTTGCCTGCGATACACCGATCGCCGTGCCGCAGCACGGCAGGCGCATCGGCCACCCCGTACTGGTGCGGCGGGCCTGCTTTGCGGCGCTGCAGGACTATTGCGGCAGGCGCGGCCTGCGCGGCTTTGTCGAAGAAAACGCGGCGCTTGTGACGCGCGTGGCGGTGGACGATGAGGGCGTGCTCATCGCCGTCAACACCGAGGAAACGCTCCAGGCCGTACAGGCCCAGCACCGGGCCGCGAGGCCGGACGGTATCCGGCTCGGCGTCGCGCTGCAGTACGGGGACTTCTCCGTCGATGAGCGGCTGATCCAGCTGCTCTCCGCCGTTTGTGAGAGCGGCTCTCTCCGCTCGGCCTGCGCGGGGGGCGGCATCTCCTACAGCCGCGCATGGCTGCTGCTGGGCGACGCGGAGCGCGCCCTCGGCGTACCGCTGCTGGTGCGAAAGCTCGGCGGCACATCCGGCGGCGGGAGCGAGCTGACAGAGGAGGCGCAGACGCTGCTGAAAACCTACCGCCGCATCACCGCATCGCTGACGAACCACGCAGAACAAATCCTCAAACGCGAATTTCCAACATAAATCGGGCACCATTTTCAAGCAGAAAGGAGCACCATCTTGAGAGACTTTCAGTACCTGCTTCCCCAGACGCTGGAGGAAGCCATCGCGTTCAAAAAGGAGCACGGGGCATCCGCCGTGTTCATGGCGGGCGCGACCGATGTGGTCGTGCGCATGCGCGACAATCTGATGACGCCGGACTATGTGATCGACCTCAAAGCCGTTCCGGGCCTTGACGGGATCACCTTCTCCGAACAGGACGGCCTCCATATCGGCGCGCTGGTCACGATGAATGAGATCACCGCAAACGAGGCTGTCAGGGCCAACTATCCGACGCTCGCAAAGGCTGCGGGCTCCGTCGGCAGCAAACAGGTGCGCAACCGCGCCACCTGCATCGGCAACATTGTCAACGCCTCGCCGCTTGCGGATACCGCAACGCCGCTCTACTGCTACGACGCGGTTGTGGAGATCGCTGGCCCCGACGGCCGGCGCGAGGTCCCGATCCGCGATTTTATCAAGTTTGTCCGCAGGGTGGATCTGCAGGACGGCGAGCTGGTCACCGGCATCCGCCTGCCGGTCCGGAAGGCGGAGGGCGAGTTCTACAAGATCTCCCGCCGCAGTCAGGTCGACCTGTCCACCGTATGCGGCACCGTGCTGAAGACGGCGGATGGCTGGCGTATCGCCATGGGCTCCGTGGCGCCAATGCCGCTGCGCCTTGACAAGACGGAGGCGCTGCTCGCCGGAAAGGTGCTGGACGAAGCGCTCATACAGGAAGCGGCCGCGCTGGCCGCAACCGAGGTCAGCCCCATCGATGACGTGCGCGCCGACCGGCAGTACCGTCTCGATATGGTCTCCTATATCGTGCGCGACGCCCTTGGCAAGCTGGCATAAGGAGGGATGACGATGGAATACCGGGTAAAGTTTTTTGTCAACGGAGAACCGATCGAATTGCTCGTTCCCGCAAACCGTACGCTCCTGTCCGTGCTGCGGAATGATCTCGCGCTGACCGGTACGAAGGAGGGCTGCGGCGCGGGCGAGTGCGGCGCGTGCACGGTCATTATGGACGGCAAAGCCGTCAACGCGTGCCTGATCCTTGCGCCGGAGCTGAACGGCAAACACATCGAAACCGTGGAGGGACTCGCCGATGGGGATAAGCTTTCTCCCCTGCAGGAAGCGTTCATCGAGCACATGGCGTTCCAGTGCGGCTTCTGCACGCCGGGCATGCTCATGAGCGCGGAAGCGCTGCTGCGCGAGAACCCGCATCCCTCGCGGGAGGACATCGCCTGCGCTATGAGCGGCAACCTCTGCCGCTGCACGGGCTACAAGAAGATCGTCGAGGCCATTGAGGCAGTCGCTGCAAAGGGGGTATACGAAAAATGAAGGTCGTAGGTCAATCCGTTGAGCGGCTCGACGCCGTCAAAAAGGTCACGGGTACCGCGCAGTTCGCGGACGATATCCGCTTTTCGCGGCCGCTGTACGCACAGGTCAAGCGCAGCCCGTATGCGCATGCAAGGATCCTCTCCATCGACACCAGCAAGGCGGAGGCGCTGGACGGCGTTCGCTGCGTGATCACGGGCGACTGCTATAAAAAGCGCAGCGGCCTGTATCTGGAGGACAAGAATTTCCTCGCCGTGGGTACGGCAAAGTTCCGCGGCGAGCCGGTGGCGGCCGTCGCAGCGGAAAGCGCGGAGATTGCGGAAGAGGCCTGCCGCCTCATCGAGGTGGAATACGAGGAGCTGCCCGCGGTGTTTGACGCGCTGGAGGGCATGAAGCCGGATGCGCCGCTCATTCATCCCGATCTGCACACCTACAAGGTGCTCCCCATCTTCTATCCGCAGAAGGGCACGAACATTTCGCACCACTATGTGCTGAGAAAGGGCGATGCGGAGAAGGCCTTTGCCGAGGCTGACCGCGTGTTCGACCACAGCTTCTACATCCCGCATGTGCAGCATGTGCCGATTGAGCCGCACGCCTGCACCGCACAGTATATGCCCGATGGCGAGCTGACCATCTGGGCCGCCTGCCAGTCGCCGTTCGCGGTGCGCCGCGCGCTGGCGGAGACCTTTGATTTTCCGCTCAACAAGATCCGCGTTATCAGCAAGGCGGTCGGCGGCGGCTTCGGCTGCAAGGCCGGAACCACGCTGGAGGGCATCGTGATCCCGCTGGCCATGCGCTGTCCGGGCCGCCCGGTCAAGCTGACCTATACGCGCGAGGATGAGTTCCAGTACGCCTATGTGCGGCAGGGTCTGCACATCCGCATCCAGACCGCACTGCGCAAGGACGGCAAGATCATCGGCTCGAAGAACACCCTCGCCTGGGACGGCGGTGCGTACACCGAGTACGGCGTCAACATCGTCAAGGCCGCCGGTTGGGGCTGCGTGGGCCCGTACGACATTGAAAACATTGCCACCGACAGTTACTGCGTCTACACCAACCACCCAGTTGGCGGCCCGTACCGCGGCTTCGGCATGAGCGAGATCCACTTTGCCATCGAGCAGAACATCGATATGATCGCCGGCGAAATGGGCATTTCTCCGCTGGAAATCCGCCGCATAAACGGCATCCGCGAGGGCGGCCTGTCCGCAACGGGCCAGACCATCGAGGTCGCGGGCTATCAGGAGTGTCTGGAGCGCGCTGCGGAGCTCATCGAGTACGACAAGCCCTGCGAGCCCTCCGGCAGTCCGACAAAGCTCCGCGGCAAGGGGATCGCGGGCGGCTGGAAAGCCCCGTCCATGCCCACGGACGTCGCATCCTCCGTTATCATCCGCATGAACGAGGATGGCACATTCGTGCTGCTCTGCTCCTGCCACGACATGGGCCAGGGCTCCGATACGGTCATGGCGCAGATCGCAGCGGAAACGCTGACCGTCAGCCCGGATAAGATCACCGTGCGCACCGGCGATACCGACCATACACCCTATGAGTGGCAGACGGTCGCCTCCCGTTCGACCTACTGCGCGGGCAATGCGACCAAGCTCGCAGCCGAGGACCTGCGCAACAAGATCCTGGAGCTTGCCCAGATCAAAATGGGGACCTGGAAGAACGATCTGTATCTCGAGAACGGCTTTGTCTGCCGCAAGTTCTATCCGGACGTCAAGGTGCCGATCAGCACCTTCGCGCTGGGCCTGTCCCTGCCGGATCAGAGCGGCATCGGCGGTCCGATGATCGGCGTGGGCGCGTTCACCGTGCCGAACAATATTGCGGCAGACGTCAAGACCGGCCTTTCGCCCAAGCCCGTCGCCTTCTGGAGCATGGGCGTCAACGGCGCCGAGGTCGAGGTCGATACGGAAACCGGCAACATCAAGGTGCTCAAGATGGTCTCCGTGTTCGATGCGGGCAAGGTCATCAACCCGCAGATGTATGAGGGTCAGGCCGAGGGCGCCATGGTGCAGGCGCTCGGCACCGCGCTGTTTGAGGAGCTGAAGCTCAAGGAAGGCCGCGTGATGAATCCGAGCTTTGTGGACTATAAGATCCCGACCATTGACGATATGCCGGAGATGATCGTCGAGGCTGTGGAGAAGCCGGAACCCACCGGTCCCTATGGCGCGCGCGGTATCGGTGAGATCGTCATGGTGCCCGGCGCACCGGCGATCGCCAACGCCGTTGCAAACGCCATCGGCTGCCGCTTCCTCCGCATGCCGCTCACGCCGGACGTTGTGCTGGCAGCGCTTCGCGAAAAGAAAGCGCAGACCCGGTGATGCCCCGCAGCAGCCGGAGCCGATCGGCGGCACGGTGCTGCACAACAGTAAATAAGCGGTGCGGTGGCACAGATGAGCCGCCGCACCGCAGGATTTCCGGTTTCACAAATCCATGGAAACGAGCTTGCAATCCTCCGAGTACAGTTTTGTGAAAAGTATGCCGGAAGGCATGAACAAACCGCCCGGTCGCATCCCGGGCGGTTTGTTTTGTATCGCTTTATTTGGCCGAGAGCTCCGCATGGATGGCCGCTGCAGCCTTCTTGCCGGCGCCCATGGCGAGGATAACGGTCGCCGCACCGGTGACGGCGTCGCCGCCCGCATAGACGAAGGGCTTGCTTGTTTTGCCAGTCTCCTCATCTGCGATGATGCCGCCCCATTTCTGGGTGTCGAGGCCCGGCGTCGTGTTCTTGATGAGCGGATTCGGGCTGTTGCCGATGGCGATCACGACCGTCTGCACGTCGAGCTTGTGCTCGCTGCCCTGCTTGACGACCGGGCGGCGGCGACCGGAAGCATCCGGTTCGCCCAGCTCCATCTCCACGCAGGTCATGCCGGAGACATGGCCGCTCTCATCGCCGAGGATCTCCGTCGGGTTGGTGAGCATCAAAAAGACGATGCCCTCCTCCTTGGCATGGTGTACCTCCTCCACGCGCGCGGGCATTTCCGCCTCGCTGCGGCGATACACGATATAAACATGCTCCGCACCGAGCCGCTTTGCGCAGCGCGCCGCGTCCATCGCGACGTTGCCGCCGCCGACGACCGCGACGGAATTGCCGACCTGAACGGGCGTATCGGTCTCGGGGAAGGAATAGGCTTTCATGAGGTTGATGCGGGTGAGAAACTCGTTGGCGGAATATACGCCGTTGAGGTTTTCACCCGGAATGCCCTGAAAGCGGGGCAGACCCGCGCCGGAGCCGACGAACACCGCGTCGAAGCCCTCGTCCTGCATCAGCTCATCGAGCGAGATGCAGCGGCCGATGACCATGTTGGTCTCGATCTTGACGCCCATCGCCTCGAGCGTGCTGATCTCGCGGCGCACGAGCTTCTTCGGGAGACGAAACTCCGGAATGCCGTATACGAGCACGCCGCCGGGGGTATGCAGCGCTTCAAACACGGTCACGTCATAGCCGAGCTTTTTCAGGTCGCCCGCACAGGTCAGGCCGGCCGGGCCGCTGCCGACGATGGCAACGCGCTTCCCGTTCGGTGCGGCGGGCTCGGCGCTCTTTGCGCCGTGGCTCATGGCATAGTCGGCGACAAAGCGCTCCAGGCGGCCGATGCCGACCGGCTCACCCTTGATGCCGCGTACGCACTTGGATTCGCACTGCGTCTCCTGCGGGCACACGCGGCCGCAGATGGCGGGCAGACCGTTCGTTGAGGTGATGACGTCATACGCCTCCATGAATTTGCCGGCGGCGACGAGCTGGACAAACTCCGGAATGCGCACGTTGACCGGGCAGCCGGACACGCAGGGCTTGTGCTTGCAGTTCAGGCAGCGCGCAGCCTCCTCCATGGCCATGGCCTCGTCGTAGCCCTGGGAAACCTCGTCGAAGTTCTTATTGCGGACGTCCGGCGCCTGCTCGCGCGCGGGCAGCTTTTTCGGGTTCATGTTCGGCATCAGCGCACACCTCCTGTCAGATTGCATACATGGCGTTCCATGCTCTCCTGCTCTTCCTTTTTATACATTCTGCCGCGGGCGATCGCTTCATCCCAATCGACCTGATGCCCGTCGAAATCGGGCCCGTCGACGCACGCAAACTTCATCTCGCCGCCGACCGTAACGCGGCAGCAGCCGCACATGCCGGTCCCGTCGATCATGATCGGGTTCATGGAAATGATCGTGGGGATGTTGTATTCCTTGGTCAGACTGCACACGTTTTTCATCATCATCAGCGGGCCGATGGCGATGACATGGTCGTACTGCACGCCCGCCTTGAGCTGCTCCTCGAGCGCGTTGGTCACGAAGCCCTTGTGGCCGTTCGAGCCGTCGTCGGTCATGACGAACAGGTTCGTGGAGGCATCTTTGAGCTCGTCCATCAGGATCATCAATCCGGTGTTGCGGAAGCCGACGATCACATCCACCTCTACGCCGAGATCGTGCAGCGCTTTTGCCTGCGGGTAGGCGATGGCCACGCCCAGACCGCCGCCGATGACCGCGACCTTTTTCATGCCATCAAACTCCGAGGCGACGCCGAGCGGGCCGACGAAATCGAGGATGCTGTCCCCCTCATTGAGAAAGTCCAGCCGCTTTGTCGTATAGCCGACTTTCTGGAAGATGATGGTGATCGTGCCCTTCTCCCGGTCGCTGCCGGCAATGGTCAGCGGGATGCGCTCGCCGTTCTCGTCGATGCGCAGAATGATGAACTGGCCCGGCTTTGCCTTGCGGGCGACGGCAGGCGCGTGCACCTCCATGAGCGTAACGGTATCGTGCAGCGCACGCTTTTTGACGATTTCGTACATGCGGGTAATCGTGCTCCTTTCCAGTCGATTATCGTATTAGTATAGCGGAAAACGCTTGAAAACACAAGGTTTCAAACGGCCAAAACCGCCGTTTTGCCCATTTGTTCCGAAACATCGGTTGACCGTTGACGGACAAGGGCGTATACTGAAATTTAACAGAATTCGCCCATTGCCGACAAAAGGAGTTTTCATGCCGATCATCGATATTTCGCGTGAGCTGACCGCCGCCGCGCCATATGCGGGCGATCCGGCGCCGCGCATGCACACGCTGGCTACGCACGAAGCGGACGGGTACCAGCTGCAGGCGATCGTGATGAGCCTGCACGCGGCCACGCATGTGGATGCGCCGCTGCATTTTTTGCCCGGCGGCAGCGATATCGCCTCGCTCCCGCTCGAGGCGTTTTACGGCCCCTGTACGGTGCTGACCGTGCCGAGCGGCCCCCTGGACGCGGCTTTTTTCATGCGCGTGCATGTTTCCGATCGCGTGCTGCTGCGCGGCCCGGGGTATCTGCTCAAGAGCGCCATCGGCTATCTGTATACGCGGGGCGTCAAGCTCGTCGGCACCGACCGGCAGACCATCGGCCTGCCCGATGACGAGTGCACCGCGCACACGGCGCTTTTGACCTATGGCATTGCGGTGCTCGAAAACCTCGACCTGTCCGCCGCGCCCGACGGCGATTATACGCTCTTTGCCGCGCCGCTCAAGATCGGCGGAGCGGAGGGCGCGCCCTGCCGCGCCATTCTCGTCGGCTGAGAACCATAAAACGGACTGCTGCGCCGGTGATTTCCTGCGGATTTATGGAATTGCCGGCGCTTTTGTATCCCACGGCTTGCGCTTTTTGCGCTCCCGGGGTATGCTCACTGTATCAAATGGGGAGTGAGACCATGTACTATTATGAACTGCATTGCCACACCAGCGTGGGGAGCGCCTGCAGCCGGCAGACGCCGGAGGAACTGGTCGCATCCTACGCCAAGGCGGGATACCGAGGCGTCGTGCTGACGGATCACTTCGGCCGCGGCAACACCTGCGTGCCGCGCGAACTGCCCTGGGCGGAACAGATGCAGCGCTTTTTCTCCGCGGCGGAGCGGGCTGAGGCGGTGGCGCGCACGTTCGGCATGGAGGTGCATTTCGGCGTGGAGTTCGGTCTGCCCATGGCCAAGGAGGTGCTGCTCTACGGCCTGCCGCGCGCATTTTTTCTGGACAATCCGAACCTTGGCAGCCTGCTGCTGCCGGCGCTCTCCGAACGGGTGCGCCGCGCGGGCGGGCTGATCTTCTGGGCGCACCCGTTCCGCATCCGGGACTATATCCCCGACCCGTCCGCACGTCTGGACGCCGCGCTTCTCGACGGGGTGGAGGCGGAGAACTACTGGGACCCGGACGAGGTCAACGAGGACGCATGGCGCTTTGCTGCGGCGCACGGTCTGCCGGTGTCCGCCGGTTCCGACAACCATCGCGGCGTGGACGGCCTGCAGAACGGGCTGGCCGTACCGGAGCCGCTGCAAACGGCGGCCGATCTGAAGGCGGCGCTCCTCGAACGGAACAAAATTCTGCTGGTGCGCGGCGCGGAGCGAAGCGTGGGGGAGTCCCGCACGCCATGCTGAGACTTTGCGGCAGCGCCGCGCGCCGCACCGGCTGAAAACCGCCGCACGATTGCACATGCACCGCCGGCCGGGTCGCGTTTTCTGCGCGCAATGCGGAAAGCGGCGGGCCACACGGGGAAAAAGCAGGGCGGCCGGCCTGCGGAAAAGAATGGGGATAAACAATAGCGGGAGCGTCCCGGGATGGGACGCTCCCGCTTCAGGCCGTCAAAAAACTTTGTTTTTTGACGGAATTGCTGCTGCGGCAGGAATACACTTGCAGGTTTGACGCTGCAAACCTGCAAGCAAGGTGTCAAAAGCACCGCTCTGGTCGCTGCTTTTGACGAATATTATGGTCCTTCCTGTGTAATTCTCGTGCGCGAACCGACGGAGCGGTTCGCCCGTTGCCTTTTTTGACGGTCTGTAGCGGGAGCGCTCCGAAATGGGACGCCCCCGCTTGTGATTTATGAGATCTGCTTATTTTTTCAATCGATGACAGATATACGGCGGTTCATCCGTATTTGGGGTGAATGATCATTCGGATACAAGCAGGACTGGAGGAACGGGAGCTTTGGAAGCGCTTTTCAGGACGAGAGAGGAAACGGCGGCCATCTATCACAGGAATGTGCAGACCGTCTACCGCGTGTGCATGGTGTTCTTCCGCGGCTGCACGCAGGACGCGGAGGACGCCGTACAAACGACGTTCCTCAAACTCATGCGGGACGGAACGGCCTTCCGTTCGGCAGAGCACGAGAAAGCGTGGCTGATCGTCACTGCGTCAAACGTGTGCCGCGACATGCTGCGCACCGCGTGGAGGCGGCGTGTGGATATGGATATGGACGCGGTCGAGCGGCGCACGGCGCCGGAATGGACGGACGAAACGCTGGAGAGTATTTTCGCCCTGCCGGAACAGTACAAGGCCGCGATCTATCTGCATTATTATGAGGGCTACTCATGCGCGGAGATCGCGCGCCACATGAAAAAATCCGAAGCAACCGTGTGGCGGTATCTGCGCCACGGCAGAATGCTGCTCAAAACTGCAATCGGGGAGGATCGGTAACCATGCGGAAACAGAACGCACAACAACAGGAGCGCATCAAAGCCTCCCTTTCACGGATTGCGCTGCCCGCAGAGCGCGAGGCGGCGCTGCTTGCCCGCGTGTTTGCAGAAGCGGACAGGGAGGAACCGAGAGAGACTCGGAAAGGAGAACGACGTATGCAACGTACAAATACAGGAAAACGGATGCGGGCCGGGTGGGCGGCCGCGGCGGCGCTGCTGCTGGCGCTTACGCTGGTGGCCTGCATTCCCGAAGCGCGGGCGGAGGTGCTCGGCTGGTTCGGCATCGACGTCACCACGCCCGGCGACTATCTTTCCGGCAATCCGGAAGGGCGCAGGCCGAACGAGGCGCTTGATGAGATCATCACATCCGCCGCGCCGGAGGATAATGACAGCGCGATCACCGACGGCGGGGAATACGGGAAACTGTCGGCGCTCATGCGCGAGGCATTTGACCGGGAGGAGCCGGCGACCGTGCTGGGCAAGACACTGTATGACGGAAGAGAGATTACGCAGACCGTGACGTTCTGCAACGGCAGCGGCATTTGGCTGCTTGAGAAGTGCTGCGGCGGCTCGCTGACGCACGCGATCATTCCGGTGGAAAAGCTGGATGGCTACTTTGGCGGCGCGCCCGTTCCGGAGGCATATCTGAACGGAACGTATCAGCTCGGATGGGAGGTGGACAGCTGGTGCTTTTTAGAGCTTCCGGACGGCACCCGCATCGCCAGCGGCGGATGGGGCGTCGCCGAATCCGCACGGAACGAGGAGCCGCTTGCTTCGCATCTTGACAAGATGGCGACGATGAACGGCAACACTTCCGCGATCGACAAATTCAACAAGGCCTATCTGGAGGAGAACGACATCACCGGCTGTGCAGCCATGGCCGTGCGCGACCCGGCGGCGCTGGAAGCGATGGCCGATGAAAACGGACTGGTGACGGCGGAGCTGAGCATGCGCATGGAGTTCATGCTCGACGGAGACAGAGGCGAGAACACCACGGTGTTTGCGGCGAAGCTCGGACAGGTCACGATCGACGTCGAGGGCTACAAGCATTTGCCGGCCAGAACGGGCTCCGCTGCGGGCAGGCCGGTGACATGGACGGGGGAAACCACGCTGACGCAGCAGGAGGGGTTCGTAGAGAACGACGTCCGCATATGGCGGCTCATGAACCGGCATGTCTCGCTCGACGGGCTCACCATGCGGGCGCTGCCGGGAATCACGGTAAACGCGCTGGGCGTGAGACAGATGCAGACCGAGATTCAATTCCCCGAGACGTGGACAAAGGAGGATCGGGACGCGCTTCTGAACAGCATGGAATTCCAGGTGTTGATTAACGGCGAAGCGGGCAGCTGGGTGCCGGGGGCCGTCCGTATCAACGCCGACGGTACGGATGAAAACGGGCGCTTGCTCTACGATTTCAACGGGCTGCGGGAGGTTCCGCTCGAACTGCTCCCCGAGATCCGGGAGATCACGCTGGTTCCCCGCATCGTACACCTGACTGCGGCGTACAGTGTGAATTTCGATACGGACGGAGAACCACAGACCGTGAAAACCGTGGAGTTGGCGGTCGGCGAGGCGGCCGAACTGGACGATGTGGGCGCGGTCGGCTTTTGGAGTGATCGCGTTCGCACGGATTATCCGCAGTATGCGCTGACATTTACGATCGACCCCTGACAAAGCTCCCCTGTCTCGCGCCGCGCCGAAACAAAGACGTTGAGAAAAACGGACAGTCCGATGGCTGTCCGTTTTGAATGTCCAAAAAGCACCGGAGGAACCGCTCCGCCGGTTCGCGCACGGGAGCATCGCCGGAGAAACCATGGAATTCGTTAAAAGCAGCAGTTTGTGCGGCGCTTTTGACGCAGAGCCTGCAGTGCTCTGCAGGCTCTGCTGCGCAGCGTCAAGCCAGGGTATCCCTGCCGCAGCAGAAATTCCGTCAAATCGGCGGCCTGCTACCGGAGCGCCTTGAGCCGCTGGGCGAGGTAGGCGCGCAATTGTTCAAACGTCTCGTCCAGCCCCGGCTGCATGGCCGCCGAGCCCTGCGCGAGCGTGCCGCGGCCGCCACCCTTGCCGGAGAGCGCGGCATTGACGGCCTGACAGAGCTCGCCCATATCGAGCGGCAGGCCGCCGCCGGCGAACAGTAGGTACTGCACGCGTGCGCCGTCCCCGGTCAGGAGGAACACGAGCGTGCGCTGCGTGCCGGCGATCTGCTGTGCGAGCGGACGAAGCTGTGCCGCGCCGACGTCCTCGAGGCGTGCGGCAACAAAGCGCGTGTTGCCGATCGTGTCCGCGTTCCGGTACAGCTCGTCGGCCAAATGGGCGCTCACCCGCGCGGCGAGCGTGCGCTCCCGCTTTTTTGCGGCAATCAGCTCGTCGGCCTGCTTCTGCACCGCCGCCAAGGCGCTCTCGCGCCCGGTCGAGAAACGGCGCGCGATGTGATCGACGGTATCGTGCATGGCGCGTACATGCAACAGCGCGCGCTGCCCGCACAAAAAGGTCAGGCGCATGCCGCCCTTGTACGGCGCGGCGTCGGTCAGGAACAGCAGCCCGATCTCGCCGGTGCGGCGGCAGTGCGGCGCGCAGCAGGTGCAGCAGTCCGCACCCTCGATCGTCACGATGCGGATCGGCGCGGTCAGGCCCTCGGCCTGCTTGCGAAGCGGTAGGCCGGCGATGGCATCCTCGCTCTCATAGCACGCGGCGGTAACGGGCAGATCCCGCTCGGCCAGCTCGTTTGCGCGGCGCTCCATCTGCCGCACCTGCTCGGGCGAGAGCGGCTTGTCCAGATCGATCGTACCGCAGACGGTATTCAGGTGAAAGCCCACGTTTGCCGCCTCAAACAGCGCATACGCCGAATAGGAGAGCAGGTGCTCGCCGGTGTGCTGCTGCATGAGGTCAAATCGGCGCGCCCAATCGATCTCCGCCTGCACGGCGGCGCCCAAGGGCAGAGCAGCGTTTGTATGGTGCAGCAGCACGCCGTCCGCCTCGTCGCAGCCGGCGACCGCCACAGCGCGCTCCTCTGAGCGCAGCAGGCCGGTATCGCAGGGCTGGCCGCCGGCATTGGGAAAGAACACCGTTCGGTCGAGAACGATATCGAAACCGTCCGCGGTCTGCACGCAGGAGAGCACCGTCGCGGCGCAGCTTTGCAGGTGGCTGTCGGAAAGATACAGACGATCGGTCATAGGGAAACCTCCGATTTTGCATACTATCGATTTATTATAGCATAGAAGGGGGAGAAGCACGACAGCCGCCGGCAGGATTTTTGCCCGGCGGAGGGGCGGGTTTGATGCGCATCGGCGCCGAAAGGGGCGATATTGGCATGAACATCGCTTTTTCGAGGCGCGCGGGACGGGAGTTGCCCCGAAACCGCGCGTATGAGGCTTGTGTTCTCTTACAAACCGATGGTATAATCGCAGTAGGAATACAAAAGGGGAACACTATGGCGTATCATCTTGACGACACGGAACTGTATTTTTTCAATGAGGGGATATCCACCGCCGCATACCGCGCGCTGGGCTGCCACGCGTGCACGGGGGCGCAGGGGGAGCGGATCTACCGCTTTGCCGTCTGGGCGCCGGAAGCGCGCGCGGTCAGCGTCGTCGGCGATTTCAACGAATGGAACCCAAAGGCCGACCCCATGCATATGGTCGGCACGACGGGCGTGTGGGAAGCGCATCTGGGATTCGCACAAAAGGGACAACTGTACAAGTACTCCATCATCACCGCCGACGGACGGGAGGTTTTGCGCGCGGACCCGTATGCGGTGCGCGGCGAACCGGACGGCACGGCCTCCATGGTGGCCGAGCTGCCGGACTTTGCGTGGACGGACGGCGAATTTCTCAAAAAGCAGCGCGATGCAAAAAAACGCCCGATCAGCATTTACGAGGTGCATCCGGGATCGTGGAAAACGGGCCTTGGATATCGCGGCCTTGCCCACGAGCTGATCGATTATGTGTGCGACATGGGCTATACGCACATCGAGCTCATGCCGCTCATGGAATACCCGTATGATCCGAGCTGGGGGTATCAGGTCACTGGCTTCTATGCGGCCACCGCGCGCTACGGCGCGCCGGAGGATCTGATGTACCTGGTCAACCGCGCGCATGAGCGCGGCATCGGCGTCATCATGGACTGGGTGCCGGCGCACTTTACGCGCGACGCGCACGGCCTGAGAGAATTCGACGGCTCCTGCTGCTACGAGCATCCCGATCCACGGCGCAGCGATATGCCGCAGTGGGGCACGCTGCTGTTCAACTTTGACCGCACGCAAGTGCACAGCTTCCTGCTCTCGAGCGCGCTGTTCTGGCTCAAGGAATATCACTTTGACGGCCTGCGCGTGGACGCGGTTTCCTGCATGCTCTATCTCGACTTCGGCAAGTCCGACGGCGAATGGCTCCCCAACCAGTATGGCGGGCGGGACAATCTTGGCGCAATCGCCTTCATCAAAAAGCTCAACGAGGCGGTGCAGGAGCTGCCGTATGAGAAGCTGATCTTTGCGGAGGAGAGCTCGGCCTATCCGAAGGTCACGCACAGCCTTCAGGACGGCGGCCTCGGGTTCGCGTTCAAGTGGAACATGGGCTGGATGAACGATATGCTCTCCTACATGGAGATGGACAGCTTTTTCCGTAAATGGAACCACAATAAGCTGACGTTCTCGCTGTGCTACGCTTTCTCCGAGGCGTATGTGCTGCCGTTTTCGCACGATGAGGTGGTTCACGGCAAGCGCAGCCTGCTGTCCAAAATGCCGGGCGACTACTGGCAGAAGTTTGCGCAGCTGAGACTTCTGTTTGCGTATCAGTTTGCGCATCCGGGCAAAAAGCTCATGTTTATGGGCGATGAGTTCGGCCAGTTCATCGAGTGGAAATTCGACGATTCGCTCGACTGGCATCTGCTCGGATATGACAAGCACCGCCAGATGCAGCGCATGGTGCGCGATCTGAACCGGTTCTACACCGCTACGAGCGCGCTCTATCGGGTCGAGGATTCGTGGAGCGGGTTCCGCTGGCTGCAGGCGGACGACAGCATTCATTCCGCTGCGGTCTGGATGCGCATGGACGAGCAGGGGAACGCGCTGCTGTGCGCGTTCAACTTCACGCCGATACCCATGGAGGATTATCGCGTGGGCGTGCCCGCGGCCGGCGTGTTCAGCCAGGCGTTTTCAACCGATTCCGAAAAGTACGGCGGCACCGGCGAATATGAGAATGCGCCGAAGGAGACGATCGACGAGCCGCTCGACGCGTTTGAACAGCAGCTTTCCATCCAGCTTCCGCCCTATGGAGCGGTATACCTCCGGTTCTCCGGTACCGTGCCGCGCGAACAGGCGGAAACGGAGGAATCGCTTGGCGCTGATGTTTAGTATCCGGCCGCCGCGCGGCAAACACGGAAATCATATGAAAGGATGCAGTCATGAAAAAGAAGATCGTAGCAATGCTTCTGGCTGGTGGGCAGGGGAGCCGTCTGGGCGTACTCACCTCCAACATGGCAAAACCAGCCGTACCCTATGGCGGGAAGTATCGGATCATCGATTTCCCGCTGAGCAACTGTGTTAACTCGGATATTGACACCGTGGGCGTGCTGACGCAGTACCGCCCGCTGGCGCTCAACTCCTATATCGGCACCGGCCAGCACTGGGACCTCGACCGCCTGAACGGCGGCGTGTTCGTGCTGCCTCCGTATGTGACCGGAAGCGACGGGAAGTGGTATTCCGGCACGGCCAACGCGATTTATCAGAACCGGGAGTTTGTGGACCAGTACCAACCGGATTATGTGCTGATCCTTTCCGGCGACCATATCTATAAGATGAACTATGCGGAGATGCTTCGCTTCCACATCCGCAAGGAGGCCGCGGCCACGATCGCCGTGCTGCCGGTACCCATGGAGGAGGCGCACCGCTTTGGCATCATGAGCACCGACGCGCGCGGCCGCATTACGAAGTTTACCGAGAAGCCGAAGCACCCGGAATCGAACAACGCTTCTATGGGCATCTACATCTTCAACTGGCCAGTGCTCAAGGCATACATGGAGCAGGACGACCGCGACCCGCATTCGGAGCATGATTTCGGCAAGAATATCATCCCCGGGATGCTCGCTGCCGACGTGCCGATGTATGCATATTCGTTCGAGGGATACTGGAAGGACGTCGGTACCGTGCAGAGCCTCTGGGAGGCGAACATGGATCTGCTCTCCGAGCCGCCGAAGATCGAACTGAACGATCCGAGCTGGCGTATCTATAGCCGCAACCCGGTCATGCCGCCGCATTATGTGGGCGCAGAGGCGCATATCGACAGAAGCCTTGTGACCGAGGGCGGCGTTGTGGAGGGCCGCGTCGAGCACAGCGTGCTCTTTGCCGGCGTACAGATCGGCAGGGGCGCCGAGGTGGTCGATTCGGTGGTGTTTCCCGGCGCGGTGATCGGAGAGAATGCGCGCGTACACAAGGCGATCATCGGTGAAAACGCGCGGATCGGCAGCGGCGCGGTCATCGGCGGCGCGCTGCGCGAGGGCGAGGTTGTGGACAACCGGCTGACGGGCGACATCACGCTTGTCGGCAACGATATCTGCATCTGCAACGGCGCATACCTGCCGTGCGGCACGGTGGCGACCGGCGCGGGCAGCGAAGGAGGGGACGAGCAATGATCAGCAATGCGTTTGGACTCATCTACACCGGAGAGATCAACCCGCGCCTGCGCGATCTCACCCTGTCGCGTGCGGTGGCGGCGGTTCCCTTCGGCGGCCGTTACCGCTGTATCGACTTTATCCTGTCCAATATGGTGAATACGGGCGTGACGTGCGTGGGGCTCATCACCCAGAAGAACTACCATTCATTGATGGATCATCTCGGAGCCGGAAAGGAATGGGATCTGAGGCGCAAGCGCGAGGGCCTGTTTATCCTGCCGCCGTTCATGACCAAGGAGAACACGGGCCTCTACCGCGGCTCGGTGGACGCGTTCCGCTCCTGCATGGGCTATGTGCGGCGCTGCACGCAGCAGTATGTGATCCTCACCGGCAGCCACACGATCTTCAACACCACGTTCGACGACATGTATGAGCAGCATGTGCATACCGGCGCGGACATCACGATCCTGTACAACGAGGAGAGCGATTTCGACCCGGACGAGCAGAACGATGATCTCAGATTGCTCATGGACGGAGCCGGCCGCATCACCGAGATGGAGCTCAATCCCTACCGGCCGCGCACGAATTGCCGAAGCTGCGACGTCATGATCATGGACCGGCTGCTGCTCGAATATCTTGTCGAGGAAGCGTTTTCGCGCGGCGAGTACGAGTTCACGCGGGATGTGCTGCTCAAAAAATGCAGCTCGCTCAAAATTTACGGCTGCCGCTACGACGGCTATGTGGCAAGGCTCGATTCCGCCGGCAACTATTTCCGGCACAACATGGCCTTGCTCGACCCCGCCGTGCGGGCCGATCTGTTCAATCCGGCGCATCCGGTCTACACGAAGGTCAAGGATGAGCTGAGCACGCGCTACGGCGCGGAAGCGTCCGTGAAAAACGCGATCCTGGCGGACGGCTGCAACATTCAGGGCGCGGTGGAGGAAAGCGTGCTGTTCCGCGGCGTTACGGTCGGTCGGGGCAGCGTGGTGAAAAACTCCATCATCATGCAGGGCGTCACGATCGGAGACGGCTGTTCGCTCGATCATGTGGTGCTCGACAAGGGCGTGACCATTCGCGACGGGCGAACGCTGATCGGCTACGACAGCTTCCCGATCATTCTGAAGAAAAATACGACCGTCTGAGCGAAAAGCGATGTCTGTATGACAGGAAACGGAGACTCTATGAAGGTTCTGTATGTGGCCAGCGAGTGCGTACCGTTCATCAAGACGGGCGGTCTGGCCGATGTTGCCGGCTCGCTGCCCGTGGAGCTCAACCGGCAGGGCGCCGACGTCCGCGTGGTGCTGCCGAAATACCGGCGCATCGATGCGTACTGGCGGGCGCGCATGGAGCGCGTGGCGGAGTATGCGGTGCTGTTCGGCAGCCGCAGCATGTACTGCGCCATCGAAACGCTGACCGATCAGGGCGTGACCTATTATTTTGTGGACAACGAGGAGATGTTCGGCGGTGACGCCATCTATGGCGACGGCCTGCAGGAGGGATATCGGTTCGCGTTCTTCTGCCGCGCGGTGGCAGAGATGTGCCGGCACATCGATTTTTATCCGGACGTTCTGCATCTGAACGATTGGCAGACGGGGCTTCTCGCGGCGATGCTGCGCACGCAGTATCTCGAGGATGCGCGCCTCGGCCGCATGCGCATCGTGTTTTCCATCCACAATCTGCGCTATCAGGGCCTGTTCGACTGGCGGGCGATGAACGCAAAGCTCGGCTTTGACGAGCGGCTGTTCACGCCGGACTATCTGGAGTTTTATGGGGCGCTGAGCTGCATGAAGGCGGGACTGGTGTTTGCCGACCATATCAACACCGTCAGCCCGACCTACGCTGCCGAAATTCGCACGGCCTACTACGGCGAGCGCCTAGACGGCCTGCTCCGCGCACGCGGCGAGGCGGTGTCCGGCATTTTGAACGGCATCGACCGCACGGTTTATGACCCGGCGACCGACCGCTTTCTCGAATACCATTACGGGCCGGACGATATGGCGGGCAAGGCGATGCAGAAGACGCTGCTCCAGCGGGAGATGCGCCTGTTCGAGCGGCCGGAGGTGCCGGTGATCGCGATGATCTCCCGCCTTACGCCGCAAAAGGGACTGGATCTGGTGGAGCGCGTGTTCTCCGACATCCTGCGCATGGACGTGCAGCTCGTGCTGCTCGGCGACGGCGACCGGCGGTTTGTCGACCTGCTCAACTGGGCGGCGTGGCGGTATCCCGGTCAGGTGGGCACCTATATCGGCCTGAATGAGGGGCTCGCGCACCGGGTCTATGCCGGCAGCGATCTGTTTTTGATGCCGTCGCAGTTTGAGCCCTGCGGCCTGTCGCAGATGATCGCGCTGCGCTACGGCTCCGTGCCGGTCGTTCGGGAGACGGGCGGACTCAAGGACAGCGTGCTCCCCTACAACAAATATACGGACGAGGGCACCGGGTTTTCGTTCGCCAACTACAACGCGCACGAGATGCTCTTTGTGCTCGAGCGCGCCGTACAATACTATTATGAGGACCGGCCCATGTGGCAGCGGCTGGTGCGCCGCGGCATGGAGGCGGATTTCGGATGGGCCGCTTCGGCAAAGCAGTACCTTGCGCTGTACACACTGCTCTCCGGCGACGCGAAAAAGCGCGGCAAGAAAGGAAAGAATGCCGAATAGCGCCATACCGCTGCATTGGCCGCCGCTGGTGGCATTGAAACCGGGATCGTACGGCGATTTCGATGCGCGGACCGAGGGCAACGGGACATTTCAGCAGGCTGCGCCGGCGCTTAGCGCCGGCTTTTTATCAGGAAGCCCGCATGCGCAGAGGGGCCGACGCTTGAGGCGAAAGAACGAAAAGGAGCTTTTGACGGATGCAGAAGGATACGATTCTCATCGATCTGGACGGGACGCTGATCCCCATGGAGCAGCAGGCGTTCATCGATGCATATTTCTCGGATTTGGCGCGGTTTCTGGCCGGTTATGGCTATCGCGACGCCCGCGCGCTGCTGGGTGCGCTGATGCACGGCGTCAAGGCCATGATCCAAAACGACGGCGGCGCGACGAACCGCGAGCGGTTCTGGACGGTGTTTGCGGGGGAGTTGGGCGAGGGCGTGCGCGCGCTGGAGCCCGCGCTCGAGGGCTTTTACGGTGGGGCATTTGATGCGGTTCGCCGCGTGCTCGATCCGGCAGCTTCGGGGCGGGAGCGGGATGTGCGCGTTCTGCTCGGGCTGCTGCGCGGCGAACGGCAGCGCACGGTGTACCTCGCGACAAACCCGCTGTTTCCGCCGGTGGCCGTGGAAACCCGCCTCGGCTGGATCGGGCTGACCCCGGCGGATTTTGACGGCATCACGACGTATGACAACAGCCGCTACTGCAAGCCCAACCCGGCCTACTATACGGAGATTCTCGCGCGGCTCGGCCGCGCGCCGGAAACCTGCCTCATGATCGGCAACAATCCGTCGGACGATATGTCCGCGCTCAAAGCCGGACTCTCCGGCTATCTGGTTACGGATTATCTCGAAAACGAATACGGCATGGACATTACGCCGTTTTGTCGGGGCAGCTTTGAAGATTTGATGGCGTTTGCACAAACGCTGGAATGAGAGCGGCGCGAGCGAACGGCAACCGGGAACAAGAAGAGGAGAAGAAGCATGATTCTGTATTTTACCGGAACCGGCAACAGCCGGTATGCGGCAAACCGGCTGGGCGCGGCGCTGGGCGACACGGTTGTATCCGTCCATACGTATATCCGGCAGAAAACGCCCGGTGTGTTTGCCTCTGAGGCGCCGTATGTGTTCGTGACGCCCACGTACGCATGGCGCATGCCGCGCATTGTACGCGCGTTTTTGGAGACCGCGTCGTTCTCCGGCAGCCGCGACGCATATTTCGTGCTCACCTGCGGCGATGGCGCGGGCAATGCAGCCGCCGATGCAGAGCGGCTCTGCCGGCAAAAGGGGCTGGCCTTTCGCGGGCTGCTGCCGGTCGTGATGCCGGAAAACTATATCGCCATGTTCCCGGTGCCGGAGGCGGAGGAGGCGCGGCGCATTCTGCGGGCGGCGGAGCCGGTCATCGATGCGGCGGCGGACGCCGTCCGGACGGGGCAGCCGTTCCCTTTGCGGCGCGCCGGACTGATGGACCGCCTGCTCAGCGGCGCGGTGAACCCGGTGTTCTATGCCGCGGTGGTGCACGACGGCGGGTTTTATACAACGGAGAATTGCACCGGCTGCGGCCGCTGCGCGGCGCTGTGTCCGCTGGAGAATATTCGCCTGTGCGAGGGGCGGCCCGTTTGGAACGGGAACTGCACGCACTGCATGGCCTGCATCTCGGCCTGCCCGACAGGGGCGATCGAGTACAAAAAGGCCTCGCGGGGCAAGCCGCGCTACTATCTGGGCGACCGGCCGGACGGCACGAAATGAACCGTGATCGCTGACATTCCGAAACGGAGGAGAATACCATGCCGCTGAACATCGTTCGAAACGACATCACCCAAATGGCTGTGGATGCGATTGTAAACGCCGCCAATTCCTCGCTGCTCGGGGGCGGCGGGGTGGACGGCTGTATCCACCGGGCTGCCGGAGAGGGCTTAACCAGGGAATGCAGAACCCTGGGCGGCTGTGAAACGGGAAGCGCGAAAATCACGGGGGCATACAACCTGCCATGCCGCTATGTCATCCATGCGGTCGGACCGAGATGGGTCGATGGGCAGCACAATGAAAGGGAACAACTGGAGTCCTGCTACCGAACCGCATTGCATCTGGCCAAGGCGCACGACTGCGAAACGGTTGCCTTTCCGCTGATCTCCTCCGGTGTATACGGCTATCCGAAGGATCGGGCTTTGCAGGTGGCGGTGGACGTCATCAGCGCATTTTTGCTTGAAAACGATATGACCGTCTATATCGTGGTCTTCGATAAGGCGGCCTACCGGATCGGCGAAAAACTGTTCGCGGATATCGCACAATACATAGACGATGCGTATGCGGCCGCGCATATCGATTTGCAGAGCGAGAGCCGCCGCATGCGGCCGATGATGGCGCCCATGTGTCAAAAGCCGCCGTTGGAGGAACCGGAAATGTGCTCCGGCATGGCGGCCGAGGAGGAGCTTGACGCCAGACTCCGGCGGATGGACGAGAGCTTTTCTCAGATGCTGCTGCGCAAGATTGATGAAAGGGGCATGACCGACGCCGAGTGCTATAAGAAGGCGAACATCGATCGCAAGCTGTTTTCCAAAATCCGCAGCGACGTGCATTATCAGCCCAGCAAGCCCACGGCGATTGCCTTTGCCGTTTCTTTGGAGCTGTCCCCTGCCGAAACGAGGGAACTGCTTGCGAAGGCGGGCTTTGCGCTCTCCCGCAGCAACAAGTTTGACATCATCATCGACTACTTTATTTCAAAGGGCAACTATTGCATCTTTGAAATCAATGAAGCGCTGTTTGCCTTCGATCAAAGTCTGCTCGGCGCGTAAAGTGTCGCCTGCCAAGCGACCAAACCTCTCCCCTCCGGTGTTACCATCAGGGTATCAAAGGAAAGAGAGGTTTTTTGCTATGCACAACGACAGGACGGAGCTCGTTTTTATTCTGGATCGGAGCGGTTCCATGGCGGGGCTGGAGAGCGACACCATCGGCGGTTTTAACGCGATGATTCAAAAGCAGAAGGCGCTGCGCGGGGAATGCATCGTATCCACCGTGCTGTTCGATCATTGCACCGAGGTTTTGCACGACAGGGTGAATTTGCAGGAAGTAAGGAACATGACGGACGGGGAGTATACCGTCGGGGGATGCACCGCCTTGATCGACGCGATCGGCGGCGCCATCCATCACATCGGCAATGTCCATAAGTATGCGCGAGCCGAGGATGTGCCGGCGCATACGATGTTTATCATCACCACCGACGGGCAGGAGAATGCAAGCCGCATCTATACCGCCGACCACGTCAGGAAGATGATAGAACGGCAAAAAGCAAAATATGGCTGGGAATTTTTGTTTCTAGGCGCCAATATCGACGCGGTTGAGACCGCCGCGCACTTCGGCATCGACCGGGAACGGGCGGTCAACTATCACAGCGACAGCGAGGGTACGCAGCTCAACTATGCGGCCGTGGGCGACGCCATCCGTTCCGTTCGCGAAAACCGGCCGCTGACCGCGGCGTGGAAAGAGCGCATCGACGAGGACTACCGGAACAGGAAGTAACCGAAAAGGGCTTTGCGGGGTGCGCTTCTTCTGCATACCCCGCAAAATAATTTTTTGGCGTCGGGCAGGCGCGCTGGGCGCGCATGGCACAAAACCGGCGGGGAGAGCGCTGAGCGAGCCCAGCACAAGCGTGTACACACAGAAACTGAATACTGAACAATTTGTTTACAAGCAGTTCTCCACACATGGAGGTATAGCTCAGCTGGGAGCCCAGTTGAAGCGGTCACGTACCCCCCGCAGTTCAAAACCTAAAATCAAATATGCACTCTCTTACAATCTGGGGGTATAGCTCAGCTGGGAGCGCGAAGCGGCGGCCGTTGTACCGTGCGCTCACAGCACCAGCGCCGCCGCGGCAAGCAGCAACAGCAGACAGAGCGCATTGACGGCGGTGAACACGGCGAGATAGCGGCCGGCACGCGCCCCCGGCTCACCGAGGTACAGGCGCAGTGAGATGAGACTGGCTAGCGAAGCGATCGGCGTGCCGAGCCCGCCGATGTTGACGCCGGCGAGCAGCGCCGGCCAATCGGCCGTGAAGCCCGAGAGCAGGATGGCCACGGGGACGTTGCTGATGAACTGGCTGGCCAGCACGGCGGTGAGCAGGGCGTTCTTTTGGAGCAAACCGGAGAGCAGCGCGCGCACCGCATGGATGCGGCCGAGATTGCCGGAGAATACGAAAAAGCAAACGAAGGTCGCCAACAGACCGTAGTCGATCCGCCGGAGCAGCGGCCGGTCGAACAGCAACAGGAACAGCAGTACCGCCGCGGCCGGAACCGCCTGATGCACCGCGTGGAATACCGACAGCAGGCTGAGCCCGAACAGGCAAACATAGCCGCCGAGCCGCCATGGCGACGCGATGCGCGCCGGCGTTTCAAACCGCACCCGTACCGTCTGCGGCCCGGCCGAGAACAGCGCGCCCGCGCCGACGAGCAGCAGGCTCAAAAGCGAGAACGGCAGCACCACGCGGAAGAACGCGCCGGCGCTCAGCGCATAGTGGGCGTGCAGAAACAGGTTTTGCGGGTTGCCGACGGGCGTTGCCATGCTGCCGAGGTTGGCCGCGACCGTTTGCAGAACCGAGATGCGCAGCATAAGCCGTTCCTCGCCCAAAAGGCGCAGCGCCAGAAACGAAAACGGAACGAGCGCGATGAGCGCCACGTCGTTCGTGACCAGCATCGACAAAAAGAACGGCAGCAGCACCAGCAGCAGACAGATCAGGCGCAGCGGCTTTTCGCCGGCGAGCAGCCGTGCGGCCAGCACCTGAAACAGATTGCACCTGAAAAAGCCCTGCACCACGGCCATCAGCGAGAACAGCAGCAGGAGCACCCCCGGATCGATATAGCCGGCATAGGCCGCGTCCGGCGGCACGAACAGCATGGAAAAAAGCGAAAGCAGGAGCGCGATACAGAGCACCGCTTCCCCCTTGCACCATGCCCATATCCGCCGCATCATACCGCTTTTCCCCGCTTTCTTCCGCGCTTTTTGTACAACGGGGATAGTATAGCAGATTGCGCGGCAAAATGGTATCGGGCTTGGGAGCGCTGCACACGGCAAAAAATGCAGCTTCTCCTGCATAACCACTCTCAAAGCGGGAAATATCGGGAATTTTGCAGGAATTCAGGTCAAGCTCGATTGACAGCGTTTTGTATGAAGACTATAATAGTATTCGGTAAGAAGCGGGCATATGCCCTGCTATGCCCGACCCATAACAGATCTTGAAAAAACACAGGAGGCGTAAAAATGGCTAAGACCATGACCATCGACGGCAACACTGCCGCATCCCACGTCGCGTATGCATTTTCCGACGTGGCGGCAATCTACCCGATCACGCCGTCTTCCCCGATGGCGGAAGTCGCGGATGACTGGGCGGCCAACGGCAGAATCAATCTGTTTGGCCAGCAGGTACGCATCGCGGAGATGCAGAGCGAGGGCGGCGCTGCGGGCGCAGTGCACGGTTCGCTCAAGGCGGGCGCACTGACCACGACGTTTACCGCGTCGCAGGGTCTGCTGCTCATGATCCCGAACATGTATAAGATCGCGGGCGAGCTGCTGCCCTGCGTGTTCCATGTGAGCGCGCGCGCATTGGCCGCGCATGCGCTGTCCATCTTTGGCGACCACAGCGACGTCATGGGCTGCCGCCAGACCGGCTTTGCCATGCTGTCCTCCGCTTCCGTGCAGGAAGTCATGGACCTCGCGCTGGTTTCGCATCTGTCCACGCTGAAGGCCTCCGTGCCGTTCCTCCACTTCTTCGACGGCTTCCGCACCTCGCATGAGGTTCAGAAGATCGAGATGATCGACTATGAGGACATGCGCCCCCTCGTCGACATGGATGCGGTCAAGGCGTTCCGCGCCCGCGCGCTCAACCCGGAGCATCCGCATCAGGGCGGTACCGCGCAGAACCCGGATATCTATTTCCAGGGCCGCGAAGCCGCGAACAAGTACTATAACGCGATTCCCGAGATCGTCCAGCACTATATGGACGAGGTCGGCAGGATCACGGGCCGCAGCTACCACCTGTTTGATTACGTCGGCGCACCCGATGCCGAGAACGTGATCGTGATCATGGGCAGCGGCGCAGATGTGTGCGAAGAAACCGTCAACTATCTCAACGCCCGCGGCCAGAAGCTCGGTCTGCTGAAGGTCCGCCTGTACCGTCCGTTCGCGGCGGACAAGTTCGTTGCAGCGCTCCCGGCGACCTGCAAGCGCATCGCTGTGCTCGACCGCACCAAGGAACCCGGCTGCCTCGGCGAACCGCTGTACACCGACGTGGTTGCGGCGCTCAACGAGCAGGGCAGGGACATCGAAGTCATCGGCGGCCGCTATGGCCTCGGCAGCAAGGAATTCACGCCGAGCATGGTCGGCGCCGTGTACGAGAACCTCGCCGGCGAGAAGAAGAACCACTTCACCGTCGGTATCGTCGACGACGTGACGAACCTCTCCATCCCGGTCACCCGGCAGATCAACGCCGCGCCCGAGGGCACGATCGCGTGCAAGTTCTACGGCCTCGGTTCCGACGGTACGGTCGGCGCCAACAAGAACAGCATCAAGATCATCGGCGACCACACCGACATGTATGCGCAGGGCTACTTTGCGTACGATTCCAAGAAATCCGGCGGCTTCACGGTCAGCCATCTGCGCTTCGGCAAGAAGCCGATCCAGAGCCCGTATCTGATCGACGCGGCGGACTTCGTGGCCTGCCACAACCCGTCCTACGTCACCCGCTATGCCGTGGCCGAGGGCATCAAGGAGGGCGGCACGTTCCTGCTCAACAGCCCGTGGACGCTCGACGAAATGGAGAACGAGCTGCCCGCTTCCATGAAGCGCGCCATCGCGAAGAACCATGTGAAGTTCTATAACATCAACGCCATCAAGCTGGCCCGCGAGGTTGGCATGGGCGGCCGCATCAACACGATCATGCAGTCCGCGTTCTTCAAGCTCGCGAACGTCATCTCCGCTGAGGATGCGCTGACCTTCATGAAGGCCGCCGCGAAGAAGTCCTACGGCAAGAAGGGCGACGAAGTCGTTCAGAAGAACTATGCGGCCATCGAGGCCGGCATGAATGCCATCGAAGAGATCCACTATCCGGCGTCCTGGGCCGATACCACCACCGGCGCTGAGCCGATCAAGGTCACGGACGATCCGTACTTTGTGAACTTCATTCACCCGATCCTTGCGCAGGAGGGCGACAAGCTGCCTGTTTCCATGCTGCAGGCGGATGGCACCGTGCCCACCGGCACCACGAAGTATGAGAAGCGCGGCGTCGCGGTCGACGTGCCCGCGTGGATTCCGGAAAACTGCATCCAGTGCAACCAGTGCTCGCTGGTCTGCCCGCATGCCACCATCCGTCCGTTCCTGCTCGATGAGGAAGAGGTCAAGAATGCGCCCGAGGCCTTCGTGACCGTTGACGGCAAGGGCAAGGAGCTTGCGGGGCTGAAATTCCGCATGCAGGTTTCGCCGCTCGATTGCACGGGCTGCGGCAACTGCGTCGATGTCTGCCCGGCCAAGGAGAAGGCGCTCAAGATGGTTCCGCTCTCCAGCGCGCAGCAGGAGGAGCAGAACTGGGAGTACGCCGTGTCCCTCAAGCAGAAGGATGTGGACGTCAACACCAAGACCGTCAAGGGCAGCCAGTTCCTCCAGCCGCTGTTCGAGTTCTCCGGCGCATGCGCAGGCTGCGGCGAGACGCCGTACGTCAAGCTCATCACCCAGCTGTTCGGCGACCGCATGATCGTTGCCAACGCAACGGGCTGCTCCTCCATCTATGGCGGCAGCGCGCCGACCTGCCCGTATACGAAGAACGCCAAGGGTCAGGGCCCCGCTTGGGCAAACTCCCTGTTTGAGGACAACGCAGAGTTCGGCTTCGGCATGAACCTCGCCACCAAGCAGCGCCGTGCGCATCTGGCGGACACTGTCAAGAAGCTCATCGCCGTCGAGTGGTGCGCAGCGGACATCAAGGCCGCGGGCGAAGAGTGGCTTGCCAACATGGACGACGCCAAGGGCTCCCGCGCAGCAGGCGAAAAGCTGGTTGCGGCGTGTGAGGACGGCATCGACCTGTCCGGCACCGAATACGAAGCCAAGTGGCTGGCCAACAACAAGATCTGCGACTGCGACGCCTGCAAGCTCGCGCGCGAGGTTCTGGAGAACAAGGATCTGCTCACGAAGCAGTCCGTCTGGATCTTCGGCGGCGACGGCTGGGCGTACGACATCGGCTACGGTGGACTCGATCATGTGCTCGCCATGGATGAGGATGTCAACGTACTCGTCATGGACACCGAGGTGTACTCCAACACCGGCGGTCAGGCCAGCAAGGCCACGCCGACCGGTCCGGTTGCGAAGTTCGCGGCTGCCGGTAAGCGCACGAAGAAGAAGGATCTTGGCCTGATGGCCATGAGCTATGGCTATGTGTACGTCGCGAAGGTCTGCATGGGCGCCAATCCCGCGCAGCTCATCAAGGCCGTCAATGAGGCAGAAGCCTACAAGGGTCCGTCCCTGATCATCGCTTACGCGCCGTGCATCAACCATGGTATCAACATGGGCCACAGCCAGGCGGAGGCCAGAAAGGCCGTCGAGGCCGGTTACTGGCCGCTGTATCGGTACAACCCGGATCTGGCTGCTGAGGGCAAGAACCCGTTCGTGCTTGACAGCAAGGACCCGAAGGCGAGCTATCAGGAGTTCATCATGGGCGAAGTCCGTTACTCCTCGCTCAAGAAGCAGTTCCCGCAGGCCGCGGAAGAGCTCTTTGCCCGCGCCGAGAAGGAAGCCGCCGAGAAGATCGAATACTACAAGAAGCTCAACGAGATGTAAGCTTCAAAACGATTGCAAAAACAGCCGTCCGGCATTGCCGGACGGCTGTTTCTTTAACCGGGTGGTTACAAATGGTTTTCCGTGGGTTCACAATTCAAGTTAACACTGTTAGCTGAAATTCTGCTATACTATATGTATCATCGATTGCGTGGGGCGTCCCACCGTCAGCGATGACAGTACATCAACGGAATGCAGCACAGGAGTCATCCAATCATGAACAGCATTTATCAAAAGAATGAAACGGTCGTTCTCTGGGGGGATTCGCTCGGAAAGGGCGTTGTTTGGAACACGGAGCGCAACCGCCACACCTATGCGCAGGAGACGGCGGCCGAGGTGGCCGGGCGCGAGCTCGATATCCACATCATCAACCGTGCGCGCTTTGGCTATACCGCGCCACAGGGCCTTGCGCTGATGGAGCGCGACCTGGAGAACGGCGTGACGGCCGACGCGGCGGTCATCGAGTTCGGCGGCAATGACAGCAACTTTGACTGGGCGGCCATTTCGGAGAATCCGGAGGCCGAGCATCTGCCCAATACGCTGCCGCATGTGTTTGCAGAGACGCTGCGGCGCATGGTGACGCTGCTGCGCGACAAGGGCATTCGTCCGATTTTGATGACGCTGCCGCCGATCGACGCGGATAAATATTTCAAGTTTTTGGTCGGCGACAAGCTGAACGCGCAGCATATTCTCCAATGGCTCGGCGATAAGCAGCGCATCTACCGGTATCAGGAGATGTATTCCCTGTTGATTGAGCGCGTGGCAAGGCAGATGCAGTGCGCGTTGGTCGATCTGCGGCAGGTTTGCCTGTTCGACCGGAATATGTTCTGCCTGATCTGCGACGACGGCCTGCACCTCACCGAGGAGGGACAGCGCTATGTCGGCGCGCGCATCGCTGAACTCGTGCGGGAGGGGTAGGACGCGCCGGAGAGTCTGTCCCGTATCCACCGGCTTCCGGCGAATGATTTGCAAACAAAAGCAAGGGCGTTTTGCATGCTGCAAAACGCCCTTGCCGTTTCTTGCAACTGTTCCCGCCGAATGCGGGGAGAGAACCCGACTTATTGCGGCAGCGGGATGTCGATGAGCGTGTTCCCGGCGCCGGACATGACGGAGGGCAGCTTGCCATCCCACTTCTGCACGGTCTGGTACTGGATCAGCAGATCGGAGATCGATTCGGTCAGAATGCGGTTGCTCTCCGCGTTCGCCTCGGCGAGCAGCTTGATCTCGTTGGCCTCGGCCGTGGCCGCGATCACGCGCTTTTCCGCCTCGGTGTTCGCGATGACGAGCGCCTGCTCCTGCTCGGTGCGCGTTTTGATGAGGTTCTGCTCGGCCACCTGCTTGGCCTCCACGGCGGCGATGTATTCCTCAGAGAAATCCCAGTTGATGATGTTCAGCTCGTTGACATAGATGCCGTAGCCGTTCAACTTGTCGTTGAGCCCCTGATCGAGCAGCACGCTGACCTCATCACGCGAGCCGACCAGTTCGATGGCGGTATATTCGGCGGTGACGGCCTTGAGCACCTCGTTGACGGCCGGCGTGATGAGCACATCCTCAAAGCCAAGGCCCACCTCTTTATAAATGGCCTGACTCTCATCCTTGCTGACGCGGTAGTTGACCGCGACGACGGTTGAGATCGTCTGCAAATCCTTGCTAAACGCTTCGGTCGATACATCCAGCTTGACGATGCGGTTGTCGATCGTGACGATCTGCTGCACAAACGGGGTTTTGAAATGCAAGCCTTCCTGGAGCGCAACGTCGCCCACCTTGCCGAACGTCAGTACAACACCGGTATGGCCGGCGGGGATGACCACAAAGCTCGAACCGACCGCAACGGCGATGAGCAGCAGCACGGCAACGGTCAGAATGATCTTGCCAACGGACAGGTTGCCCGCCTTATCTCGAAACATGGATCTTGTCCTCCTTAAATAATAATAGGATTAGTATACCATAATTCGCCCGTGTGTGCTATAGTGATAACAGGAATTACCACAGCAAGGCGCCGGACGGCTGCGTCCGGCCAAACGGGAGGAAGCGGAATGGTTCGACCAATGGAACAGAGAGACCGGCAAACGTACCTCCGCCTTTCCGGGCAGTTCTATGCCTCGGAGGCGGTTGCGCACGCGGTGCCGGCGGAGTATTTTGAACGCACGTTTGCAGAGATGATGCGCTCGAACGCCTATGTGCAGGGCTATGTGCTGGAGGAGGCCGGCGTGCCGGCCGGCTATGCGCTGCTGTCGCGGACGTTTTCGGCGGAGGCCGGAGGACAGGTCGTCTGGATCGAGGAGCTTTATGTAACGCCGGATTATCAGGGCCGCGGCCTTGGCAGCGCGTTCTTTCGATATTTGCAGGAGCACCTGCCGGAGGGCGTTACCCGGCTCCGGCTGGAGGTTGCGCCGGACAACGAGCAGGCGCGCGAGCTCTACCTGCGCAAGGGTTTTACGCCGCTGCCATACGAGCAGATGGTGCGGGAATTGTAAAAAATCCATGCAATCAAACAGCGGCCGGTCATCGCTTGAAGCAATGGCCGGCCGTTGCAGTCTGTCAACGCGGGTAAAGCCGCCACTGCGGGGTACGCCTATGCCTTTGCATACGGCGTATCGGCAAGCGGCAGTTCGCTGCGCTCCTTGCCGTCGAGCCGATAGTAGGCCTCCGCGATGGCGGGGGCGGTGGGGATCGAGGTGATTTCGCCGATGCCGATCGCGCCGTAGCCCTGCTCAACGCCGGGCTTTTCTACGATCACGGCCTCGATCTTCGGCACGGTATTGGCCTTGAACAGGCCCAGCGTACCGAAGCGCGCCGTCGGCTTACAGTTGTCGAGCGGATACCGCTCCGTGAGCGCAAAGCCCATACTCATGACTACACCGCCCTCAATCTGCCCCTCCAGGGACAGAGGGTTGATCGCCCGGCCGACGTCATGCGCGGCGACAATGCGCCGGAGCTTTCCGTCCGCGCCCAGAATCGCCACCTGCGTCGCGTAGCCGTAGGCGACATGGCTGATCGGGTTCGGCTTGTCGGAGCCGAGCGGGTCCGTTCTGGCCAGATATTCGGCATAGAATTCCTCGCCCTCCATCTCGGCAAGCGACCGGCCGGCGCGGGCCGCCTGGAACAGCGTGCAGGCACGGCGGCACGCCTCGCCGGTGATGAGCGTCTGGCGGGAGCCGGAGGTGGTGCCGGAATCCGGCGCGGCGAAGGTGTTGACCGGCGCATAGCGGATATCCGTGGGCGCAAGGCCCGTCGTTTCGACCGCTACCTGCACGAGCACCGTACCAAGCCCCTGACCGATGCAGGATGCGCCGGTATGGATGGCCAGCCTGCCGTCCTCAACGACGAGGCGCACACGGCCGGTATCCGGAATGCCTACGCCCACGCCGGCGTTCTTCATGGCGCAGGCGATGCCCGCATACGGCTCGGATTCGTATACATCCTTCACGGCCTCAAGCGTTTCGACGAGCCCAGTGGATGCATCGACGATCTGCCCGTTGGGCAGCGTCTGCCCCGGACGGATGGCGTTTTTATAGCGGATCTCCCACGGGGAGATGCCAAGCTTGTGCGCCATGCGGTTTAAGAGCGTTTCGATGGCAAAGCACGTCTGCGTCACGCCGAAGCCGCGGAACGCGCCGGCCGGCGGGTTGTTGGTATAGTAGGCTCTGCCGTCGATCTCAAAGTTCTGGTAGTTGTAGGGCCCGGCGGCGTGCGTGCACGCGCGCTCGAGCACCGGCCCGCCCAGCGAGGCATATGCGCCGGTATCTGCGATGACCTGCGCCTTTACACCCAAAATGGTGCCGTCATCGCCGCAGGCGAGCGTGAAATCCATGTCCATGGGGTGCCGCTTCGGGTGGATGAGGATGCTCTCGGCACGGGTGAGCTTGACCTTGACGGGCCGCTTGGTGAGATAGGCGATCAGCGCGGCATGGTGCTGCACGACCACATCCTCCTTGCCGCCGAAACCGCCGCCCACGAGCTTATTTTCCACGCGCACCTGCTCCGGCTGGAGCCCCAGCATCGGGCAGATCTCATGCTGCGTATCGTACACGCTCTGATCGGAGCAATAGATCTGCACGCCGTTGTCGCCCCAAGGTTCCGCTACGGCGCATTCCGGCTCCAGAAACGCGTGCTCGGTGAACGGGGTCGAGAAGTGACCGCTGATCACATGCGGCGCCGTGCGGATCGCTTCATCGGCGTTGCCGCGGCGCACATGGCGCTGCGCGAGCAGGTTGCCGCCCGGATGGAGCTGCGGCGTGCCCTCCTCCATGGCTTCATAGGCGCTCTGCACCGGTTCCAGCTCCTGATAGTCCACCTCCACGAGCGCCTTGGCCTGTTCGAGAATCTCCGGCGTTTCCGCTGCGACGAGCGCAATGGCGTCGCCCAGATAATGCGTGATGCGGCCGACGCCGATCATCACATCCCAGTCGCGCTTGAGGTGCCCGACCTTGGTCAGGCACGGAATATCCTCGGCCGTCAGCACGCAGGCAACGCCCGGCAGCGCCTTTGCTCTCTCGGTGCGGATGGCGAGCACACGCGCGCGCGGGTACTTGCTGCGCACGGCGGAGCCGTACAGCATGCCCGGAAGCTGCATATCGTCGGTATAGACGCCGGTGCCGAGCACCTTTTCCCGCACATCCAGTCGTGCAACGCGCGCGCCGACGCGCCAGTCGGACGCCGCTTCGGGGATGACGCCCGCGCGGAACACGGCCGCGGCAATGCGCACGGCTTCGATGATCTTTACATAGCCGGTGCAGCGGCAGATGTTGTTGCGCAGCGCGTGGGCGATCTCGGCCTCGGTCGGGTCGCTGTTCGTATCGAGCAGTGATTTTGCGCACAGCACCATGCCGGGAATGCAGAAGCCGCACTGCACCGCCCCGGCGGTGCCGAACGCATAGACGTAGACCTCTTTTTCAAAGTCGCTCAGGCCCTCAACCGTGAGGATGGTTTTGCCGTCCATGCGGTCCGTCTGCTGCACGCACGCCTTGACGGGCTTGCCGTCGATGAGAATCGTGCAGGTGCCGCAGGCACCCTCGCTGCACCCGTCCTTCACGGAGGTCAGGCGCAGCGTGTCGCGCAGATAGCGCATGAGTTTACAGTTTTGTTCTACCGTAACGGTCTTGCCGTTGACAGTAAAGGTTGCGGCCATGGCGGCATCTCCTTCTTTCAGTCATGGAACCGGCAGCCGGGCTTGCCTTCGCCCGGCTGTCGGATGGTTGTTGTTTGCCGGGCCGTTGCCGACCGGCTCAGAGCAGGTATTCGTAATCGGTCAATACCGCGTTCAAGAACCGCGCGAGCGACGGATCGAGCGCGTTCGGCTGCGAAAGATCGACCTCTTCGGCCGCGCTGTCCGCGGCGCAGCCGATCCGGAGCAGCAGCCGTTTGCCGCCAAGCGGCAGGAAACCCGGATTATCGCTCTCCTCGAACGCGGGCCTTGTGGAGAACAGCGTGAGCTTTTCCTTGTAGGGACGGCTGTCATACGGACAGAACATCATGCAGTTGCCACACTCGTTGCACATGCGGTCCACATGCAGGATCTGCGGCATCGGAAGCTCCGGCACGTCAATGGCAATGTTGGCGCGGTTCGGGCACACCTGCACGCAGCATTCGCAGATCGTCGGGCAATGCAGGCAGCGGCCGGCCTCCTTCTCGGCGCAGTCGTAATCCCGAAGGATGCCGTGCTTTTCGGCACAGCGCGCGGGGTTGACCGAAGCGCCGTCGGGAATGGAGACCGTGCGTTCGCCGGTGATGGCGTCGGCCACGGTGCGCGCGTCGGCAATCGCCTCAACGACCGTCGCCGGGCCGCGATTGGCGTCGCCAATCACGTAGACGCCGTCCAGATTCGTTTGCAGCAGGCCGTCCACAGCCGCGCGGCCGCGATCGGTGAGCTGAATGCCGTTTTTCGAGAGCAGCGCGCCGTCCACCTGCTCGCCAACGGCCGCGATCAGCGCCGAGCAGGGCAGCAGGCGGGTTTCGCCCGTTGCGATGGGGGAGCGGCGTCCGGAAGCGTCGGCGGCGCCGAGCTTCATGACCGAGCAGCGCAGCAGGCCGTTCTCCAGCGCTTCGGGCGCGAGCAGTTCGGAAAACTCCACGCCGTCGTCGAGCGCGAGCCGCAGCTCCTCCTCGTCTGCGGGCATGTAGCGGCGCGTGCGGCGATAGACCAGCCGCACATGCTTGACGCCCTTGACGCGCTTGGCTGCGCGCGCGGCGTCCATGGCGGTGTTGCCCCCGCCAATGACGACAACATCCTCGCCGAGCGGTCTGAGCGTGCCCGCCTTGTATGCTTCGAGGAACGAGAGCACGTTCATGGCCGCGCCCCGCTCCAGACGAAGGCTGCCCGGCTTCCATGCGCCGACGGCATACACGATGTGTGTATAGCCCTCGGCCTTGAGCACGGCGGCATCCGGCGCGGCCACACCGGTCCGGATATCCACGCCCATGGTGCGGAGGATGTCCGCATCGCGGTCGATGCGCTCGTCCTCGATGCGGAAGGCCGGGATCACATAGCGAACGATGCCGCCGAGCGCTTCTCTCTGTTCAAACAGCGTGACAGCGGCGCCCGCGCGGCCGAGGAAGAAGGATACGGCCATGCCCGCGGGGCCGCCGCCGACGACGGCGACGCGCACATCGCTGAGCTTTGCCTCGGGCCTGAGCGTACCGATGATCCGGTCGAATCCGCCGCAGGCCGCCGCGAGCTTGGCGTCGCGGATGTGTACGCTCTCCTCATAGAAATTGCGCGTGCATTTGTCCATGCAGCGATGGCTGCAAATCGTGCCGGTGATGAACGGCAGCGGGTTCTTTTCCAGTATGAGCCGGAGCGCGCCGGCATAGTCGCCCTTGCCGACCAGCTCCACATATTCGGGAATATCCTGATGGATCGGGCAGCCGTGCGCGCAGGGGGCGGTGAAGCAGTCCATCAGCGGCACCTTTGTGCCCAGCTTGCGCGGCGGCGCGGGCTTGATCGCCTTTTCGTGCCGCACGCTGCGGCGCGCCTGCTCGGCAAGATGCGCCACCTTGCCGACCGATACACCGTCAAACGGGCTGTAGTCGTGCGCCTGCAGCCGTTCGGCCATCTGTGTGAGCCGCTGATAGCCGCCGGGCTTCAGCAGCGTCGTCGCCAGCGTGATCGGCCAGATGCCCGCGTCGAACAGCGCCTCGATGTTGAACGCGTCCGCGCCGCCAGAGAAGGAGAGGCGCAGCTTGCCGTCGAACTCGCGGCTGATGCGGCGCGCCATCTCGATGGTCAGCGGGTAGAGCGAGCGGCCGCTCATGTACATCTCGCCGCTCGGCAGCTCCTTCTGCCGCACCTCCACCGGGAAGGTGTTGGACAGCTTGAGCCCGAAGGTCACGCCGTGTTTGTCCGCGAGCGCGAGCAGGCGGCGGAACATCGGCACGGCGTCGCCGTATTGCAGGTCCTCCTCAAAATGGTGCTCGTCGAACGCGGTGTAGTCAAAGCCCAGCGCGTCGAGCGTATTGCGCGCAAAGGCGTAGCCGAGAATGGTCGGGTTGCACTTGACGAACGTATGCAGCTCCTTTTTCTCAATGAGATAGGAAGCGATGCGTTCGATCTCCTGCGGGGGGCAGCCGTGCAGCGTCGAGAGCGTGATCGAGGTGCAGACGTGCGGGTTGATCGCGTCGAGATACGCCGCATCCACGCCGGGCAGGCTGTCCAGATGCGCCTCGGCCCACGCGCGGCAGGATTGGAACGCGTCGGTATTCGAGGCGTCCTTGAGCCCCTCCAAGAACCGGTCGATCTTCTCGCTCGTGATGCCGGCAAAGTCGTATCCGACGCTCATGTTGAAGATAAAGCCGTCCGGGTCGCCCCAGCCGAACGCGCGGGTCAGGAGTTTGAGCGCGTACCACGCCTTGATATACTCGTCGAGCGCCTGCGGCACGGTCAGTTCGGTCGACCACTCGCAGTTGTAGCACTCGTCCGGCGCGGTGATGCAGGGCTTGGGCACACAGGCGGAGAGCTCCTCGCCGTCCATGATCTGCACGGTTTTGAGCTCGAAGAAGCGGCTGCCCGCATAATAGGCGGCGATGAGGTTTTGCGCAAGCTGGGTGTGCGGGCCGGCGGCGGGGCCGAACGGCGTTTCGAGCCGCTCGCCAAACAGCTCGAGCTGCTTGCCCGCGGCGGGCTTGAACGCGCGGCGCACGCCAAACACGCTGCCGTGCCGCTGCTCGGTCAGAATCCAGCGCATGAGCTGGTCGAACGGGATCGGTGTCATCTGATCGGTCATAAAATCGAGTCCTCCTTCTTGGATTCAGCCGTTGATGGACGTCCAGAGCCGCTCTGCGCTTTCGCGGCACGCGGCCATGAGCGCCCTTTCGTCGATGCCGGTGAGCACGCGGTCCCGCATGAGCACCCGGCCGTTGCAGATCGTGTGCGTGACGGAGCGCCCCTGCATGCCGAAGAGGATGTGGCCGTTGACGTTCGAGCCGTTCATCGGCGTGAGCGGATCGTAGTCGGTGACGATCACATCGCCGTAAGCACCGGCCTTGAGCACGCCGACCGGGCGGCGGAGGAAGCGGCTTGCCATCTTCCCGTTGTTTTCAAACAGCATCGTGGGAATTTCGCCCCATGCCACGGTCGGGTCGCACAGGTGATGCTTGTGGATGATGTTGCCGACCTTGTAGCTCTCGAGCATGTCGTTGGTGTATCCGTCGGTACCGAGGCCGACGGTGACGCCCGCTTTCATCATATGGAGCACCGGGCCGCAGCCGACGGCGTTGCCCATGTTCGACTCCGGATTATGGACGACCATGGAGCCGGTGTTGCGCAGCAGCTCCCACTCGGCGCGGTTGGTATGCACGCAGTGCACGGCCAGCGTTCGTTCGCCGAGCACGCCGGCGTCATAGAAGCGATGGATGATGCGCTTGCCGTATGATTTCAGACTGTGCGCGAGATCGGCCGGACCTTCCGAGCAATGGACGTGGAAGCCCGCGCCGTGGCGCAGATCGTTGCAGAGCGCGAGCGTCGCATCGGACACGGTGAACGAGGCGTGCAGCCCCATCATGCCCTGCAGCATATCGGAGCCCTCCGCCTGTGTGCGCAGGATGAAGCGCTCGTTTTCCAGCACGGATTCCTTCGCCTTTTGCTCGCCGTCGCGGTCGGACACTTCATAGCAGAGACTGGCGCGCACGCCGAGGCGGACAGCGGCCTCCGCAATGTCATCGAGGCTGCCGGGAATATCGAAGAAACTGGCATGGTGGTCAAACACCGTGGTCACGCCGTTTTTGATGCAGTCGGCATAGACGGCATAGGCGGACAAGCGGTTGTTTTCGTGCGTGAGGTGCCGGTCGATCTTCCACCACTGGCCCTCGAGAATGTCGTTGAAATCCTTCGGACTGTACCCGTTGATGGATAAGCCGCGCGCGAAGGCGCTGTAGATATGGTTGTGCATATTGATGAGGCCCGGCATGATCACGCCGCCCCGCGCATCGATGGCTTCCGCATCCGGGTATTTTTGCCGGAGCGTGGTGCTGTCGCCGACCTCCACAATTCGCTCACCATCGATGACGACCGCGCCATTTTCATAAAACGCGCCGTTGTCACGGGTAATCAGCCTGCCGTTTCCGATCCAAAGCATAGAACCATTTCCCCTTTCAATTGTTGCCGGTGCATGAAATATCGCGTTTTGGACTGTCGTTTGACTCGTGATTTTGTATCTCCAACCTATTATACAATGCCGCAGGCAAAACGCGCAATAGAAAGGATTGGATTGCTAAAAAATATTCAATCGGACAAAAAATATTTTGTATTGCAAAAACAAAATCGTGCTGTACATTTTTGAAAAAAACTGCTATGATACAGATGCGTATTTTTTATAAGGAGTTTATCATGCGTCGAATTGTCGGTTACCGTTGCACCGTATGCGGCAAGGAATTCCCGTTTGGCCCGGAGAGGATGACCTGCCCCGATTGCGGGGAGAAGGGCATACTGGATATTCTCTATGATTATGACGAGATCGGCCGCGTGTTGACGCGCGAGAGCCTGTCCGCCTGCCGCGACAACAGCATGTGGCGCTACCGCGCGCTCATGCCCGTCGCCGATACGGTGGATGTTTCGAAGTTCCTGCGCATTGGCTGGACGCCGCTGTACGAGTCGCTTTCGCTCGGCAGGGAACTGGGCGTCAAGGCGCTTTATATCAAGGACGACGGCATCAACCCGACCGCCTCGCTCAAGGATCGCGCATCCGGCGTGGCCGTGGCCAAGGCCATTGAGCTCGGGTACGATACCATCGCCTGCTCCTCGACGGGCAACGCCGCCTCCTCCTGCGCCGGCAGCGCCGCGCGCATGGGCCTGAAGGCGGTGATCTTCGTTCCGGAACGCGCGCCGGAGGGAAAGGTCGCGCAGCTGATGATCTTCGGCGCGAAGGTCGTTTCCGTGCACGGCGATTACAAGGCGACGTTCGACCTCTCCAAGGCCGCGATTGCAAAATACGGCTGGTACAACCGCAACGCCGGCATCAACCCGGTCATGACCGAGGGCAAAAAGACCGTCGCGCTGGAAATTGCGGAGCAGCAGGGCTGGAACGTGACCGATTGGGTGGCCTGCTCCGTGGGCGACGGCTGCACCATCGGCGGCGTGTACAACGGGTTTTACGATCTGTTCCGCCTCGGCTTGATCGAGCGGATTCCGAAGATTCTGGGCGTGCAGTCCACCGGGTGCTGCCCGTTCGTGGATGCGGCGCGCGAGAACCGTCCGCTCCGGCCTACGCCGGAGAATACGCTGGCGGATTCCATCGCCGTCGGCGTGCCGCGCAATCCCATCAAGGCGCTGCGCGCCGTTCGGGACAGCAAGGGCGCGTGGATTGCGGTGACCGACGAGCAGATTCTTGACACCATGCGCGTGCTCGGCCGTACCGAGGGCGTGTTCGGTGAGCCGGCCGGCGTGACTGCGACCGCGGGCGTCCGGCAGGCGGTTGCCGACGGCGTGATCAAACCCGATGAAACCGTGACCGTCATCAGCACGGGCAGCGGCTTGAAAGACGTCAGAAACGCGCTGCGTGCGGCGGGCAAGCCGCAGCTGTGCGAGCCGAGCCTCGATGCGCTGGAAGCAAGCGGCATTCTCGGCTGAGCGTTTCCACGATAGAATATAGAAGAAAAGTGCGCTGCGTCCGATGGGCAAGTCGGGCGGTGCTCCCGGGCGGAGTATGCAGGCGCGCTATGCGGTTGGATATGCCGCGTAAACGATCCACAGGAGGCCTTTGACCCCCTTCGCCTTTGCGGGCCACCGTTTTTTCCGGTTGCAGCATCCGAAAGGATGAAGAATAAGCAACAAATAATAAGGAGGTTCAAAATGAAGAAACTGATTGCTCTGTTGCTTTGCCTCACCCTCGTGTTTGGTCTCGTTGCTTGCACGACCGGCGATACCAACAAGCCCGCCGATGGCGACGCCACCGACGCGCCGGCGGAGGCCACGCAGGCTCCCGCTGTGGACGAGGGAGACAAGGACGCCGATGCCAAGCCCATCAAGGTCGGCTTTATCTTCCTGCACGATGAGAACTCCACCTACGACCTGAACTTCATCAACGCTGCGAAGGCTGCCTGCGCGGCGCTCAACATCCCCGAGGACAGCTACATCCTGCGCACCAACATTCCGGAAGGCCAGGAGTGCTACAATGCGGCTGCGGAACTCGTGGACGAGGGCTGCAACATCATCTTCGCGGACAGCTTTGGCCATGAGCCGTACATGATCGAGGCGGCCAAGGAATTCCCCGAGGTTCAGTTCTGCCATGCAACCGGTACGCTCGCGCACACCGAGGGCCTGGACAACTACCACAATGCGTTTGCACACATCTATGAGGGCCGCTTCCTCGCCGGTATCGCTGCCGGTATGAAGCTCAACGAGATGATCGCAGACGGTCAGTTCACCGCCGAAGAGGCGAAGATCGGTTATGTCGGCGCCTTCACCTACGCCGAGGTCGTCTCCGGCTACACCTCCTTCTTCCTCGGCGCCCGCTCGGTTTGCCCGACCGCCACGATGGAAGTGACGTTCACCGGTTCCTGGTACGATGAAACCGCCGAAAAGGAAGCCGCCAACACCCTGATCAGCAACGGCTGCAAGCTCATCAGCCAGCACGCCGACTCCATGGGTGCCCCGACTGCCTGCGAACTCGCCGGCATTCCGAACGTGTCCTACAACGGCAGCACCGTTGAAGCCTGCCCGAACACTTATATCGTGTCCTCCCGCATTGACTGGACGCCGTACTACACCTTCGCGATCAACGCCTGCATCAATGGCGAAGCGATCCCGGCCGACTGGTGCGGCGGCATTGAAGAGGGCGCGGTCGTCCTGACCGAGATCAACGAGAAGGCGGCTGCCGCGGGCACCGTTGAGGCGATCGAGGAAGCCAAGACGAAGCTCGCTTCCGGCGAACTCCGCGTCTACGACGCTTCCACCTTCACCGTGGGCGGCGAATCGCTCACCAGCTACATGGCCGACGTTGACACCGACGCCGCTTACACGGGCGACACTGAGGTCATTATCGACGGTTACTTCCATGAGTCCGAATTCCGCAGCGCGCCGTACTTCGATCTGCGCATCGACGGCATCAAGCTGCTCGACGAAGCCTATTAATCCCTGATACGAAACGGAGGTCCCGCCCCTTGAGGACGGGACTTCCCCATTTCATTTTTCCGCCAAATGGGGCAGCGCAGCGGCCGGCCGCCTTTGCATTGCCCCGTTTGGCGGGCAGGCTGTCCATCGTTCGGCGCCTGCGTTCACATCCAATGCACGACCACTTTGAGATCAACAGGGAGTGAAGCCTTTGGAAACGAAAACTGCTGCGGTTCGGATGCACAACATCACCAAGACCTTTGGCTCCGTTGTGGCGAACGACAAGGTGAATTTGGACATTCAGCGCGGAGAAATCCTTGCGCTGCTCGGTGAAAACGGCAGCGGCAAGACCACGCTGATGAACATGCTCTCCGGAATCTACTTTCCGGACGAAGGCCACATCGAGGTGGACGGTCGGCCAGTGACGATCGGCAGCCCGAAGGACGCCTTTGACCTGGGAATCGGCATGATTCACCAGCATTTCAAGCTCGTTGAGGTGCTGACAGCGGCGGAGAACATCATTCTCGGCCTGCCGGGCAAGCAGCGGCTTGACATGAAGTCGGTCAACGCCCGCGTCCGCGAAATCTGCGATACCTACGGGTTCGAGGTTGACCCGAATCAGAAAATCTACAATATGTCCGTTTCGCAGAAGCAGACGGTCGAGATCGTCAAGGTGCTCTATCGCGGTGCAGACATCCTGATCCTCGATGAGCCGACGGCCGTTCTTACGCTACAGGAGACGGAAAAGCTGTTTGCCGTGCTGCGCAACATGCGCGACGCGGGCAAGGCCATTGTGATCATCACCCATAAGCTCAACGAGGTGGAGGAGCTGTCCGACCGCGTTGTCGTGCTGCGGCACGGCCAGTTTGTCGGCGATCTGATCACCAGGCAGACCAACGCGCAGGAAATGACCAACATGATGGTCGGCCGTTCGGTCACGCTGAACATCGACCGGCCGGAGCCGGTGGATCCGAAACCGCGCCTCGAGATCGAGGGGCTGACGGTGCGCAGCGACGATGGCGTGCTCAAGCTGGAGGATGTGTCCTTCACCGCTTACAGTGGGGAGATTCTCGGCATTGCGGGCATTTCCGGCAGCGGACAGAAGGAGCTGCTGGAGGCCATTGCCGGCTTGCAGCCGGCGGAGCAGGGCAGCATCCGGTATCTTGACGACGAGGGGAAGCCCAGCGAACTGCTCGGCTGCGATCCGCTCAGCATTGCGGACAAGGGCGTGACGCTCTCCTTCGTGCCGGAGGACCGCCTTGGCATGGGCCTTGTCGGCAACATGGATTTGGCCGACAATATGATGCTCCGCTCCTTCCGAAACGGCAAAAACCTGTTTACAGACCGCAAGGCGCCGCGCGCGCTCGCGACGCATGTGGTCGAGGAGCTCGAGGTCGTTACGCCGGGCATCACGACACCGGTGCGCCGTCTGTCGGGCGGCAATGTGCAAAAGGTGCTCGTCGGCCGCGAGATCTCGTCTGCGCCCACCGTGCTGCTCACGGCCTACGCGGTGCGCGGCCTTGACATCAACTCTTCCTATACGATCTACGATCTGGTCAACCGGCAGAAGCAGAAGGGTGTTGCCGTCATCTTCGTCGGCGAGGATCTGGACGTGCTGCTCGAGCTCGCAGACCGCATTCTCGTGCTCTGCGGCGGCAAGGTCAGCGGAATTGTACCCGGCCGCGGTGCGGATAAGCGCAGCGTTGGCATGATGATGACCCGGCTTGGAGGTGAAGACACGCATGAGTAAACCCAACCGTGAGCCATGGATTCATATCGCCAAGCGCAGCGCGCTCCCGTGGTATAAGGCGTGGGGCATCCGCGGCATTGCGCTCGTGCTTGCGCTGCTCGCCTGCGCGGGCATCACATCGCTGCTTACCGGCGAAAACCCGATTGACATCTATGCCGCCATTTTCGATGGCGGCTTCGGCACCGCGAGAAAAGCATGGGCGCTGTTCCAGAACCTTGCCATCCTGCTGTGCATTTCGCTCGCCGTTACGCCGGCGTTCAAGATGCGCTTTTGGAACATCGGCGGAGAGGGACAGGTGCTTGCGGGCGGCCTTGCCTGTGCCGCGTGCATGATCTGCCTGGCCGACAAGGTGCCCAACTGGCTGCTGATCGTGCTCATGACCGTTTCAAGCATCGCCGCGGGCGCCATCTGGGCGGCCATTCCCGGCTTTTTCAAGGCGCGGTGGAACACGAACGAGACGCTGTTCACGCTGATGATGAACTACATCGCCATGCAGCTCGTGGCCTATTTCGTTATCGTGTGGGAGGTGCCCAAGGGAGCCGGCAAGATCGGCATCATCAATCAGTCCACGCGGATGGGCTGGCTGCCGCAGATCGGGGACTACAAGTATCTGCTCAACATCCTCATCGTTGCGGCGCTGACCATACTGCTGTATATCTATCTCAACTACAGCAAGCATGGGTATGAGATCGCCGTCGTCGGCGAGAGCGAGCGCACCGCGCGGTATGTGGGCATCAACGTCGAGCGCGTCATCGTGCGCACGATGCTGCTCTCCGGCGCGCTGTGCGGCGTGGCGGGCCTGCTGCTCGTCGGTGGTACCGACCACACGCTGACCACCACGCTGGCCGACGGGCGCGGCTTTACGGCCGTCATGGTGTCGTGGCTGGCCAAGTTCAATCCGATCTTTATGATCTTCACCAGCTTCCTGCTGGTGCTGCTCAACCGCGGTGCGAGTGAGATTTCGACGGATTTCGGCCTGAACGACTCGTTCGCGGACATTCTGACGGGCATCATTCTCTTCTTTATCATCGGCAGTGAATTCTTTATCAACTACCAGATTCACTTCCGCAGATCAGCCAGGAAGGAGGCGCGCGCGAATGTTTGACTTTATTTCGTTCTTTCCGCGGGCCGTTGCGCAGGGCATTCCGCTGCTGCTCGGCAGCACGGGCGAAACACTGACCGAGAAATCGGGCAACCTGAACCTCGGCATTCCGGGCATCATGTATGTCGGCGCGATTTGCGGCGTGATCGGCTCGTTCTTCTATGAACAGCACATGGGCGCCGGCGCGGCGCTGAACCCGTTTCTCGCGATCGCGATTCCGCTGCTGTGTTCGCTGCTCGGCTCGTGCCTGATGGGCCTGCTGTACTGCTTTTTGACGGTGACGCTCCGCGCCAACCAGAACGTAATGGGCCTTGCGCTGACCACGTTCGGCGTCGGCGTGGGCAACTTCTTCGGCGGTTCACTCATCAAGCTGACCGGCAGCGAGGTGCCGTCCATCGCGCTGTCCGCCACGAGCGCCTATTTCAGCCGGTCGCTGCCCTTTGCGGATAAATGCGGCGTGTTCGGCAAGCTGTTTCTCTCCTATGGCTTTCTGGCCTATGTTGCCGTGATCATTGCGCTGGTCACCTCGTACATTCTGCGGCGCACGCGGGTCGGCCTGCAGCTGCGCGCCGTGGGCGAAAGCCCGAGCACGGCGGACGCTGCGGGCATCAACGTCAACCGGTACAAATATGTGGCAACCTGCGTCGGCAGCATGATCGCCGGTCTGGGCGGGCTCTACTACATCATGGACTATGCCTGCGGCGTTTGGTCGAACAACGCGTTCGGCGACCGTGGCTGGCTGGCGATTGCGCTCGTCATCTTCACGGTCTGGCGGCCGAATGTGGGCGTGCTCGCTTCGATCCTGTTCGGCGGATTGTACATCCTGTACCTGTCGCTGCCGACCGGCGAGAATTTCGCGGTCAAGGAGCTGTTCAAGATGCTGCCGTACATCGCGACGGTGATCGTACTGATCGGCGTTTCCCTGCGCCGCCGCCGCGAGAACCAGCCTCCGGCGAGCTTGGGCCTGCCGTATTTCCGTGAGGAGCGGTAGCGGCGGTCGGTTGACTGCAAAAAAATCCTGCAAAAGGGGCGCTCAAAAGCGCCTCTTCTGGTTGAATTACATCTACAGAACCGATATAATAATAGTATCTATTCTGTTGCGGGCAACCGGTTTCCGCAACAGTCAGGTCGACAAGCGGGGAGCACTATCTCCCAAACAAAACAGACAAAGGAGCTCAAAACAAAATGGATTACGGTCGCACATACAATTTTTCTGCCGGCCCCTCGATGCTGCCGCAGCAGGTACTGGAAGAATGCCGCGATGAAATGCTCAATTACCGCGGCAGCGGTATGAGCGTGATGGAGATGTCGCACCGCTCGAAGGTTTTCCAGACGATCATCGACGAGGCGGAGGCCGATCTGCGCTCGCTGATGGGCATTCCGGACAATTACAAGGTGCTCTTCATTCAGGGCGGCGCAACGCTGCAATTCTCCATGATCCCGATGAACCTCATGGTCCACGGCGCTGCCGATTACATCGTCTGCGGCGCGTGGTCCAAAAAAGCCTACAGCGAGGCCAAAAAGTACGGCCGCGTGAACCTGCTGGCCACCAGCGAGGACCGCAACTACAGCTATATCCCGGATTGCTCCGATCTGCCGGTGAGCGAGGATGCGGACTATGTGTACATCTGTGAGAACGAAACGATCCACGGAACCACCTACCAGAAGCTGCCGAACACCAAGGGCAAGGTGTTGGTCTCCGATCAGTCCAGCATGTTCCTGTCCAAGCCCTGCAACGTGTCGGATTACGGCGTCATCTACGGCGGCGTGCAGAAGAACATCGGTCCGGCCGGTCTGTCCATCGTGATTATGCGCGAGGATCTCATCCGCGAGCCGAACGATCCCAAGACACCGATCTACATGAAGTACAGCACCCATGCGGACAACGGCTCCATGTACAACACGCCCAACTGCTGGGCCATCTATGTGTGCGGCAAAGTGTTCAAGTATCTCCAGTCCATCGGCGGATTGGAGGAAATGGATCGCCGCAACCGCGAGAAGGCCGCGGTGCTGTACGATTTCCTTGACAGCAGCAGCATGTTCAAGGGCACGGTTGACAAGGAGGTTCGTTCGCTCATGAACGTACCGTTCGTTACTGCCAGCAAGGAGCTCGACGCGGAGGTCGTTGCCGCGACAAAGGCCGCGGGCTTTGACAACCTGAAGGGCCACAAGAGCGTCGGCGGCCTGCGCGCCTCCATCTATAACGCCATGCCCAAGGAGGGCGTTGAGGCGCTGGTCGCGTTCCTGAAGGACTTTGAAGCAAAGCACGCATAAGGAGGCGCAATATGATCCGCATTTTAGCATCCGACGGTATGGAAAAGGGCGCCATCGCGGCGCTCACGGCAAAGGGCTGTGAGGTCGTTTGCGAGTTCTTCGATCCCGAAGCGCTCAAGGAGGTTGTGAAGGAGTATGACGTTCTCGTCGTGCGCTCGGCCACCAAGGTGCGCGTTCCGCACATCGACGCAGCCTGCGAGGCGGGCCGCCTGAAGCTCATCATTCGCGGTGGCGTCGGCGTGGACAACATCGACGTGAAGTATGCCGAGGAAAAGGGCATCACCGTGCGCAATACGCCGCGCGCCAGTTCCGACGCCGTGGCAGAGCTCGCGCTCGGCCACATCTTCTCCGTCGCGCGCTATCTCTCCGCAGCCGGCCATACCATGCGCGAGGGCGCGTGGGAGAAAAAGGCGTACAAGGGCATCGAGCTCTCCGGCCGCACGGTCGGCATCGTGGGGTATGGCCGCATCGGTCAGGCGCTGGGCCGCCGCTGCCAGGCGCTGGGCATGAAGGTGCTGGCATATGATATCTATCAGAACCGCGATCTCGAATGCGAGACCATGCGCTATGTGGAGATGGACGAACTGCTGGCCAACTCGGACATCATTTCGCTGCACGTTCCGTCGCTCCCGGGCCAGCCGCTCGTGAACGAGGAGACGCTCGCGAAGATGAAGGACGGCGTCATCATCATCAATACGTCGCGCGGTACGAACGTGGATGAGAATGCGCTGCTTGCGGCGCTGGAGTCCGGCAAGGTGTACGGCGCGGGTCTGGACGTCTTTGCCGAGGAACCGGCGAAGAATACCGCGCTGATCAACCATCCGCGCGTATCCTCCACGCCGCACATCGGCGCGTCGACCGTGGAAGCGCAGAAGCGCATCGGCGCGGAGATCGTTGACATCATTACCGATAAGTTCAGCCTGTAATCAAAGACGAATTTCATCGAAAGCGCCGAGCCCGCCGGGCACGGCGCTTTTTCATCCTTTGGCGGCAATGATTTCCAGAAAAAGGAAAAACACAATATATAGAGGTAAAACGAAAAAGCGCATACCAATTCTTGTACAAACGATCAACAAATTATGAACGAATTTTGAACAATATTCATAACCATTCATCGCATGCACCCGACCGGCGGTTTGTCCACAATCGGATGGTTCTATCGGCAAACGCGTAAAGCCCTAAAAACGGACGTTTTTGGAAGGACCTGTGGATCATCCACAGGGTTATCCACCGTATATCCACCGGAATTATCAAAATGTTGTATGCAGTTCTTGGAGTTGACACAAGATATTGTACGCGATACACTAACAAGGCATACAAGAAATGGGAGGGGCAAGGGCATGTTTACCGAGATTATCAAACGCGACGGGAGAACCGAAGCTTTCGATAGAAAGAAGATCCAGAGCGCCATCTGGAAGGCCGCGCAGGCGGTCAACGGCACCGATGAAGCGCTGTCCGAACGGCTGACTGATGAGGTCATCCGGCAGGCGGAGCTGCGCTATGCCGACAAGAAGCCGGAGGTCGAGGGCATTCAGGACATCGTGGAGAAGGTGCTCATCGAGGCCGGTCACGCCAAGACCGCTAAAGCCTATATTCTCTATCGGGAAAAGCGCCGCGGTACGCGCGAGATCAACGCGCTCATCGGTGCAACCATCGATATGTTCGGCGATTATCTGAACGATAAGGACTGGCAGATCAAGGAAAACTCCAACATGCAGAAGAGCGTGAACGGCCTGAACAACTATGTCCGTGAGGCGTTCACCAAGAAATACTGGCTCTATGAGGTGTATCCGATCGATGTGTGCAAGGCGCATGAGAGCGGCGATGCGCACATCCATGACCTCGGGTTCTTCGGCCCCTACTGCGCGGGCTGGGATCTGCGCCAATTGCTCGCGGAGGGGTTTGGCGGCGTTGAGGGCAAGGTGGAGTCCCGGCCGGCCAAGCACCTGCGCTCCTTCCTCGGCCAGATCGTGAACTCCACGTTCACCACGCAGGGCGAAACCGCGGGCGCACAGGCATGGAGCTCGTTCGATACCTATTGTGCACCGTTCATCCGCTATGATAACATGGATTTCGATCAGGTACGGCAGTGCCTGCAGGAGTTTGTGTTCAACATCAACGTGCCCACGCGCGTCGGCTTCCAGTGTCCGTTCTCCAACCTGACGTTCGACATCAAGGTGCCAAAGACGCTGCGCGACGAGCCGGTCATCATCGGCGGCGAGTATAAGGACACGACCTACGGCGAGTTCCAGCAGGAGATGGATCTGTTCAACCGCGCGTTCTGCGCCGTCATGCTGGAGGGCGATGCGAAGGGCCGGGTATTTACGTTCCCGATTCCCACGATCAATATCACGAAGGACTTCGACTGGAACAGCCCGGTTGTCGATGACTTTATGCGCATCACCTGCAAATACGGCATCCCGTATTTTGCAAACTATATCAACTCCGACCTGTCGCCGGAGGACGCGGTGTCCATGTGCTGCCGGCTGCGGCTCGACAAGCGCGAGCTGAGAAAGCGCGGCGGCGGCCTGTTCGGCTCCAACCCCATGACCGGTTCCATCGGCGTGTACACGATCAATCTGCCGCGCATCGGATATTTGGCCAAGACGAAGGAGGCGTTCTTCGAGCGGCTGGCGCACATCGCGACGCTCGGCAAGACCAGCCTCGAGATCAAGCGCAAGATCATCGAGCAGCAGACCGAGCGCGGTCTCTACCCGTATTCGGCATTCTATCTGCGCAACGTGAAGGCGCGCACCGGCGAGTACTGGACGAACCATTTCAACACCATCGGTCTGGTCGGCATGAACGAGGCTTGCCTGAACTTCCTTGGCAAGGACATCGGCAGCCCGGAGGGGCTCGCGTTCTCGCTGGAGGTCATGCACTTCCTCCGGGAGCTGATGATCGAGTTTCAGGAGGAGACGGGGCACAGCTACAACCTCGAGGCCACGCCGGCCGAGGGCACGAGCTACCGGCTTGCCAAACTCGACAAGGCGCGCTATCCGGATATCATTCAGTCCGGCATCGAGGAGCCGATGTACACCAACTCCACGCAGCTGCCGGTCACCTATACGGACGATATCTTCGAGTGCTGCGATTTGCAGGATGAGCTCCAGTCGCTGTATACCGGCGGTACGGTGCAGCACCTGTATATCGGGGAGCGGATTGAGGACATCGAGACGTGCAAGACCCTCATTCGCTCGGTGTTTGAAAAATACAAGATGCCGTATATCTCCATCACGCCGACGTTCTCCGTCTGCCATGAGCATGGCTATATTGCGGGCGAACACTTTACCTGTCCCGAGTGCGGCAGGGAGGCTGAGGTCTGGAGCCGCGTGGTCGGATACCTGCGTCCGGTGCAGAACTACAACCCCGGCAAGCGCGAGGAGTACATGATGCGCGAAAAGTTCGTCATCTGAGCCCTTTCCTCTGTGTAGAGAAGAACAGCCAAACGAATGCGTCAAGTGCGTGCCCTGCTGTCCATGGTTACAACCGGAGACGGGCACGCATTTTTCAGGAAGCGTGAATGCGGGGCGCTGCTTACCGAGACCGGCGTCCGGCACCGGTTTTGCTTTTGCGGCCTTTGGAAAACGCGGAGCAGGAACGGGGATCATGGGCCGGATTTGTCCCTTTTCCTGAGAGCAAAGAACAGTCAAAGAAGGTGGAAGCCCTATGCTGATCGCAGGATTTCGTAAAACATCGTTTCTGGATTATCCGGGCCAGCCGTGCGCGGTGGTGTTTACGCCGTACTGCAATATGAACTGTACCTATTGCCACAACGCGGACATCCTGCATGGTGGTGTGCCGCTGGTGCCGGAGGAGGAGGTATTTGCCTACCTTGAAAAGCGCATGGGCACGCTCCCGGCAGTTACCGTATCCGGCGGCGAGCCGACATTGCAGCAGGATCTCATCCCGTTCCTTGCGTGGCTCAGGGAGCACGGCTATCGGATCAAACTGGATACCAACGGCCTGAAGCCCACCGTGCTGCAGCAGGTCATGCTGCGCGATCTGGTCGATTATGTGGCGATGGACGTCAAAGCCTCGCCGGACAAATATGACGCCGTGGCGCGCGTACAGTGCGATCTCGCGGCGATCCGCCGCAGCATCCGACTGCTGCAGAGCAGCGACCTGCCGCACGAGTTCCGCACAACGTTCGCCCCGGAGCTCACAAGTGAGGATATCCTCGGCGCGGCGGATATGGTGCGCGGGACGGAGCGTTTCTATCTCCAGCAGTACCGGCCCCGCTGTGACGCGGATCTGCCGGCGCACCCGCCATCCTATGTGCGCGAAACGGCCGACCGCGTGCGCGAGGCGATCGGCGTATGCGAGGTTCGGGGGCTGTGAGAGCGGGCGCATCACCGGCGTTCGGCCGCTGCTGCGCAAAGCCGGTGAACCCGGGGGCCGAAAGCGCGCCTGAAGACCGCAGACGATGCGCATCCCATCGGGGACAGCGGTAATAAGCCGGTTACCGGATGGAGATGCGACAAAGCACCGTTTGCCGGGTTGGGAAACAGCAAAAAACATTTGCCGGTTAGAGAAACAACAAAGCATCGTCTCCGCGTTTGGCTCGGGAACGATGCTTTTTTCCTTGGCTGCGGTGGATACGGGTCAGCGAGGGGGCGGGTGGCCCGTATCCAGAGCACTTCCACACGCGGGACAAAATTTTTGACCCGACATTTGGAGCTGTGCGCCGCAATGCGGACAACGGAGAAAGAAGATACAAACAACGGCAAGGATTGCAAGCAGAACGGCGATTGCTGCCAAGCAGATGACGCGGTACGGCATTGGGACAAAAGCGAGGATGATGACGGCGCACACGAGCGCTGCACCGATGATCCAAACAATGCGCCGGGTCGTTTTTAAGGACATGTGTCAATCCTTTCTCTGCGCTGAACCGGATGACCTGCGGCGAAAATTTCCGCAAACATCCGGACATACAGCCCATAGTGTTCTGTCGGGGCCGCGCTCTTACAAAAGCGTATACTCGAGCAACTCGTAGCTGAGGCGGCTACCCTCGTCGGTGCCCTCCGGCAGCAGCGCGCGGGCGATGAACAGTTCGTCCTCCAACCCGGCCGCCGCATCGATTCGCTTCAGGTAGGCATAGTCGCCGTCGATACGGGTCACAACATATTGCTTGGGTTCCATGAGCAGGCTCCTTTCAGACGCGGCGGAAGATCGCCGGAATGAGAAAAGCAGCAGCGCAGCCCGTCATCGGACTTGCGCTGCTGCCAGTGTGTTGATCGGTTTATTTGCGCAGGAATGCCGGAACATCCAGCTTGTTCTTCGGCTTTTCGTTGTAATCGCGCCTCAGCTCGCTCTCGCCGAACGCGGCGTCGGCTGCGGGCTGTTCCGCCTTGGGCTCGTCTGCCTGCAAGGGGCGGCGCGGCGCATAGGCCGCGGAGGAGAAGGGCTGGGGCTGCCGCTGCGGCTGCGCCGGCGTGCGGAACGCCGACTGCTGGTAGGCGGACTGCTGTTGCTGCTGGAACGTGGACTGCGTGAAGATGGAGCCGCCGCCAAACAGGTTGCCGGCCGGCGCCTGCGGGATGGTCTGCTCGGACTCAAAGCCCGTTGCGATGACCGTGATGCGGATGGAATCGCCCATGGACTCGTCGATATCCGCGCCGAAGATGATGTTGGCATCCGGGTCGGCGCTCTCGGCGATGATTTCGGCCGCCTCGTTGACCTCGAGCAGGCTCAGGTCCGGGCCGCCGGTGATGTTCATGAGCACGCCGCGCGCGCCGTTGATGCTCGTTTCGAGCAGCGGGCTCTCGATGGCCTGGCGCGCTGCCTCGACCGCGCGCTTTTCGCCGTTGGCATTGCCGATGCCCATGTGCGCAAGGCCCTTTTCCTTCATGATCGTCTTAACATCGGCAAAGTCGAGGTTGATCATGGCCGGGACGGCGATCAGATCCGAGATACCCTGAATGCCCTGACGGAGCACATCGTCCGCGACGCGGAGCGCATCCGGCAGACTGGCGCGGCCGACGAGGTCGATCAGCTTATCGTTCGGGATGGTGATGAGCGTGTCCACCATTGGCTTGAGCGCCGCAATACCGATTTCGGCGTTGCGCATGCGCACCTTGCCCTCAAAGGTGAAGGGCTTGGTCACGACGCCGACGGTCAGCACGCCCAACTCCTTTGCACACTCGGCGACGATAGAAGCCGCGCCGGTGCCGGTGCCGCCGCCCATGCCGGCGGTGATGAACACCATATCCGCGCCCTTGATGGCCTCGGAGAGCATGTCGCGGCTTTCATCGGCAGCCTTGCGGCCCACCTCCGGGTCCGCGCCGGCGCCAAGACCGCGGGTCAGCTTCTCGCCGATCTGGATTTTGGTTTCCGATTTTGAGAGGTACAGCGCCTGACGGTCGGTATTCACGGCGATGAACTCCACGCCGCGCAGGCCATACTGCACCATGCGGTTGATCGCGTTGCAGCCCGCGCCGCCGACGCCGATTACCTTGATCTGTGCGAAGGTTGCATTTTCATAATCCTGTTCAAACATGGTCGTTCCCCCTTATTTTATAAACAAGTCTCTCAATTTATCCAAAAACGAACCAGTGGTTTCCGATACGTCCGTATCGTCCTCGCTGCTGGCGCGAAGCACAAAGTCGAGCGCGCCGAATGCACTGGTATAGTTTGGGGAGTTCATCTCGTGCATATACGAGGGCATGTCCCGCCGGATGTTGAAACCGAGCTTTTGTTTCAAATATTCGCCCGAACCGTGCATCATCGAGATGCCGCCGCCGGTGAGATAGACCGCGGGGCGGGACTCCGGCCGCACGCCCATATCGCGCAGCGCCTTTTTGAGCAGGCCGGTCAGCTCCTGCGCGCGCGCCTCCATGATGTAATCGATCACACGGTGATCGATGCGCTTGGCGCCCGTCGGCATGCGCACGATTTCAAAGTTTGACAGCGGCTCCTGCAAAAAGGTGTACCGCCGTTTGACCTGCTCGGCGTATTCGAGCGGAAGATCCAGACCGAAGCTCAGATCGCCCGCAAACTGCGCGCCGCCCATTTCGATGGACTGCAGATCGGTGAGCGCGGCGTTTTCGATCAGGCAAATGTCCGTGTGCGTATATCCCACATCGATTAGTACGGCCGGGCGTATGCGCTCCGGCTCCGGTATGATGTGGATTGCCTCGGCGAGCTGTGCGCTCACGCACATAGAGATCTCCACATTCATGGAGGAGAGCATGCGCTCGAGCAGCCGGACAAAAGACTCCTGCACATACATATGCGATACCGTTGCGCTCAGCTCGTCCGCCCGCGCGCCCTCCGGCACCTGCGCGCTCTCCATGCCGCCGAGCTTGAACAGAACCGGCGTGCTGTGCATGAGAATATGCTCCGGCGCGCGCGCTTTTTCGAGCGACATGGAGATCACATCGTCGATGTCGTCCACCGTAATGCGGCGGCTGCGCGACTCGATCAGGAGCGTGGCCTGCGTGGTGATCAGCTTGACGAACGGTGCGGGAACGGAAAGCGCGATCTCGCGGATGCGGATGCGGCTTTGCTGCTCCGCCGTTTCGATCGCGGTGAGGATCGCCTCGCGCAGAGACGTCTCATCAGGGAATTCGCCGCCTTCAATCCCGGAGTATTCGCAGATACCGACCCCATGCACCAGAATTCCGTCCGTGTGGACGGAGCTGCCGCACAAACAGACGACCTTTGAGCTTCCAATATCCAGTATTGCAGCGGGTTTCAAACCTCAGGACTCCTCCGCGTACAAACGCCAACCTATATATACTCAGGCATTATATCACACAAAATTCGTCATGTGCAACCGTTCGGCCGTGATTTGCAATTTTTCTTTCTTTTGTTGAGCTTTTGCCACATTTCATGCGATTGACAGGAAAAGGAAGCGCAGTATATACTGAACGAAAAGAAAAGCGGCCCGAGCGGGTACGCCGCGGCAGGTGAGCGGGCGCGCCCAAACCGCCTGCCTGATGCGCGCAGCAACGCGCTGTTCCGGGGAACAACTGTTAAACCGCCGCGCGGTTGATAAGCTTGATGCAAAGCCCGCCCGTGCGCCGTGCACGGGCGGGCTTTGCAAATCGGAAAGGACAATGCAATGGAGCGGATGGATTGGAAACGCACGGTCGATGCGCTGGCCGAAAAATGGGACGTCTCGGCCGCTGTGACCGCATGGGCGGGGGATACGGTGCTGTATAACGCGGTGTACGGCTATGCGGACCGGTCGGCCGGGCGGGCGCTGCGGCAGCAACAGCGCTATTGCTTCTCCATCACGTCCGACCTGCTGCTCGGCCTCGGCGCGCTGCTGCTGATGGATGAGGGAGTGCTGCGGCCGAACGACCGGCTGGATCGGTATCTGCCGGAGTACCGGTACGCCGGAGACATCACGGTGCGCAACCTGTTCCGTCGGGAGTCGGGCATTCCGGAGTGCATTTCGGCACGGTTGATTCCGAAGATCGCAGAAAAGGGGCTTCCGGATCACGAGCGCATCGCGGAGGAGTGCGCCTGCAAGGCCGCGCCGCCGACGTTTGAACAGGCGCTCGCGTGGATCGGTGAAAAGCCGCTGGAATATGCGCCCGGAACGGATTGCGATTTTACCGACGCGGAGCCGCTGTTCATGCTGCGGCTGCTCGAGAGCGCAGCCGGCCGACCGCTGTTCGAACTGCTGCGGGAGCGCGTATTTGTGCCGCTTGGGATGACGCACACGACGGCGGGCGCCCAGCCGGACTGCATGCCGTCGGTGCGGGACGCGCAGGAAGTGCTCGTACCCCTGCCTGCGCCGCCCGACGACAATGCGTTTACGACGACCCATGAAGACCTGTGCCTGCTGCTCGAGGCGATGCAGGCGCGATCGATCGTGTCCGAACGCACATGGCGGCAGGCGCTGCGGTACAACCGCGATGGGCAGGGCATGGGATTTGAAAACGTCAACGGGCTCGTTTGCGCCGGACTGGAGCATCCGTACGGATATGAGGCGTATCTGCTGTTCGATCGAAAGGCGGGCGGCCTCCGCTATGCGGTGACAGCAAACGAAGTGCCATACACCAAGAGGATGAACGGCCAATGGCTGTCGTTCCGGCCGGAGCTGCGCGCGGAGCTGCAGGGGGCGTTCGCAAGGCCGACCGCGCCGAAGCTCGTGCGGTATTCGGTGCATAACGCCATGGAGGCCATGGCGCTCGAGCTTGCACTCGGGCAGGAGCGCTTTGTGGCGGACGCCCGCTCCTGCATCGGCTGGGCGTACGCCAATGCCGGCAGCCAGCGCACCTATGTGTTGATGGACGAGGGAAGGGCGATCGGGCTGTTGGTGCTGACGATTGTGCCGAAGAAAAAGCGCTTTGAGATCACGGACGTGCTGATCGACCGGCGCTATCAGGGGCGCGGCTATGGCAAGATCATGCTCAAAATGGGGCTGGATATCCTCAAACGACACGGTGCGGAGGAGCTCACGCTCTATTGCGTGCGCGACAATGTGGCAGCAATGCGCCTGTATGAGAGCGTCGGCTTTGTTCCGGAGGCGCTGTATGCACAGGTGCAGCGCATGCGGTGCAGACTGTAGCTTACACCCATCTGCACCCCTCGAACAAGACGGAGGCGCTCAGCGCATGCGGCGTCAATCGCAGCGGCGGGGAGACAAATAACGAGGGCGGCGGACGCACATGCGTCCGCCGCCCTGCTTCTGTTATATCCGGTTGATCGTGCTCTGCTTCCTAAGCGGCGTCAGAACACTACGGTCAACAGCGTTTTGAAGCGTTCCTCCCCGTAGACGGCATGCGGGATGTTCTTCGGCATCACGATCGTTTCGCCTGCGTGCACGAGATGCGCCGTTTTGTCAATTGTGAACCGGCCGGTGCCGTCGAGCACGGTGACCATCGCATCGACGCCCGCAGCATGCGTGCTGATTTCCTCGCCGCGCTCGAAGGCGAACAGCGTCAGGCTGACGGCGCTGTTCTGTGCGAGCGTGCGGCTGACGATCTGGCCGTCCTAATAGGCGATCTGCTCGGCAAGCTGGAGCACCTTGGCTTTCTCAATGTTCTTCATGCACATGGGTAACCTCCCGGTGAAAAATCTTAGCCCTGGAAGCCGTCTCCGCCGCCGGGCTGCAGCGGCGTGGGCGTGGAGGGCGTTGGCGTCGTCTGCCCGACAGAACCCGAGTCCGGCGTGGCCACCGTCGGATCGTCAGGGTTTGGCGCCGCGTTTGGATCGGTGATGGGGTTGTCGGGATCCGCCGTATCCGGATCGGTGGGGAGCACCGCCCCGGTGTTTGGCGGGGAATACACGGTGCCGCCGCGGGCCGACAGATACAGCGTGCCGGTGCTGATATTGGCGTTGATGAACTGCGGCAGCAGCGCATGCAGCGACACCAGCTTTTCGTCCAGATCGGTCGGCTGGCCGACATGGATTTTCAGGCCGTTCTTGGCGTACATGACGATGGCCAGCGGCGTGGTAAGATCCAGCGACGCAATATCGTCGATGACCTGATAGGTTTCCAGCTCCTTGATCATGGTGACCAGCGTGGCGGTGCCGAAGTCGTCCGTCTGCCCAAGGCGCTGACCCACCTGAAAGCCGGTCATTCCCACGCCCGAAACCTGTAAGAGATTGCTCAGATCCGTGCCGCCGCCCATGGAGAGGACGTAGCCGTTGTGGTCAATGATGACATTGTAGTCGAGGCCGATGATGCCGGCCACCTCCTTGCGCTCGGTGACCTGTATGCGCACGCGCGCCGGAAAGATGTAGTCCACCGCATCCACCTGCAAATAGGGATCCTGCTCGATCCCCTCCCGCGCCGCGTCCAGATCGCAGAACAACATATGACGGCCATATTGTAAGCCGGTCAGGCCGATAATATACTCATCCGAATACGTATCGTTGCCGGAAACAACGATATCCTTGAGCAAAAACGTGTAGTACAGCGCCACGAGCGCCGCAACGACGAGGAACGCCACGAATCCGATATTGACGGCCATGCGCTTTGCCGCGCGCTGGCGGCGCTGACGGCGCTTTTGCCGCTGAACATACTGCTCGTGCTGCCGGACTGCCTCCTTCTCGCGTTGGCGGCGCTTGGCCTCCTCGATGCTCCGGGAGGTTTCCGTCTCGTTCATCTGGATGCGCGCAGCGGTGCCGCTGCCGGTGCGGAACATCCGGGTACGGCTGGCCTGCGTGCGGGGTGCGGGATCATCGTCGAACAGGCGAATGGGCACGGACTCGTCACCGGATGCAACCGATGCGTCCATACGCATATCGGCGGCGCGCGCCGGTGCGCGGTCCGCTACCATGCCGGCTGCCGAAGCGGTAGCCGGCAAATCGGAAGCATCTGCCGGCTGGGCCGGTGGAAATGCGTTCGTTGGCTGTTCCGGCAGGGCTGCGCCTGCGGGCTGCTCCTGCGAAAGGGCGTCCTCCGGCTGCGCCGCCGAAGCGGCGTCCGCAGGCGGTTGAGGCGAGGGTTGTCCGTCCTGCAAGGGCTGCGGCTGGCCAAAATCCGGCGTTTGTGCTGCCTGTGCGCGCGAGGGCGCGGCATTGCGCCGAAGAAATGCCGCCGCGTCCATGACGGGCGGGGTCAAACCATCGGCCGCGGTGGACTGCGCCGGCTGCTGCGGGGCCGCGACGGGCGAAGGACCGGGCGGTTCGGGCAAAACGGGCGCATCCTCCGAGGGAGATGCCGCATAGGGCTGCTGTTCGCTTTCTTCCGCTGCCGGGTGCATGCGCTGCACGCGGTGTACGCCGCTGTGCTGCGGCCGCTCGCGCCGTGCGCTGCGGGCATGCCGTTCCCGCCCGGCGGGTGCCGGAGCCGGTTCTTTGGCGCGCACATGGCGTCCGGCCGCTTTCGGCTGCCCGTCCAGATCGGGAAGATCTTCTACAACGCGCTCACCGTCGCTCCATGTCAGCCCGGAGAGCGCCGCCTCATCCTGTTCGTCGGAGTATTCCACTTCGTCGTCATCGAACAGATGCACGAGTTCCGGATCGTCCTGAAAATCGGGTTCGTCGAACAGACCATCCGTTTCCGACTCCGTGGCCGGTTCAAACAGGCTGGCAAGCAAGCTGCGTTTCTTTTTCTGTTTTTGATCCCGTTTGTCTTTTGCCATGGGTCTCCTATGTTTCTTCGCGCACAACGTGCGCGCCGAGCGCAGAGAGCGTCGCTTCCAACCGCTCATAGCCACGGTCGATATGCTCCGCATGCCGGACGGTCGTGCGGCCCTCGGCGCGCAGTCCCGCAAGCACGAGCGCCGCGCCGCCGCGCAGATCGTGCGCGGTTACGGTTGCACCGTATAGCCGCGGCACGCCGCGAATGACAGCCGTCCGGTTTTTGATGGTGCTCACCGCTCCCATGCGGGAGAGCTCCTGCGCGTGCTTGAACCGGTTTTCAAACACGTTTTCCACGATCATGCTCGTGCCGTCGGCAATACTGCAAAGCGAAAACATCTGCGCCTGCATATCGGTCGGGAAGCCGGGATGCGGCAGCGTTTCGACGAGCTTGAGTTCACGCGGCCGTACCGGCGCGGTCAGCCGGATCCAATCGTCCTTTGCCACAATGCCGCAGCCGCACTCGGAGAGCTTTGCGAGCGTACCGGCCATGTGATCCGGCACGACGTTTCGCAGCACGATGCGGCCGGCGGTGATCGCCGCGGCAGCGAGCAGCGTGCCGGCGACGATGCGATCCGGCATCACGCGGTAGGTCACCTCGCGCGGCGTATAGCCGCCCCGTACCGTGATCGTCGAGGAACCGGCGCCCTGAACGGAAAAACCGGCGGCGTTCAAAAAGTTCTGCAAATCAACGATCTCTGGCTCTCTGGCGGCGTTGCAGATGACGGTTTCCCCTTCGGCGGCGGTGGCCGCCATGAGGATGTTTTCCGTTGCGCCTACGGACGGATAATCCAGATGGATATTTGCGCCGACGAGGCGCACGCCGTCGCAGCGGATGCGGCCGCCCTCCTCACGAATGACGGCTGAGAGCGCGCGCAGCCCGGAAAGGTGCAGATCGATCGGCCGGTTGCCGATCTCGCAGCCGCCGGGATAGGTAACGATCGCCTGACGAAACCGCCCGAGCACGGGGCCGAGCAGAAAGATGGAGCTGCGCAGCTCCTTGGAGAGATCCTCCGGCAGCTCGCTGCGGCATGCGGCGGTCGCATCGATACACAGCGTATCGCCTGTCTCTCCGGCTTCGCGCGAGGTATGGCAGCCGAGCAATTGCAGAATGCGCAGCATGTTCTCCACGTCCGTCAGACGCGGGCAATCGATTAACCGTACAGGACGACGGGTCAACACACAGGCGGCAAGAATGGGGAGAACCGCATTTTTGGCGCCGCCGACGCGGCATTCGCCGTCGATCGGATGACCACCCTCCGCGATCAGGTTCGGCATGGAACACCTCCGACGCATCGATTGACGCAGAACGGCCGGTCGGTCGGTCTGCACCACATGGTATTCTATGCGTGGAACCTGTCGAATGTTACCAGAATTTTTGGCAATCGGTCTGCTGCGGCTGCTAACGCTCCGATGTTTGCGGCCGGCGCGGCGCTGCGGGGCGGTCGTCCGTGTGCCGCCGGCTCTTTGCAACGACCGGGAGCTGCTTCTCAGCCGTAAAGCGCGAGATGTTCAGCAGCACGCCCATCGCCGCCATGAAGATGAGCAGCGAGGTGCCGCCCGCGCTGATGAACGGGAGCGCCTGCCCCGTTGTGGGCATGGAGCCGGTCACAACGCCAATATTGACGAACACCTGCAGCGCGAAAACGATCGTGATACCGGCCGCGAGCAGACTGCCGAACCGGTCGCGGCAGCGAAGCGCTACGCGGATGCCGCGATAGATGATAAAGCCATAGGCGCACATGACGACTACAGCGCCCACAAAGCCGAGCTCCTCGCCCAAAATGGCGAAGATGAAGTCGCTCTCGCCGTACGTCATGTACAGCAGTTTTTGCCGGCTGTTGTTGAGCCCGAGACCGAATAGCCCGCCGCTGCCGAGCGCGTAGAACGACTGGATGAGCTGATAGCCGCTGCCGAGACCGTTCATGCCGTCGCCCCAGGGATCGGTAAACGTGGTCAGCCGTTTGAACCGGTACGGTTCGATGACAGCGAACAGGATGAACAGCGCGACGAGCACCACGCCGAGCAGCAGCATCTGCTTCACGTCCGCGCCGCCGGCAAACAGTAGCGCATACCCCATCAGGCCGATGATAACGGCCATGGACATGTTCGGCTGCAGCATGATGAGGCCGCAGATCACGCCGATGATGAGAAGCATCGGCAGCATGCCGCGCTTGAACTCGTGCATGACGGCCTGCTTTTTTGCCATGAACGCGCACATGTACAGCATCATGCCGAACTTTGCGATTTCCGAGGGCTGAATACTCTGCCCGGCGATCACGATCCAGCGCTTGGCGCCGTTGAGCTCCTCACCGAACAGCAGCACGGCCACCAACAGGCCGACCGATATGAGAAAGCCGAGCACCTTGAACTTTTCGAGCTGTCGGTAATCGAAGAAGGACAGCAGGATCATGATCGGGTAGCTGATGAGCATGTAGGTGGCCTGCTTCTTCAGATAGAAATACCCGTCGTAATTAGCGCCCGCGTGGTTTTGCGCATAATAATAGCTGGCTGAAAACACCATGACAAGGCCGAAGGCGCACAGCAGCGTCACCATCAGCAGGATGCCATAGTCCATTCGATGCATTTTTTCACGCGTTCGCTTCTCCATTTCGCCTCCACGACCGAAATTTACGAATAAAACATTATACTATGATATCTATGCAGCCGCAAGCCGGGCGACCACCGCGCGGAGGGAAAGTTTCAAAATGTTTACCTTTCCCGTTTGGCCGCGCAAAAGCATGGCGGCGCCCCGATGCGGCGGAACGCTCTCCCGTTCAACCGCACATCGGCGGTCTTTTCCCGCATGATGCGGCGGTGCAGAGGGGTGCGGACACACCGGAAGCGCTTTCCATCGGGTATACGGCGTATGCAGCTGCGCGGCACGGCAGCCCGCTCCGGCGGCTGTGCGGCGCATGTGGGATGAGAACCGCGAGATGCTATCGTGCAGTCCGCTCCGCCGGCTGTACGGCATGGACGCGGTTTTATCCGGCAGCGCCGGGGCGATGCGTCACGGCTTCGCCCGATAGCCGTTCACGATCTCCTTGAAGATCCGGCCTCGCTGCTCGAAGTTATCGAACATGCCCCAACTGGCGCAGGCGGGGGAGAGCAGCACCGCGTCGCCCGGCTTTGCGAGCGCGCGCGCCGTATCGACCGCCGCGGCAAAGGTTTCCTCCGTGTGGCAGAGCGGGAGCATATCGCAGTCGGCGGCGGTGCTGAGGAGCTGGTCGCGCGTTTGGCCGATGATGACCATGGCCCGCACGCGGCCGCGCAGCGCCTCGAACAGCTCATGAAAATCCGCGTGCTTGTCGAAGCCGCCGAGCAGCAGCACCGTCGGCCGCGTCATGGCCTCGATGGCGCGGATGGTGCTGGCGGGGTTTGTGCCCTTGCTGTCGTTGATATAGGCCACGCCGTCGAGCTCGCGCACAAATTCAATGCGGTGCTCGACGCCGGGGAACGTTTTGAGCGTTTCGCGCACCGCCTCGGCCGGCACGCCCATCGAAAGCGCGAGCAGGGAGGAGAGCATCGCGTTCTCCAGATTGTGCCCGCCGGGGATGCGGATCTCGGATGCGCGGATGAGCGGCAGATCGACGCCGTTTCTGCGGTAGATCACCACGCCGTTTTGCACGAACATGCCCTCCGGCACCTCGCTGCGGCGGGAGAAGTACAGGCAGGTCGCCGGCGTGAGCGTGTACATGGCGCGCACCTCGGGATCGTCGTAATTGAGCACGGCATAGTCCGCCGGCGTCTGGTTTTCAAACACCTTGCATTTGGCGGCGATATAGTTGTCCATCGTGCCGAAATGATCGAGGTGGTCGGGCGTGATGTTGCAGCACGCCGCCGCGCGCGCGTGGAACGACGAGCAGCCCTCGAGCTGCAGCGCCGCCGTTTCAGCCACGATCACATCGCCGGGAACGGTCTCCTGCGCGTGCTCGGTGACGGCGATGCCGATGTTGCCGAGCACCAACGTGTGAAAACCGCCCGCCTTGAACAGCTCACCGGTCAGCGCCGTGCAGGTCGTCTTGCCGTTGGTGCCGGTGATGCAGACAAAATCCGCCTTTGCGTACCGGTATCCAAGCTCGATTTCGGACAGGACCTCGATGCCCAGCTCCCGCGCGCGCACGATAAAGGGCGCGCTCATGGGGATGATCGGACTCGGAATCAGCATTTGTACGCCGTCCAGCAGCGAAAGCGGATCCTCGCCGAGGCGGGTTTCCACGGAGAGGCCGCGCAGCGCCTCATCGAGCCCGTCAATGTGCGCCTTTTGATCGTTGATGATCACACGGTAGCCATTCTTTGCGAGCAGCTTGGCCGCGCCAATGCCGCTCTTTGCCATGCCGACGATCAGTGCCGTTTGCTTTTGTTCCATAGATTTTTCCGCTTCGCGATGCGAAGCCTCCTTTCCGTGTGAAAAATGGATTGCGGGCAAAGCCGCGCCGCGCACCCCGCCGGCGGCCGGTCAGACGGCGCACGGCGCCGGGCGAGGGAACGCCGCGCGTTACAGCGCTCCAAAATACCCGCATGGGCGACGCCGCGGAAGAACCGCGACAGCCGCCCGAAAACGATCGAAATTGTGTTGCCTTCCGTTTCTCAGCGAAGATAGCTGAGCAGGCAAACCGCGCAGAGCACGGTCGTCACCAGCGTATACATCGTGACAATGCGGGACTCCGAGTAGCCGCACAGCTCAAAGTGGTGATGGATGGGCGCCATCTTGAAGATGCGTTTGCCGTGACGCAGCTTATAGGAGCCGACCTGCAGAATGACCGACAGCGCCGAACCGACGAAGCAGAAGCCCATGATCGGAAGCAGCAGGATCGAGCGGCTGGCAATGGCCATCATGGCGATGGCGCCGCCGAGCGCGAGCGAACCGGTATCGCCCATGAACACGCGCGCCGGGAACGTGTTGTAACGGATAAAGCCGAGACACGCGCCCGTCACTGCGGCGGAGAATACCGCCATGCCCTGCAGATTCATGCCGTAGAGCGTCTGCCCGAGCAGCGCCGCCTTCGAGGCCAGCAGCCCGAACACGATGGTCATTGCGAGCGTGTAGATCATGGTGACGCCGGAGGCGAGCCCGTCTAGACCGTCGGTGAGGTTGACGGCGTTGGTGGTGCTGATGACGACGAACATCACCAGCGGGATATAATAGTAACCGATATCCCAGCTCCCGCCGGAAATAGGCAGGTACAGCGTGGGGCCGATATAGGGCGACCGGTAGGCCCAAATGGCCACGACCAGCGCGATGCCAAACTGCGCGATGATCTTCTGATAAGCGCGCAGGCCGAGATTTCTGTGCAGGCGAACCTTGATGAAATCGTCGAGAAAACCGACCAGACCGAACGCGAACGTGACGAGCAGCGCCGGCAGCACGAACGATGCGCTCTCCAGTCCGAAGATCAGCGAGGCGACGAGAACGCCGAGAAGCGTCATAATACCGCCCATCGTCGGCGTACCCTGCTTGGCCTTATGGGAATCGGGCCCCTCTTCGCGCTCCACCTGCCCAAACTTGAGCTGCCGGAGCATCGGTATGACGATGGGCCCTAGCACCAGTACCACGGCGAACGCGGTCAGTGCGCTGAGCAAATAGGTTTGCATCATGGGATTCTGTACTGTCATGCTTCGACGGGCGAAGCATCCTTTCTGCCCCCAAAATCGGGCGGTTTCGGTCATAAGGAAAACGAGCATCCCCCAAGCACGGGATACGGCCGGCTCACGGTTTGTGCCGGCGATGGCAGGCTGCCCCGAAGCGCGGCGGTAAGGCGCAGGGAGGGGAGCCGCTTCCAAAGCGCATTATCGCTCCTTGAGCAGCTCTTTTACGATTTCCTTATCGTCAAAGTGGTAGCGTGTACCGTTGATCTCCTGATAATTCTCGTGGCCCTTGCCCGCGATAAGGATGATGTCGTCCGGCTCGGCAACCGAAAGCGCGTAGGCGATGGCGCTGCGCCGGTTTTCGATCACCGTGTATTTGGCACCGGAGCGCTTTACGCCCTCCTCGATCGTCTCGATGATCGCCATCGGGTCCTCGGTGCGGGGGTTGTCAGACGTCACGACCGCCAGCTCGGAATAGCGGCCCGCAATCTCGCCCATGATCGGGCGTTTCGCGCGGTCGCGATCGCCGCCGCAGCCGAACACGCAGATGATGCGCTTGTGCGCAAATTCGCGCACGGTTTTGAGCACGTTTTCAAGCGCGTCGGGCGTGTGCGCATAGTCCACGAATACGGAGAAGGGCAGCCCAGTGGCAACGGATTCCAGCCGTCCGGACACGCTGGTCATCGATTCGAGTCCCCGCTTGATCTGCGGGAGCTGAATGCCGACGGCCTGCGCCATGCCCACGGCGCCCATCGCGTTGAACACGGAGAACAGGCCCGGAATGGGCAGGTTCATGCGCACGTCGCCGGAGGGCGTGTGCAGGTCGAACTGCACGCCCTGCGTGGTGATGTCGATATCGGAGGCGGCCAGATCCGCCCGGTCGCGCACGCCAAAGGTCAAAATGGGGATGGACAGGCCGGCCATGATGCGATCGGCATACGGATCATCCACGTTCACAACGGCCTTCTTCGCGTTCTGGAACAGGATCTTTTTGGCCTGCAAATAGTTTTCAAACGTCTTATGGTAGTCCAGATGATCCTGCGTCAGGTTGGTGAACAGCGCCACGTCAAACTTGATGCCGTGCACGCGGTACTGTTCAAGCGCGTGCGAGGATACCTCCATGACGACCATATCGACGCGCGCATCGGCCATCGTGCGCAGCAGCCGGAACAGATCGACCGACTCCGGCGTGGTATGCTCGGCGTGCAGGCTTTCGCTGCCGATCATGTTGCGGATGGTGCCGATGATGCCGACCTTCTTGCCCGCCTGTTCGGCAATGGCCTTGACCATGTAGGTCGTGGTGGTTTTGCCGTTGGTGCCGGTCACGCCGAGCATCTGCATTTCGCGCTGCGGATACCCGTAGAAGGCGGCCGCCATCTCGGCCATGGCCTTTCTTGCGCTCTGCACCACGACCTGCGGCACATCGAGCGGCAGCTCGTGCTCGACGAGCAGCGCAACGGCGCCCTTTTTGACCGCAGATTCGGCGAACGTATGGCCGTCAAACAACTGCCCGACGATACAGCAGAACATGCTGCCGGGCGCTACCTTTCTGGAATCGTATTCTATGGACTGGATATCAACGTTTTTGCCGGTGTAGCGCAGCCCCGCCGTCATGGCAAGCTCGGATAACAGCATGTGTTCGTCCCTCCCGATAATGTATGAAATAAGGTCTATTATTCTCCAGTCGGCGTGTCGTCATCATCGTCTTCGCCTCCGCCGCCGGTTTGATTCGGGGGCATGCTGGACGGCGGCGCCTTGCTGAATGTTACATAGATTTCCGTACCGCGCTCGACCTCGGTTCCCGCCTCGATCGACTGTTCGGTGATCTGCCCGAGACAGGCGCTCTTGTCGTAGGTGAGGATGAGCCCCAGCTTGTCCAGCGCATCGAAAGCGTCCTGACGGCGCTTATCGATGAGCTTGGGCACGGTGACGGTATTCTTGACGGTGCCCTCGTCGCTGTAGGTGGTCATGGTGGTATAGATCACGACCTGCGTGCCGGCCGGCACCTCCGTGTTCGCCGCCGGCACCTGCATGAGCACGATGGCGTCCGCCTCGGAATCCGTATAGATCGGCTCCGGGAACCCGGCCCGTTCGAGCGTGCTCGCCGCCTCGCGGGCGGATTTGCCCGTCACATCCGGCACGGTCTTGGTGTCGGTCTCTGTATTGGGCAGAATGCCGTAATACTGCACAAGGTTGGAGAGCGCCCGCTGCACGAACGGCGCGGCGACCGTGCTGCCGTAGATCACGGGCACGCGCGGCTCATCCACCATCACAAGACAGATCAGCTCCGGATCGTCCGCCGGAACGAAGCCGATGAACGATGCGATCAGGAGCGTGCTCGAAACCTTGCCGTGCTCATCGTATTTCTGTGCGGTGCCGGTTTTGCCGCCGACCGTATAGCCGGAGATCTGCGCATTGGAACCGCTGCCGTGATCGACGACCGATTGCAGGAGCTGGCGAACCTTTTCGGAGGTTTCGGACTTGATGACGCGCCGAATCTCCTTGGGTTCGTTGTGCTCGATGACAACCTCCGATCCATCCTCCGCGCTCGTGGAGATGGAGTCGATGATGTACGGCTGCCGCAGAATACCGCCGTTGATGGCGGCCGATGCGGCGTTGACCATCTGCAGCGGCGTGACCGTGATGCTCTGGCCGAAGCCGATGCGGGCCAGATCGGTGTCGCGGATGTACTTGCGGTGGATGACGTCGCCGGTGTCCTCGCCGGGAACGCCGCTGTCCGTCTCCGAGCCGAAGCCGAACGCATAGATGTAATCATAAAACGTATCCACGCCCATGGCGAGCGCCATCTGCATGAACGCGCAGTTGCAGGAGTTCTCACAGGCCTCTGCGAGCGTCTGGTGGCCGTGTCCGCCGCGTTTCCAGCACTTGATGGACTCCGTGCGGAACCGGAGCGAGCCGGAGCATTCAAACGTGCTGTCCATTGTGACGGCGCCGGAATCGAGCGCGGCGGCCAGTGTGATGATCTTGAAGATCGAGCCTGGCTCAAACGTGTCGGTCACGATGCGGTTGCGCGACATCGCCATCAGGGAGGTGACGTCGCTGCGGTCGGGGGAATTGAGGTCAAACGTCGGGTTTGATCCCGCGGCGAGAATCCTGCCCGTCTTTGGATCCATCACCAGACCGGTGACGGTTTTGGCGTTGTTGACGGACATGCACTCGGCAAGCGCCGTTTCCAGATAGGCCTCGGCGTTGGCGTCGGCGGTGACCCGGACGTCATAGCCGTTGGTCGGCGCGATGTATTCCTCCTCGCCGTAGGCCAGCGGGTTTCCGCGGGCGTCCTTCGGCGTGGCGATGCGGCCGTCGATGCCGGCAAGGTATTTGTCGAGCGACGCTTCAATTCCCGTCTGGCCCTCGCCGTCGATGCCGGTGAAGCCGATGAGCTGCGCAAACAGCTTGCCGTTCGAGTAATAGCGCGTGTAGTCGGTAGCAAAGCTGATGGTGCCGCCGAGCTGGAGCGCGATGATCTGGTCGACGACCTCGCTGGAAACCTGCCGCTTGAGCACGAGCTGCTGCTTCTCGGTTCGGGAGACCTTGGCGTACACATCGTCGTAATTCATGCCCAGCACATCCGAAACGAGGATGGATATGCGCACGCGCTCCGATTCCTCGTCGTCCTTGCCGGAGAGCACCTGCGGGTTGACCAGCACCTGATAGGAGGTGCCGCTCTGCGCGAGCACAGTGCCGTTTGTATCGAGAATCCGGCCGCGCTGCGCGTGCAGGGAGCTCTTGCGCGTCTGCTGCTTGAGGGCCATGCCCTCGAGACGCGGCCCGTCGATGATCATCACCTGAAACAGGCGGAACACGAGCAAAAGAAACAGCACCAAGCCGAATCCCAACAGGATCAGCAGGCGTTTTTTCAGTTTTGCCGTAGGCGCCGCCATGTTACGGCAGCTCCTTTCGCAAAGTAACCACTACAATCTCCCACGGGGCGGCCGCTGCTTTGCGCGGCGGCGCCGCCGGTGTGAAAAGCCCGTTTTTGTTCAAACCTGGCTCCTTCCTGCGGACAAACCCTCTGCCTTTCAGCCTGAGAGGCGAAGCGCTGCGCCCGTTAGGGCGTATCGCCATCCAGATCGCCGCCCTCCGGCGTTCCATCCTCCGGCGCCTGACCGGAGGGACCGCCGACCGCGGTGTTCGGAATGGGTTTGCCCGACTGCAAGTACTGTGACTGCACCGGATACTGCATGCCCTGACTCACGGCGTATGCCTGTGCGTCCTCGATGGTCACGGCGCACTCGATATCGGCCTCCAGCGCGTTGATGTGCAGCCGGATCTCGCCGATCTCGTCGTTGAGCTTGTTGATGCCGGCGTATGCGCGGGCAATGCGTTCATAGCCGGACAGTATGAACACCAGCATGCCGGCAAACACGAAAACGCAGAGCATGATGCCGATGCGCGCGGCCAGCCGGAGCTCGCTGCGCGGCCGGAGTTCAATGGGGGCAGCCTTGAGCGGCGCGTCCTTGAGCCGCTCACCGGTTTCGGGATCATAGGCATAGGCCTCGCTGTCGCGGGTCGGCGCATACAGCTTTGTGGAGGCCCGGCCGGAACGCCGGTCCCGATGCTCGCTTTGAAAGCGAATCTTCTCCATACAGACCCTCTCCTATCTCTATGCGGGCCGCCTCCATTCTAAGCGTCCCGCCGCACAACCTTTTACGGCAGTTTTTCTATGGCGCGCAGCTTGGCGCAGCTGGCACGGCTGTTCGCCTTCGCCTCCTCCTCGGTACAGGAGAGCGGCTTTCTGGTGAGAATCCGCGCGGTCGGCGTCCTGCCGCAGATGCAGACGGGCGCCTTCGGCGGGCAGACGCAGGGGTTTTCATAGGAACGAAACGCCTGCTTGACAATGCGGTCCTCCAACGAGTGGAACGTGAGGATCACGAGGCGGCCGCCGGGGAGCAGCAGAGACTCCGCACTGTCGATGGCGGCGTGCAGCCCGTCAAGCTCGCCGTTGACCTCGATGCGGATCGCCTGAAACGTCCGCCGTGCCGGGTGCTGCGCTTCATGCCGGCTTTTTGCGGGCATGGCGGCGCATACCAACGCCGCGAGCTGCGCAGTCGTTTCGATCGGCGCAGTCTGCCGCGTCCGCACAATGCGGTCGGCGATGCGGGAGGCAAAACGCTCCTCGCCATAATCGCGCAGAATGCGGCACAGCGCTTCAAACGAATAGCCGTTTACCACATCGCGCGCGCACAGCGGGGCGGAGGCATCCATCCGCATATCGAGCGGCGCATCCGTATGATACGAAAAGCCGCGCTCCGGCGTATCCAGCTGATGGCTGGAAACGCCGAGATCGAGCAGAATGCCGTTGACCGCCGATACGCCGAGACCCGCGAGCAGCGAGCGCATCTCAAAAAAATTGCCATGAATGGCCTGAAAGCGCGATCCGTATGCCCGCAGCCGTTCCTCCGAAGCGGCCAAGGCCTCCCGGTCCCGGTCAATGCCGATGAGCCGGCCGCCTTCGGGCAGACGCTCCAACACCAGAGAAGCGTGTCCGCCGCCGCCGAGCGTGCCGTCCACAAAAATACCGCCCCGCTCCGGCTCCAGATATTCGAGAACCTCCCGATACAGGACGGGCGTGTGATAACAGCTCATATGCCAAGCTGCTGCAAATGCTGCAGCGCGTCCGTAAAGCCGGCATCTGCCGTCTCGTTGTGACGGCAGAGCTGCTCCGGATCCCAGAACTCGATGCGGTTGCCCACGCCGATGAGCGTGGCTTCACGGGTGAGGCCGGCGGTCTCGCGCAGCTGTGCGGGGATCAGGATGCGGCCCTGTTTATCCGTTTCACAGGCGGCGGCCATGGCGTACAGCCGGCGGCGAACCGCCTGACCGGCCACATCCGTCATGGGCAGCGCGGCCAGCCGCTCGGAAAAGAGCTCCCATTCCGAAACGGACATGCCGAACAGACAGGAGGCGTTTTCATCACCGAGCAGGCCGAGCGTGACGATGAGCACGTCGCCGACGTCATCGCGCCATTTGGCGGGCACAAACACGCGGCCCTTGGCATCGAGCGTGTGTGTAAACGAACCGATCAGCATGCTGTGCGCTCCTCTCTCAAACCTGCGGAACCATCCGTTTCGCGCGGCTGAAGCGGCGGATGAAGCCGCAGCGAAAGCCCCGCTGCCGGATGGGGATATTCCCGGACTCTTGTTCCGTAAGTATACACCACTTTGCCCCATTTGTCACCACCCGGGGCACAAATTACACGTTTTTTTTGAATTCTCCTTCCTTTTTACAGGAACTGGCAATTCCCGAACGCCGCCGGCAAAAAGGGGGGATTCGCAAAAACACAAAATGTGGTATACTTTATATTTGGTATGGTATGCATTTGGTGAAATGCGGAAAAGCCCAGCGATTCTGGCGCATTTTTGAAACCCGCATACTCTGAAAGGAAAGCGCATCGACGATGGCAAAGGATTATACGGTATCGAACATCAAGGTCATGGAGGGGCTGGACGCGGTTCGTATGCGGCCGGGCATGTATATCGGCTCGACCGGACAGCGCGGACTGCACCATTTGCTCTGGGAGATCGTGGACAACGCGATCGATGAAGCGGCGAACGGCTATGCTTCCGAGATCACCGTCACGCTCAACCGGGACGACTCCGTAACCGTGACGGATAACGGCCGCGGCATCCCCGTCGGCATTCATGAAAAACTCGGCGTTTCTGGCGTGGAGGTGGTGTTCACGCAGCTCCATGCGGGCGGCAAGTTCGGCAACGACAGCTATGGCTATTCCGGCGGCCTGCACGGCGTCGGCGCATCGGTTGTGAACGCGCTCTCCGAATGGCTCACGGTGGAGGTCTACTATGAAAACCGGGCCTACCGGATGGAATTTGAGAGCGTGGACGACGGCGCCGGGCACATCGTTTCCGGCAAGCCCAAGTACCCGCTGACGGAGGTCGGCCGTACGCGCAAGCAGGGCACGGTCGTCACGTTCAAGCCGGACGCACGCGTGTTTGAAACGATCGAGATGCACTATGAAACCGTTGCAAAGCGCCTGCGCGAGCTGGCCTACCTCAACCGCGGCGTGCGCATGGTGCTCACCGACAGCCGCAGACGCACCGCCGAGGAGAAGGAACTGCCCAGGACCGTAGAATACAAGTTCGACGGCGGCCTGTCGGATTTTGTGACGTATCTGAACGCGGACAAGAGTGCGCTGTATGAAAAGCCCGTGCACATTCAGGGAACGAGCGGCGGCATCGCCGTGGAGCTGGCCATGCAGCACAACGACGGCTATGCCGACAACATCTTCTCCTATGTGAACAACATTCCCACCACCGAGGGCGGCACGCACGAAACGGGCCTGAAGGCGGCGCTCACCAAGGTCATGAACGACTACTGCCGTCGAAACGGGATTTTGAAGGAGAAGGATGCGTCGCTCGCCGGCGAGGATTTCCGGGAGGGCATCACGGCGGTGCTCTCGCTCAAGATGCGCTCCATCCAGTTTGAAGGGCAGACCAAGACGAAGCTCGGCAACACCGAGGCGCGCCCCGCGGTGGAGGCGGTGGTGGGCGAGGAACTGACCAGATTCCTCGAGGATCTCAAAAACGCCGACGTCGGCAATGCGATTGCGGAGAAGGCCGTCAAGTCCGCCAAGGTGCGCGAGGCGGCGCGCAAGGCCAAGGCGACGGCACGCGAGAAGAACAAGCTCGAAAACGCGCCGCTCGTCGGCAAGCTGTCGAGCTGTACCGGCCGCAATGCGGCGATCAACGAGCTGTTCATCGTCGAGGGCGATTCGGCCGGCGGCAGCGCCAAGCAGGGGCGCGACCGCAAATTTCAGGCCATACTGCCGCTGCGCGGAAAGCCGCTCAACGTGGAGAAGAAGCGGCTCGATCAGGTGCTGCAAAACGAGGAATTCCGCTCGATGATCACCGCCATCGGCACGGGCATCGGCGAGGATTTCGACATGCAGTCGCTCAAGTACGACAAGATCATCATCCTTGCCGACGCGGATCAGGACGGCGCGCACATCCGCTCCATTCTGCTCACGTTTTTCTACCGCTATATGAAGCCGCTCATCAACGAGGGGCATGTGTACATCGGCCTGTCCCCGCTCTACAAGGTGCAGAAGGGCTCCAAGGTGCTCTACTGCTACGATGATGAGGAACTGCGGCAGGCGACGCGCAGCGTCGGAAAGGGTTATACGCTGCAGCGCTATAAGGGTCTCGGCGAGATGAACCCGGAGCAGCTCTGGGAAACGACCATGAATCCGGAGAACCGGCAGTTGGTGCGCGTCACGATCGACGACGCGGCGGACGTTGAGCATCTCGTCACCGTGCTCATGGGCGACAAGGTGCAGTCCCGCAAGGAGTATATCTTCGAATACGCCGACTTCAACCGGAAGAAGAGCGAAGTATTTGAAAAGATGATGGGGAAGTAATATGGCAAAGACACAGGAACCGATGCAGGAAAAGATTCTCCTGCAAAGCATGGACGAGGTCATGCACAACTCGATGCTGCCGTATGCCGAGCACGTCATCCTCGAGCGCGCCCTGCCGCGCGTGGAGGACGGCCTCAAGCCCGTGCAGCGGCGCATTCTGTTTACGATGATGGAGCTCGGCCTCTCGCCCGACCGACCGCACAGAAAGAGCGCCCGCATCGTGGGCGACTGCCTTGGCAAATACCATCCGCACGGCGATTCCTCCGTGTACGACGCGATGGTGCGCATGGCGCAGCCGTTCAATATGCGCGTGCCGCTCGTGGACGGGCACGGCAACTTCGGCTCGATCGACGGCGACAGCGCCGCCGCCATGCGCTATACCGAGGCGCGGATGACGGACGCAGCCATGCAGCAGCTTCGCGACATCGACAAGGAAACCGTGCCGTTTACCTTCAATTTTGACGATACGCTCAAGGAGCCGGAGCTGCTGCCCGGCCGGTTTCCGAATCTGCTCGTCAACGGCGCATCCGGCATTGCGGTCGGCCTCGCCACGAACATCCCGCCGCACAACCCGGCCGAAGCGATCGACGCGGTCATCGCCATGATGGAAAACCCGCATGTTTCCCTCGCGGAGCTCATGCGGATCATGCCCGCGCCGGATTTCCCGACCGGCGGCTTTCTGCTCGCGTCCGACGAGATCGGGAAGGCGTATGAGACCGGGCGCGGCAAGCTGACCATGCGGGCGCGGACGCACTTTGAGGAGCAGAAGAACGGCAAAACGCTGATCGTCGTTACCGAGATGCCGTACCAGGTCAACAAGGCGGCCGCGCTCGAGAAGATCCTCGCCGTGAGCCAGGAGAAGAAGTCCCTGTTTGTCGGCATCGGCGACATCCGCGATGAATCCGATCGGCAGGGCATGCGCGCCGTCATCGAGGTCAAAAAGGACGGCAATCCGGAAAAGATTCTCCAATATCTGTTCAAATACACCGATCTGCAATGTACGTTTGGCGTGAACATGGTCGCCATCGCGGGCGGAAAGCCGCAGCAGATGGGGCTGAGGCAGATCATCCAGCACTATATCCGCCATCAGCGCGCGGTCGTTACGCGCCGCACGCAGAACGAGCTGGAGGCTGCCGAGCGGCGCGAGCACATCCTCGCCGGCTACATGATTGCCATCGACAACCTCGACCGCGTTATTCAGCTCATCCGTGCCTCCAAATCGCCGAAGGAGGCGAAGGAGGGGCTGATGCGTGCGTTCGGCCTGACCGAAATACAGGCGCAGGCGATCCTCGATTTGCGGCTGCAGCGGCTTACGAACATGGAACTGCTGGCGCTGCAAAAGGAATATGCCGCGGTGCTCAAGCTCATTGCCGAGCTCAAGTCGATCCTCGCGTCGGATAAAAAGCTGATCGCGCTCATTAAAAAGGAGCTGCTCGAGATCAAGGGCCAGCTTGACGGCAAGCGCCGCACCGAGATCATCGCGGGCGACGCGGACATCGCCGTGGATGCGGAGGACCTCTCCACCGCCGAGGATGTGACCGTGGCCGTCTGCGAGGGGCTGAAGGTGCGCCGCTGCCCGACCAGACTGTTCAACCTGTCCCAGATCGCGGAGGACAAGCCGCAGTTCATCATCGAAACGCGCTCGGACAAGCGCATCCGGCTGTTCACCGATCAGGGCGCGGTGCTCTCGCTGACCGCGGACGAAATCCCCGAAACGCGGGCAACGGCGCGCGCGGCCAACCTCGCTTCGCTGCTGCCGTTTGAAAAGAACGAGCGCATTCTCGCGGCGTTCCCGGATGAGGAAGCGGGCGATTACCTGTTCTATACCCGGCAGGGCATGGTGAAGCGCACGGCCGCGGTGGAATACCGGCTGCGCGTCAAGCGCACGGCCGCCATCACGCTGCGGGAGAAGGATCTCGTGATCGGCGTGGAACGCCTGACCGGTGACACGCTGCTGCTGGTGACGCGGCTGGGCATGAGCATCCGGTTTACAACGGAGTCCATTCCGGCGATGGGGCGTGTGAGCGGCGGCGTGAAGTGCATGAAGGTTGAGCCGGGCGACGCGGTATGCTATGCCGGCCAGCTCCCGGACGAGGGCGAGCTGCTCGTCATCACCGACCGCGGCTACGGCAAGCGCAGCTTCCTGTTCGATTATGAGGTGCAGGGCCGCAACGGCAAGGGGCTCAAGACCTTTGACTTCAAGAAGAACGCCTCCAATGGAAACTGCATCGCGGCGGTGTTCCATGTGTGCGAGCCGTTCCCGTTCACGATCGTGCAGCGGCACGGCACGGAGACGACGATCTCCACCGAGTCCGTGCACATCGAGCCGCGCGCCGGCAAGGGGTCGATGCTCGTCGCGGTCGTGCTCGACGACGACGTGGTTGACGTGAGAAAGGAATAGCATCATGCTGCGCGGGAGGGATGAGCCCCCCCCGCGCTTTTCCATGAATGAAAGGAGAAAGAGCGATGCAGACCGAAATCCTATCCTTCAGCAGCAGACGAAACGGCAACTGCGACGCCGTTGCGGCGTACATCGCTTCGCTGACGCGGGGCGCCGTGCACTGCTTTTCCGCCATGCACCCGAATCCGTGCGGACATTGCGCGTATGAATGCTTCCACAGCGCGGACGACTGCCCGCACATTCACGATGGTGTGCGCCTGCTGTATGAGACGGTGCTCCACTGCGGCATGGCCTATTATCTGGTACCCAATTACTGCGACTTTCCCGCAGCCAACTTCTTTATTTTTAATGAGCGCAGCCAATGCTGCTTTCAGGGTGCGGAGAAGAGATTGCAGGCATATCTGGCGGTGCCGAAGCGCTTCATCGTAATCAGCAACACGGGGAAGGAACAGTTCGTCACGGCCTTCCGGCAGCATGTGCAGGGCGAACCGGACGTCCTGTTCCTTGCCGCAAAGGAATACGGCAGAGTGAGCATCGACGGCGATCTGCTCCGGAGCGATGCCGCCCGTGAGGCGGTTCGGTCGTTTGTACAGCGAAACGATCGGTGAATCGAAAAGGGGAAAAGCCGGAGAAAGCGGAGGCACGCGCGCAAAACCAACCGACAAAATATTGGGCGGAAGAAATATGGGAAGGAGAAACCGGAAAGCGGTAGGCTTGGCACTGGCCGTACTGCTGATCGCACTGTCCTGCGCGTGCCGCTACAGCCTCGTCAGCTTTCAAAGCTTGGAAGAGGGGGTGGCATATTATCAACGTGGTGCCGAGATTGAAAGAGTAATAGAGGGCGATGACACTATTTTGGTAGCTTATAAATTTCTCGGTGGGCATGGGTTTATTGTTTTTCTGAAATAACGGATAGTGTATTCAGGAAAGTAGAACGCTGGCCTCGATCCACAAAAATTACGCAGGATTGCTCAATCTATATTTATGAGTTTTCGTTTTCTGACGATAAATATATTCGTATAGAGCTTGTAAATCGAGATTCCAAATACAATGCATTGGAGATTTCTAATGATTATGATTGGCAGTTTGAGCGGCTTGGAATGAGGGAACCGATGATACTCGTCAGCGCGGCCGGGTTCTCAGCGGAACCCGGAAAATATGCGATAACGATCAACGGAGACATAGTAAAATTTGAATTGCGCGTATCGTAATTTTTTCTGCGTATGGAGAGCGGTGAATGAAAAATCGTCAGTCTATTCGTTCTTATACTGTCTACAGCTATATTGCTTGGCCGTGTTGCTTTTGATTACAAAACATCATCATTTTACCAACGGATTCAGTCCAATGTGTTACGACATGGTTTATGATGCGGATCGGAATGCGATGCGATTCTCAGTGGGAATGAATCCCACGGCGCAAACATGCGGATCATGGAACCGGAAGAAGTCTACGCATATCAGGAGCAGATGTACGCACACAAAACGGCGGACGAATGGGCGCTCGGAACGGATGGAGGGAAGGAAGCGCAAAGCATTTGTTCCGCGTTGACCCGGGGAACGCCTTGGACCGGAGCCGTCGGCCGCTCCGTTCTATGAACGGAAAGCGAATGCGTCCTTTTGATGGCCGGACCAATATCTTTGCAGATTGTATTGGCCGGACGGAGACTTTGCCTGCTATCTGGTGCTGGAGTCCAGGACCGGACAGACCACCCATTTCTGGATGGAGGCCTGATGCGCACACGCTCGCTGCCGGCAATGGGGCGGACAAGGGGAAAAAATTGGATCGCGATACTCCGCGCAAAGCTTGGTTCGGTATGGATAGAAGAAGAAAGGGACCGCGGCCCTTTGGTCGCAGCCCCTGTTGGGTTTACATCAGCACCTTGGCGAGAAAATCCTTCAAACGCGGGTCCTTTGGATGGTCGAACAGCTCGGAGGGCTTGTTCTCCTCCAGAATCGCGCCGGCATCCATGAACAGCACGCGCGTAGCAACCTCGCGTGCAAACGCCATTTCGTGCGTCACGATCGCCATGGTCATGCCGTCGCGCGCGAGCCGGCGCATGAGGTCGAGCACCTCCCCGACCATCTCCGGGTCGAGCGCGCTCGTCGGCTCGTCGAACAGCATGACCTCCGGGTTCATGGCCAGCGCGCGCACGATGGCGATGCGCTGCTTCTGCCCGCCGGAGAGCATGGCCGGGTATTCCTTCGCCTTATCCGGCAGACCGATGCGCTCGAGCAGCTCCATGGCCGTCTGTTCGGCCTCGGCCCTGGTCTTGAGCTTGAGCTGGATGGGCGCCATGGTGATGTTTTCCAGCACGGTCTTGTGGGGGAACAGGTTGAAATGCTGGAACACCATGCCCATGCGCTGCCGGTGCAGGTTGATATTCACGCTCTTGTCCGCAAGGTTGACACCGTCGAACAGGATGCGGCCGGCTGTGGGCGTTTCGAGCAGGTTGAGGCTGCGCAGCAGCGTTGACTTGCCGGAGCCGGAAGGCCCGATGATCGCGACGACCTCGCCGCGCGAAATATCCAGATTGCAATGATTGAGCGCCTTGACCTTGCCGTTGTTGTATTCCTTCACAAGATCCTGCACGCTGATGAGCTTACCGCCTGTCTCCACGGCGCATCCTCCTCTCAATGGCTTCGATCCCCTTGCTGGCGGGGTAGTTGATGCAGAAATAGATGATCGCGACGAGCACATACGGCGCAATCGTGATGTAGGTCGAGCCGGCGACGGTCTTGGCGCCCCACATGAGCTCCATCATGCCGAGCGTCATGCAGATCGAGGACTCCTTGACCATGGTGATGACCTCGTTGGCCAGCGCGGGCAGGATGTTCTTGATCGCCTGCGGCAGCACCACCATGCGCATCGCCTGCCACGAGGAGAGGCCGAGGCTGCGGGCCGCTTCCGTCTGGCCGATATCGACGGCCAGAATGCCGGCGCGGAAGATCTCGGCCACATAGGCGGCGCTGTTGAGCGCCAGAGCCACCACGCCGGGGATGAAGCGCGCCACATCGATGAAGCCGAGGATCGTGTAAGAGGGTAGCTTGATCAGGCCGAATATGCCGTAATAGATCAGGAACAGCTGCACGAGCAGCGGCGTGGAGCGAAACACCGCGATATAGGTGCCGGATACGGCATGGACAAACCGGTTTTTGCTCAGCCGCATCAGCGCCAGCAGCAGCGCCGGTATGACCGCCAGCGCCACGGAGATGACCGAGAGCAGCAGCGTGTATTCCACGCCGCGGATGAAGAACGAGGCGTATTTCGGCAGGAAGGAAAAGTTAAAAAAGCTCGCCGGGGACATCCCCTCGAACAATTCGCTCCACCAGGAGCCGCTCTCCAGCAGGATGGTCGGCACGGTCGGGATCATGGACAGGATTCCTTTCTTCTGGTCTGTCAAAACGCGAATCATGCAAAACCCCCGTCGGAGGGCTTTGCATGTTCGTCAGCATCATTTGAAGGGGGAGGCAAAGGCTTTTCGTCAACCCTCCAGCGCCTTGCTGCTCAGCTCATCCGCCTCGGCAACCCACTGGTCAACCAGACCCTGCGAAAGCGCATCGGCAATCGACTTGTTGATGGATTCGAGCAGGCCCTTGGGGTCGCCTTTCTGAACGGCGACGCAGAATGGGAGCGCTTCGCCGAGGGCGACGTCCGCCACGACCAGCTCGCTGTTGGACGCTGCATAATCCATCGCGACCGCGCCGTCGAGCACGATTGCGTCGCACTTGTCGTACATGAGCTCGTTCACCAGATCGGTCACCGAGGTCAGGCCCACGAACTTGGCGCCGGGCATATCGTTGTTCACGATGTCGGCCTTGGTCGTGCCGCTCTGTGCGCCGACATTCTTATCCGCAAAGGACTCGATGCTGGTGAACTCGGCCGCCTTATCGGCCTTGACGAGGATCATGGCGGGCAGATCGGTGTAGTACGGTTCGGAGAAATCGGCCGATTTGAGACGCTCCTCCGTGACCTCCACGGCGGCGATGACGAAATCGACGTCGCCCTTTTCGAGGGAGGCCATCAGGCTGTCAAAGTTCATATTGACAACGTTGAGCTCGGCGTCCATATCCGCAGCCAGCTTCTTGGCGAGGGATACGTCGATGCCGGCGTACTGCTGCGCGCCCTGATCGTCCAGATAGATGAACTCGAACGGCGGGTAGTCGGCGGAAGTGCCGAGCGAAACGGTCTTTGCATCGGAATCGGCTGCCGGGGCACAGGCTGCCATTGCGCCGATCATCAGAACGGCCATCAAAACCACGAGAACTTTCTTAGCGATGTTTTTCATTTTCCTTCTCCTTATTCCCCGACCGGTTTGTGCCGGCCGGTGGTTCAATCTTTTTGACAAGGCCCAGTATACGCTTATAAATATGCATTGTCAATACTATTTTGTGAAAAAATATACATTTTCTCTTCAAAGGGGCGTTTTTCCGGCTTTTTCCCTTGAAATTCCGGCTGCAAGCGGGTATAATCAAGCAGAAATGTACGAATTGCGGAGGATATTGTACCAGTGCACACCGGCGCGGAGGAATTGACCAACTCGATTTTATTCATAAATATTCAAAATATACAGGCGAATGTGAAGCGCATTTCGGAGGAACTTCCGGCGGGCGCGGCGCTTTTGCCCGTGCTCAAGTGCGATGCATACGGCCTCGGGCTGCTGCCGGTTGCGAAGGCCGTGCTCGGCACGGGCTGCGTGCATACGCTCGCGGTGGCGCAGGTTTATGAGGCGGTGCGGCTGCGTGAGGCGGGCGTGGGCAGGGAGACGGATATTCTCGTGATCGGTGCGGCGGCGAGTGACGCGCAGATCGTGGCGGCGGCAGAGAACGGTATTCTGCTCACCGTGCCGCAGCCCGGCTTCGTGGCGCGCGCGGCGGCGCTGCTTCGGCGGCAGCATCTGCGGCTGCGCGTCCATATCAAGATCAACAGCGGTTTGAACCGGCTGGGAAGCGCGCCGGGACCGGAGCTGGATGCGGTGATCGCCGAGCTCAAGGGCGCGGCGGATGTGGTCGAGGTGGCCGGTGTGTTCTCCCATTTTTCCGATCTTGACGCGGGCGGCGAACTGCTCTGGACGGAATACGGCCGCTATACGCGCGCGCTCGAACGGCTGGCCGACGCGGGTATCGCGCCCGGTATGCGCCATATGTGCGCCAGCGCTTCCTTTGAAAAGCACCCGGATCTGGCGCTTGACGGCGTGCGCATCGGCCGGCGGCTGTATTATAATCAGTTGGCGGATCCGACCGGCCCGATCCGGGATGCGGCGTCATGGCGCGCGCTGATCACCGATGTGCACGCGCGGCACGCGGGCGATGCACTCGGGTATGGCGGGGCGTATGTGCTGGATGCGGATGCAGTCATCGCCACCATGGGCGTGGGGTATGGCGATTGCGCGCTGCTCAGCCGCCTTGCAGCGGTTCACGCGCCGGTGCTCATCGGCGGCAAACGCTGCCGGCTCGTCGGCTGCTGCATGGACCAGTGCTTTGCCGAAGCGACGGGCGCGGACTGCGCGGTGGGGGATACTGCGACGCTTATCGGGTTCGACGAATGCGGCAATCTCCTGCCGGGGCAGGAGATTGCCGCGCTGATCGACGACGAAGCCTGCTCGATCACAGCAGCGCTCAGTACCCGCGTCCGGCGGGTGTACGAATGAGCGCTGCGGCGCTCGGCAATCGTGTGCGGCGGGTCTATGAATCACCTCCCGCGCGGCCGCGCGTCCGTGTGAGACGGGGAAGAAACGCGCCTTTACGCCCCTTGGTCTGGTCGAAATGACGGGCGCGCATCTGTGTGAGGCGGGGGCGAGATGCACGGGTTATGGCCGTTTGCGCACAATACGAAGGAATTGTGAAGGAAAATTGACATTATTTCAAATTTCCGCTATAGTATAATAGCTATTATAGCTATATTTATACGATTGGAAGAACGAAAGAATGGAGAAAAACGAGAAACGGCGAAGGGGCGACCGGCGGGACGGCGTATGGCTGAGAGATCTGGATGCGCTGCATGGGTTTACGCCATACCTGTTTCCGAATCGCGCCGACAACGAGGCGTTCATTGAGGAACAGATTGACCTGACCAACATATTGGCGTATCTCGAAAAGAAGAATGCGGAGAATCCGCAGTATCGCTATACCATTTTCCATGTCATTGCCGCGGCGGCGGTCAAGTGCTTCGTGCTCAGGCCGAGGATGAACCGCTTTATTCAGGGAAGCCGCATGTACCAGCGCAAGGTGCTGACGCTCTCCTTCGTGGTCAAAAAGCGGTTCAACGACGAGTCGCACGAGTCGCTTGCCTTTCAGTACTGCGACGGAAACACGACCATCGACACGCTGCACGAGGCCATCGCGAAGGAGATCACGGAGTTTCGCGGCGGCAAGACCGACAATTCCACCGACGGCATGGATATGCTGCTCAAGCTTCCGCGCTGGGTGCTGACGATTGTCATCCACATTCTGCACACGCTGGACTACTACGGCCGCGTGCCGGATTTTCTGGTCAAGACCGACCCGAATTACGCGTCGATCTTTCTTTCCAACCTCGGCTCGATCAAGCTCAACGCCGGTTATCACCATCTGACCAACTGGGGAACGACGTCGTTCTTCGGCGTGATCGGGGAAAAGCATCTGGCGCAGGTCGTCGATGAGGAGGGAAACGTGAGCATCCGTCCGGTTCTCAACCTTGGGCTGACGCTCGACGAGCGCATTGCCGACGGGTATTACTATTCCAAGACCGTGCGGCTGCTCAAGTACCTGCTCCAACATCCGGAGCTGCTGGAGCTGCCCGCAAATACGGAGGTAGATTATGAACACTGAATCCTATAGCGGGATCAAAGCGCCATGGGTGCGCTTTTACGGCAAGGTGCCCGCGCACCTCGAATATCCCAAGGGCTCCATGATGGACGCGGTGAGCGCCGTGGCCGAAAAATATCCGGATCAGGCGGCATACACCTTTCAGGGGGTGAAGACCACCTACCGCGAACTGGTCGAGCAGGCGCACCGCGTGGCGCGTGCGTTTGCGGCGGCCGGCATCCGGAAGGACGACCGCGTGACCGTCTGCCTGCCCAACTGCCCGCAGGCGGTGCTCTGCTTCTACGGGCTCAACCTCATCGGCGCGGTGGCCACGATGATTCACCCGCTCTCAAGCGTGGGCGAGATCGCGTTCTATCTGCGGGATTCCGGGTCGAAGGTGGCCGTCACGCTCGACCAGTTTTACGGCAAATTTCAGGACGTGATGCAGGAGCAGCCGCTCGACAAGCTGATCGTTGCCACGATCGGCGACGCGCTTACGCCCATCCTGCGCGCGGGCTATTGGCTTACGCAGGGGCGCAAGCTTCAGGTGCCGGAGATCGCGGCGCCCGCTGAGAAGTGGCGCGCCTTCCTGCAAAACGGCGATGCGTACGAGCAGCCGTTTCTGGTCAAGCGCACGGCTGAGGAGCCGGCAGCGATCCTGTTCTCCGGCGGCACCACGGGCGTAACCAAGGGCATCCTGCTCTCCAACCTGAACTTCAATGCGCTCGGCTTGCAGACGATTGCCATGGCGACGACGTTTGAGCCGGGACAGCGCATGCTGGCCGCCATGCCGATGTTCCACGGCTTTGGCCTCGGCGTGTGCATCCATACGATGCTGGTCGCGGGCGGCACGTGTATTCTGGTTCCCCGCGTCTCGGTGGAGAGCTATGCCAGGCTTCTCAAAAAGGAGCAGCCCAACTATATCGCCGGCGTGCCCACGCTCTACGAGGGCATTACGCGCAACCCATACATGGATGGCGTGAACCTTGCCTGTCTCAAGGGCGTGTTCTCCGGCGGCGATTCGCTTTCCATCGAGCTCAAGAAGAAGTTCGACCTGTTCCTCAAGGAGCATGGCGCCACCGTACAGGTGCGCGAGGGCTATGGCACGACCGAGTGCGTGACCGCAAGCTGCCTTACCCCGTACGATATGTACCGTGAGGGCAGCATCGGCCTGCCGTTCCCGGATACCTACTATAAGATCGTTCAGGTCGGCACGACCGATGAACTGCCCTATGGCGAGGAGGGTGAGATCTGCCTGACCGGCCCGTCCATGATGATGGGCTATATCAACCAGCCGGAGGAGACGAAGAACACCATGCGCCTCCATGCGGACGGCCATACCTGGATACACACGGGCGATCTGGGCTATATGGACGAGGATGGGTTCATCTATTTCCGCCAGCGCATCAAGCGTATGATCGTTACGAGCGGCTACAACGTGTATCCGTCCCAGCTCGAGAACATCATCGACGCGCACGAGGCCGTGCAGATGAGCTGCGTCATCGGCGTGAAGGATCCCTATAAGATGCAAAAGGTCAAGGCGTTTGTCGTTCTGAAGCCCGGCGTTGCCGAAACGCCCGAGCTGATGGAATCCATCCGCGAGCACTGCCGCCGCCACATCGCCAAATATGCAATGCCGTATGAGATCGAGGTGCGCGACTCGCTGCCCAAGACGCTGGTGGGCAAGGTTGCGTATACGGTGCTGGAGAAGGAAGAGCTGGCAAGGCAGAGCGCATAAGCTGTACACGGAAGGGGGGGCGTGCCCCCCTTTCGCTGAGCGGCAGGGGTTGTTTGTCACACAGGACAGGGAATAAGGGGGGCAATCTCATTGGTAACGATCAAGGAAGCGGTTACCCGCAGGGATATCATCAAATTCATGGAGTTTCCGAACAAGCTGTATCGCGGCAACCCGTATTATGTGCCGGATATGCTCGACAGTCAGGTTGCGGATATGATGCGCGACAAAAATCCGGCGTTTGAATACTGTGACGCGAAGTGCTTTTTGGCCTATCGCGAGGGGCAGATTGTCGGCCGCATCGCGTGCATCCTGAATACCCGCGCCAACGCGAAATTCAACAAAAAATACATGAACATCTGCCACATCGATTTCATCGATGACGACGAAGTGGTCGATGCGCTGTTCGATGCCGCGGAGGGTTGGGCGCGTTCGCTCGGCTGCGAGGCGGTACACGGCCCGCTCGGCTTTTCCGATATGGACCGCGAGGGCATGCTCATTCAGGGCTTTGACCAGATGAGCCTGTTCTACACCTATTACAACCATCCGTATTATGTCACGCAGATGGAGCGGCGCGGCTATGGCAAGGAGGTCGACTGGTTTGAGTACCGCGTCACGATTCCGGACAAGCCGAACGAGCGCATTCACCGCATGGCGGAGATGGTTCAAAAGCGCTATCATCTGCATGTGGTCGATCTGGACAATCTCGGCAAGCCGCTCTCCGCGCTCGTTGAGGATGTGTTCAAACTGTATAACGAGACGTACCTGGCTTTGTTCGGCGTGGTTGCGCTTACGCCGAAGCAGGTTAAAAAGTATGTGCACGAGTTTCTGCCCATGGTACAGGGCCGTACAACCGCGTTCGTATACAACGAACAGGAGGAACTGGTGGCGTTCGGCATCTGCTGCCCGTCGCTCGATCGGGCGCAGCAGAAGAACGACGGTCGCATGTTCCCGTTTGGCTGGATTCCGATGCTTCGCGCGCTCAAGGGAAAGAACGATACGCTCGACATGCTGCTCGTAGCGGTCAAGCCGTCGCTGCAGGGCTGCGGCATCAATGCGCTGCTGCTGGACAATATTCAGGAGAAGGTCATCGCCGCGGGCTTCAAATACGCCGAGACCGGCCCGCAGCTCGAGTTCAACACCAAGGTGCAGGCACAGTGGAAGTTTTTCCCGACGGAACAGCACAAGCGGCGTCGCTGCTGGGTAAAGGCGCTGTAGCGCCAGCCAAGCCGGAAGCGGGCCGGTGGCCGCGCGCATGGCGTTCTGGGGCGGATCACCCGCACGGAGACGACTGCTGCGCGCGCATAGCGCGGTGATACGCTGCGGCCTGATCGGCGGAGCCGGGCATTTTTGCCGGCCGCGCCGCCTGAGACGGCATGCCCGTTTCTTTGGCAGGTCAATGCGGCAGGGCCTTGGAATCAGGAAGGGGAAACCCCGTTTGCGGCGGCTGGATACCGGCCGCCGTGCTTTTTCATTTTGGGAGGGATGCGCTTGAAAAGGGCGGCATGGTTTGTTTCGATCAGCTATATTCTCTGGGGGTTGCTCCCCGTATTCTGGAAGCAGTTTTCAACGGTGGACGCGGTCTATCTGCTCGCTGTGCGCATAGTGATGTCCATGATGTTCTGCGCGGCGCTGACGCTCGTTCTGCGGCGCGGCAGCGCTTTGATGCAGACGCTGCGGGACCGAAGGACCCGATTGCGCCTTGCGGCGTGCGGCGCGGCGATCACCGTCAACTGGGGGCTGTATATCTACGCTGTGAGCAGCAATCACATTCTGGACGGCAGTCTGGCGTATTACATCGGGCCGCTGCTGTCGATCCTGCTGGGGTGGGCGGTGTTTCACGAGCGGATGACGAAGCTCCAGTGGACGGCCGCGGCCATTGCGCTCGTGAGCGTGCTCGTGCCGGTGGTGCAGGCGGGCAAGCCGCCGCTGCTGGCGCTGTGCATCGGCGCGAGCTTTGCCATCTACGGCGCGATGAAGAAAAACCTTGCCGTGGACAGCATCGTGTCGCTGACGGTGGAAACGCTGTACGTCACACCGCTGGCGCTGGCCTATCTCATCTATGCGGAGATAACGGGCGGCTATCTGTTCCCCTGCGCGCTTTCTTCCACGGAGATGCTGTTTCTGCTGCTGACGGGTGCGGCGACCTCCGTGCCGCTGCTGTTCTTTGCGGCGGGCATACATGGCGTTCCCATCTCGCTGTCGGGTATGCTGCTGTATATCAATCCCACGCTGCAATTGCTGCTCGGTATATTCGTCTATCACGAGCCGTTTACGACGGCGGACGCAGCCGTATTTGCGCTGGTGTTTATTGCGGTGGCGCTGTTCCTGATCGGCGGCCGCCGGCCGGCCAAACCGGAGCGGAAGCAACCGGACGCAGCGTAATAACGGGCGTTTCCTCTTCGCAGCGAGCGGGGGGCGGGTGACAGACCCGGAACCATAATTTTCCGCCGGTTCGTGCGCGCCATGGATGCAGGAACAACCATAGAATTTGTCAAAACCGGCAGATAGCCAAGGCTATCTGCCGGTTTTGATGCATATTTTCTCAGAATCCCCGACTATCTGCGCTGCTGCAGCCGGTACTGCTGATCCCGCCGCTGCTGCATGCGGCGCTGCTGCTCCAGCCTGCGCTGCCGGCGGCGGCGCGCTGCGGCCCGCTTGCGCGCGCGGATGATGACCACCACGATCAAAAACAGGGCGACCAGCGCGATCAGGGCGAGCAAAAGATAGATCAGGAAACTTGCGCCGCCCTTCGGCGTATCGGGCGAGGGCTGGCTGGGCGTCGTGAGCAGCGAACCGCTGCTGCTGCCCGCGCTGTCGGTACCCACCGGCTGTACGATCGCCGTTTCCAAAATATCGGTCGTTGTCTTTAACGCAAACGAGTAGATCGTGCTGCCGTTGAGCTGATAGCGCACGGTGCCGAGCTCGGTGCCGGCGCTGATGGGGGCGGCCAGCTGATCCACCCAGTCCACTTCGGCGGTGATGGAGGCTGCATTGGCCTTGTATTGCGCCGCCACGGCGGGTAGAGCCCGGATGCGCAGCGCCGATACGTCCGCTACGAGCGTGTACTGACCGTTCGCATCCAGATCCTCCGGCCTTGCGCCGGTGATGGTCACGGGGAACTCCGTTTGCAGCTGCAGATCGGCGCCGGTGAGGACGGTATACTTCTCATCGAACACGCTTTCAAAAATACCGGCGGCCGCGTGGAAGCGCGAATACTGCGCGTCGTTGGCGTCGCCAAAGAGCACGATGATGGCCGTCGCACCGTCCTTTTCGGCGGCGGCGACGAGGCACTTGCCGGCCTTATTGGTGTCGCCGGTTTTGACGCCGATGGCGTACTCGTACAGGCAGGATTCGGTATCGGTGTCGAGCGTATTGATGAGCTTATTCGTGTTTTGCAGCAAACGAGCCTCGGCGTGCAGGTTGGTCGGTTCGACCGAATAGCTGGCGGTGCTGACGATTTCGCGGAACGTTTCGTTCTTGAGCGCATAGGCCGCGAGCTTTGCCATGTCGCGCGCGGTGGTATAGTGGTCGTCGTTATGCACGCCGTGGGGATTGACAAAATGCGTGCCCGTCATGCCCAGCTCGGCGGCTTTGGCGTTCATGCGATCGGCAAATCCGCTGATGGAACCGGACAGATGCACCGCAATGGCCGCTGCGGCGTCGTTGCCGGATACGAGCATCAGCCCGTACAGGAGATCCCGCAGGCGGACCGTTTCACCGATCTCAAGGCCCATCAGCGAGCTATGCTCGGTAAAGCCCTTTTTGACCTCCTCGCCGACGGTGAAGGTCGCGTCGAGGTCGCCGCTTTCGAGCGCGAGCATGCACGTCATGATCTTCGTGGTGCTGGCGGGAAACGCACGCTCATCGGCCAGCCGCTCGTAGAACACCTGACTGGCGTCGCTGCCGTCCGTGACGATCATCTTTGGCGTCGGCACGCTGGCATAATCATAGTCGGCAAACGCGGCGGCGGGCAGCGCGGTCAGCAGCGCCAGCGCCAGCAGGATGCACAGCAATCGTTTTTTCATCTGTAATTTCACTCCATTTTCGCCCCGCAGGGCGGCGTTCGGTAAACAAGTATACCAATAATGGATCGATTTGTACAGTTATCTTGAAAAATGCGCCAGCCTTCGCTATAATAAGCACGAAAAATATGGATCAGGAGGCCAAAAACTTATGAAGAAATTCCGTTGCCCCATCTGCGGCTATATCCATGAAGGTGATACCGCGCCCGCGTTTTGCCCGCAGTGCAAAGCGCCCGGCGAAAAGTTCATCGAGGTTGTGAACGAGGAGAAGGTCTATGCGGCAGAGCACGTCGTCGGCGTCGCCGCCGGCTGCGATCCGGAGATCGTTGCGGGTCTGCGCGCAAACTTTGAGGGCGAGTGCACCGAGGTCGGCATGTATCTGGCCATGAGCCGCGTTGCCGAGCGCGAGGGCTATCCGGAGATCGCCGATGCGTTCAAGCGCTATGCGTTTGAAGAGGCGGAGCATGCCGCCAAGTTTGCCGAGCTTCTCGGCGAGGTCATCACGGATTCCACAAAGAAGAATCTGGAGCTGCGTGCGGAAGCCGAGTTCGGCGCCTGCGCCGGCAAGACGGAGCTTGCCAAGCTCGCCAAGGCCCAGAACCTCGACGCCATCCATGACACGGTGCATGAAATGGCGCGCGATGAGGCACGCCACGGCAAGGGCTTCGAAGGCCTGCTCCGCCGCTATTTCTGAGGTGCGTGCGGCATGACGGATTTTGAACTCGCGGCAAAGATTGACCATACGCTGCTCAAGGCGAACGCCACGCGCGCGGACATCCTGCGCGTGTGCGACGAGGCGAAGACCTACCGTACCGCAAGCGTCTGCGTGAACACCTGTTGGGTGCCGGAGGTTGCCGGAGCGCTCGCCGGCAGCGGGGTGAAAACCTGCTGCGTGGTCGGATTTCCGCTTGGCGCGATGAGCACGGCCGCCAAGGCGTTTGAGGCGGCAGAAGCCGTCAAAAACGGCGCCGACGAGGTCGATATGGTGCTCAACGTCGGTCTGGCCCGCGGCGGCGAGTGGGCGCTCGTGCAGGCGGATATCGAAGCGGTCGTCCGCGCATCCGGCGCGGCGGCGGTCAAGGTCATTCTGGAAACGTGCCTGCTCACCGATGCGGAAAAGCGTCTCGCCTGTGAAGCAGCAAAGGCGGCCGGCGCGGCGTTCGTCAAGACATCGACCGGCTTTTCCACCGGCGGCGCGACCGAGGCGGATATCCGGCTCATGCGCAAAACGGTCGGCCCGGACATGGGTGTCAAAGCGTCCGGCGGCGTGCGCACGCGGGAGGATGCCGAGCGAATGATCGCGGCCGGCGCGACGCGCATCGGCGCAAGCGCGACGGCAAAGATTGTGGAGTGCTGAGTACAACAGACAGAGAACCCCGGCGTCCTCGGACGCCGGGGCTTTTGTTTGCAGCGGCGCAGCCGCAGCAACCTTGTACGCTGAGACGGGGAATTCCCCGCTTCAGCGCCGCCTGCTTTATTGCTCCTTTGTGAACGACGGGAGCCGATGCAGCGCCGCGGCGAGCGCACGAATATAGGAAGGGTCGGTGCCACAGCAGCCGCCGACGATGGAAGCGCCGCACGCGATCAGCCGCTGCATGGCCGAAACGAAGCGCTCCGGCGTCATGCTGTAATGCGCGATGCCACGCTCATCCATCATTGGCATACCGGCGTTTGGTTTGACGATCACGGGTATGCACGACACGCCGCACATGGCGCGGACGACCGCCTCGAGCTGATCCGGCCCGGCGGAGCAGTTGACGCCGACGGCCGATGCGCCCATCTCCTGCAACACCTCCACCGCGTCCGTGATGGAACCGCCGAACAGCAGGCCGCCGTCCGATTCAACGGAGAACGAGCACATGACGGGCAGATCGCACACGGCGTGCGCCGCGTCCAGCGCCGCGGCCGTTTCGTCGATCCCCATCATCGTTTCAATGACGATCAGGTCGGCGCCGGCGGCTGCGAGCACGCCGATCTGTTCCGCATAAATATCGAACAGCGCCTCATAGGACAGCGCTCCCGGCGACCGGCCGGTGGTCGTGACGTCACCTGCGACGTAGACGGGGGTGCCGGCGCTGTCGGCGGCGGCGCGCTTTGAGAGCGCGACAAGGCCGGTATTCAGCTCCTCGAGCCGCTCTTCCAGCCCGTGCAGCGCAAGGCCGGCGCGGTTTGCCGTGAAGGTCGGCGCAAAGAGAATGCGGCTGCCGGCACGCACATAGGCGCGCTGCAACGCAAGCACCGGCTCTGGGTGCTCGAGCGCCCACAGCTCACCGGAAACGCCGACCGGCATACCGGCCTTTCGGAGATTGGAACCGGTTGCGCCGTCGAGCAGCACGACGCCGCTGTCGACGAGCGCCTGAAAGGCATCTGTGGTCATGGTTACTGTTCCTCTCAATCTTCGTTTTGTGCAGACGCAGTTTCGTTCAAAAACGCGCAGCAGAGCGCATACGCCGCGTCGCGGCTTTCCACCGCCACTGGCGCGAGCGTGACGTTCGGATGCGTGCGCACGGCAGCGAGCAGCGGCGTATCGCGCGGCCCCGGCCCGCGGCAAACGCCCAGAATTCGGATGTCGGTTCGGTCGAGCAGCCGCAGGATCCGATCCGAAAACAGCACCGCGTCGCGCTCCAGAAAGCCGATCTCATCCATCAGCACCAGATCGCCCGGCCGGACGGCGGACAGCAGCGCCGTCCCAAGCGCATCGAAGCGCGCCGCATCCGCCCTTGGCGGGAGGGGGGAAACGCGCGCAACGAGCCGGTCGTCGTCCTCCAACGCGGGCGAGTCCGCGGCACGCAAATACACGCCGCCGTCTTTCGACTTGTGCGTGCAAAAGCCGGCTACGCGGCCCCTGTGGCAGTCGTGCAGCGCGCGCTGCAGGGCAAAGCTCTTGCCCGCTCCGCTGGGGCCGTAGAAAAACAGATGCTTCATGCAGGAGTTCCTTTCAAAAAACGCAAAAAATACGCGAATCATGCGACAACAAATCTATATATAGCACGATTTTGGCCAAACCACCACAACATTTACACTTTATCCATAATTTCTTTACAAATTGCTGTAAGAATTCCTGCATTATTCTTGATAGACTGGCCTTGGATGAAAGAGCCCTGTGCCGCTGTGCATCGTATCACTGCCGGCATTGCTGTTTCAGGCGACTGCTTTTTGGATGGAACATAGGGTAAATCGACCTTAAAGGGGGAGACAAAATATGGAAGATGTGGAATACAGACCCAGAAAGCGCAAAAAACGCAGTAAATTTGTACGCCGCCTGCGTGCGTTCATGCGTCATATGGCCGAACTTCCGGCGCAGACGCTGCTCGTCATCGGCGGCTCGATCGCCATCGTACTGATCACGGTCATCCTGCTCGTGGTACTGCTGCCGCGCGGCGATGCGCAGGAGGCGAACAAGCCGGAAAGCTCCATAACGCCGGGGATCAGCAGCACGCCGACGCTGCCGCCGTTCACCCCGGAGCCGACGCCGGAGCCAACGCCTACGCAGCACCCGCTCACCGGCGTTGGAACGCAGGGAACGAACGGCTGGTTTTTGCAGTTGAACGCGCAGGCGGACATCGTTGCCGATATCCAGACGAGGCTCATTGCGCTGGGCTATATGGAAACGCCTGTGGTTGACGGCGTTGCGCAGGTCACGACGACGTATGGACCGGCAACGAAGAAGGCCGTTCAGATGTTTCAGGCGGTCAACGAGATCGAGCTGGACGGCTGTGTAGGAGAGGCGACATACGACCTGCTGATGAGTGAAAACGCGAAGCCGGTCATGCTCAGCCGCGGCAGCGACCCGTATCTGTTCAGCGATATGATTACCGCGCTGCAGGAGCGGTTGATTGAGTTGAATTACATGACCGGAGCGACGACCGGAAAATACGGCGACTCCACGGTGCTGGCCGTGCAGAAATTCCAGAGCGCCAATGCGCTCAAGCCGGACGGCATTGCCGGCAGGGATACGCTGAACCTGATCTACACCGACGCGGCCATCGGCGCGAACAGCCCGACCGCCACGCCGACGCAGTCGCCTGCAACGACCAGTCCGGACGCCGGCGCGGCGTCCACCACCTCGCCGCAGCCGTAACGACAAACAAGCTGAACCACCCTGTGCATACGCGGGGTGGTTTTTGTTATGCCGTTTGTACAGCGGCGCATACTTTGGCGGATTGTAATCGTTGTTCCGCTGCTGCGGTCGGCGGGGCGGCTGATTTCGGCGCAGACGGCCTCAAAAGCTGTGTGCGAGCCGCTCTGTTGGTTCGCACACAGAAATCATGCGGGAGGAACCAACCAATCTGTCAAAACCGGCGGCATCTGCAGCAGTTTTGGCGCCTTGCGCTGAATCCGCTTGCGGATTCGGAAGTGGTTTGCAATGTCAAACCTGTAAGAGAACGCCGGCCGCAGCAGGTGCCCCGTCAAAAAACAGAGTCTTTGACGATTTACGGAGGGCATACCGCCTTGGCGGTATGCCCTCCATTTGGGGAAAGCATTGGTTCGGATACGCCTTCAGATCTCGTCGTTCTGCTGCTTGTCCCGACGGGACAGGATCAGGTTGACGAGGATGCCGAGGATGAGCGCCGTTGCGATGTTGGTGATCGTGATCTGGCCGAAGGTGAGCGCCAGACCGCCGATGCCGGCGACAAGAATCGTGGAGGCAACGAAGAGGTTTTTGTTCTGATTGAGATCCACGTTCTGCATCATTTTGAGACCGCTGACTGCGATAAAGCCGTACAGCGCCATGCAAACGCCGCCCATCACGCAGGAGGGGATGGAGTTGACGAACGCCACAAACGGGGACAGGAACGAGATGATGATCGCGCCGATGGCTGCGGCGATGATCGTTGCAACGGAGGCGTTGCGCGTGATGGCCACGCAGGCAACCGACTCGCCGTAGGTGGTATTCGGGCAGCCGCCGAAAGCCGCGCCGACCATGGAGCCTACGCCGTCGCCGAGCAGCGTACGGGAGAGGCCGGGATTCTCGAGCAGATCCCTGCCGATGATCGAAGAGATGTTCTTGTGATCCGCGATATGCTCCGCAAACACTACGAACGCAACCGGCACATAGGCCATGGCGATCGTGCCGACATAGCCCCAGGTGATCCCGTCGAAGCCGCCGAACGCGGTAAGGAAGGTGAAGGAAGGAACGGTGAAGAAGGTGGAGACGCTTACGCCGTTTGCAACCAGCGCGGTGAGCGAACTGAAGTTGCTGATCTTGAGCGCGTCGACGCCGGTCGCATTGCCGATCGCGGTGAAGATCGCCGCAATGCAGTAGCCGGCGAGAATGCCGATGATGAACGGGATCAGGCGCGCGCCCTTCCTGCCGTAGGTCGAGCAAAGGGTGACGGTGATGAGCGTGACAAGACCGCAGAGAATCGCGATCAGGTACGAGCCGCCGGCGTTGGCCGTCTGCAGATCCTGAATGGCGTTGCCGGCAAGGGACAGGCCGATGATGGCGACCGTGGGCCCGATGACGACGGCGGGCATGAGCCGGTTGATCCAGTTGACGCCGACCAGCCGCACGATGAGCGCGATGATGACATACACCAGACCCGCCAGCGCCGCGCCGATGATGAGGCCGAGATACCCGATGGCGATGCTGGTCGCGCCGGCAAATGCGGCGGTCATGGAGCCGATGAAGGCGAAGGATGAGCCGAGGAAAACGGGGCTCTTTTTCTTTGTAAAGAGAACGTAGACGAGCGTGCCGACGCCCGCGCCGAACAGCGCGGCAGCGGTGTCCATGGCGTCCGCGCCGGAGAGGCCGGCGTTGCCGTTGATGATGAGCGGCACAACGAGCGTTGCCGCCATGATGGCAAGCAGCTGCTGGATTGCGAAGACGACCAGCTGGCCAAACTTCGGCTTGTCTTCCACGTTGTAGATGAGTTTCATGTTTGCTCCTCCATATCTTGCACGCACTGGTGCAAATTAATATTTATCGGTGCGGCGCCGGGGCACTTTTGCCCGGGCCGGATCACCCGTGGAGTTCCACCGCCGTGATGGGGTCATAGGGCGGCAGCTTGACCGAGATATGCTCGGCCTTTGCGGTGGGTACGTTTTTCCCGACGTAATCGCCGCGGATGGGCAATTCGCGGTGCCCGCGGTCGATGAGCACGGCGAGCTGAATCCGGGCGGCGCGGCCGAACTTCGGCAGCGCCTCGAGCGCGGCGCGGACGGTGCGGCCGGTATACAGCACGTCATCCACGAGAACAACCCGCCTGCCCGTCAGATCGAAGGGGATGTTCTGCGCATGCAGCACGGGATCCGGGCTGATCTCCGTCAGGTCGTCGCGGTAGAAGGTGATATCGAGCGTGCCGACCGGAATTTTGACACCCTCGATCATCTCAATGTTGGCGGCGATGGTTTCGGCAAGCGGAACGCCGCGGCGTTTGATGCCGATGATGCACAGATCCTCGCAGCCGCCGTTTTTTTCGACGATCTCATGGGAAATGCGCCTGAGCGCGCGGCCGACTGCCGCTTCATCGAGCAGGGTTGCTTTGTAGACAGCCATAGCGGTTTTCTCCTTTCCCAACAAAAAAGCGCCGTGTCTGATGCACGACGCAAATCACCGAAATCAACCCGATCCTACGGGTTCTCCGCTGTCCTTGCCGGCATCGCTGTACCGTACTTAAAGGATGTTCGCATTCTCGATACGAACCATTTCCGGATACTATTGTAACACAAAAGTAAGAAAATGCAACACAGAATATCAATTTCGCCGATCCTTTTTGCAGCAGCCGTATGCGGCAGAGAAAATTTGCAGCAAAAAACGGCTCTCGCAAACTTGCGAAAGCCGTGCCAACGATCCTTATATGGGTTTCAGTGCTGTTGCGGTGTGTCAGTCTGCAACGTAGGGCAGCAGGGCCACGATGCGCGCGCGCTTGATGGCGATGGCCAGATCGCGCTGATGCTTGGCGCAGACGCCGCTCATGCGGCGGGGCATGATCTTGCCGCGCTCGGTAACGAACTTCTCAAGGGTGCGGACATCCTTGTAATCAATGCTCGTCGCCTTATCCACGCAGAACTTGCAGACCTTGCGGCGGCTCCGTCTCGGACGGGGACGCATTTTTCTCTCTTCCATGGTGCAAGCCTCCTATTACTCGAAATTAAAAGGGAATGTCGTCGGACTGAATGTCGGTGAAACCGGCCAGATCCTGCGGCGCGGCGGTCTGACGCGGGGCGGAACCGCCCTCGTCCTGTCCGCGCGGGGTGAGGAACTCAACCTCGTCGGCCGACACGTCGAGCGACATGCGGGTTGTGCCGTCCGAACCCTGATAGGTGCGGGCCTGCAGCTCGCCGACCACCGCAACCTTGCGCCCCTTTGCCAGATAGCGCGCGCATGTTTCGCCAAGCTGGCGCCATGCGTTGATGCGGAAGAAGTCGGTCTGCTTTTCGCCGCCCTGCTGGGCGAAACGGCGGTTCACGGCGATGGTGAAGGAGCAGACCGTTACGCCGTTGGGCGTGGAACGCATCTCAGGATCGCGCGTCAGATTGCCGATCAGCATAATCTTATTCATGCTGTCTTAACCATCCTTTCCGTTTTGGTTGTTCAGGCTTCCTTGCGGGTAACCATGTACCGCATGATACGCTCGTCGTTCTTGAAGTTACGCTCGAGTTCCGCGGGGAATTCAGGCGCACTGTTGAACGACATCAAAACGTAATAGCCCTCGGTCTTGTAGTCGATGGCGTACGCCAGACGGCGCTTGCCCCACTCATCCACGCTGACGATTTCGCCCGCGTTGGACTCGACGATCCCCTTAAACTTTTCGATGGTGGCCTTGTTGGTTTCCTCATCGATCTCGGGAACGATGATGTACAGAGCTTCGTATTGATTCATTCTTTCACCTCCTTATGGTCTTTTGGCCCCGCCTTGCTTAGCGGAGCAAGAAGGACGTTAGCTTTCAAAGTATAGCACACCGGACAGGCCCGTGCAAGCGGTTTTTCCCAGTAAATGCACACATTTTTCAGGATTTCGCGCCAGCGAGCAGCGCGATGGCCTCGGCCATGACGTTTGTGTTGAACCGGATATCCTCGACGCCGATGGATTCGTTCGGCATATGGCAGCAGCTGTCCTCGCCCTCGCGGATCACGCCGAACGCAACGGCGTTTTTGAAGCCGCGCGCATAGGTACCGCCGCCGATGGACAGCGGCGCGGACCGATGCCCGACGTGACGCTCATAGACGGACAGCAGCGTCTGCACCAGCTCGCTGTTCGGGTCGATAAAATGGCCGGCCTTGACCTCCGTATCCGCGCGCTCAAAGCCGATGGCGTTGAACGAGGCGTCGAGCGCTGCAAGCAGGTGCTCGGGCGTCACGGCGAACGGGAACCGGCAGTCCAGCGTCAGCGAAACGCCGTCCTCCCCCACATGCAGCATGGATGGGACGAGCGTGAGCGTGCCGGAAGCGTCGGTCACGTCAAGGCCAAAGCCTTCGCCGTGCCGATCAAAGTCGAGCAGTGCGTTCAGCGACGAGACGAGCGCAAAGGCCTCGGCGCCGAGCGGTTGTTCCGTGAGCACCTGCAAAAGCCCCTGCATGGCGTTTTGCGCAAGCTCCGGGCTTGCCGCATGGCCGCCGAATCCCTTCACGCGGATGACGCCGCCATTGAACACGGCCTCCATGCCCTCGGGCGCGGCACAGGGAACGGCGTCGCGGCCGAGGGACGCCTCGGCCTCCCCGGGGATGACGTTCGACGCGGTGCCGCAGTCGATCGTCAGCCCGTGAATGGGCCCGGGCAGCGTATAGGTCACATGACAGATGCCCATTTCGGAATGTACGAGCGGATAGTCCGCGTCCGGCGTAAAGGCGAGCGTGGGCTCTTCTTCGGTTTCGAGATAGCGGTCGATGCACTTCCAGCCGACCTCTTCGTCACAGCCGAGCAGAATGCGCACGCGGCGTTTCATGGGGACGCCGGCAGCCTTGACCGCCGCAAGCGCATACAGCGCGGAAACCGCTGCGCCCTTGTCATCGAGCGTTCCGCGGCCGAACACGCGGCCGTCCCGCAGCTCGCCCGAGAACGGGTCGCCGTCCCAGCCCGTGCCGGCGGGCACGACGTCGAGATGCGCCATCACGCAGAGCAGTTCCTCGCCCTCGCCGTAATCGACGATGCCGCACAGCCCGTCCAGCGAGCGCGTATTGGGAAAGCCCAGCCGGTTGGCGAGTGAAAGCGCCTCTGTGAGCGCGCGGTGCACGTTCTCACCGAGCGGCATGCCGTCCCTCGGCTCGCCGCGGCTCACGCTCGGAATGCGCACGAGCGTCTGCAGGTCGCGGATCTGGTCGTCCAGCGTATCGTTGATCCATTGCTTGAACATGGTGTTTCCTCCTGCTGATTGCATATAGAATGGATTAGTTGTTGGGCGTAAAGCCGCGGCCGACGACCTCGCGCGTGTCGATGATCGAGATCATCGCCGCGGGATCGAGCTCGAGCACGATGTGGCGGATCGTGGAGAGCTCGATCGTTCGGGCAATCACATACACCAGCGTTTTTTCCTTTCCGGTATAGGCGCCCTTGGCGGGGATCAGCGTTACGCCGCGATGCACCTCCTCGAGAACGTGCGGGGCGATCTCCTCCCAGCGATCGGAGATGATGAACAGCGTTTTGGTGCGGTTCATGCCCTGCAGCACATTGTTGAACGCCATGCTGGAGACGAACAGCACCACCATGGACAGTGCGGCCACATCCAGCCCGTTCACAAAGGCGAGCGCGCCCGTGACCAGAACGTTGAACACATAGCTGATCGTGCCCATGGGGAAGGAAAACTTTTTTGTGAGCAGCAGCGCGATGATATCGAAGCCGCCGGTCGATGCGCCGCGCCGCACGATGGGCGCGCCGCAAAAGCCGCAGATCACGCCGCCGAGCAGCGCGCTTGTCAGCCGCGACAGCGGATCGGAAAAGTCGAACGGAATGCGGATATTCGCCGTGAACGCCATGGCAAGGGAAAAGTACAGCGAGGCAATGATCGTATAGATCGTGAATTTCAGACGCAGCTTCCATACGGCCAGCGCCAACAGGGGCAGATTGACGAGCAGCAGCGAGAGCGCGGGCGGAAACCCCGTGCTGTATTCGAGCAGCATGCTCACGCCGGTAAAGCCGCCGCTGATCAGGCCGTTCGGCTTATACAGGCCGTTGATGGCGGCACACTGCACCGTGATCATGACCAGAATGGTCGAAAGCGTGAGCAGCTCGGATTTCCAGTTCCAGGACGGCTTAGACCGCCCGTTATTTGCATTTTCCTGCGGCACATTGCCGGACACCGGTACCGGCGTACCAAATTTGTTCGATTGCATTTTCATATAGTCGAGTATAGCAGACTCGTATAAAAAAGCAACGGCTTTCGGGAAAAAGAAGGGGCGCTGCGCACCGATGGCAGCGCCCCATGGCGGGGTCGTCCGCAACATGGCAGACATCCCCGCCTGCCGCAATTCGTCAATCCGTCAGGAGCTGCTGACAGGATTGCAGGCTGGTTTCCAGCGTGGTCAGGTAGCTGGAGAGATCCGTTGTGCGCACGACGGCGGCTTGGCGCAGAAACTCGGCGTTGACGCGCACGAGCGAGCGCACGGCGGCGGTGAGCGCGTCGCAACGCTGCTGCTGGACGGACAACTGCCTGCGCAGCAGATGTTCTTCCCGGACGGACGCTTCGGCCGGAAGGGCGTCCGCTGATTTTGCGGGCGCTTCGGCGCCGCGTACCGCCTGCAGTGCCAGCGCGCCGAGGGAGGAGAGGAGCGCCTTGACATCCAGACCGTCCACCTGCTCAAGCTGTGAGACGACCTCAACGGCGATGGCGGAGAGCGACGGCTGCTTGGAGGGCCTGCCTGCCCGGCGGGCGGGCGGCGCATAGGGATTTCGAGTGGAAATGCCGCGCGCAGCCATGTCCTTGCGGACGCGCTGCACGAGCTCCGGCCTGTTGCGGATCAGGGAGCGGTACTTGTTCTGGTAGCGCAGCATGGCGCCCTGATCGCCGTCTCCGAGGCGGAGCGTACAGGCGCGGACGCTCTCGCCCGCTGCCTGCGCGGAAAGCACCGCTTCGAGCAGCGCAATGCTCTCCGCTTCCGTGAATGGGACGAAGGCGGGGCTATGCCGGTAGGCGGAGTCGCCGCCCTGTTTGATGCGGGCGTAATAATAATTGCGGACGCTGTTGGGACGGCGGCCGGTCTGCCGCGCAACGTCGTCGAACACGGCCTTGAGAGGGAGGCTTTCGGACTGGGCTTTTGCTGCACGCTCGAATAGAAGCGCGTCCTCCGCTTTGCTCCAACCCGTATGCGTGCGTTTTGCTACTGTCATGGATTCCATTCAGAAGTTCACCTCGCTGATATTGTTGCATCGAGTATGGACGACGCGGTGTATGTTTATACCTATGATCAAAGCGGCTTGTCTGATACGGAAATGAAAACAAAAACCGGCACGATGCTTCGTACCGGTCAGCATGGTAAAAAAGGCAGCAGGCGAACCGCTCCGTGGTTCGCGCGCGAGCATTTCGCAGGAAGAACCATAGAATCCGTCAAAAGCAGCGACCTGCGCGGTGCTTTTGACACCTTTCTTGGAGGTTTGCGACGTCAAACCTCCAAGTGTGCCCCTGCCACAGCAGAAAACCCGTCAAAAAACAGAGTTATTTGGCGGTCTGAAACCGGCACGATGCTTCGTGCCGGTTTATCGACGGGAAAAAGGATGCCTTACAGCCCCAGCGATTCATGCACCGTTCTCATACCTTCAATGCACTCGGCGATCACCTCGTCGAGCGTCAGTCCCAGCATGTCGCAGCCGGAGAGAATCACGTCGCGATTGACGCCCGCGGCGAAGTGCTTGTCCTTAAATTTCTTTTTTACGCTCTTCACCTCGATATCAACCACGCTGCGCGACGGGCGCATGAGCGCAGCAGCGGTGATGAGCCCGGTGAGTTCATCGATGGTATAGATGGTCTTTTCTACCGGCAGCTCCGGCTTCACCTCGGTGCACAGCCCGTAGCCATGCGCGAGCACGGCACGGATGAACGCTTCGTCGAATCCGGCCTCCGCCAAAAGCCGCGGCGCAACCGCAAGGTGTTCCTCCGGCCACCGGTCGTAATCGACGTCATGGAGCAGGCCGACCAGGCCCCAATATTCTGCGTCCCCGCCGAACCGCGGTGCAAACCGGCGCATGACCGCTTCCACGGCATAGGCATGCTTGAGCAGCGCATCGCTCTCGGTATAGGTCTTGAGCAGTGCGAGCGCTTCTTCGCGCGTTTTCATGAAGAACACTTCCTTTCAGCAAACGATGATCCCGTTGATCGTACCAAATTGTGAAAAAAATAGCAACATTTTTATAAAATAACCCTTGACAGCTTGTATTTTAGCTGATACTATACGAAATTGACTTATGATGGATATACTGTGGTACTATGCCCAAAATGGTATCTTCCATGCAAGGAAATGTATGGGAAAACCGAAAAACGGGAACTCTCCATGGTGCATCCTATGTACAAAATACAGCAAATTGATGCGCTGCGCCGCATCGGCAAGGGGTGAACGCGATGATGCATGACGTCAAAATGGGTCAAAGGACGCGAAAGAGCTTCTCGAGGATACAGGAAGTTCTGGACATGCCCGATCTCATCGAGGTGCAGAAGAACTCGTACTACCGCTTTTTGAAGGAGGATCTCAAAGAGGTACTGGACGACATTTCCCCCATTACGGACTATTCCGGCAAGCTGGTCTTGGAGTTCGTAGATTACAAGATCGACATGGATCACCCGAAGTATTCCATGGAGGAGAGCAAGGAGCGCGACGTGAATTATGCGGCGCCCCTGCGCGTGAGCGTGCGCCTGATCAATAAGGAAACGGGCGAGGTCAAGCAGCAGGAGGTTTTCATGGGCGATTTTCCGCTCATGACCCCGCAGGGCACGTTTATCATCAACGGTGCGGAGCGCGTCATCGTTTCGCAGCTCGTGCGTTCTCCCGGCGTGTACTTTTCGGAGAGCTTCGACAAGGTCGGCAAGCAGCTCTTTGCGGCGCAGGTCATCCCCAACCGCGGCGCGTGGCTCGAGTATGAGACCGACTCCAACAGCATTCTCTACGTCAAGATCGACCGCCAGCGCAAGGTGCACATCACCTCGCTGCTGCGCGCCATCGGTTACGGCACCAACGCCGAGATCCTCGACCTGCTCGGCGAGGACGAACGCCTGTCCGCGACGCTCGCCAAGGATCCCACCCGCTCCGTGGCGGAGGGTCTGATCGAGATTTACAAGCGCCAGCGCCCCGGCGAGCCGCCTACGGAGGAGAGCGCCCGCACGCTGCTCAACTCGCTGTTCTTCGATAAGCGCTATGACCTTGCGCGAGTCGGCCGCTATAAGTTTAATAAGAAACTGGCGCTCCGGCAGCGCATTCAGGATCGCGTGGCGGACGAGAACGTCATCTCTCCCGTGACCGGCGAGCTGCTCTGCGAAGCGGGCCAGACCATCGACAAGGAGATGGCTGCCGCGATCCAGAATGCCGGCGTGAACGCCGTTTGGGTCCGTACCGGCGAAAACCGCGTCAAGGTCGTGGGCAACAACTTTGCCTCCGCCGCGGGCTTCCTGCCGTTTGCGCCGATCGAGGCAGGGCTCAACGAGGACGTCCACATCCCGACGCTGCTCGCGCTGCTGCCCGAGATGGAGGATATGGACGACGAGGCCAAGAAGGCCTTCCTTCACAGCCATTATTACGATCTGATTCCGCGCCACATCGTTCCGGACGACATGGTGGCGTCCATTTCGTATCTGATCGGCATGCCGTACGGTATCGGCCATACGGACGATATCGACCACCTCGGCAACCGCCGCATCCGCAGCGTCGGCGAGCTGCTCCAGAACCAGATCCGCGTCGGCCTCACCCGCCTCGAGCGCGTGGTGCGCGAGCGCATGGGACTGCAGGATATGGACGTGGCCATGCCGTCGAACCTCATCAACATTCGCCCTGTAACCGCGGCGATCAAGGAGTTTTTCGGCTCCTCGCAGCTGTCGCAGTTCATGGACCAGACGAACCCGCTGTCGGAACTGACGCATAAGCGCCGTCTCTCCGCACTTGGCCCGGGCGGTCTGAACCGCGAGCGCGCCACGTTCGACGTGCGCGACGTGCACTACTCGCATTACGGCCGCATGTGCCCCATTGAGACGCCGGAAGGTCCGAACATCGGTCTGATCAACTCGCTGTCCACCTATGCGCGCATTAACGAGTACGGCTTTATCGAGGCGCCGTACCGGAGGGTGGACGCCAAGAACCATATCATCACCGATGAGATCGTGTACCTGACCGCGGATGAGGAGGACAACTTCATCGTGGCGCAGGCCAACGAGCCGATCGATGAGAACACGCACTGGTTCAAGAAGGACCGCGTTGTTGCGCGGCTGCTCGACCAGATCATTGAGACGAAGAATACCGACGTCGATTATATGGACGTTTCGCCCAAGCAGCTCGTTTCCGTTGCAACGGCGATGATTCCGTTCCTCGAAAACGACGACGCAAACCGCGCTCTGATGGGTTCCAACATGCAGCGCCAGGCCGTGCCGCTGCTCAAACCGGAAGCGCCGGTCGTGGGCACGGGCATGGAGCATAAGGCGGCGGCCGACTCCGGCATCGTGATCCTTGCGGCCGAGGACGGTACGGTCAGCCATGTGAGCGCGCGCGCCATCACCATCCGCGATGCGGGCGGCGTGGAGCATGTGTACCACCTGACCAAATTCCAGCGCAGCAATCAGGGCACCTGCCTCAACCAGCGTCCGATCGTGAAAAAGGGCATGCAGGTCAAAAAGGGCGATGTGATCGCTGACGGCGCATCCACCGACGGCGGCGAGATCGCGCTTGGCCGCAACATCCTGATCGGCTTTATGACCTGGGAGGGCTATAACTATGAGGACGCCGTCCTGATCAGCGAAAAGCTCGTCAAGGAGGATGTGTTCACCTCGATCCATATCGAGGAGCACGAGGTGGAGGCCCGCGATACCAAGCTCGGGCCGGAGGAGATCACCCGCGACATTCCGAACATCGGCGAGGACGCGCTTGCGCAGCTCGACGAGTTCGGCATCATCCGCCCCGGCGCAGAGGTTCGCGCAGGCGATATTCTCGTCGGTAAGGTGACGCCGAAGGGCGAGACCGAGCTGACCGCGGAGGAGCGCCTGCTGCGCGCGATCTTCGGCGAAAAGGCGCGCGATGTGCGCGACACCTCGCTGCGCGTGCCGCACGGTGAGGGCGGCGTCGTTGTGGACGTCAAGATCTTCACCCGCGAGAACAAGGATGAGCTGAGCCCCGGCGTCAACCAGATGGTTCGCGTCTACATCGCCCAGAAGCGCAAGATCAGCGTCGGCGATAAGATGGCCGGCCGTCACGGCAACAAGGGCGTCGTGTCCCGCATCCTGCCGGAGGAGGATATGCCGTTCCTGCCGGATGGCACGCCGCTGCAGATCGTGCTCAACCCGCTCGGCGTTCCGTCCCGTATGAACATCGGTCAGGTGCTGGAACTGCACCTCGGCATGGCGTGCAAGTCGCTCGGCATCCGCATCGCAACGCCGGTATTCGACGGCGCGACGGAGCAGGACATCAAGGATCTGCTCGTCAAGGGCGGCTGCGACGAGGACGGCAAGACGGTTCTGTATGACGGCCGCACGGGCGAGCCGTTCGAGAACCGCGTATCCGTCGGATACATGTATTATCTCAAGCTCCATCACCTCGTGGACGACAAGATCCACGCCCGCTCGACCGGACCGTACGGCATGGTCACACAGCAGCCGCTTGGCGGCAAGGCACAGTTTGGCGGCCAGCGCTTCGGCGAGATGGAGGTGTGGGCGCTGGAAGCGTACGGCGCTGCGAACACCCTGCAGGAAATTCTGACCGTCAAGTCGGACGATGTGGTCGGCCGCGTCAAGACGTACGAAGCCATCGTCAAGGGCGAGAACGTGCCGCCGGCCGGCGTACCGGAATCGTTCAAGGTGCTCATTAAGGAGCTCCAGTCGCTTGCGCTGGACGTCAAGGTGCTGTCCGACACGCGCGAGGAGATCATCATCGGAGAGGACGACGACGACGATATCGCGCCGCTCGACCTGAATATCTCCGGCTTCGAGGATGCGCCGCCGATCGAGCCCGCTGCGGAAGCGGAGAGCGCGGAAGCGTTTGACGAATTCGACGAGTTTGACGATTTCGGCGACGACTTTGCGGCCGTGCCGGACGGAGAAGCGCTCGAATCGTTCGATGAGGAGGAAACGCTCGACATCGACGTGGATCTCGACGACGATCTGAACTGACACCTGCGACGGGGCATGAAGCCCGAAGGGAGACAACTATCGTGTTTGAATTGACGAATTTTGACGCGCTGCAAATCGGTCTGGCATCGCCGGAGAAGATCCTTGAGTGGTCGCACGGCGAGGTCAAAAAACCGGAAACGATCAATTACCGCACGCTGAAGCCGGAACGTGACGGCCTGTTCTGCGAGCGTATCTTTGGACCGACCAAGGACTGGGAGTGCCATTGCGGCCGTTACAAGCGCGGCCGCTATAAGGGCATCGTATGCGACAAGTGCGGCGTGGAAGTCACGCGCGCCAAGGTCCGCCGCGAGCGCATGGGCCACATCGAGCTGGCCGTCCCGGTAAGCCACATCTGGTACTTCAAGGGCATTCCGTGCCGGATGAAGATGCTGCTGGACATGAGCCCGCGTGCGCTGGAGCAGGTGCTCTATTTTGCCGCGTATGTCGTGACCGATCCCGGCGAAACGAACCTGCAATACAAGCAGGTGCTCACCGACCGGGAATACCGGGAGGCGCAGGAGGTCTACGGCCCCAAGGCGTTCAAGGCCGGCATGGGCGCGGAGGCGATCCGCGAGCTGCTGTGCGCGCTCGATCTGGTCAAGCTCGAGCAGGAGCTGCGCGAGGAGATCAGCGGTTCCTCCGGCCAGAAACGCGCCAACGCCATCAAGCGGTTGGAGGTCGTCGAAGCGTTCATCAAGAGCGGCAACAAGCCCGAGTGGATCATCCTGACCGTGATTCCGGTCATTCCGCCGGATCTCAGGCCGATGGTTCAGCTCGACGGCGGCCGTTTCGCCACGAGCGATCTCAACGATCTGTATCGCCGCGTAATCAACCGCAACAACCGCCTCAAAAGGCTGCTCGAGCTGCGCGCGCCGGACATCATTGTGCGCAACGAGAAGCGCATGCTGCAGGAGGCCGTCGATTCGCTGATCGACAACGGCCGCCGCAGCCGTCCGGTCACGGGCCCCGGCAACCGCCCGCTCAAGTCGCTCTCCGACATGCTGCGCGGCAAGCAGGGACGCTTCCGCCAGAACCTGCTCGGCAAGCGCGTGGACTACTCCGGCCGCAGCGTTATCGTTGTCGGCCCGGATCTGAAGATGTATCAGTGCGGTCTGCCGAAGGAAATGGCGCTCGAGCTGTTCAAACCGTTTGTGATGAAGAAGCTCGTTAAGGGCGGATTTGCGCAGAACGTCAAGGGCGCAAAGCGCATGGTGGAGCGCGTGTCCCCAGAGGTCTGGGGCGTGCTCGAGGAGGTCATCAAGGATCATCCGGTCATGCTCAACCGCGCGCCTACGCTGCATCGACTGGGCATTCAGGCGTTTGAGCCGGTGCTCGTCGAGGGCCGCGCAATCAAGCTGCATCCGCTCGTGTGTACCGCGTTCAACGCGGACTTCGACGGCGACCAGATGGCCGTGCACGTGCCGCTGTCCGTCGAGGCGCAAGCCGAGGCCCGCTTCCTCATGCTCGCGAGCAACAATATTCTCAAGCCGCAGGATGGCCGCCCCGTCGTTTCCCCGACGCAGGATATGGTTATCGGCTGCTACTACCTGACCATGGAGCGCCCGGGCGCCAAGGGCGAGGGCAAGATCTTCGCCTCCGAGGACGAGGCGATCATGGCCTACCAGACTGGCGCTGTCGCGTTGCAGGCAAAGGTTCGGGTGCGCATTGCCCGCCAGTGGCAGGGCGAAACGCACCGGAAGGTGATCGATACCACCGTCGGTCGCCTGCTGTTCAACAACGCGATCCCGCAGGATCTCGGCTTTGTCGAGCGCAGCACGCTGGACGATATGTTCCAGCTCGAGATCGATCATCTGGTCGTGAAGAAGGATCTGGGCAACATCGTCGACCGCTGCTACCGAAAGCACGGCCCGACCAAGACCTCCGAAACGCTGGACCGGATCAAGAAGCTCGGCTTCACATATTCCACCCGCGGCGGCATCACCGTCGGCTTTCAGGATATTCAGGTGCCGGAGGAGAAGAAGGCATTCCTCGCGGAGGCAGAGAAGCAGGTCGATGAAATCGACAACCTGTTCCGCATGGGTCTGCTCTCCAACAAGGAGCGCCGCGACCGCGTGATCAAGGTCTGGGAGGCCACGACCGAGAAGGTCTCCACCGCGCTGATGAACTCGCTGGATCCGTTCAACCCGATCTATATGATGGCCAACTCCGGCGCGCGCGGTTCCACCGCGCAGATTCGCCAGCTCGCGGGCATGCGCGGTCTGATGGCCGACCCATCCGGCCAGATCATCGAGGTGCCGATTCGGGCGAATTTCCGCGAGGGCCTGTCCGTGCTCGAATTCTTCATCTCCTCGCACGGCGCCAGAAAGGGCCTGGCCGATACGGCGCTGCGTACGGCGGACTCCGGTTACCTGACCCGCCGCCTCGTCGATGTTTCGCAGGATGTGATCGTCCGCGAGGAGGACTGCTACGCCGAGCGCGGCGAAGCGCCCAAGGGTATGGTCATCACCGAGATTCGCGAGGGCAACAAGCTCATCGAGCCGCTCAAGGCGCGCGTACTCGGCCGTTATACCGTTGAGCCGGTCGTCGATCCGGCCAACGGCGAGATCATCGTCGGCGCGGACGAGATGATCTCGTTCGAGCAGGCGGAGCGCATTGAGAAGGCCGGCGTCAAGAGCGTGGTCTGCCGCAGCGTATTCACCTGCCGCTCCGACCACGGCGTTTGCGCCAAGTGCTACGGCGCCAACCTTGCCACCGGCGGCAGCGTCGACATCGGCGAGGCGGTCGGCATCATTGCCGCGCAGGCCATCGGTGAACCGGGCACGCAGCTCACGATGCGTACGTTCCATACCGGCGGCGTTGCCTCCGCAGAGGATATCACGCAGGGCCTTCCCCGCGTCGAGGAATTGTTCGAAGCCAGAAAGCCGAAGGGCCTTGCGGTCATCACCGAGATCAACGGCGTCGTGCACATCGACGATTCCAAGAAGCGCCGCGAGGCGGTCGTCACGAGCGAGGACGGCGAGAGCGAGAGCTATCTGATCCCGTTCGGCTCCAAGCTCAAGGTGCAGGACGGCGATACGGTTGAGGCCGGCGACGAGCTGACCGAGGGCTCGGTCAACCCGCACGATATTCTGAAGATCAAGGGCATCAAGGGCGTGCAGGCCTACCTGCTCAAGGAGGTTCAGAGCGTGTACCGCCTGCAGGGCGTTGAGATCTCCGATAAGCATATCGAGGTCATCATTCGCCAGATGCTGCGCAAGGTGCAGATCGAGGATGCGGGCGACACCACCATGCTGCCCGGCGAGCTGATCGATATCTTCCGCTTTGAGGAGGAGAACGAAAAGGTCGTCGAGAACGACGGACAGCCGGCCATCGCTAAGCGCAAGCTGCTCGGCATCACCAAGGCCGCGCTCGCGACCGACTCGTTCCTGTCGGCAGCTTCGTTCCAGGAGACGACCCGCGTGCTGACCGAGGCAGCCATCAAGGGCAAGATCGATCCGCTCATGGGCCTGAAGGAGAACGTCATCATCGGCAAGAAGATCCCTGCGGGCATCGGCCTCAAGCGCTATCGCAATGTCGAGGTGCGCGAGAAATCCGCTCTGATCGAATGACGCCGCTTTGCAGTCCGCGGGTCTATCCCGCGGACTGCACCGTTCCTGCCGGGTCGGGCAGCAAAGGAGGAAGAGCATGGAAAGAATCATCGATCATAAGGAATGCGCCCTGTACGGTACCCGCTACTGCGACCTGCTGAACATGCGTACCTGCGGTCAATGCCCGATGACCGGCGCGTCACAGGAGGTAACCGCGGAGAGCCTCCGCAGCGATCTGGATCTGTATGAAGCGCTGCTGCCGGAGGGCGGCATCGCAAAACTGTTTGAGTCAAAGACCTGCCAGCTTTGCCGGGAGGAGCCGGGCCGGCGGCAGGGATATGTGATCTTCAACATGGCGCACCCCGAGCCGAAGCGCATGCAGAACGGTCTGCTGTTCGGCAAAAAGCGCTCCCCCGTCGGCACGATGGTGCCGGTGCAGATGGCCGTATGCAAGGAGTGCCGCAGGCGGCTGCTCGTGGTGGATTATCTGCCGCTCGTCCTGTCGGTTGTGACAGGCGCGCTGCTGCTGGTTCTTCTGTCCGCCGGTGCTTTGCCCGAGTCGCTGGTGCGCATACAGCCGGTGCTGCCGTTTGTCATCTGGGTGTGCGGCATGCTGCTGGCGCTCACCGCCGCGTTCGTCATACGGCGCGCGCTGAAAAAACGGTATGCGCGGCACATGTATCTCGACGTGCTCAGCCATCCGGTTTTGCAGCGTATGCTGGAAAAGGGATGGTTCCCCGTGCCGAAACAGGATGGCGTAAAGCTCGTGTTCAGCAAGAGCCGCATGGCCGCAGGCCTTGGCACCGCTCCGGATGCGGGCGGAAAACGCACGGCGCAGCAGGGAAAAACGGCTGTGGAAGAGGATCGATAAAAGTTGACAACCGCGCGCAGGGCTGATACAATAGCTAATTGGTGGCTTTCGCGCGCTTTGAACGGTTGCACAGGAGCGTATGCAATGGACAGCAACAGCCGGAAAAACCGGGTTGTAGGCATGAAGCAGGTGCTGCGTGCCGTTGAGGCAGACGCGCTGCAGCGCGTGTATCTGGCGGCGGACGCACAGCCCTCCATCCGCGAGCGGGTGGAAGCGGCGTGCCTTCGGCATGAGGTGCTGGTCGTGTCCGTTCCGGATATGCAGACGCTTGGAAGAACGTGCGGCATCGAAGTGGGCGCCGCTTGCGCGGGCGTCCGCAAGGACGGCAGCAGCCTTTGAACCACCCCGGCAAAAGGCCGAAAAACCGATGCGCGGAGCAGGAACCTGCTGCGCTTATCGTATTGTCGGACAATCATCCCTACAAATGGGTTGCAGGGAGTTGTAAGATATAGATACTATGAAAGACAAATGTTATAGGAGGAATATCCATGCCGACCATCAACCAATTGGTTCGCAAGGGAAGAGAGCAGGTGGAGTATAAGTCCACCGCGCCGATTCTGAAGCAGTGCCCGCAGCGCCGCGGCGTTTGCACGGCAGTGCGTACCATGACCCCGAAAAAGCCGAACTCCGCGCTTCGCAAAATCGCCCGTATCCGTCTTTCCGACGGCCTTGAGGGTACCGCGTACATTCCGGGCATCGGCCACAACCTGCAGGAGCACTCCGTTGTGCTGATCCGCGGCGGCCGTGTGAAGGACCTGCCCGGCGTGCGTTACCACATCATCCGCGGCGCGCTCGATACCGCTGGCGTGGCCAACCGGAAGCAGAGCCGCTCGCTCTATGGCGCAAAGCGCCCGAAGAAATAAGGAGGGTAGAGAGCTATGCCGAGAAGAGGTTTTATCCCCAAGAGAGAAGTCCTCGCGGACCCGATTTATAACAGCATCGTCGTGACCAAGCTCATCAATCAGGTCATGCTCGACGGCAAGCGTGGCGTTGCGCAGAAGGCCGTTTACGATGCGTTCGACATCATCAGGAACAAGACCGGCGTGGAGCCGCTGGACGCTTTTGAGCAGGCCATGAACAACATCATGCCCGTTCTCGAGGTCAAGGCCCGCCGCGTCGGCGGTTCGACGTACCAGGTTCCGATCGAGATTCGCCCTGAGCGCCGTCAGACCCTCGGTCTGCGCTGGCTGGTGTCCTATGCGCGCGCCCGCGGCGAGCGGACAATGCGCGAGCGCCTCGCCGGTGAGATCATGGACGCCATGAACTCGCAGGGCAATGCGTTCAAGAAAAAGGAAGACACGCATAAGATGGCTGAGGCAAACAAGGCGTTTGCACACTACAGATGGTAAGGTAAACCGTTTTGCCGAGAGATACCGCACTTGAATTAACACGAAATATTGGCATCATGGCGCACATTGATGCGGGCAAGACCACGACGACCGAGCGGATTTTGTTCTACACGGGCAAAATCCACAAGATCGGCGAGACGCATGAGGGCGCGGCCACCATGGACTACATGGTTCAGGAGCAGGAGCGTGGCATCACGATCACCTCTGCCGCAACCACCGCATACTGGCGCAATCATCGCATCAACATCATCGACACGCCGGGGCACGTCGACTTTACCGTTGAGGTAGAGCGCTCGCTCCGCGTGCTCGACGGTGCGGTTGCCGTATTCTGCGCCAAGGGCGGCGTGGAACCGCAGTCGGAAACCGTATGGCATCAGGCTGTGAAATACGGCGTGCCGCGCATTGCGTATGTCAATAAGATGGATATCACCGGCGCGGACTTCTTTAATGTCTGCGCGATGATGCGCGACCGCTTGAACGCCAATCCCGTTCCGATCCAACTGCCCATCGGCAGCGAGGGGGATTTCCGGGGGATCATCGATCTGCTGGATATGAAGGCGGAGGTCTACTACAACGACGACGGCACCGATATCCGCGTGGAGGAGATCCCAGCAGATTACCTTGAACAGGCGGAGGAGTACCGGCAGAACCTGCTGGACAACGTGCTTGGCGAGGACGAGGCGCTGATGGAGCGCTATCTCGAGGGCGAGGAGATCTCCTGCGATGAGATTCGCGCCTGCATCCGCAAGGCAACGCTTTCCGGCGACGCGATTCCCGTCTGCTGCGGCACATCGTACCGTAACAAGGGCGTGCAGCCACTGCTCGATGCCATCGTCGATTATCTGCCGTCCCCGCTTGACGTACCGCCCGCAAAGGGCACGACGCGCGACGGCGAAACCGAGATCGAGGCGCTGCCGGACGATAATGCGCCGTTTGCCGCACTCGCATTCAAGATCGTTGCCGATCCGTACGTTGGCAAGCTGGCGTTTATCCGCGTTTACAGCGGCACCCTCAAGACGGGCTCCTATGTGTACAACGCTACCAAGGGCAAGCGCGAACGCGTAGGCCGCATCATGCTGATGCATGCGGAGCGCCGCAGCGAGGTGGAGGAGATCCATGCGGGCGACATCGTTGCGCTGGTCGGCATGAAGGAAACGACCACGGGCGATACGCTTTGTACGGAAAACCACCAGCTGCTGCTCGAAACCATGACTTTCCCCGAGCCGGTGATCCGAGTGGCCATCGAGCCCAAGACGAAGGCCGGACAGGAGCGCATGACCATGGCGCTGGTCAAGCTAGCCGAGGAGGACCCGACGTTCAGGACGTACACGGATCAGGAGACGGGCCAGACCATCATCGCCGGCATGGGCGAGCTGCACTTGGAGATCATCGTGGACCGCCTGATCCGCGAGTTCCATGTGGAAGCGACGGTCGGCGCGCCGCAGGTTGCTTACAAGGAGACCATCACCAAGAAGGTCAAGGTTGAGGGCCGGTATGTCCGTCAGACCGGCGGCCATGGCCAGTTCGGCCATGTGGTGGTCGAGTTCGAGCCGCAGGAGCCGGGCGCCGGATACCTGTTCGAGGACAAGATCGTTGGCGGCGTGGTGCCGCGCGAGTATATCCCGGCGGCGGATCGCGGTATTCGCGAAGCGCTGCAGTCGGGCTCGCTCGGCTACGAGGTTGTTGACGTCAAGGCGTCGCTCGTGGACGGTTCGTACCACGAGGTCGATTCGTCCGAACTGGCGTTCCAGATCGCGGGTTCCCTCGCGGTCAAGGAAGCGCTGCCCAGAGCGGGCGCTGTGCTGCTCGAGCCGATGATGAAGGTTGAAGTGCTGGTTCCCGATGAATATCTCGGCGACGTCATGGGGAATCTCAACGCGCGGCGCTGCCGCGTGAGCGGCATGGATATGCGGCAGGGACTGCAGGTTGTGCATGCCCTCTGTCCGCTGTCGGAGATGTTCGGCTATGCGACCGATCTGCGTTCGAGAACGCAGGGCCGCGGCACGTTCACCATGCAGTTTGAACGGTATGAGGAAGCACCGGCCTTTGTGGCGGAAAAGCTGCTGAACCGGTATGGTCACCGGTATTAACCAAAATCATTTATAAAGCAGAATACGAAGGAGAAGACAACAATGGCAAAGGCAAAGTTTGAAAGAACGAAGCCGCACGTGAACATCGGAACGATC
>DXWI01000019.1:441-42507 GCA_019416935.1 Clostridiales bacterium | reverse complement strand
AGCACCTGACTCTTAATCAGGGTGTCCAGGGTTCGAGCCCCTGAGGGTGTACCACAGGAGAACCTCTTTTGTTCCTATAGGCAAGAGAGGTTTTTCTTTTCGTTGAGAACTGGCATTTTGTGCACGGTGTGCATCATCTCACGACAGGAGGAAAATCCAGTGCTGGATCATGCGGGGTTTGATCTGTGGGCAAACGATTATGATAAGTCGGTCGGCCTGTCCGATGAACGAAACGAATATCCGTTTGCGGGCTACAAGAGCATATTAAACAGTATCTATCAGTTCGCAATGCAAAGGGGCTGTTCTACAATTCTGGATATTGGGTTCGGCACAGGAACGCTGACAGCAAAACTGTTTGAACGGGGCTACAAAATTTATGGGCAGGATTTTTCCGAGCGGATGCTGCGCATTGCCGCTGCAAAAATGCCCGGCGCATGTCTGTATGCAGGAGATTTTCCAGCGGCCTGTGTGAACAGCTGCGGCGCAGACAGTACGATTTGGTGATCGCAACCTATTCCCTTCATCACTTGAGCGATGCAAAGAAGCGCGAACTCCTTGCGTCCATGCTGCCTCTGCTGCATGCGGGCGGGGTTATCCTGATCGGAGATATTGCCTTCTCTACAAGGGCACAACTGGAAGCTTGCAGAGAGCAAGCCGGTGAGGAATGGGACGAAGATGAGAACTATTTTGTGTATGAGGAATGGAAGCTGCTTTTTCCGAAACTGCGCTTTGAAGAGCACTCGTTCTGCGCTGGCGTGCTGATGCTGGAACCGTAATTTTGCCGCCGCCTGTCCTTCAAGCTGCCTGCGCCCGATCTGGAAGAAAAGCGCTATGGTGCGCTTGCCTGCATTTGGCCGAAGGTACAGGCCGATTGTTGCATTTTCCGCAGTAAAAAACCTCGGCTGACAACAGGCGGCAGCTTCCGCTTCGACAGAGCTCTGGCGCACGTCGTGATGGTATCCGCTCGCGCAGCGCCGGTGTTTGACAAACGATAATGCCGGTGTTATCCTAAAGCTAGGATAACGAAGGAGCGCATATGCAGATCACATTTGTTTCGCCGGGTTCCATCGCGGCAGCCCTGCATCCGCCGCGCGGGGTGACGGCAATCGTTGGCGGAGGCGGCAAGACAACACTGATGCAGTCACTTGCTGAGGAACTTTCTGCGCGCGCACGCGTCGTAATCACCACGACAACGCATATATGGGTTCCCGATTGGGCGCCGGTTTTGCTGAATCCAACGGAGGCGGCGGTGATACACGCCTTTTTGGAGCATCCGGGCCGGCCGATTTGCGTTGCGTCGCCCGCGCTGTCCGGCAAGCTTTGCGCGAGTGATATGCCGATGGAAGTGCTCATGCGGCTGGCAGATTATGTGCTGGTGGAAGCGGATGGCGCAAAACGGCTGCCGCTGAAAGCGCCGGCGGCGCATGAACCGGTGCTCCCCAAGGAGACAGAGCTGGTCATAGCGGTTGCGGGCTTGGATGGTATTGGACATGCCATAGAACAGACGGCGTTTCGACCAGAGCGATATGCGGCGCTTTTGCAAACGACCGTGGATCATGTGATTACGCCAAAGGACGCTGCCACGGTCATGATGCATGAATTGGGGCTCAGGAAAGCCGTGGAGCCAAGCATGCGGTTCAGCATCGTTTTGAACAAAGCAGATGATGACAGATGCATGGCGCTTGCGGATGAAATAGCGAAACATATCCCGCAGGCTTTGGCGGAACGAGCCATATGTACTTCATTCTTAAGGAGGAACCAGCATGTTGGTATTGATTAAGGGCGCGGGCGATTTGGCCAGCGGTGTTGCCAGCCGCCTGTATCGGAGCGGGTTTTCCGTCGTCATGACCGATTTGCCGCAGCCCACCGCCATCCGCAGGACGGTCAGCTTTTGCGAAGCCATCCCAAAGGGGAGTATGCAGGTGGAGGGAATTGTTGCACGAAGGGCAATGGACGCGGCAGACGCAAAGCGCATCCTGGAGGCCGGTGAGATCCCGGTGTTTGCTGATGAGAAAGCGGAATGTCGGAGCGAACTCCGGCCGGATGTGGTCGTCGATGCGATTCTCGCAAAGCGAAATCTCGGAACGAAGCTGATGGATGCACCGATTGTGATTGGTCTCGGACCGGGCTTTACTGCTGGGGCGGACTGTCATGCGGTTGTCGAAACCATGCGTGGGCATACGCTTGGCCGCGCATATTATGACGGCAGTGCGATTGAGAACACGGGGATTCCGGGCAATATCGGCGGTTTTACCATTGAGCGCATTCTTCGGGCGCCGTGCGCCGGGACATTTCGTGCGGTGCACGCAATCGGAGATTTGATCGAGGCGAATCAGATCTGTGCGTATGTGGATGAAACACCGGTTCTGAGTACGATCCGCGGAACTCTGCGCGGGATTCTGCCCGATGGTACGCCCGTGTACGCGGGAATGAAGAGCGGAGATGTTGATCCCCGCTGTAAATTGGAGCATTGTTTTACGGTGTCGGATAAGGCGCTGAGTATTGCGGGCGGCGTTCTTGAAGCGATCTTATATTGTGCAAAAAGGCTGGAGGTGCTTTGAATGGAACAGGACATGAAACTGACCAAGCTGGCCAAATGCGCCGGCTGCGGCGCGAAGGTTGGCGCAGGCGTCTTGGCGAGCCTGCTTGAAGGCATCCGGGTGCATACGGACCCCAATCTATTGGTTGGATTTGATAAATCCGACGACGCCTCGGTCTATCGGGTCAGCGAAGATTTGGCGCTGGTTCAGACGCTGGATTTCTTCCCGCCCATCGTCGACGATCCCTATACCTTTGGCCAGATCGCTGCGACCAACGCGCTGTCCGATGTATATGCCATGGGAGGCGAACCAAAATTGGCATTGAATATCCTTTGCATCCCTGCCAACATGCCCAAAGATGCGGTGCACGACCTGCTCCGCGGCGGCTATGACAAGGTGTATGAGGCTGGCGCGCTGATTACGGGCGGACACAGCATTTTGGATGATGAGCCCAAATACGGTTTGTCGGTGACGGGATTCGTTCATCCCGATAAGATTTTAACGAATAGCGGAGCGCAGGAGGGGGATGTACTCCTGTTCACAAAACCGCTCGGCATCGGCATCTTGACAACGGCGCACAAAGCCGATCTGCTCAGCGAAGAGGGCGCTGCGCTGGCTAAGAAACTGATGACGACGCTCAACAAGTCTGCGCGCGATTGCATGGTTCGGTTCCGCACCCATGCCTGCACGGATGTGACCGGGTTTGGCATGCTGGGGCATCTGTATGAAATGGCGCAGGGATCCGGCCTGACGGCAGAACTGGATACCACGGCTATCGATATCATTCCGGAGGCGCTCTCCTTTGCGGAATTGGGCGTGCTGCCCGAGGGAATGTACCGCAATCGCTCGTTTGTTGAGGAACATGTGGATGCGGGGCATGTGCCGCTTGCCGTGCAGGATGTGCTCTATGATCCGCAGACGGCGGGGGGACTCCTGATGGCCGTTCATCCCGGGGATGCCGACAGGCTTCTCGATATGCTAAAAGAAAACGTCCCCAGCGCACAGCGCATCGGGACGTTGGTGAAGCAGCGGGAGAAGCGGATTATCCTGCGTTGACGATTTTGTGGAGCGCCGATACCGCTGCGTCGATTTCTTCATCGGTAGTTCCGTAACCGATCGAAAAGCGCACAGTGCCCTGCGGGAAGGTGCCGAGCGTCCGGTGCGCACTGGGCGCACAATGCAGACCGCAGCGCGTACAGATCCCAAATTCGTCTTCCAGCCGATACGCCGCTTCCGCATTATCCATCGACAGACAATCAACAGAAACCACACCGACGCGTCCGTCTATGCCGGGAAGCCCCGCCAGACGGACGCGCTTGTTTTCAAGCACGCCAGCCAGCAGCCGCTCCGTCAGCCTGCGCTCCTCCTGCTCCAAAGCCAGAATACGTTCGGATGTCAAAAAGGACAGCGCGGCGTGCAATCCCATGATTCCCGGTAGATTCAGGGTGCCGGATTCGAACTTGTCGGGCATATAATCGGGCTGCATTTCACTGTCGGATGCGCTTCCGGTGCCGCCGCAGAGGAGCGGACGCATGGCGGAAGCAAGCTCCGGCGTCAAGAGCAGCGCACCCAAACCGGCCGGCCCAAGCAGACCTTTGTGCGCTGGAACGGCGAGCGCGGAGAGGTGCATTGACTGAAAATCGATCGAGACATGGCCGGCCGTTTGGGCGGCGTCCAGAACGAGGGGGATGCCGCACATATCCAGAAGAGAGCCGATTTCCTCGATTGGAAGCAGGGTTCCGGCAACATTGGATGCGTGCGTGAAAACGGCCAACTTCGTGCGAGGGTGCAGATGGGGAATCAACCGATCCGGATCCAGCGTGCCATCCTCCGCACAGGGAACGCGGTCGATCACCACGCCGATGGATTGCGCCAGAGCCTGCAGCGGACGCATCACAGCGTTGTGCTCCATCGAACTGACCAAAACATGATCCTCAGGCGCAAGATACCCCTGCAGCACCATGTTGAGGCCTATTGTCTGCCCGGGGGTGAAAACGACATGCGATGGATCCGGGAAAGAGAACCGGTCGGCCAGCAGCTCCCGGCACTCCAGAACGCGCATGGCCGCACTGGATGACAGCGCATAGGTAGAGCGATTGACATTGGTAGACAGCCCCGAAAGGCTTTCAAAAACAGCCTCCGCAACGCCGGGGGCTTTTTTGCCCGACGTAGCTGCATGATCAAGATAGATCGTATTCGGATGAAACATTTTTCGTTATCCTCACTTGCAAATAACGGTTAATAATGCTATTATACCATATAAGAGCGCTCATTTCCAAAAAACTTGGGAGGATGTTATGGAGAAAAAGGAATCTTTTTTCAAGCGGTACTGGTTGATACTTCTGACCGGACTGCTCGTTGGTGCGGCGGCGATAGTTTTGACGGCCTTTGGCAATCCAAAAAACATGGGGTTCTGCATTGCGTGTTTCCTTCGCGATATCGCGGGCGCGCTGAGAATGCAGACGGCGGGGATGACTGCGGAAACGACGACGGGCATTGTGCAGTATATCCGGCCGGAGATTATCGGCCTTGTGCTCGGCGCTTTCGTGATTTCGCTTGTGAGAAAAGAGTTTCGGCCCTGCGGCGGCTCATCCCCGATGACGCGATTCCTGATTGCGGTATTTGTCATGATCGGCGCGCTCGTATTTCTCGGCTGCCCGCTGCGCATGGTCATCCGCATTGGCGGCGGCGACCTGAACGCCATCGTTGGCCTGGTCGGCTTTGTTATCGGCATTCTGATCGGCATTGCGTTCCTGAAAAAAGGCTTCAATCTGGGCAGGGCTTATCGCCAGAGCACCCTTGAGGGCCTGATCTTCCCGGCGCTCATGGTGTGCCTGCTCGCGCTGCTTCTCTTTGGCCAGAGCTGGATTGCTTCGAGTGTCAGCGGCCCCGGCTCCATGCACGCGCCTATTCTTCTTGCACTTTGCATTTCGCTGGTCATCGGCGCGTTGGCGCAGCAGTCGCGCCTGTGCATGGTCGGCGGCATTCGCGACGCCGTGATGTTCAAGGATTTTCGCCTGGTTTCCGGTTTCGCTGCGATCATCATCGCGGTATTGGTCGGCAACCTGCTGACCGGAACCTTCAAGGGCTTCAGCTTTGCTGACCAACCGATCGCGCATACCGAGTGGCTTTGGAATCTGCTCGGCATGGTGCTGGTTGGATGGGGGTCCATGCTACTGGGCGGCTGCCCGCTCCGCCAGCTCATCCTTGCCGGCGAGGGGAACACGGACTCCGGCATTACCGTTACCGGGTTTATCGTTGGCGCAGCGATATCCCACAACTTGGGCTTGGCTTCCAGCGGTTCCGGCATCGGCGCAGGCCCTGTCGCGCTGTTCGTATTTGTCGGTCTTGCGGCGCTGCTCGCGATCTCTCTGATCAACCGCGCGAAGGAGGTTTGAAGGATATGGTGGATGCACGCGGCTATTCCTGCCCGATTCCGGTCGTAATGACACAAAAAGCGCTGGATCAGTCCAGGCCGGATTGTCTCGAAGTCCTGGTCGATGCACAGGCGGCTGTCCAGAACATTACGCGGTTTGCCGCTGCGCGCAGGTATCGCGTGACGGTCACGGAGCAGGGGCAGGACTATCTGTTAACGCTCAGGAAAGACTGATTGCTATGGCGCACTTTGTCGCGACATTTCATACCCATCTCTCCGCAATGCGTTCGCACCGCGCTTTGCAGCAGGCGGGGGCTAAGGCTGCCTTGGCCCCCGTTCCGCGGAAACTGAGCGCGAGCTGCGGCACCTGCGTCCGATATGAGGCGGACGGGGCGCTGCTCTCCTGCATGGACGTTGATGTGGACAGCGTTTTTGAACAGCTCGATCCAAAGACGTTTCACAAGCTCTACACCAATGAGGCATGATTGTATATTTACGAAAATTCGCGAATGTACTATAATAGACATGTTCTTGAATCTGGTTGAGCGAGGTGGAAACGAATCATGAGCCGTCGGGGAAAGACTTTTATCCTTCTTTGCGTTCTGCTGAGCTGCTTGATTCTGTTTGCCGCATCAGGACTTGCCGACGCCGGCAATTTCAGCGGCGACAGCGATTGGGGCGGCTCGGATTGGGGCGGCTCGGATTGGGGCGGTTCCGATTGGGGAAGCTCGGACTGGGATTCGTCCTCCGATTGGAGCGGTTCTTCCGACTATGACGGCAGCTCGGTTTCGACCGGCACCGCCGGTGCTTCGCTCGGCTGCCTCGGCGATTTGTTCCTGCCGATTGTGATTGTTTTAATCATTCTTTTTGTCATCGGACGCAGCAAGAAACAGGGCAGGACGAAGGGAGAACCGGTATACCGTCCATCGCAGGAACCGGCCGGATTGCCGCTTTCCAAGCTCAAGGAGAAGGATCCGGCGTTTAACGAGCCGGCGCTGCTCGAGCGGATCGGCAACCTGTACGTGCAGATGCAGGATGCTTGGCAGAGCAAGAACTGGGAGCCCATGCGCGCGTTCATGACCGATGCGCTGTTCAACCAGATGGCGCGGCAACTTGATGAATTGAAGCGACAGGGGTTGACCAATTATGTGGATCGCATTGCTGTGCTGGATTCCTTCATTTCCCGCTATTATCAGGAAGATGACAACGATGTGCTGGTGATACGGCTCTCCACGAGAATCTGTGATTATACGGTAAGGGATGATACCGGAGAATTGGTTCGCGGCAATAAGACGCGCGAACTGTTCATGACCTATGACTGGAAATTGATCCGCCAAAAGGACCGCAGGACGCTGGAACAGGCGGATATGTCCACGGTCAATTGCCCGAACTGCGGCGCGCCGCTGTCCGTCAACCAGAGCGGCCAGTGCGCGTATTGCGGCAGCGTCATCACGCTGTCCGATCACGATTGGGCGTTGTCTGCGATCAAGGGTATCTCGCAGCGCAGCGGAAACTGAGCCTGCCTGCTGTTGCCGGTGGGGGTGATTCCAATCATGAACAGTTGGATCGACCGGGATGCTTTGGTCGTCCTGATGGAGCTTTTGAGTCAGTGAAGGGAGATGAACGGACATGCGCTGCAGTTGCCAGCGATGCGGCACCTATATGGTGCAGGATGAACGCGGGTTGGAAAGCAGGTGTATTTGTCCGCAGTGCTTTGCAACCTGCTCCGCCTGTATGGGAACCGTGCAGAAGCCGGAACATCGGGAGGGTTTGGAGCTGATTGCATATCTTCGAAAACGCTATGACACGCAGCTGGAAGAGGGGGAATCGGTGCCCTCTGACGGCGATGAGGACACATACTGGGATTAGTAGCAGAGAGGCAGCAAGGCGCGGTAAACAGTAATTGTTTGCCGCGCCTTTTGAATATCAAATGGTAAGCACAAGATGCTGCGGAACCCTATCGTCTCCAAATGTCGGAAACCGCATCGCTCGGCATGCGCCAATCGCCCCGCGGCGACAGCGATACATTGCCGATGCGCGGGCCGTCCGGCATGCAGGAGCGCTTGAACTGCTGCGAGAAAAAGCGACGATAGAAGGTATCCAGCCAGTGCGCAATGGTTTCGGCGCTGTAGATTCCGGCGTAGGCATACTCGGCGAGCCGCTGTATTTTTTCTCGGTATTCTCCGCGTCGGATGGCATGATACAGGAAAAAATCGTGGAGCGTATAGGGGCCAACGACGCTTTCGGTCTGCTGTACGATTTCGCCGTCCTTTGCCGGCAGCAGTTCCGGACTGATCGGCGTTGCAAGAATATCGGCAAGCACCTCGGCGAGCAATCCGTCTGCGCGTGAAGCGAAGATTTCCAGCATGTTGCGCATCAGTGTCTTTGGCACGCCCGCGTTGACATTGTACATGGACATATGATCGCCGTTAAACGTTGACCAACCCAGCGCAATTTCCGACAGATCGCCGGTGCCGACAACAATACCTCCGTTGATATTGGAGAGATCCATGAGTACCTGCGTGCGCTCCCTTGCCTGCGCATTTTCAAAGGCTACGTCGTGCAGTTCCAATGGATGACCCAGATCCTTGAGATGCTGGGTAACCGAGGCGGAGATATCGATCGTCCGACAGGGGATGCGCAACGCGTCACAGAGCTTTTCCGCATTGCTTTTTGTGCGCGCAGTGGTTCCGAAGCAGGGCATCGTCACGGCGGCAATGTCATCTGCCGGACGGCCGAGCAGCGACATCGCTTGAACGCAGACCAGCAGCGCCAGCGTCGAGTCCAAGCCGCCGGATACGCCGATTACAGCCTTTTTTGCATTGGTATGCGCTAGCCTTTTTTTGAGCCCGTGCGCCTGAATCGAGAACACTTCGTCGCACCGGCGCTCCCGTTCCTCCGGCGTATCCGCAACAAACGGCGTTTTCCAATAGCTGCGCGTCAGCGCCGTTTCATGCAGCGGCAGCGTAAACGGCACGCGGGTATAGGAATCATCAAAATCTCCGCTGCGCGCATGCCGGCGGCGTTCCCGGGAAATGAATTGCAGATCGATTTCGGACACGGCATAGCCGCAGCCAAAGGGTGGGGCCTCTGCCAACAGGGCTCCGTTTTCAAAAATCATATCATGACCGGAAAATACAACATCCGTTGTGCTCTCCCCGTCTCCCGCGCTGCAGAACAAGTAGCCGCAGGACAGCTTGGCGCTCTGCACCTGCACCAGCTTGCGCCGATATTCTGCCTTTGACACCGCCTCATCACTGGCACTGAGATTGGCGATCACGGTTGCACCATGCAGCGCCATCTGAGTGGAGGGCGGCATTGGCGACCAGAGGTCTTCGCAAAGCTCGATGCCGAGAATAAAATCATGCATGGTCGTGCAGCAAAACAGGAGCTTGCTGCCAAACGGCACCTCCGAACCGAGCACATGAATGGCGGATACCGTATCGGGCGCCGGTGCAAAGAGCCGTTTTTCATAAAATTCACCGTAATTTGGGAGATAGGTCTTCGGAACGACTCCCAAAATGCTGCCGTGCTGCAAAACAATGGCACAGTTGAACAGGCTGTGCCGCACGGTCAGCGGCATACCGACAACGAGCAGCATTTCGGCGTCCCGTGATGCCGCCATAATTTCGGACAGTGCGCCAAGCGCGCCTCGCTGCAAAGCATCCTGCATAAACAGATCGCTGCAGGTGTATCCGGTGATGCAAAGCTCTGGCAGGGCCAGCAGCACCGCACCATCCTGTTCCGCTCGCTTGATGAGGGCAATGATTTGCTGCGCGTTGTACTTGCAATCCGCCACGCGGATGGACGGGGTCGCAACCGCAACCTTCAAAAAACCGTGTTGCATAATACCTCCCGTGTACGATCGGTCTCCATATAGATTTCCAGTATCATCTTATTTTATGTTTTTTTCCATTTTGAGTCAATGCAGTCCCGACGGTTCTAAAAATTGGAATGCAAAATTTCAATGAAAATTCTTTGAGGGGGCTTTGGCTTATTCATAACATATGCTATAATAAAATCACTATTGGGGGAATAGGTAGGGTATGGGTACAAAAATTCGGCGCTTGGGTCAGATGCAAATTGAGCAGCAGGAACTGGATGAGGCGGGGAGAAAGGCTCAGAAGGAGCTGAACGACCTGGTCATGCAGGAGTACGAGCGGACGGGAGTGCTGACCGGGAGCCAGTTATCCGAAGCGGTTGCGAAATATGAGGAATCCATTCAGTCGCATGTTGTCGCTGCGGATGAGACGGAGCATTTTTGAGCAGCTGCCATAGAGTTGTGGGTAACGCTGGACACGGTATCGGAAAGGATCACAACAATTGTCATACGATGATGTCATCAAGGCTGTAGCAAGCGGGTTTTCGCAGTTTCAAATTCAGGATTTGATCGATATTGTGATCATCTGCCTGCTGCTGTATAAATTGATCGTCTGGACGAAGGAAACGCAGGCCTATGAGGTGCTCAAAGGTATTGCGGTTCTGTTCTTGTGCTCTGTCGCCAGCCAACTGCTGCAGCTGCATACGCTCAGCTGGGTGCTGGACTCCTTTCTCAAATCGGGTTCGATCATCATCGTGCTCGTGATTTTGTTCCAACCGGAGATCCGGCGCGTACTGGAGCGCCTTGGCCGCAGCGGCAAACAAATCGGCGGTCTGTTCGATGCAACCACCTATGAGTCGGAGGCGTTCGTGCGCGACGTGCAGCGAGCGATCCTTTCGATGTCGCGCAGAAGGGTTGGTATGCTGGTCGTGTTTGAACGAAAAACGGCGCTCGGCGACATTATCCATACCGGAACGCTGGTGGACGGCGTTATTTCCGGCGCGCTCCTGGAGAATATTTTTGAGCCCAATACACCGCTGCATGACGGAGCAGTGATCGTTCGAGGCACGCGTGTGATTGCTGCCGGCTGCTTTTTACCGCTGTCCGACGATTTGAATCTGGCGCGCGAGCTCGGAACCCGTCATCGCGCGGCTCTTGGAATTTCTACGGTTTCCGACAGCGTAACGATCGTTGTTTCGGAGGAAACCGGAGCCATTTCCATCGCGCGCGACGGCAAGCTCGTGCGGTATATCGATTCCAAGGCGCTGCAGGATCTCTTGGAGAGCCTGTTCCTGCAAAAAACCAGTACGCCGTTTCCATGGGTCAAGCGGAGGGCAAAAGCATGAAAAACTCGATATGGAACAGCGAACTGAGCAAACGCTTTTTAGCTGCGGTCAAGGGCTTTTTTACAACGAATCTGGCTGTCAAAATCGTTGCGCTGCTGTTCGCGGTTTTGCTTTGGGGCTATGTCTTAACCGACCAGAATCCTTATCGAACAAAAACGATTTCCAACGTCAATACGAGTTTTGAAGGTGAAGCGGAACTGCTTGCGCAGGGGCTTTGCGTGCGCGGCGATCGATCTGAAATTTTGGGCAACGTTACGGTTCAGGTTCGCACCCAGATTGTGAATTATTCTGCGCTGGGTTCCGGACAGGTGAACGCAACGATCAGCCTCAGGAACATCAGCGAGGCGCGCGTCTATGAGCTGCCGGTCACCGCGTCGATCATGTCCGGCTATGGCGTTGTTGAAACGGTCACGCCGTCGGTCGCTACGGTGGAGATCGATTCGCTGGTAATCAAGTCAATCCCCGTGTCGACGAAGTATGTGGGAACGCTCCCGGAGGGCTACTGGGCGGATATGAACGCGAGTTCGGTTACCACACGCGTTGAGGTACAGGGACCGAAAAAGGACATGGATCGCGTCAAGCGAGCGGAGTGTGTTGTGGATTGGACGGGCTGCACCTCGATGATCTATAGCACGTTCGATATCATTTTGTATGATGAAGACGACAATGTGATCAGCTCGGATATTGTGGTCGGTACGCTGCCCTCCTCCACGGTTCGAATTCCGATCTATCCGATGAAGGAGGTGCCGATCGACGTCATGGGTTCGCTGATTGGCGCCGACAATCTGGCGGCGAACCACGAACTCTTTTCCGCAACCGCGACGCCGGGCACCGTGCATCTGATCGGCGAGCAGTCAATCCTCGATGCTATCGACAGCATACTTGTGGATCCCATCAATATCAGCGGCAAGAATGATATTGAAATCTTCGAGGCAAAACTGATCCTTCCGGAAGGCGTACGGCTTTTGGAGGACACCTCTGCCGTTTCCGTTAGCGTGGATATCCGGGAGAGCATGGCGGAGCAGGTGTTTGAACAGGTGCCGGTCGAGGTCATCGGCCTCGGCGAGGGGCTGACCGCACAGCTTGGCATTGCGTCTGTGGATCTTCGCGTGTCGGGGCGCACCAGCCTCGTCAGCATTTTGAAGCGCAGCGATGTAAAGGTACAGGTGGATGTAACCAATTTGGCGGCAGGTGAATACGATCTGAGTCTGTTTGCGCTGGTTCGCGACGAGGAGAGCACGGTTGAACTGACGACGGAGCTTACATCCGCCGGCACGCTCCTCGATACGATTCATGTCGCGATCCGTACGAATTAAGGGTGGCGAATACAGATGCGGGGCAACGCCGGTTGCCCCGTTTTTCTTGAGAGAAAGGAAGAAAACTGGATGCTGGTTGTAACAGACATTCGCGTTCCGCTTGGCACAGAGGAACAGGCGCTTTCAAAACAAATTGCAAATCAATTGAAGATCGACGCCGATCGGATTCAATCCGTACGCCTGCTCCGAAAAGCTCTTGACGCCAGAAAAAAGCAGGATATCCATTATTTGATACACGCTGTCATCGCTGTCGACGATGCGCTGGAGAAAAAACTGCTGCACGGCGGTTCCTCACATATTTCCGCATATCGTCCGGCCGTGGAGCAGCCGGTTTCTTCGGGAACATTAGAACCGAAGGGCAGAATCATTGTAGTCGGACTGGGGCCGGCCGGCCTGTTCGCAGCGCATGTTTTGGCAAAGCAAGGCTATCAGCCGCTGGTCATTGAGCGCGGGCAGCCGATTCAACAGCGGGTATCCGATGTGGATGCGTTCTGGAGCCGCGCTGTGTTGTCGCAGGAAAGCAATGTGATGTTCGGCGAGGGAGGAGCAGGAACCTTTTCGGATGGCAAGCTGACGACCAGAATCAAGGACCCCCGCGCGGATTCCGTTCTTCGACTTCTCGTTGAACATGGCGCGCCGAAGGAAATACCGATTCTGGCCAAACCGCATATCGGAACGGATCGGCTGCGGACGGTAGTAGCCGCCCTTCGCAAGAGTATCGAGGAACTGGGCGGTGAGGTATGGTTTTCGGCAAAGCTCTGCGGCATTGAGACACAGAATGGCGGCATTCGAACGGTTCTGGTGCAGCGCGGATCAAGCGTTGAGCGGATTTCCTGCGCGGCGCTTGTTCTGGCAATTGGACAGGGCGCGCGCGATACATACCGCATGCTGGCCGAGTCGGGTATTGCAATGCAGCCAAAACCGTTTGCGGTCGGCGTTCGGGTGGAGCACCCGCAATCCATGATTGACCGTGTGCAATATGGCGCGTTTGCGGGCGACCCACGGCTTGGCGCTGCGGAATACCGGCTGTCCGGCCGCAGCAACGGGCGCGGCGTTTATACGTTTTGTATGTGCCCGGGCGGATTTGTCGTAGCCTCAACCTCTGATGAAGGGCAGGTCGTTGTCAACGGTATGAGCAATTATGCGCGTGATGCAGAAAATGCAAACGCCGCCATCGTAGTGCAGGTCGCGCCGGAGGACTTTTCCGGAACGGATGCGCTCAGCGGCGTGCGATTCTGCGAAAAGCTGGAGCATGACGCATATTTGGCGGGCGGCGGTTCTTTCTATGCGCCTGCAGAGCGCATCGCGGATTTTCTGGCGCATGATTCGCCGCACGGTTTCGGCGGCGTCCGACCGACATACCGCCCGGGAGTTGCCGCTTCATCGCTGTGGAATTGTCTACCGGACTTTGTAGCGGAAGGAATTGCGGATGGAATCCATGGTTTTTCCAGGAATTTGCGCGGGTTTGATCTGCAAGATGGCGTGCTTACGGCGGTCGAAAGCAGGACAAGCGCACCGCTTCGCATTTTGAGAGGCGAGAACGGCGAGTCCCTTTCCCATGCCGGCATCTATCCCGTCGGAGAAGGCGCCGGGTATGCGGGCGGAATCGTAAGCGCTGCTGTAGACGGCATGCGCGCGGCGGAGCGGATCATCGGCAGGTTCCGCGCGCCGGCTTGCGGATAATTCACAAATCATCAACAACCTTGGCTGCCTTTCAGTGCTATAATAAAATAGTATTGAGTTGATGCGAAACCATAGAAGCGTCTGTTTGGAGGTATAAGGGATATGACTGCTCAAAGAAGAAGACGGAGAAAGCGCCTGCGCATTCAGCCGCGTTTCATTGTTGTATTGTTGCTTTTCCTGGTCGTTGTGGTGTTGGCTGTTGTCGTACTGTCAAGCCTTGGCGGTACGGGCGAGGGACAGCAACAGGCACAGAATAGCCAGAACCCGTCGTCCGGTGGGTTGATTACCGACCTTTTTGATACATCGACACCCACGCCGGAACCCACGCCGGAACCGACGCCAACCCCCCGTTTCGATATCCCGCATGCGGTGGATAGTTCTAACCCGGCAAACTGGGGCTATTCTACCGATGTCGAAGTCAATGGCACGGTAGTGCAGTCCTATGCCCGGCAGACGCCGATTTTCTTTGATTATGACGAACCCTACACCAACGTCAATGGCGTCGTTACGTTCCGAGGCGATCATTACCGGAGCGGAGCAGCGTATGGCACGGCGAGCGTCACGTCAAAGACGCTGAGCAAGGCGTGGAGCTTTGAAACCGGCCAGATGGCAAAGCCAAGCGGGAGCGGCAACTGGTCTGGCAGCGGGTGGGTTGGACAACCGCTGGTTGTCTGCTGGCCGGAGAGCACGAAGCAGATCATGAACATGTACGATTGGGCCAAGCAGAAGCAGGGGCTTGTGGAGGGCATCTTGGCCTGCCTCGACGGAAACGTGTACTTTTTCGATATCGAAAGCGGCGAGGCAACGCGACCGGTTCTGCAGATCGGCATCCCATTCAAAGGTGCCGGCTCGCTCGACCCGCGCGGCTATCCGATCATGTACATGGGCTCGGGCGACAATTATCCGGACGATCCATCCAAGACCGTGCGCGCAGTGGCCTACAGCCTTGTGGATTTCTCCTGCCTGTACACCTTTGGCGCCTATAAGGACAGCTTTGCGATTCGCGATTGGCATGCGTATGACAGCGCGCCGCTCGTGGATGGCAAGACCGATACGCTCATCTATCCGGGCGAAAACGGCATTCTGTACACGATAAAGCTGAACACGGCGTATGACGAGCAGGCCGGTACGCTGACCATGGCGCCGTCGGAAACGGTCAAGTTCCGTTATAATACGACCAGAAGCTCGGCGGGAAGCACGTCCGCGGACAAGTATTGGCTGGGCTATGAGGACAGCGCGGTCATGTGGGGCGAGTATGTCTATCTGGTCACCAACGATGGCTACATGCAGTGCATCAACATCAATACGATGGAGCTGATCTGGGCGCAGGATGTGCTGGATGATACGAACGCAACCATCGTGCTGGAGGAGGATGAGGCAAACCGAACCGCCTACTTGTATGTCGGTACCTCGCTGCATTTCACCAAGGATGAAAACGACTATGGAACGACGCCGCTATTCAAGATCAATGCGGTGACGGGCGAAATCGTTTGGCGGTTTGATGTAAACGTCTATACAAGATCCGGCGTTTCGGGCGGCGTGCAGGCAACCGCCGTTGTCGGGAAGAACAGTATTTCCGACTTGGTCATCGTTCCATTCGCGCGCGTGCCGGATGTAGATCACGGCTATCTGATGGCAATCGATAAGAACACGGGAACCGAGCGCTGGCGTTTCGCAATGGACGGGTATTCCTGGAGCTCACCGGTCGCGGTTTATGATGCAAATGGCAACGCCTATATCGTGAGCTGTGACAGTACGGGAAGAATCTACCTGTTGGATGGGAAAACGGGCACAAAGCTATCCGTTTTTGATGCGGAGCGCAACATCGAGGCATCTCCGGTTGTCTACGGCAATACCATCATTGTCGGAACCCGCGGTATGGACGTTTATGGAGTACATATTTCCTAGAGGAGGGAGCCTATGGCGCGCAGGCGAATGCAGCCAAGATTTTTTCTGTTTCTTGCCGCAGTGATTGGCGTCGGAGCGGGTATATTTTTGCTCGTACGCTCGTTGACCTCGCCTTCACAGGAGGCATTGCTCGCCGCTACGCCAACGCCGGCCGGTCTGGAGCCGGCCGCATCACCGCAGCTCACACCCAAGCCGGCTCTGCCGGATAATGTGACGGTGGTTCGCAGCGCCGAGGCGGATCCGTCGAAGCTGGGTATGGAAACGAAGCTGATGGTAAACCGGGTGGAGACGGATACCTATTTGAGACAGGAGCCGGTGTCCTTTGGCCGCGGCAGCGAATACTCGGTGGTGCCTGGCATCCTCACCTTTGGCGGTAACAACTATCGAAACACGTTCGCCTACGGTACCCCTACCGTTACCGAGCGGCGGCTGTGCCGAACCTGGGAGGAACGAATCGGCCAGATTGATAGCTGGTCCGGCACCGGATGGACCGGCCAGCCGCTCATCATTCAGTGGCCCGATGAAGTTCGCCCCTTGCTCGGTGTTGCCGAAACCTATAAAAACAAGGACGGCTTTACCGAGGTCATCTATCCGGCAATGGATGGAAACATCTACTTTTTTGATCTGGAGACCGGAACAAAAACGCGGACAATCAATGCTGGCGTGGTGATGAAGGGAACGGCGTGCCTCGATCCAAATGGATATCCTCTGCTGTACGTTGGGCAGAGCATTGCTGAGCAGAGCGAAAACAATCTTACGATTGCTTATTTGCGCGTGTATTCTCTCATCACCAATGAGGAGATCTACCGGTTTGGCAAGCATGACTACTTCAGCTATCGTGAGTGGCAGGCCTATGACGGAAGCCCGATCATTGCGGACGATACCATCTTCTATGCCGGCGAAAACGGGGTTCTGTATTCCAGCAAACTCAATACCAAGTTTGATGCGGCCGCCGGCACGGTGAGCATTGAGCCGGAGGCTTTGGTCAAGTACCGCTATACCGGCGCCGGCTATTCAAAGGAAAATGCAGCAAACCGACGTTGGTATGGGGTCGAGAGTTCCGTTGCGGCCTTTCGGAACTATCTCTATTTCACGGATAACGGCGGCCGCCTGCAATGCGTCGATGCGAATACCTACCAGCTTTTGTTTGCTGCGGACGTGGGAGATGACGCCGATGCTTCCGTTGTGATCGAAGAGAACTATGATGACGGAACCATTTATCTCTATACGGCCGGTCAGGTCAGCATGCCGAGCGGCAACATTGGCGACGATTTTGGTTACTCCTACCACAAGAAAATCAACGGCCTTACCGGAGCGATCGTATGGGAACAGAAGTGGATTGCTTCGACCGGCGATGAAAACAGCAGCGGCGGAACCCTTGCAACGCCGCATGTTGGCAGGGGAAACATCTCCAATTTGGTAATCTATTCCATGGCGCTGACAGCAGTAACGGAGGAGCAGGCATCGGATACCGCCGGAAACGATACGGCGGCAGGTGACGCGGCCGATACGAATCCAAACGGGGATTATCGATTGGGCGGTCGGATCGTTGCGTACGACAAGCGCACCGGCGATATCGCTTGGTGCCTGGAACAGGTGGGCGAAGCGGATTATTGGTCGTCCCCTGTTGTTATCTATGACGAGGCAGATAAGGCCTATTTGATTCAATGCGATCGCGCTGGCTTTATCAAGCTTTATGATGCGAGCACTTCCGCACTGTTGTATTCGTTGGACCTTGGCTCGCGAATCGATTCTACGCCCGCTGTCTTTAACAACTATCTTGTTGTCGGAACGCGCGGCAAGGGCGGGAGCGGAGAATCGGCAAAAATTATTTGTGTAAAGATCACTTGATCTGGTGGTGAAACGGTTTGGAACAATTTTGGACGGACATTGGTAACTTTTTTCTCAAGTTTGGAGTCAAGATTCTCGGCGGCGCAATTCTGCTGTTGGTTGGATTCCGCTTGTCCAAGTGGCTGACAGAGTACATTCGCACACGGCATCGATTTAAGAAGCGCGGCGATTTTATGACGCCGACGATGCGTTCGTTTCTGGCAAGCGCGACAGGAATTCTGCTACGCCTTCTTGTGATCGTTGGATTTGTCCTTGTCATGGGCGCGAGCCCGACGTCGATCGTTGCGATGCTCAGTTCTGCTGCACTGGCGGTTGGACTGGCACTTCAAAACAGCTTTTCCAATATTGCGGGCGGTCTGCTTCTGATTCTGTTCAAGCCGTTTGCGCTGGGAGATTTTATCACAGTGGCCGATCAGTCGGGAACCGTTCAGGAGATCAACATCTATGCGACGCGGATACTCACCGCAGACAACCGAACGGTCGTCCTGCCAAACGGCATTGTATCCAACTCTTTTATGATCAACGCTTCAACGGAAGAGACGCGCAGGATCGAAGTGCAGCTGCCGGTTGCCTATACGGCGGATTCCCGGTCTGTCAGCGCCCTGCTTGTCGAAGTGGCTTCGTCGAATGCGCTTATTCTGACGGAACCGGCGCCGATTGCGGTCTTGACGGACTTGATGGGCGGCGTGCAGACATTTTCCATCTATGCATGGTGCAAGCGTGCGGACTATTTTGACGCGCTGTACGCACTGCGGATGGAGGCAAAGGAGGCGCTTGAGAAACACGGGATTCGCTTGTCAAACGTGCGCGTTGAACTGAATTTGAAGGACAAGGACATGCCCGTTTTGTAAATCTGCGGTGCGCTGCGACAGCTTAGACGCATATTCTGCCCTCGCCAGCCGGATGCGATCAGAGCGTGGGGATCGGGATGTTGAAAATTGTTGAACCACCTGCTGCTCACGGCAGGTGGTTGCTGTACCGACTTGCTATTGGATGCGCTTATCGCTGATGACAAGCGAATCCACTGCGGCGCCGAACGGAGAGGGGAAGGCATATTGGAGGGGAATTATGAACCAGCGTGTATTGGGAATTCTTGAATATGATAAAATCTGCGATACTTTGCGGACGCATTTGGCGTCCGATATCGGCAGGGAATTTGCGGAGAAGCTAAGACCGGCGCATCGGCTTTCGGATGTGGAGGCGCTGCTGCAGCAAACGACCGAAGCGGACAGCCTGTACCGCAGAACCGGAAGGACACCCATCGAAGGCTTTCCCGATATCCGGGAGATGCTGATGCGCATCCACGCCGCCCATGCCCTGTCGATGGGCGAACTGCTCTCTGCGGCGCACTGCCTGCGCGTTTCCCGCCACGCAAGGGAGATGCTGCAGAACACGGAGAATCCGGGACTGCTGAGCATGATGGCAAACCGCCTGGCAGCACACCGCTCGATAGAAGAGGAGATCGCCCGGTGCATTCTCTCGGAGGATGAGATCGCGGATAGCGCATCGCCGGAATTGGCACGGATACGCCGTCAAATGCGAATAACGAACGAGCGCATGCGGGATAAGCTCAACGCGATGATCAAAAGCACTGCGTATCAGAAATATTTGCAGGAACCGATCATTACGGTGCGAAACGGACGCTTTGCGCTGCCTGTCAAGGCGGAATTCCGCACGCAGATTTCCGGTCTGGTACATGATCAGAGCGGCAGCGGCGCGACGCTGTTCATCGAGCCGGCGGCTGCTGTAGAACTTGGCAATGAACTCCGGCGTCTGCAGTCGGAGGAGCAGGTCGAAATTGGTCGCATTCTCGCGGGTCTTACCGCTTTGCTTGATCCCGTTGCGGAAGAACTGTATGCCAGCCTGGATATTCTCGGCACGCTCGATGTCATCTTCTCCAAGGCAATTATGGCAAGGGATATGCGCGCTGTGCGGCCCAAGATGAACGAAAACCACAAAATCCGTATTGTTGAGGGGCGGCATCCGCTTCTGCCGAAGGATACGGTCGTTCCGGTCAATGTATGGCTGGGAGAGGATTTTCGTACCCTCATTATTACGGGCCCGAACACCGGCGGCAAAACGGTTACGCTGAAGACGGTTGGACTGTTTACGCTGATGGCGATGAGCGGCATGTTCGTTCCCTGCGATGAACGGACGGAGCTATCCGTTTTTGAGGAGGTGTTCGCCGATATTGGGGATGAGCAATCCATTGAGCAGTCGCTATCCACCTTTTCCTCCCATATGACCAATACCGTACAGATCCTCCAGCAGGTTGACGAGCAGTGCCTTGTGCTGCTTGATGAGCTTGGTGCCGGCACTGATCCGCTGGAAGGAGCGGCATTGGCGCAGGCTATTTTGGAATGTCTGTTTGAAAGCGGCGCTTTAACCATGGCGACAACGCATTACAGCGAAATCAAGGCGTTTGCGCTGACACATCCCGGTATGCAGAATGCTTCCATGGAATTTGACGTGGATCGCCTGTGCCCGACTTATCGCCTGTTCATTGGCATTCCGGGAAAGTCCAACGCCTTTGAAATTTCGGAACGCCTTGGGCTGCCCGAAACGGTGATCGAGCGAGCTCGCTGCTTCTTGGAAAAGCGCGATGTGGCCTTTGAAGATGTGCTCTCCGGTGTGGAAGCGGCGCGCAAGGAAGCGGAAAGCGATCGCATGGCTGCTCAGGAGGATCGCTGGGAAGCACAACGGATACGCCGTGAATTGGAGCAGCGGCAGCAGCGGTTGGAGCAGGAAAAGATGCAGCTTCGCCAGAAAGCCAAAGAGGACGCGCGCAAGATCGTTCTGGAGACGAGACAGGAGATGGAGGGGCTGATTGCGCAGCTCCGTTCCATCAAAAACATTGATAACAAATCTCTGGAGCGCGCAATTCAGCAGACGCGGGACGCAATGCGCGAGAGCGAAGCACGTCTGATGGATCAGGTGATTCATCGAACGGCCACGGATGACGCGCCGGCAACGGTTCGGCCGGGGGAAGCGGTTCAAATCCTGTCGGTGGGCCGGGACGGAACGGTTCTGAAGGCACCGGATCAGCGCGGCATGGTGCTTGTTCAAGCGGGGGCAATGAAACTGACGGTCAAGCTCGGCGACCTCAGACTGGCTCCTGTAAAGCGCGAGAAGCCGAAGCCGACGGTGAAGGTAAAACTGTCGGATCCAGCGCGCAGCTTTTTGGAACTTGATCTTCGCGGAAAGATGGTTGATGAAGGTGTCATCGAGATCGATCGGTTTATTGACGATGCAATGATCACCGGTATCAAAGAGTTTTCCATCATTCATGGGAAGGGCACCGGCGCGCTGCGTGCGGGCGTACAGGCATACCTAAAAACGCATCCGCGCGTGAAGAGCTATCGCCTCGGCGCTTATGGCGAGGGCGATGCGGGCGTGACGGTGGTGACGCTGAAATAAGGGCAAATTGGACAAAACCGACGGGCTGTGATATAATTACAACTATACTGTGGGCTGCGTATGTATATGCGTTCCCGCTATCGTATGGAGGGTTCCTGCATGGAGAACAGTACCATTCTGGTCATTGATGACGATCGAAACATTCTCGCCATCATTGAGCTGTATTTGAAAAAGGCCGGCTTTCAGGTGGCGACGTGCGCTGACGGCGGAATGGCTCTGGCGGCCTTTCATGAAACACGCCCTGCGTTGGTCGTGCTGGATGTGATGCTTCCGGGGCGTGATGGTTGGTCGGTGTTGCATGATATTCGAATGGAGAGCGAAACGCCGGTCATCATGCTGACGGCAAAAGGGGATACGGGCGATCGCGTACAGGGTCTTGAACTGGGCGCGGACGACTATATCGCCAAACCGTTCGATGCCAAAGAGCTGATCGCGAGGATCAAGGCGGTATTGCGCCGCAGCGCGCCGGTGGAGCCGGAGCGTACTATTCAGCTGGATGGCCTTTCGGTTTCTTTGGAAAACTATGCGGTATTGCTGGATGGCAGACCGCTTGAGATGCCGCCGAAGGAGATCGAGCTGTTGTACTTCCTTGCGTCGCATGCCGGAAAGGTGTTTACGCGTGAACAACTGCTGGAGCAGGTATGGGGGTTTGATTTCTTTGGCGATTCACGAACGGTTGACGTCCATGTGAAGCGAATCAGAGAAAAGCTCGGCGACAACCACCTTTGGCAGTTAAAAACCGTTTGGGGCGTGGGATACAAGTTCGAACAGCAGTAAAGACACAGGAGTTTCATGCGCCGGGATTTTCTCCGAACACTGTTTTCGCGGATGCTCGCGACATATTTAACCGTTACGCTGGGATTGATCCTGATCGTCGGCGTAACGGTTGTTGCGTTGTTTCAGGGGCAGCTTCGCGCGCAGACCAACGAGCAGCTTATCAGAGAACTACAGCAGATCAGCGAGATGATTTCTGCCAATGTGCAATCAACCGACCAGCAGCCCGGCGACATAGATACCATGCTCGGATGGCTCGCACGTCAATCGGGAACGTTGATTGAGACGTATGCGCCGGATGGAACGCGGCAGGCATATTACAGCGAACAAAAATGGTCGCAGGCGGCAGCGGCAGCTCTGAGCGAGAAAGCGCGGGCCGCCTGTTTGGAAACCCCGGATTCATCGCTGCCCCGCGACCTGTTTGCGGATTTTCTGGACTTTCCAACCGTCAGTCTGGGAACAAGGGTGGGCGCGGCGGACGGAACGACAATCATCGTCTTGCTGCACCGGGACACGTCCGCGGCCAAACGCATGACCGACGCCGCATGGATGGAAATACTGCTCGTCCTGTTGATCGCGGTGTTGTTTTCTGTGATCGCCGTATATTACACGACGTCGCGCATGACGAAGCCGTTTATGGAGATTAACGATATTGTACAGCTCTACAGCAAGGGCGACTTTAACCTTCGGATTCCCGTTTCCGGCACGGATGAAGCGACGCAATTGGCACAGAGCTTCAACAATATGGCCGATCAGCTCAAGGATCTTGAAGCAACGCGCCGCAGCTTTGTTGCAAATGTGAGCCACGAACTGCGTTCCCCGTTGACCTCGATGCGTGGATTTCTGGAGGCCATGCAGGATGGCACCATCGGCCATGAGGAGTACGACAAGTATATTGATATTGTGCTTTCCGAGACGCGCCGGATGACGAGCATGGTCAATGATCTGCTGGATCTGGCCAGAATCGAATCCGGAACGACGGCCATCAAGCTGACAATCTTTGATATCAACGAGCTCATCCGCCGCACACTCATCACATTTGAAGCGCGCATTTATGATCAAAAGATGGAAGTTGAGGTCAAATTTGCGCAGGAACAATATTATGTAGAAGCGGATAATGCACAGATTTCTCAGGTGCTGCGCAATATCATCGACAATGCGATCAAATATTCGCCGATGCACAGCAAGCTGCGCATTGCCACCTATGCGCTGCGCAAGGAGGTATATGTGAGTATTCAGGATTCGGGACAGGGGATTCCGGAAGAAGATGTGCCGCATGTCTTTGATCGCTTCTATAAGGTGGAAAAAGCGCATACGCCGACCAAACAAAGTGGAACGGGTCTGGGCTTGTCCATTGTGAAACGAATTATCGACCAGCACGGCCAGACCATCACGGTAAAGAGCGCCAAAGGGAAGGGCAGCAACTTTACATTCACGCTGAAACGAGCGCCGTCGCCGAATCGGCGGCAACCCATGCAGGACGGAGGAGCAAAATATGGAATACAATAACAACTACGGAAACAGCCCGTTCTTCGACAATCAACAGCCACGACGGCGCGGCTTGGGCGGATTTGGAATCGCTGTCATCGTATTATTGACGATTCTGGCTGCCGCCATCGTATTGGCGGTGTCTTTGCGCGATGGCTATCCAGGTGATATGGGAGCATCGCTCTGGCCGGAACAGACTGCTGCGCCGGAACCTACGAAAAAACCGATCGCTGCGATTGCGACGCCGGTGCTCGGAACATACGATATGCCGTCGTTGGACGGTGTTGCGCCGGATCTGTCTGATATCGCCACCCCGGGATTTTGGAACAACCCCATACCGAGCATTTTTGACGCGGTTTCGCCATCGGTGGTGGGCGTTGTCAATTACACGACGCAGACCTTTGGGAAGAAAGATATGCTGGCGATCTATGGGAGTGGAAGCGGGTTTATTATCTCGAGCGAAGGTTATGTGCTGACCAACGCGCATGTCGTTGCGGATGCGGAGAAGATTACCGTGTTGCTCGGCTCGGGTGAAGAGGTAGAGGCCGCGCTGATTGGAGCCGATAATGAAACGGACGTCGCCGTTTTGAAGATCGAGCAGCAACAGCTTGTGCCGCTGGCGGTTGGTGACTCTGATGGCATGCGCGTTGGTGAATTTGTGATTGCGATTGGAAACCCTTTGGATTCAGAGCGTTTGGCAAACACGACAACGTTTGGCGTGATTTCGGCAAGCGCAAGAGAAATCACGATCGATGGGCATACCAACACCTATCTGCAAACCGATGCCGCCATCAACTTCGGCAACAGCGGCGGGCCGCTGCTGAACATGAAGGGTGAGGTGATCGGGATGAACAGCGCAAAATCGATCACCGCAGGGTTCGACGAGTATGGGAATCCGGTCAGCGCAGAAGGCATTGGATTTGCGCTGCCAATCAACACGGTTTGCTCCATTATGGAGCGGCTGATCACGGAGGGCGGCATTGAAAGGCCGGCGGTGGGCATTACGGTTTATACGCTGACGGAGGCCGTTGCGGCAGAAATGGGGCTGCCCATGTCCACGGGCATCTATGTTGCAAGCGTTGTCGCGGATGGCCCTGCTTCCAGAGCCGGCGTTCGTACAGGGGATATCATTCTTTCTGCGAATGGAAGAACGATTACAGAGCAGGCTGAGTTGATAGCGATTATCAATGAATGCGGCGTCGGCGATAAGATTGTGCTGGAGGTCTGCAGAAACGGAGAAACGATTTCTTGTGAGATGACGCTGGCAGATAAAAACCAAATGGACTTCAACGCGATCGATCCGGAACCCGCTGAGTAAAATGAAGCCGCAAAGCGGCGAAGAAAGCGCATCTTCGCCGCTTACAAATTTTTTGCGTTTTGCCGTTAAAAACGGCTCGAACGGGAAAGCGGATTGCGGAATGCGAATGCTTGCTCCGGCCTAAATTGATTTTTTGAAACAGGGGATTCAGTTTGATGAATTGCGTGACCCCGACGCTGCCGCAGTCCTTGCTGCCATCCGCCCCAGCTCAAATGCAGCGTGGGCAGGAGAAAGACCGTTACAATGGAAGGCAGGGGGAGACAACGCTTGCAAAGTAGCCCTCCATGCCATCCGCGTCGCGAAACGAAATCCGCTCTATTCCAATGTGCCGAATCAGGTAGGACAGGATTGCGCCGCCGCAAAGAATGACGTCATGCCGATCGCGCAGGAGCGGATGATTGCGGCGGTGGTCAGCGCCCATCTCGTCGAGCTTTTGCAACAGGGCGTCGATTTCTTCGGCCTGCATGGTGCATCGACGGACCTCGTCAGGCGCATAGCGCTCCAGACCCAGATGCAGCGCGGCAAGCGTTGTTGCCGTGCCACCCACCGCGAACCACTGTTTTTCAAGAAGGGTGGGGAGAGCATAGGTCTTGAGAAATATCGGCCGCATTTTTTCGCAGATCTCCATGTAGGACAGGCCGCTGCAAAGGTCTTTAACCCGCACGCAGCCGAGTGGAAAACTCGTGCGGCAGACTGCCGTCATAATCTGCGTGCTGCCGCCGCCGATGTCGATGAGACCGCCGGACCTGCCGCCTACTGCGCCGCGATAGGCGAAGGCCGCTTCTTCCTCGCCGCTCAATACGCGAATCTGCAAACCGGTTTGCTCATACACCTCTTTCAGAAAAACAGAGCGATTCTTCGCATCCCGAACTGCACTGGTAGCGTAAGCGTATGGAACAAAGCCGCCGCTCTTTGCACGCAGAATCAAAGCCGACAGCACCGAAAGCGATTGCTGCATGCGCGCTTGAGAGAGGCTGCCGCTCGATAGCAGCCCTTCGGCCAACCTCGTTGTATAAACCTCTTTGGGAGAAAATGAAACTACTCCATCAATACGCGCCGCCTCCATGTAACGAATGGAGTTGCTGCCAATATCGATGATTACCGCACGGTGCGGCAGTCGATCCGGAATGAAGTCATTCATAGAATTTTATATCGTTTGGAAACACATAGCCCAACTTTTCTCTTGCGTATTGCAGCAGATATTCGTCCGTTTGCATATACTCTAACATGCGCTCAAGACGCTCCTCTTCCACCTTCAAAGCATCGAGCTGCTGCTGCAATGCGGCAGTTTCCTCGGTGATCGCCGTCAGCTTGGTTTGCTGCGACAGGTAAATGCCGCTCATGATGCAAAAAGCAAGCAAAAACGCCAGAATGACATACCGTGTTTTCAGTTTGAAACGAGTCTTCTTCGCCATATAATCAGTATAGCATACTTTCTAGCGGAATCCAGCTTTTTTGTTCATGCATCTGTGAACGATGCGTGAAATCATCCCATAGACCGTGAATTGCTCCAATGCAAAGCCCAAAGCGGTAAGCAGAAACACATAGAGCCGGATTCTGCCGCCTGTGCCGAGCAAAAGTGCGACGGCCGTGATGACACCAAGACCGGCCGCAAACAGGAGATCAAACAGAATTTCCGAGAGCTTGCCGCGAAGGATCCGTCGCACCAGTCGCAGTATGTCGTAGAGCAGACCGCTGACAATACCGGCATATAAAAATGCCAGCGCTGCATAGGGCTGAGCGGAAACATGTTCGGCCATCAGCGGAACACCTTGCCAAACAGGCCGCGTCGTTCCGCTTCGGGCGGCTCGTAATCGAGCGCAAGGATTTCCCCTTCAATGCTGATTTGGCCATCCTCGAGATTAAGCTTGGCAAGATGGAGGTTTGTTCCCACAATGTTCAGCGGTCCCGCTTCAGTCATGAGCATCACGTCCTGTTCGTTGAAGCTCTCCACATCGGCAACGCCCGTTACGCTGATACGCATGCGATTGTCGATATGGATGCTGTGTGCGCGCGGTCGGAGTTTTGTCAAATCATTGTCTCTGCGATCAGTCATGCGCAATCCCCCCAAAGTTGATGATGCGTTCCATTTACCAGATCATATGCAGGCATTGGGACAGGTATGTTAGGCGCGGGCGGCTACTGCGCGGAGAATGTGCCGGATATTGTGACGAATCGTGAGAAAGATGTGAAATCCTTAGCGCCATTGCTTGACACGGGTTAGATCGAATAGTATGATAAATAATCGAGAGGGTATTAGTTGCATACGAATTGCGTGCACTTATTCTAGATCATCATTTCCTTAATTAAGAGAGGAGCACCGAATTGAATCAAGAACAATTAGAGGCGAAGAGTCTTGGCGATCTGCGCGAAATTGCAAAGCTGCAAGGCGTGAAGTCTATTACAAAGTATCGAAAATCCGACCTTGTTCGTATCATTATGAATGGCGGAACCGTACCACTCTCGGATGCGACTGCTGATGAAGCAACCGCTGCAGCGGAGGATAGCGGAGCGCCCGCGCAGCCCCATCAGCCCGCGCAGCCAGCGGCTCGACCGGAAGCGGATACGCCGTCGGTTCCGGTGGAACCGCGCCCGATGGTTGCGCCGGATGCTGCTGCGCCGAGAATGCGGCCGGCATACACGCCAAGGCCGCAGCAAAACTACCAGAAGCCCGCCTACGATTCGAGAAACTATCAACAGGGGGGATATCAGCCGCGCCGGAATGGATATCAGCAGGGCGGTTATCAGCCCTCCTATCAAGGCGGATATCAGGGCGGCTATCAAAACGGTTATCAGCAGAATGGGTATCAGGGGGGCTATCAGCAGCGTGGCGGTTACCAGCAACCGTATGCGGAGCGGCAGCAAGCCTACGGGATGCCGGAAACCGGGTATGATGATGATCGTCGATACCGCAACCGGCAGGAGGGGTACTATAATAAGGATTATGGTACGAGCAACCCTGCTGTTCCGGAAATGCTGCAAACCGGTGAATGCGGAGATGCGGAGGGTGTGCTTGAGGTGCTCCCGGATGGATATGGTTTTTTGCGTTCCGAAAATTACCTGTCCGGCGCACACGACGTTTACGTATCGATTGCTCAAATCCGCCGCTTCGGTCTGCGGACCGGCGATTTGGTGACGGGCAAAACACGTCCGTCCAAAGAGAACGAGCGCTTCCTTGCGCTGCTCTATATCACGGCAGTCAATGGCATGGATCCGGAAAAGCTGTCTGAGAGAACGCCATTTGAAAATTTGGTTCCCATTTTCCCGGATGAACGCTACACGTTGGAGAGGACCGGGCGAAAGAATGATCTGTCCATTCGCCTGATCGACCTCATTGCACCGATTGGTAAGGGACAGCGCGCGATGATCGTTTCGCAGCCTAAGGCCGGCAAAACGACCCTTTTGAAGAGCATTGCAAATGGAATTGCCGACAACTATCCCGACACGCATTTGATCGTCCTGCTGATCGACGAGCGGCCGGAAGAGGTCACGGATATGCAGCGGTCCATTCGGGGCGAGGTTCTGTATTCGACGTTCGACGAGCTTCCGGAGCATCATACGCGCGTAGCGGAAATGGTGCTTGAACGCGCGATGCGGCTTGTCGAGCACGGCAAGGATGTCGTGATTCTGATGGACAGCCTGACGAGATTGGCGAGAGCCTACAACCTAACGATTCCTCCAACGGGCCGGACGCTCTCCGGCGGTATGGATCCGGGCGCGCTGCACAAGCCCAAGCGCTTTTTCGGTGCAGCCAGAAACATCGAAAATGGCGGTAGCTTGACGGTTATCGCAACGGCATTGTCCGAAACGGGCAGCCGTATGGACGATATGGTCTATGAGGAGTTCAAAGGCACGGGCAATATGGAGATCCATCTGGATCGCAAACTATCGGAAAAGCGGATATTCCCGGCAATTGATATTTATAAATCGGGAACCCGCCGCGACGATTTGCTGCTTTCACAATCTGAGCTGGAGGGAGTGCGGACCATTCGGCGTGTGCTGTCTGGCGGCAACCCGGCGGAGGTGACTGAGCAGCTCATTGGCATGCTGGATAAGACCGCCACAAACGAGGAATTCCTCCAGCGTGTCAAGGACTGGGTTCGCATTTATGAGAAGGATGGCTATACAGCCTCCAACCGATTTGGAAAATAGTGTGCAGAACAGTGTTTTATGCTGAAAAAGTGCTTGCTTTTTCTGGACAAAGCGCATATAATTATTATCGGTAGTGTTTTTGAAGGAGTGAATATCATGAAGAAGGACATCCATCCGTCTTATGGCGAAGCAACGGTTCATTGCGCTTGTGGTGAAACGTTTACGACCGGCTCGACCCGCGGTGAGTTGAAGGTCGAAATTTGCAGCAAATGCCACCCGTTTTTCACCGGCCGTCAGAAGCTGGTTGACAGCGGTGGACGTGTCGACCGCTTCAAAAAGCGTTACGGCATGTAAGAAATTTTTGTGCCATTTGAAGAGCGTATCCATAGGGTACGCTCTTTCTATTTGCTTGGAAAATTTGTAACCGTTTTGAGAATTTTCAAAAAACAGCTGAAAATCAGTGCAAATCTGGGTCGGAACGATGGAGCGGCAAGTTGCGCTTTCCTCGTTTGTTTGATATGATATCGGCATATGGGAAAGAGGAGAATAGAAACATGGAACGAAACGTCTACGACATTTTGGAAGAGCGCGGCTTTTTGAAACAATGCTCACACCCCGAAGAATTGCGGGAGTTGTTGGGCAGGGAAAAAGTAACGTTTTATATTGGCTTTGACCCAACAGCCGATAGTCTACATATTGGTCACTACGTTGCGTTGATGACCATGGCGCATATGCAGCGGGCCGGCCACCGCCCGATCGTTTTGCTCGGCGGCGGCACGGCAATGATCGGAGACCCCTCTGGAAAAACAGATATGCGCCGCATGATGTCCAATGAGGAAATCGATCACAATGCGTCCTGCTTCCAGAAGCAGATGGCGCGGTTGATCGACTTCTCGGACGGAAAGGCCCTTGTTTACAACAATGCGGACTGGATTCGCAGCCTGAACTTCCTGGATTTCATGCGCGATATCGGCGTGCATTTTTCCGTAAACAGCATGCTCCGCTGCGAGTGTTATAAACAGCGCATGGAACGCGGTCTAACCTTCTTTGAAATGAGCTATATGCTGATGCAGAGTTACGATTTCCTGATGCTCAATCGTGAGACCGGCTGCATTTTGGAGATGGGCGGAGACGACCAGTGGAGCAATATTCTTGGCGGTGCGGATCTGATTCGGAGAAAGGAACAAAAGCCGGCCTACGCCTTAACGACATCGCTGCTGACCACCAGCGAAGGAAAAAAGATGGGCAAGACAGAAAAGGGCGCGCTCTGGCTCGACCCGAATCGCTGCAGTCCGTATGATTTTTACCAGTACTGGAGAAACATCGACGATGCGGATGTAGAGCGCTGCTTGGCACTGCTGACCTTCCTGCCTATGGATGAGGTCAAGCGCCTTGGCTCTCTGAAGGATGCCGCGATCAACGAAGCAAAGCGAGTTCTCGCGTACACGCTAACCGAGCAGGTGCATGGCACGGACGAGGCGGACAAGGCGCAGTCCGCTGCGGAAGCACTGTTCTCCGGCGGGAACGATTTTTCGCATATGCCATCCGTCTCGCTCACCGAGCAGCAGATAGCGGAGAGCGGCCTGCGCCTTCCGGATCTGTTGGTGTTGGCCAATTTGGCAAAGTCCAAGTCGGATGCCCGGCGGCTCATCAACGATGGGGCCGTGTTTGCGGGGGAAAGAAAGGTGGCATCCTTTCAGGAAACGCTGTCACCCGATGCGCTGGATGGCGATGGCATCATTCTTCGCAAGGGAAAGAAGAGCTTTTGCAGAATGAAGCGCGCATAAATGGCATATCGTACCGTTAAACAGGAGAGCGAGATCGAGCAGGTAATCAAGCGATCACGGTTCATCGGTCGTTGTTTCCCTGTGACCAATGAACAGGAAGCGCTGGCGCTGCTGGAACGGATTCGTAGACAGCATTGGGATGCGACGCATAACTGTTATGCTTATTCCATCGGCGAACATGGCGCCTGCGCCCGCTTTTCCGATGATGGAGAGCCATCCGGATCCGCAGGCATGCCGATGATGGAAGCGATTCGCCGCATCGGTGTTACAGATGTTCTGGTTGTGGTTACCAGATATTTTGGCGGTATCCTGTTGGGCGCCGGCGGTCTGGTTCGCGCATATGCATCGGCTGCAGCAGCGGCTATTGAAGCTGCCGGCAAGTTGGAGATACATCGCTGCGCAAAGCTGACGCTGCGCGTTCCGTACGCCTTATGGGGCCGAGTGGAAACGCTGCTGCGCGAACGGTCGCAGCATGTCCAAATTGCGTCCGTACAGTATGAGGCGGAGGTCAACGCCTCCGTTTGGGCGTTTGAGGAGGAAGCTGCCGGGCTAATACATGCGGTGGTCGATCGAACGGACGGCAGCGTCCGACCGCTGATCACAGCGCATGATATGCGGCCATTCCCTTCTCCCGAACCGGCAATGCAGGAGCAGGAAAAAGAGGAGCGATGATTGCAATGAAGAGAAAAGAATTCCGCCTGGCGCTGACTCTGTTGGTATGCGTTCTTTTGTCGATCCTGTTTGCAATACCCACTATGGCGGAGAACGACAAGAACAAAAACAAGGAAAAGGAAGAGGTAAAGGTCGAGGTTCAGGCGGAGCCGGCAGAGCTGTCGGAAAGCGGCATGGTGCTTCTGACATTTGAAATCTCGAACTACTCCGATTTCGAGCTCCATGAGATTACCATTGGTTTGGACAATGCGATCTTTCAAGTGGACGGCATGGAGGGATGCATTATTCCGCCGGGCGGTTCCGTAACCTTTTCGCTGCAATATGAGGTGCCGGATTCAAAAATCGGTCTGGAGCAGCTCTTTCAGGTGAGCTGGCTCAAATATGGCGAACCATTTACAATGGAGGTTCCCGTAACGATTGCGCGCGCGGTAGAGCCGGTTATCTCCATAAAGAGAACGGTCAGCAGCGAATACGCAAAGCAGGGGGACACGATCACTCTGACGTATGAACTGTCAAACGATACCAAGTTCGATATGACGAACATTACCGTCATCGACGAGCAAATCAGTGATAACCCGATTTTCCGCAACCATACGCTCAATGCCGGCGGAAAAATCACGCAATCCTATGTGTATACGATGGGGGATTCCGATGCTGTCTCAGCGCCTACGGTTGCGTATGATGTAAACGGCAAGACCAAGACATTTTCGGCGATAGATCCCATTACGCTGTCAATGGTGCAAATAGAAATCGATCTGAAGGTCGAAATGGGAACGCCTACGGCAGCGGGCGTCCCGTTTACCATTACCGCAAATAATACAGGGAATCAGTCGGTCACCGATATTCGGATAACGGATGAACTGAGCAACCCCATACATGGGGATACGTTTTCTTTGAACCCCGGAGAAAACCGGACGATCTCCTATCTCGTCGTACCGATTTCAACGGAGCCAGTTCGCAACGTGTCGTTTCGGCTAACGGGAACGGACGCGTTCGGCGCAGATTATTCGCCGGTATTCGATACCGTCTATGAAGTGCATCCCTTTGTGGACGATTCACAGATCGACGTGGTACTGCTTACGGAGATCCTCGAACCTTGGACGGCGCAGACCGGCGCCGTGCGCGCGCGCGTTACAATGCGGAACAATAGCGCGGTCGAATTAACGAACGCGGTTTTGAGTGAAGCGACGCTGGGGGAGTTGAAAACCTATGAATTGCTGCCTGCCGGTGATACCGTCTATGAGGACGAGCTGATCATCGGCTCCCCGCGCAACCTGACATTTTCATTGAAAGCAACGGACCCGGCGGGGACGGAGCGCCTTCTGACGGGCGCCATGCTGACGGTCGCTTATCCGACTGCGACGGCTACACCCGAACCGACAACGCTCCCGACAACGGAACCGATCGGAACCGTGGGCAACTGGAACCGCACGCTGGTTACGGTTTTGCTGATCGTTGGCGGCATTATGCTCACAGCTTTTGTGGCGCTGATCGTGCTTGCGGTACTGGAGCACAAAAAGACCGGTGGGCTTTTGCTGGATGATGATGAGCCAGAGGAGCTGGAAATCGATGAGTCGATCGATGAAGCGTTCATGGAGGACGCGCCGGAGCCCCAAAGACTGAGCGCTCCGCGCGGTCCATCGGATTATGTCCGCATTGCCGAGGAGCGCCGGCAGCACTATGTGCCCGTCAAGCGGCCGCTGATCCCACCCATCGTGCCGGAATTCGATGACGGAACGCCGGAGGATGCCGGAATGCCTCAAACGAATGCATCGGATCAGGCAGCGCCCAATCCAACGGTAGCACCGGAGAATAGGCCTTACGAGAAGCGGTGGACCAACGCAGAGACGCATGAAAGCCCAGAGCCCTCAATACCAATGAATGGGCAGGCTGCCATGGCGCAGCAACAACCGCCTCAGGAGAACATTGCGTTTTGGCTGCAGGCTGACGACGAACAGTCCGGCGATAGCCATACCGGGATGCCAAAGCACATGAGCATCCATAAGGAGCCGGCTGTGCTGCCAAAGAAAAAACAAGAGATCCATCGCGTACAAGCGGCGGACGGGGAGAAGACCAAATGATCGAGTTTTCCGGATGTCCGGAGGAGATGTACCAGTTCTTCTGGGAAATCGCGTTCCAAAACCACAGGGAGTTTTTTGAGGCAAACCGAGATCGATACAAAAGGGTTGTGCAGGAACCCATGCGCGCACTGGCTGCGGAGTTGCTGCCAACCGCGCTGTCCCTGAATCCAAGCTTCAACCAGCGGGTGACAACAATTGTGTCGCGGATTCGCCGCGATACCCGCTATTCGCATGACAAATCCCCATATCGGGATCATGTTTGGCTGGCGTTCAAACCAGCCGAAAAGCGAACCAGCGAGTGCTTTGTGGTCTACGCTGAATTTGAGCGTGATCATTACGGCTATGGTATGGGGATGTATGCCCCGGATACGACGCAGATGAATGCGCTGCGTGCGAGAATGCTGGCTCAGCCGAAAAGGTTTCTCTCGCTGGTGGAGGCACCTGCATTTGTCAATCGCTTCTCCGTTGAGGGAGAACTGTACCGGCGGCCCAGGTTTCGGGACTGTCCGACAGAACTCTCATCTTGGCTGAACCGTAAATCGTTGACCTTTTGCTATACGTCCAGCGCCCTGAGCAAAACTTATTCCAGGGCTATCGTTGATGAGCTTATCGAAGCGTTTACGCTGCTGCGACCCGTATATCGATTCCTCATGGGGCTTGATTGAGATCATAGATGGTGACGCTGCTGTTTTCAAAGACGACCTTAAAATGCGCGTCGAAATAGGCGATATCACAGGCGTAGCTGCCGCGCTCATACGGTCCCATATACACATAATCGATGGAATATGTTTTCTGAAGCGCTTTCAGACTGATTTCTGGATTCTCAAACAGCTCTGACAGCGCTTTTTCGCGCGCTGCGTAGTCCACTCCATGATAGTGGAGGAAGGAGCCAGAGCCACAAACAATATTGCGTCCGGTCAAAGCTGCAACCGCATTGTTATGGTTATTGTGGGTTAAAAATGTCGAATCAGCCTTCGTATAATCCCGAATAAAGACCGAGGCCTCAACTTCATCGCTGCCGATGAGCTGGTATTCGGAATTTGCTTCCCGCATCAATGTCAATGAGCCGGACAGGAACAGCGCGATGCAGACCATCACTGCGAGCATACGCGTACCGGCCAAAGAGAATCCGCTGTTTTTCAGAGGAACGGAAAGCCGCCGGTAGGTTTTTATCAGCCACCTTGCGACCAGCGCACAGGTGAATGCGAAGCAGATAAACAAAATCTTGTTGTTGTCATAGGGGTTGGGCTGAAACTGAATGGTTTCAACCAAAAGCCAGGGGAGCCATACCCCGTTGTAGACGGCACGGTCGCGCGGATCGGCGTCCAAATATGCGATGGGAAGCAGCAGGAACAGGAGCCCCCAATTCTTAATATAAAACCACAGGAAGGAATCGCTGACATTATCCCAATTCCAATTTAGCCGCAAAAAGCTGCCGGACTGCCGGAAGGTAAACAGGATGAGCTGCGGACCGGCGAGCAGCGCAACCAAACCGGCATACTTCAGGTAGCCGAGCAGCTGTGCTTTTCCTTCTTGTTTCAAAATACTCCGTACAAAATAGAAGGCACTGATCAGGCCAAGCGTTAGAAAAGAATGCGTATGTACCAGCGGAAGCGCGCCTGCAAGGATACCGAGCGGAAGGAAGGAACGGCAGTCCTTCTCAAAAGCGCCGCGATAGAGGAGATAGAGACAGGGGAACAGCAGCGCCCAGCCAAAGAGCGTTGCCCGCTGAGGAATGAGCATATCCGCAATGGGATTGACCCAGCGCAGCCCGTAGGAGGGGTCGTTGGTCGGCGTTTCATAGAAAGCGGTAAACAGGCTGGATAGACGATCCGGCTGAAATTGCGCAAGATCCAGAAAATACGCAAAGCCAAACCCTCCCCCGACAAAGAAGAGAAGCGTTGCAAAGCAGGCTTGGCCCTTTTCAGACAGCCAACGCTCAAAAAACAGATATACGCCAAGCAAAACCATCCCGTAAGCGACCATGGCTGGAAGCAGCGTGGCAAAACGGAGGTCTGCGCCGAGCAAATAGAAAGTGGAGCTGATGCTGTCGGAAAGGAACGGATATCCAACGGCCGTATCGGGGCAGATGGAGTACATGGGCGGGAACGTACCCTGCTCGGCGATGCTGGTGATAAAACCCAGATGCATTGCAAGATCGCCAAATGTGGATTGCCCTACCCAGAGAGCGCCCTGCCGGTTTACGATGGTATGATTGGACAGTAGGACAACGCCGATCACAAACAGCGGAAGCAGGGTGAAGAGAAGGGGCGACTCCTCCAGCCAACGGGATTTCCGGCTGGTACGCGTTTTGGAAATTGTATAGCAACAGACGCCGATTCCGATTGCGGTGCAAAGTGCAAGCAACTGCACGGTCAGGGTGAACTCCAGAATAAACGCCCATAGTGCGGGAAGCCATAGAAGCATGACCAGACCAAAGGCAAATCCGAACCAGATGCGAACAATGGGGCGCTCGCCTGAAAACAACAACCTGCTCACGGAGATACCCGCAGCAAGGAATGCTGCCAAATACGCAACGGAAAGCAGATCAAAAATCAAATCAAAACCCTCCGACATTCTCATAACATACGACCAGTATAGCAGACGCTGCACAAAATGAAAAGCATCGGGGCGTCGTTCGGTATGGAATGCTGCTTTTTGGGGGAAAATTCCGGTATGGAGGGACTGGAATGCTTCATTATTTGAGAGAGAATCGACGAATTTTAATCTGTACGGTGCTGGCCCTGGTCGCTGGGTTGCTGCTCGGCTATGTGCTTCAGCCGTCTGAAGCACCGGGGCAGCGCCTGCAAAACCAAGCCGAAGCCGCACCGGTTGATCGAATTGGCGTGGTATCCATCCTGCCGACTACGAGAGTGGAACGTGAAACCTGTTTTTTGCAGTGCGGACATACCGTGATATCCACGCTTGAAAACGCATCGGGGTTTACCGGACTTACAAAAACAGAGCTAGCGGACCGTTATCCCAAAGCGATTATTACCAGCTTTTCTTCCGACCTCGTTCACATTGTCGAACGATTTGAGGGATACTGCCCGGAGCACTTTGTTTTGCTGTCCGCCGAGGAAGGTATGCTGAAGGTGATGCGCATGCAGGCGGAGACGCTGGAAAACGTTTGTGTTTTGGAAATTCCCGATGCGCTGGATGGCCTGGATGCCGAGACAGCGGAGCAGTTACAGCAGGGAGAGGCATTCTCTTCGCTGGATGAGATCAATCGATATTTAGAGAATTTGGAGAGCTGATAGAGCCATCCTTCGCTTGCCTCGTTCAAAAGTTTGTAGTATACTGAAAGCAAATTTTTGAGGGGCAGAACGTTTATGACTTTGCGGCAGCAGGCACAATTCGCCAAACAGGCTTCCTATCAATTGTTGCTCACCGATACACAAACAAAGAATAAAGCGCTGCTGATGATGGCGGATGCGCTGTTGGCGGAAACGCCCGCAATTCTTTCAGCAAATGCAAAGGATATGGATTCGGCGCGCGCAGCCGGTAGAACCGAGTCGTTGTTGGATCGGTTGGCGCTGAACGAAAGCCGCATCATCGGAATGGCGGAGGGGCTGCGCAAGGTGGCTTCTCTGCCGGACCCTGTCGGCGGCGCCGATTCCGTTGTAAAACGGCCGAATGGACTATCCATTGAGAAACGGCGGGTTCCGCTGGGGGTCATCGGCATCATCTATGAAGCGCGGCCAAATGTGACGGCAGACGCGATAGGCCTATGCCTGAAATCGTCCAACGCCTGTGTTTTGCGGGGTGGTTCTGAGGCGATACACACAAATGCGGCCGTTGCGAATTGTCTTTCCGCCGCGGCATACCGTGCGGGGGTTCCGGAAGGCGCGATTCAGCTCGTGGAGGATACCTCGCGCGAAACCGCAACGGAACTGATGTGCTTGAACGGGCTGATCGATGTGTTGATTCCACGCGGCGGCGCCGGGCTCATTCGTTCCGTGGTCGAACATGCAACCGTGCCGGTGATTGAGACCGGGGCGGGCGTTTGCCATGTCTATGTGGACCAATCCGCAGATCTCGATATGGCGGCCCGGATTGTGGCCAATGCCAAGTGCTCGCGGCCGGCGGTTTGCAACGCATGCGAAACCATGCTTGTTCATCAAAGCGTTGCGGTTGAAGCTTTGCCGAAGATTGCGGAGGCGCTTTCGGCTTATCATACGGAGATCCGTGGCTGCGAAAAGACCTGCGCGATTCTTCCAACGGCGATTCCGGCAGCCGAAGCGGATTGGGCAGCCGAATACGGCGGCTATATTATTGCAGCAAAGGTCGTTTCCAATATGGATGAGGCGATTGAGCATATTCACCGATATGGTACGCGCCACAGCGAGGCGATCATTACCGATCATTTGCCCACAGCGGAGCGTTTTTTGAACGCTGTTGATGCAGCGGCCGTCTATGTAAACGCATCGACCCGGTTTACGGATGGCGAAGAGTTTGGTTTTGGCGCCGAAATCGGAATCAGTACACAAAAGCTGCACGCACGCGGGCCTATGGGGCTGCATGAATTGACCAGTGCGAAATATGTTGTCCGAGGGAATGGACAGGTTCGTTGAGGGGGTACGGGAGGATGCAGAGCATTGAACTCATAGCGTTGGATATTGATCAGACGCTGACGCATCAAAAGGATGTGATCAGCCCGCGCAATCTTGCCGCGATTCGCGCCGCACAGAAAAAGGGCGTGTTTGTAACCATAGCGACCGGGCGCGGGTTTCTTTCCAGCAAAAAGATATGGTCACAGCTGGAAATAGAGGGGCCGACCATTCAATACGGCGGCGCGATGCTGGTGCATTCTCCGGATGGAGAGCCCATTTCGGTGGCGGCACTTTCACCGGATTTGGTAAGAGATGCTCTGGAATTGGCTCACGATTACGGCATTCATGTGCAGATTTTTGATGGCGATACCGTCATTGCTGAGAAGGATTGTCCGTTCTTTACGTTTTATCATGAGCGGACAAATCTTCCGTATCGAATCGATCCGGCGCTGCGAGAAAAGCGTTATGACAATGTGCCGAAGGTGCTGGCTTACGCCGAACCGGAGCAGGCATTGAAGCTGCAACAGGAATTTCAGGTCGCGCTTGCTGGACGCGCGGATGTGACAATTTCGCAGCCGGGCTTCATTGAGATCAACGGCTGTGGGGTTTCAAAGGCAGCTGCGCTTGAAAAACTGGCCGGGATCATGCGCGTTCCACAGGAATCTGTCGCGGCAATCGGTGACAGTACACTCGATTTAAGCATGATCCGTTGGGCCGGCTGCGGCGTATGCGTTGCTAACGGAACGAAAAATGTGCTCGATGAGGCGGATATCATCGTGCCGTCCTGCCAGGAGGATGGCGTTGCATACTTTATCGAGAATTATGTTCTTTGATTGTGCGCCGCTTGTTCATGCCAAACGGCTGGCAAGGGAACACAAAACAACGCAGGTAGGAAGGAATAGCGCCCGCCTTTTAGACGGGTGTTCGTAAAACAGGTTTAGACTGAAATTACGAAATGAGCATCTGTCAGGCAGGGTTGGACAACAAAAAGCCGCGATATTCAGGTTTTTACTGGATATCGCGGCTTTTTCTTATTTTCGTTTTCTTTTCCCTTTCCCATGTGCCATCTGCGATCTTGCTTTCCCTCGCTGGCTGATGGGGCTTTTCATGTACTTGGACAGCTTGAGTATTTCAATCAGCGTGACAAACTGCTCTTTGGAGAGTTTGTCATAATCAATACCGAACGTGGCAAGGAACGACCGGACTTGTTTTTCTTCGGAGCTGCCCTCAAAGTCCATCGCCTCCTGTAGCTGCTCCTGCACGGTTGCAGCGAGGGAGGTTTCATCCGCAGTCATGGTGTCGGGGCGGTGTTCACTCTGGATGTCGCGGAGAATGCCTTTCAGATCATCCGCAATCAGGTTTCCGAAATATTCATCTTCCCGGATCTGCGCGACTTCCAGTGTCCGCAGGTGCAGGTCATTTTCATCGCCGCCGTTTTTCATCAATGCCATCTGTCGCACTGCTTCCAGCACGGCGTTCATGTCCTTGATCCGCATATCCGCGATCCGGTCAACGTAAATCTCTGCATCCAGCATAAACCGCTGAAAATCCTTGTGGCAGATCAGCTCCGACAGCAGCCGGTGGTTGAACTTGCCTGTCTTTAATATTTCGATTGCATCATCACACAAATGCAGGGCATCCAGCTCTGTGTTTGGGTGATTTTTTTGTTCTGTCAGCCCAATAGATAATCGGTGGACACCCCGTAGAACTTCGCCAGTTCCGTTATGCTGAATGGGCTGATGTCTTTGAAATCATCGGCTTCATACTTTCCCAGCGCAGACTTGGAGATGCCTGTTTCTGCGGATAGCTGTTCCAGCGTCAGACCGCGCTCCACGCGCAGGTCTTTGAGCCGTTCCTGAATGGTGAGTTTTGGTTGCATAGCGGTGTCCTCCCCCTCAAATTTCTGCCCCTTTCCGGTCTTGTCCATAAGCGTGGAAATCTGCGTTTTTCGGTGCGTTTTCCTATCTCTTGGATATACGGGAGAGGGCTATATTTTTCGCTAAAATGGTCTTGTAATCGCACCTGAACCTTGAAAATTGCATGACCGTCCGAACGGGATATGTCCTCCGGCGAAGTGCCGCATCCAGCGCACCAAGGAGAACGAAACGCCGGGAGCGATCCTCCGGGCAGGAACGACGTTCGGAAAGAGCGGCAAAATCGAATGTAAAAATCAAAGCAAGTGAAAACGGCGAAATGGTTTTCTGCTCTGTGCGGTTATCTGCATGGAACAGAGTGCTATCCAACAGCGAACGGCGTTTGCCGTTCAGAATGACATTTCTCCGTTTCACGCAAAGACACGTCAAGCGGCAAAAGTGGAAGGTGCTGCCTGTGATCAGCACATCATTGGCGGCATTTCCAGCAGAAAGCCGTGTATCAAAAATCAGCGCCCTATGGCGAACGGGTGTCACGATCTGACAAACCTATTTTACCATAGAGCGCATCGAAAAAACAGGAGGAACATTTGAATATGAGAAAATCTGAAACCTATCGCAACGAGATCAAGTCCTACATCGTCCGCACCGGCATGACCATGACCGAAGTGGTGGACTACCTTTCTGACGAATACGGCTGGAGCCGTAGCGTCCCAAATCTCTCCGGCAAGCTCAAGCGCGGCTCGCTCCGCTACGGCGAGGCGGTGGAGCTGGCGGACGCACTGGGGTATGACATTGTGTGGCAGAAGCGAAAGGATGTGAAGTAATATCAAATCTACGGCTTACGGATACATCCGCGTTTCCACCAAAGAACAAAATGAGAATCGGCAGGTGATTGCTTTGCGGGAAGTCGGTGTTGCCGAAAAGAATATTTACATGGACAAGCAGTCCGGCAAGGATTTTGACCGTCCCAATTATAAGAAACTGGTAAAAAAGTTAAAAGCCGGGGATTTGCTGTATATTTTAAGCATTGACCGGCTTGGCCGCAATTATGAGGAGATACTGCTGCAATGGAGAATTATTACCAAAGAAAAGCAGGTTGATGTGGTGGTGTTGGATATGCCGCTTTTAGACACCAGAAAATCGGGCAATGACTTGACCGGTACTTTCGTGGCCGATCTGGTATTGCAGATTCTATCCTATGTGGCGCAGACAGAACGTGAGAATATTCACCAGAGGTAGAAAGAAGGGATTGCGGCGGCAAAACTGCGCGGCGTAAAATTTGGGCGGCCAAGAAAAGATGTGCCGGAACGATTCTGGCAGCTTAAAGAGGACTGGGAAGACCAAAAAATCACCTCACGGGAGGCAGCCTAGCAGCTTTCTATTGCACAGGACACTTTCCTGAGATGGGTTCACGGAAAGTAGTACAAAAAAAGCGGTCAGGAAAATGTAGTTTTTTCCATTCGGGCGTGCTATACTGTTTATATGTACACTTGTGTGCTGTTTGGCGCTGTTTTGCATAGCAAGGAGGAGAACAAGCTTTCTTAGTTTATCCAAACTGCACGCAAAAACAGTAACCGATAAAGTCTACGTTATTGGTCAGGAAATGACATTAAACAAGAAGAGGCAATTTTTATGTATCTAAGGAAAAAGATGGACAGTGGAAAACGCTTAGCGCGCGGCCAGACCCACCGGCGGGGCGGTTGGCGGCGTGTCATAAATGTGGCGCTGTGCGCCGTACTGTTCAGCACGAATATGGTGGATGTATTTGCGGCTGATCTATTTGACGATACATCGTGCATCTGTGATGTCCTGTGCGGGGACGAGGGAAACAGCGCGTGCCCCGTCTGCGCGGAGGATCCGGCGCAGTGTGCGGCCGAGGCGCAGCCGCCGGAGGATGAAAAGCCCTCTGTGTGCATCTGTGATGCCCTGTGCGGGGACGAGGGAAACAGCGCGTGCCCCGTCTGTGCGGAAGATCCGGCGCAGTGCGCGGCCAAGGCGCAGCCGCCGGAGGATGAAAAAACCCCTGTGTGCATCTGTGACATCCTGTGCGGGGACGAGGGAAACAGCGCGTGCCCTGTCTGCGCGGAGGATCCGGCGCAGTGCGCGGCCGAGGTACAGCCGCCGGAGGATGAAAAGCCCTCTGTGTGCATCTGTGATGCCCTGTGCGGGG
>DXWI01000019.1:0-341 GCA_019416935.1 Clostridiales bacterium | reverse complement strand
GCCCCGTCTGTGCGGAAGATCCGGCGCAGTGCGCGGCCAAGGCGCAGCCGCCGGAACCGGAGGAGACGTACATCATCGGCTGGACGTGGGTGGACGAAGAGGAGTTCCTTACCGAATATGATGGGGAATGGTATTTAAGCCTGCCCGGCGCAGAGCGAGACGATCTGACCGAGGAGCTGCTGGAAGAAATGCTTCCAAAGAAGCTTTGTGTGGAGCTGTCAGATGGTGAAACGGAATACCTGCCTATTACATGGGATTTCTCCCCATTGTCGGATAATTCTCAGGAGTATGATTACTTCCTATTAGGAACACTGTAAATACAAGGCTTTTCGGAGCCTACA
>DXWI01000018.1 GCA_019416935.1 Clostridiales bacterium | reverse complement strand
TGTGCCTATTATATCAGAAAAGGCCGCTTATAGCGACCTTTTTTGACAGGCTGAAACGCGATTTTGCACAAGATGCAAAACCGCGTTTTTTACTCGTTCCGGCCGCTGTTTCAAAGAGCGCATCCCTTACGACAGCTTCTTCTGCACGCGCCAGAGCTGCGATTCGTCGAGCAGCGCCGTGACGTGTGCCCCATCCCCCTCATGCGTCTCCGACTGCACCGCGCCGAGCGAATACAACAGCTGCATCACATCATACCGATCATACGGCACCACGAGTTCAACGCGCACCTGCGCACTGGAGAGCGCTTGCTCGATCCCGCTCAACAGGGCGTCAATTCCCTCGCCGCTGCGCGCGCTGATGGCAAAAGCATTTCCGCGCAGCGCCGGTAGCGCAGGCAGGGCGTCCACCTTGTTGTAAACGTTGATACGCGGCGTATCCGACGCGCCGAGGCTCGCGATCACTTCCTCGACCACGCGCATCTGTACGTCATAATACGGGCTGGTCGCATCGATGACATGGAGAATGAGCGACGCCTCCCGCACCTCTTCGAGCGTGGAATGGAACGCGCGCACCAGATCGTGCGGCAGCTTGTTGATGAAGCCGACCGTATCCGAGAGCAGGCACTCGCCGCCGGACGGCAGCGGAATCTGCCGCACAACGGGGTCGAGCGTGGCAAACAGCTTGTCCTCCGCCAAAACGCTGCTCTCGGAGAGACAGTTGAGCAGCGTGGACTTTCCGGCGTTGGTATAGCCCACGAGCGCGACGGTCGGCACGGCGTTCTTCGCGCGCCGCTCCCGCCGCAAGCCCCGCTGTTTTTCAATCTCCAGCAGCTCCTGTTCCAGTTCAAACACGCGGCGGCGAATGCGGCGGCGGTCGATCTCCAGTTTCTTTTCGCCGGGACCGCGCATGCCCACGCCGGACGCGCCCTGACGCGACAGCACCCGTCCCATACCCAACAGCCGCGGCAAACGGTACTGGAGCTGCGCCAGTTCCACCTGCAGCTTGCCCTCGCGCGACTGTGCGCGCACGGCAAAAATATCGAGGATCAGCATCGTACGGTCGATGATCGGCACGCCGAGCTTCTCCTCCAGATTTCGCATCTGGATGGCCGAGAGTTCATCATCAAATATGACGATATCGGCCTCCAACGCGCTGACGGCAAGCGATAATTCATCCGCTTTGCCGGTGCCGATATACGTCGCGTTGTCCACCGAACGCCGCCGCTGCAGTTCCCGACCGACCACCTGCACGCCGGCCGTTTCTGCAAGCGCCGCCAGTTCATCGAGCGTATCATATCCCTCGTTATTCTCAATGCCGACGAGGATCGCCCGATCCGGGCGCGCGGCCGTCACATCGTAGGCGCCGGTCTGAAAATGCGCGTCCGCCTCATAGATCGCGTCCATAAGCTGTTTTTGCGGCAAATGATGCGCGCGCATGGGACCATAGAGCACCGTTTGCCGGCGGTCGCCCTGCATCTGGCCGAGATAGGCGGCGTAGACGCTCGTTGGGCGACCGTCTGCCGTAACGCCGATGGCCGCCATCGCATCGAGCCGCAGTGCGCCGAGCGAGCCCATATCCACATCCGAAAGCAGCCCGCTGCCGTTCGGGTGCGTATGAATACACCGTACGCCGCACAACCGGTCGATATTGCGCACCAAGCGCAGTTCCGGCATGGCGACGGTATGGTCGTCGCCGATGCGAACCTCTTCGATACTGCCGCTGCGGCTGATATAGACCAGTATTTCCCTTCCGATCAGCCCCGTGTAGCGCGCAAGCGCATCGCACAGCTCGGCCGACAGGAACACATCCTGCCCCTGCTGCAGTTCATAAAGCGTTTCCATCTCCCGCAGCAGCACTTCACGCACGCCGCCGGTATTTCCGTTGATCGTCTTCTTCATATCTGGTATTCTACCACGTTCACAGGCTTTTCACAATTCCCACATTGACAGGCAATGGAAGCGCTGTTAAAATGAGTACCGTTTAATTGTTAAGCGGTTATCTATTTATAAAGAGGAGGATCTTTGTTTGCGGGATCGTGAAATTATCGCAAGGCTGATGCTGCTCAATCTGCTGCGCTGCCGCAGGCTCAGGGAAAGGACAGCCGGCGGCGGTCTGTACGACGGCCAGCTTCCGGTTCTGGAATGTCTCATTGCCTGCCCCGGCAGCACGCAAATTCAGTTGGCGGAACGGCTGGCCGTCACACCGGCCTCCATTGCGCAATCCACAAAGCGGCTCCAGCGCGCCGGTCTGATCGAAAAGCGGGTGGATGAAAGCAACCTGCGCTGCAACCGGCTGTATGCTACCGGGAGCGGCGTTGCCGTAGCAAAATCCTATCGGCAGGAGTTCGATCTGCTCGATGCGGAGACGCTCAGCGGTCTGACCGCACAGGACAAAAAAACGCTGGCCGACCTGCTGGAACGCATGATCGCCAACCTGAATTATGAAAAGCTCGATTACTTACGCCCTTGGAAGGAGACGGACGCATGATTAAAAAATTGCTCCGATATGTGCGCGGCTACGTGTTTCCCTCGGTCCTCACCCCGCTGACGGTGGTGTTTGAGGTTGTGCTGGAGGTATTCATTCCGCTACTCATGGCGGATATCATCAACATCGGTATCCCGAACCAGGATCTCCCCTATGTGCTACGCACCGGCGGATGGATGGTGCTCATGGCGCTCGGCGCGCTGCTGTTTGGTTCGCTCGGCGCTCGGTTTGCCGTTCTCGCAAGCAACGGGGCGGCCAAGAATCTGCGTTTGGGTCTGTTTGAACGGGTAGAGGCGTTTTCCGCAAAGAACACGGATAAGTTCTCCACCGCCTCGCTTGTCACGCGCCTCACCAACGACATTACGAACGTGCAGCAATCCTACCAGATGATGATCCGGCTGATGGCGCGCGCGCCGCTCATGCTGATCTTAGCGACGGTGATGGCCTTCCGTATCAGCAATTCGCTCTCGATGATCATGTTTGCCGCCATCCCGTTTCTCGGCATTGCGATGGCCGTGATCTCCAAGCTGGCCTTCCCGCGCTTCAACGCCATGCTCAAAAAATACGACGGCATGAACGCGCAGGCGCAGGAAAACCTGATCGCGATTCGCGTGGTCAAAGCGTTTGTGCGGGAAAAGCATGAGATCAAAAAATTTGAGGACAGCGCCGCCGCGGTTCGGGAGGCGCAGAAAAAGGCGGAAAAGCTGCTGATTGCCACCTCTCCGCTGATGCAGCTCACCATGTACGCCTGCATCATCGCCGTGATCTGGCTCGGCGGCGGCCATGTGATCGACGGGCGGCTGGCCGCCGGCGATCTGATGAGCTTTATTACCTATATCTCCCAGATTCTCATGTCGCTGATGATGATCACCATGGCCTTCGTAACCTTTGTGCTCTCCTCGGCGTCCGCAAAGCGAATCTGCGAGGTGCTCGACGAAATCGCGGCCATTACCGACGGGCCAGCCGATGCGGACGTCGTTCCGGCGGACGGGAGCATTGACTTCCGGCATGTGGATTTCTCCTATTCGGACGATCCGAACAACCTGACGCTCGAGGATATCAACCTCACCATTCGCTCAGGCGAGGTCGTCGGCATCATCGGCAGCTCCGGCTCCTCCAAGACGACGCTGGTTCAGTTGATTCCGCGACTGTACGACGTGCTGCATGGCTCCGTTGTCGTCGGCGGACACGATGTGCGGGAATACCGGATTCAGTCGCTGCGCGGCGCCATCGGCATGGTGCTGCAAAAGAATGTGCTCTTCTCCGGTACCATTCGCGATAACCTCCGGTGGGGCAATCCGACCGCTACGGACGAGCAGATCGAAGCGGCCTGCCGCGCTGCCGCTGCGCATGATTTCATCATGGGCTTTCCCAACGGCTATGATACCGTGCTCGGTCAGGGCGGCGTGAACGTCTCCGGCGGGCAGAAGCAGCGGCTCTGCATTGCACGCGCGCTGCTCAAGTCGCCGAAGATCCTGATTTTGGACGACTCGACCTCCGCCGTTGACACCGCGACCGATGCGGCGATCCGCCATGCATTCCGCACGCAGCTGCCCGACACGACCAAGCTCATCATCGCCCAGCGCATCACCTCCATCATGGATGCGGATACGATCGTTGTCATGAACGACGGCAGGATCGATGCCGTTGGCACGCACGATGAGCTGCTTGCCGGCAACGAGATCTATCAGGAGGTCTATTACTCGCAGCAGAAGGGGGTGGCCTGATCATGCCCGGCCCGAACAATAAGAAAGGCTTTGCAAAGCCCAAGGACACCAAGAGAACCTTTGCGCGCCTGATGCGCTACCTGAACCGGTACCGCGGCATGCTGGCGATCATTCTCGTCAGTTTGATCGTGTCGTCCGGCGCGGGCGTCATCGGCACCTATCTGCTCAAGCCGCTGTTCAACCAGATCATCGAGCTGTTTACAACGGGCGGCGACTCCATGATGCCGGTGCTCGGCACCGTTGCGGCGCTCGCGGCCATCTATGCGCTCGGCGCGCTCGGCACGTTTGTCGGCAATCGTCTGCTCCTGAACATTTCAACGGGCATACTGGAAGCCGTGCGCTGTGAGATGTTTGAAAAGCTGCAATCACTGCCGCTTCGGTATTTTGATTCCCGCACGCACGGTGAGATCATGAGCCGGTTTACCAACGATACCGACGCCATGCGCGAAATGCTCAGCCAGGGCCTGCCGCAGCTCATCGTCTGCTCGATCTCCGTTGTTGGCGTGCTGACCATGATGCTCGTGCTCTCGCCGCTGCTGACGCTCATCGTGATGGTGATGTTTGTGCTGATGCTGTTTGTCGTCAAGTTCATCGGCAAGCGCTCCGCGCACTTCTTTGCGCGCCGACAGGCCGCGCTCGCTGCGGCCAACGGCTATATCGAGGAGTTGATCGAGGGACAGCGCGAGGTCAAGGTGTTCTGCCATGAGGAGCGCGTGCAGGCGGATTTTTCGGTATTGGCGGAGGGTCTGCGCCGGGACTCGACCGCAGCGATGACCTTTGCCATGATTCTCATGCCGATCATGGGAAACCTCAGCTATGTGCTGTATGCCGTTTCAGCAGCCGCCGGCGCCGGACTTGCCATTGCGGGCATCCTCGATATCGGCACCATCGCCGCATTTTTGCAATACACGCGGCAGTTCACAAACCCGCTGACACAGATTTCCCAGCAGTTCACCAGCATACTCAACGCGCTTGCCGGTGCGGAGCGGATTTTTGATCTCATCGACAGTGAGCCGGAGGTGGACAATGGCGATGTGACCATGGTATATGCCGCGGCGGACGCGGACGGCGCGCTGCGGGAAACCGATCGCTACACCGGACGCTGGGCGTGGAAATGTCCGGATCCGGAATCGGAAAGCGGCTGCCGGCTCGTGGAACTGCGCGGCGACGTGCGCTTTGAGCATGTCACGTTCGCATACGAGGAGGGGCATACCGTGCTGCACGATGTGTCGCTCTATGCAAAGCCCGGCCAGAAGATCGCGTTCGTCGGCTCCACCGGCGCCGGCAAGACCACGATCACCAACCTCATCAACCGGTTTTACGACGTGCAGCAGGGCTCGATCACCTACGATGGCATCGATATTAAAGAAATTCGCAAGGACGATCTTCGCCGCTCCCTGTCGATGGTTTTGCAGGACACGCACCTGTTTACTGGCACCGTAAGGGAAAACATCCGCTACGGCAATCTGCATGCAACGGATGAACAGGTGGAAAGCGCCGCCAAGTTGGCCAACGCGCACCACTTCATCTCACATCTGCCGCAGGGCTACGATACGGTGCTCACGGCGGATGGCGTCAATCTCTCGCAGGGGCAACGCCAGCTCATCGCCATCGCCCGCGCGGCGGTGGCCAATGCGCCGGTGCTCATACTGGATGAGGCCACCAGCTCCATCGACACGCGGACCGAGCGACTGATTGAGAAGGGCATGGATCGGCTGATGGCCGGACGCACGGTGTTTGTGATTGCGCACCGGCTGTCCACCGTCCGCAATTCCGACGCGATCATGGTGCTTGAGCACGGACAGATCGTGGAGCGCGGCGACCACGATGATCTGATTGCGCAGAAGGGAAAATACTACCAGCTCTACATGGGCATGTTTGAGCTGAGCTGACTTGGAAGAGCAAGCAGAAGCGCCCGCCGGCAATGCCGGCGGGCGCTTGCAGTTTGTGGAAGAGCGCGTATACCGCGCACCTGCTTTTCCGATCGATCAGACCATCCGCAGATGCCGGATGTGATTGATCGCGAAATTCATGAAATCACGCTCACCCTTGCTGAACACGAGATCCTTGCGGTGCACCAGATAAATGCTGCGATACGCGCCATCCGCATCGAGATCGAACACCAGAAGCTCCCCGTTGCTGGCATACTTCTGCGCAGCCATTTCGGAGATGACCGCAACGCCCAGCCCGTTCGCCACGGAGCTTTTGACCGCATCGGCCTGATTCATGCGCGCCACGATGTGCAGATCGTGATCGCTCTTGCCGAGCGTGCGCAGATACTTCTCAAACTCTTTCTTTGTACCGGAGCTCTCGCCGCGCACGATCATCGGCTCCGCGATCAGGTCTTTGCCATAAGCGCCGTCCCGCAAAAAGGTGCGGTACCGCTCGTTGTTCGGCGTGATCATGACCAGCTTGTCGCGGCAGACATGCCGGTACTTCAGGTTTTTCTTGTCCAGTGCCGTACCGACGAAACCGAGCCGAGCCGTTTTTTTGATGATCTGCTCGTGCACAAAGGCGCTATCGCCATTGATGAGCAGATAATGGCAAGCCTCATGCGCTTTCATATAGTCCGCCATGACGGCTGGGAGCAGATATTCAAACGAATCCGTCGAGGCGGCAATCGAGAGTTCCTGATCGGCCAGCTTGCCCGCCGCGTCATCGCTGATGATGCGGCATTGCTCCACGATGGGCTTCGCCAGCTCATAGATCTCCCGTCCGCGGTCGGTCAATTGGATTTGCTTTTTGGCGTCGCGCACGAACAACACGACAGAAAGCGCATCCTCGAGCCCTTTGATGTGCCCGCTGATCGTCGATTGCGCCATCGACAACGCATCCGCCGCCTTGGAAAAACTATTCCGTTCGACAACCGTTATGAAGACCTCCAGCTGCCGGATACTGAAATTGATCATGGTAATCCCTCAAAAACTCCTCAGAATATATCATATCAAATGATCGACCGCTTGACAATAGTTTCTCCGGCAATTCCGCGCATTTCAACGCAAATTGCAGCAAATGCCCGAAAGATTCGCGTATTTTGGCAGCAGGCGCTGCCGCCGCAAATAAAACGGATGAGGCATTTTTACAATGCCCCATCCGTTCGTTTGCTTCGCTCTGTCTTAATACATGCCGCCGCCCATATCGGGCGCTGCGGGCGCTGCCGCCGGAGGCGCAGGAATGTCCGCAACGAGGCTTTCTGTCGTCAGCACCATGGCCGCAACGGAGGCCGCGTTCTGCAGTGCGCTTCTGGTGACCTTCGTCGGATCGACGATACCCTTCTCCTCCATGGAGCCGTAGGTATCGGTTGCCGCATCATAGCCAAAGCCGGGCTTGTTCTCGCGCTTGAGCGTCTCGACCACAACGGAACCCTCGACACCCGCGTTCGTCGCGATCTGACGGACGGGCTCTTCGAGTGCGCGGAGGACGATCTGCATGCCGGTCTTCTGATCGCCGGTTGCATTCTCTTCCAGCGCTCTGACGCGACCGATCACATTGATCAGCGCCACGCCGCCGCCGGGGACGATGCCCTCTTCCACAGCCGCACGGGTCGCGTTGAGCGCGTCCTCGATGCGCAGCTTCATCTCCTTCATCTCGATCTCGGTCGCGGCGCCGACTGCGATGACGGCTACGCCGCCGGCCAGTTTGGCCAGACGCTCCTGCAGCTTCTCGCGATCATAATCCGAGGTGGTGTCCTCGATCTGCTTGCGGATCGAAGCGATGCGCGCTGCGATCTCCTTGCTGTCGCCTGCGCCCTCGACGATGACGGTGTTCTCCTTGTCAACCTTGACCTGACGGGCACGGCCAAGCATATCGATCGTCGCGTCCTTGAGCTCCAGACCGAGCTCCTCGGAGATGACCTGGCCGCCGGTCAGGATGGCGATATCCTGCAGCATGGCCTTTCTGCGATCGCCAAAGCCCGGCGCCTTGACCGCAACGCTGACAAACGAGCCGCGCAGCTTGTTGACGACCAGCGTCGCCAGCGCTTCGCCTTCCACGTCCTCGGCAATGATGAGGAGCTTCTTGCCCATCTTAATAACCTGCTCGAGAAGCGGCACGATCTCCTGAATGTTGCTGATCTTCTTATCGGTGATCAGGATGACCGGCTCGTCGAGCACGGCTTCCATCTTATCCATATCGGTCGCCATATACGCAGACGCATAACCGCGATCGAACTGCATGCCCTCGACCACGTTGAGCTCGGTCTTCATGGTCTTGCTCTCCTCAACGGTGATGACGCCGTCGTTGCCGACCTTTTCCATCGCATCGGAGATCAGATGACCGACCTTCTCATCACCCGCGGAAATGGCCGCAACCTGTGCGATCGCGTTCTTGCCGCTGACGGGCTTCGAGATGTCCTTCAGGCCCGCAACCGCCTCTTCAACGGCCGCTTCGATGCCGCGGCGCAGTACCATCGGGTTGGCGCCGGCTGCAACATTCTTCATGCCTTCGCGCACGATTGCCTGCGCAAGCAGGGTCGCGGTCGTGGTGCCGTCGCCGGCGACGTCGTTGGTCTTGGTGGCGACTTCCTTGACAAGCTGGGCACCCATGTTCTCGAACGCATCCTCGAGCTCGATCTCCTTGGCGATGGTCACGCCGTCGTTGGTGATCAGCGGAGCGCCGTATTTCTTATCCAGAACCACGTTGCGGCCCTTCGGCCCAAGGGTGATTTTGACGGTATTGGCGAGCTGGTCGAGACCTGCTTCCAATGCTCTTCTTGCCTCTTCGCCATATTTCAACTGCTTTGCCATATGTGTTTCCTCCTAACGCTTACTCCACGATTGCCAGAATATCGTTCTGGCGCACGACGATGTATTCCTTGTCGTCCAGCTTCACTTCGGTGCCAGCATACTTGGAATAGATAACCTTATCGCCGACGTTTACATACATGGTGATGTCCTTCCCCTCGACGACGCCGCCGGGGCCGACTGCGACGACCTCAGCCATCTGCGGTTTTTCTTTGGCGCTGCCGGGCAGAATAATACCGCCCTTGGTGACCTCTTCGGTTTCCAGGCTCTGAATGACCACGCGGTCTGCCAACGGTTTGAGTTTCATGAACAAGACCTCCTATCATGATACAATAAAAATCTTTCGGATTGTTAGCACTCACTCGCGTTGAGTGCTAACCACATTGCATATTATACCCATCTCGCATTTTTAAGTCAATCATCAAATGCAACAAAAATGTGAACATGCGGCAAGCTGTTGCAGACGTGACGAAACGGTGCTTTGCGTGGTATACTTTTATCAGGATCTTTGTATCTTCGGAAAGGAGAATTTCTTTGAGTATTCCCTCTGCAAGCATCTCTGAATACAAAATTACCGGCATGAGCTGCGCCGCATGCAGCGCGGCGGTCGAGCGGGTTGTGCGAAAACTCCCCGGCGTTGAGAGCGCCACGGTCAATCTGGCCACGGAGCGGCTGCGCATTCGCGGAGAGGACGTCACGCCCGATTCGGTCTTACAGGCCGTGGAGCGGGCCGGATTTTCCGCCGCTCCCATTGCGGACAGGCGCTCGCAGGCCGACCGCGACCGCCGTGCGCGCGAAGCGGCCATGCGCGCGCAAAAGCGCCGGCTTTGGGTCGCGGTCGGCTTCGCCATCCCACTGTTTTACCTCGCCATGGGGCCGATGATCGGCCTGCCCTCCCCCGTCTCCATGCACGATCAGCCCCTGGCGTATGCGCTCGTACAAATCGCGCTGCTGATACCGATCATCGCTGCCGGCTGGCATTTCTATGTGCGCGGCTTCCGGGCGCTTGTGCGGCTGCATCCGAATATGGATTCGCTCATCGCGCTCGGCACCATTTCCGCGGTCTGCTACAGCGCCTATTCGCTCATCCGTATCATCGGCGGCGACCATGCCGCAGCGCACGACATGTACTGGGAATCGGCCGGCGTCATCATTGCTCTGGTCATGCTCGGCAAATACTTTGAAACCCGCAGCAAGGGGCGCACCGCCGAGGCGGTGCAGGCGCTGATGGCGCTCACGCCCGATACAGCGACCGTGCTCCGACCCGACGGCAGTACGCATGAGATCGCCGTGGAAAATCTGATGGAAAACGACCGCATTCTCGTGCGCCCCGGCGGGCGCATCCCTGTTGACGGCGTCGTCGAAGCAGGGGAAACGAGCGTCGATGAATCCATGCTCACCGGTGAAAGCCTGCCGGTGGACAAAGCCGCTGGCGACCCCGTCACGGGCGGCAGCATCAACGGTCAGGCACAGTTTATCATGCGCACCATGCGGGTGGGCGACGACACGGCGCTCGCGCAGATGATCCGGCTGGTTGAGGATGCGCAGGGCAGCAAAGCGCCCGTTTCGCGCCTTGCAGACCGCATATCGGCGGTATTCGTGCCGGTTGTAGCCGCCATCGCGCTGCTCTCCGCCGTCATCTGGCTTTTGGCTGGAGAGAGCTTTTCCTTCGCGCTGACGGTGTTCGTCTCCGTGTTGGTGATTGCCTGCCCCTGCGCGCTCGGTCTGGCGACGCCGACGGCGATCATGGTCGGCACGGGCATTGCCGCAGAGCACGGCATTTTGATCAAGAGCGGCGAAGCGCTTGAGATCGCGCACGGCCTGAAAACCGTTGCGTTGGATAAGACCGGCACGGTGACGATGGGCAAACCTGCCGTCACGGATCTGCTGCCGGAAGGGCTGGATGAGAACGAATTCCTGCAATTATTTGCTTCCGGCGAACAGGGCAGCGAGCATCCGCTCGGGCAGGCCATCGTCCGCGCCGCTGAGGAGCGTGGGCTTTCCCTGCTGCCCTGCGGCGCCTTTTCCGCGATCGCCGGCCGCGGCGCAAGCGCCACGGTACAGGGCCACACGCTGCTGATGGGCAATGCCGCCCTGTTGGAGGAAAACGGAATTTTGCATCGGGCACCCGTGGAGCGGCTTGCCGCACAGGGAAAAACGCTCATGCTGCTCGCGGTGGACGGCGTGTATCGCGGCGTCATCGGCGTTGCGGATACGCTCAAGCCCGACGCCAGAGAGAGCATTGACCGGCTGCGTCAAATGGGCATCCGTCCGGTACTGATTACGGGCGACAACCGCCGCACCGCCGAAGCCATCGGAAAACAGATCGATATCGCGGATGTGCGCGCCGAGGTGCTGCCGTCCGGCAAGGCGGATTGCGTCCGCTCGCTCCGGCAGGAGGGCGGCACGGTCGGCATGGTTGGCGACGGCATCAACGATGCGCCGGCACTCTCCACGGCCGATATCGGCTTTGCCATCGGTACCGGCACCGACGTTGCCATTGCCTCGGCCGATATCGTTTTGATGCACGGTAAGCTGTCGGGCGTGTGCGACGCGATCGCCGTCAGCCGCAGCACCATGCGGATCATCCGGCAAAACCTGTTCTGGGCGTTCTTCTACAACGCCATCGGTATCCCGATCGCCGCCGGCCTGCTGCACGCGTTCGGCGGGCCGCTGCTTTCGCCCATGATCGCCGCGCTCGCGATGAGCTTCTCCTCCGTTACGGTGCTCGGCAATGCGCTTCGGCTGCGCCGCGTACACAAAATGCAGGGATAAACGCGTAAAAAACGCTTGCATTCGGTTGGCGCCTGTGTTAAAATACGTCTGTTTGAGTTTGAATTATTGTATACAGGGGGTGAATGTTTTGGCAAACATCAAGTCCGCTTTGAAACGGGTCAAGGTTACCGAGAAGCAGAACTTGCGCAACCGCATGGTCAAGTCCGCTCTCAAGACCTCCATCCGTCGCTATGATGAAGCGCTGCAGTCCGGTGATCAGGATGCTGCGGAAAAAGCGTATGTGAACGCAGTCAGCTCGGTTGATAAAGCCGCTGCCAAGGGCGTAATTCACAAGAATGCCGCCAGCCACAAAAAGGCGCAGTTGGCCGTCAAGCGCGCGCAGGCAATCTGACCCCTATCCGGTTATTCGGAATATGACGCATAAACAGCGGGAGATTTTTTCTTCCGCTGTTTTTTGTGTTCTTGGATGATTTCTTTCTTGCTTTCGCACATTAAAGCGATTACAATAGAAAGTGCAAAAGGGTGCGAACGGATCGCCCGCTTTTGAGAAAGGAATTTCGAGCAAACATGGAAGAATATCATTCCCGCCTGCAATCCAGAGATCTGGACGCGCTGTTCGACGCCATTCTTTCACTGAAAACCCGTGCGGAATGCTACCGCTTTTTCGAGGACGTGTGTACAATACCGGAGTTGAAGTCCATGGCGCAGCGATTCGACGTTGCAAGGATGCTCGATCAGGGCGTCACCTATCAGGAGATTTCGCAGCAGCTCGGCGCTTCCACCGCAACGATCAGCCGCGTGAATCGCTCGCTCTCCTATGGCGCCGGCGGTTACCGGCTGATGCTCGATCGGATCAAAGCATCGGAGGATTCCTGATTCTATGTCGATGGATGGACTCGCGCTGTACGCGGTCTGCTGCGAACTGCAGCCGCTGATAGGCGGAAAAATCGATAAGGTGCAGCAGCCCGACCGGGATGCGCTGCTCCTGACCGTTTGGCAGGGCGGGCAGAACCACCGCCTGCTGCTCTCCGCGCACGCCGAAAATGGGCGGGTACAGCTGACCGAGCAGAGCTTTGTGAATCCGCCCGAACCGCCGATGTTCTGCATGCTGCTGCGGCGCCGCCTGGTCGGCGGGCGCATTGTTTCGATCCATCAGCGCGAGCTCGACCGCGTGCTCACCATCGCGGTCGAAACCCACAATGAGCTCGGCGATCCGATCGAAGTGCAGCTCGTGACGGAGCTGATGGGAAAGCACTCGAATATTATCTTTGTGCTGCCGGACGGCACGGTCGGCGACTGCATCAAGCATGTCGGGCCGCAGATGTCCTCCGTGCGCACGCTGCTGCCCGGGTGCAGCTTTCATGAAGCGCCGGTGCAGGATAAGATCAATCCGCTCACCGCTCCGGCTGCGGCGCTGCAGGACGCGCTTGAAGCGCCCAATCCGGTCAAAGCGCTGTCCGACCGGTTCTTCGGCCTGTCGCGTTCCACGCTGCAGGCGCTGCTCGGGGAAGGGCTGTCCTGCCAGCAGCTCTATGAGCGGATTCAGCGGTTTTCAGCCGGTTGCTTCTCCCCCACCATCGTGGAGAATGCGTTCGGCGAACCGGTGAGCGTCTTCCCGTTTGCGCCCGCTGCCGGCGGCGGCGCGCTGCTTTGCTATGAAACCATGTCCGCCGCATACGACCGTTTTTATGAAAAACGGGACGCGATCGTGCGCATCGCGCGGCACAGCGCCAAGCTGCGCCGGGTGCTCGAAACGCACCTTGGCCGGGCAGAGCACAAGCTGACGGCCTATCGGGAGGCGCTTATGGGCGAAGAAACGCAGGAGCAATACCGTCTGTTCGGAGAGCTGATTACGGCCAACCTCTATCGGATTCAACGGGGACAAACGTTGCTCAAGGCGGAAAACTACTATGCCGATCCGCCGGAGGCCTGCGCCGTGCCGCTCGATCCGCTGCTGAACGGCAGCGACAATGCGCAGCGCTATTTCAAGCAATACCGCAAGAGCCGCGCCGCGCGCGCCTACGCCGAACAGCAGCTCGAACAGGTGACGGCGGAAATCGCTTATCTGGAGGGGCAGCTCGATAACATCGGCAAGTGCGATACGCTGCCCGAGCTCCATGAAATTCAGGATGAACTGGTGCGTGAGGGCTACCTCAAGCCGGAGCGCAAGGGCGTGCGCCAGCAGGGCGGCACGTCCAAACCGATGCGGTTTGTCTCGCCCGACGGCGTTTTGATCTATGTGGGCAAGAACAACCGGCAAAACGACGCGCTCACGCTCCGCGCGGACGGCGAGCAGATGTGGCTGCACGTCAAAAACATCCCCGGTTCGCACGTCATCATCGATCAGAAGGGTGAGCCGGGCGTCGCGACGCTCTATGCAGCGGCGCAGCTAGCGGTCTATTACAGCAAGGCGCGGCAGTCGGCCTCGGTGCCGGTGGACTATACGCCGCGAAAATTTGTCAAAAAACCGTCCGGCGCGCGGGCGGGCATGGTCATCTACAGCACGAATAAAACGCTGTATATCACGCCCGACGAATCGTACATCAAGGGTCTGAAACGGGAGGAAACCAAATGAAGCTGATCATCGCATCCAACAATGCGCACAAGGTCGTAGAAATTCGCCAAATTCTGAAGGACTATTTTACCGATATCTGCACGCTTCGGGAAGCGGGCATCGACATCGACGTTGTCGAGGACGGCGCAACGTTCACGGAGAACGCGATCAAGAAAGCGGAAGAGGTGCTCTCCGCCGCAGCCGGTTTTGACGCGGCGCTGGCGGATGACAGCGGGCTCATGGTCGATGCGCTCAACGGCGCCCCCGGCGTCTACAGCGCGCGCTATGCGGGAGAAGGGCACGACGACGCAGCCAACAACGCAAAACTCATGGCGGACATGGCCGGCGTGCCGGAAGGCCAGCGTGCATGCCGCTTCGTTTCCGCCGTGGCGCTTGCGCGCCGGAACCGGCCCACGCTCACCGCAACCGGAAGCTGTGAAGGTACGCTGCTCTACGAACCGCGCGGTCAAAACGGCTTTGGCTATGACCCGTATTTCTTCTATGAACCGGCGCAAAAGTCCTTTGCCGAGCTCTCCGCGGAGGAAAAGAATGCGGTCAGCCACCGCAAGCGTTCGCTGGAGGCACTGAAAGCGCTGCTCGACGGGTCGCGTGCATGAGGGTTGCCGTGTTCTCCGATACGCACGGGCAGCTCATGCGTCTGCCGATGGCGCAGCGCCTGCTGGGCCGAGTGGACGCCGTCATCCATCTGGGCGATCTCGCGCGGGATGCGGAGATCATCGGTCAAGCGCTCGGCGCACCCTGCTATGCGGTGCGCGGCAACTGCGATGGCTGCTGCGGCTTCCCGGAGGAGCGCGTGCTGGAGCTGGACGGTGTTCGCCTGCTCTGCGTACACGGGCATCGCTATCCCGATCTCTATCGCCTTTCTCTCCGAGCAGAAGAAGAGCGCTGCATGGCAGCGCTCTTTGGTCATACCCATATTCCGTTGCAGGAAGCGCACGGGAAAACGCTGCTCGTCAATCCAGGCAGCCTGTCCCGGCCGCGCGGCAGCTCGCGTCCCGGCTGCGCATTGCTGGAAATCGCGTGCGGCAGTCTCCGCGTTCAGTCGTTTTCCGTTTGACGCGGCTCTGAGCCGCCCGCCGCTTCGTCCGCTCCAGCCGACTCGTCCATAGCCCGTCCCGTCTCCGAAAACCGTAAAAACTCCGGCAGCTCCTCAAGGGAATGCAGTCCAAACTGGCGCAGAAATTGATCGGTCGTACCGAACAGCGCCGGCTTCCCGACCGTATCGCGGCGACCGACCTGCACGATCAGTCCCAGCTTTTGCAGCTGCGTCACCGCGTACTCACACCGCACGCCGCGCACCGCCTCGATATCCGCGCGGGTCACCGGCTGGCGGTAAGCCACGATCGCAAGCGTCTCCAGCATGGACTGGGATACGCTCTTCGTCCGCTCCGGTTGCAGCAATTCTTCAACATCCTGCACATAATCCGGATTGCTGACGAGCTGTGCTGTCTCCTCCGTAACGAGCGGCCAAAGCCCGCGCCCCGCCTCGCGATAGTCCCGCTCCATCTCCACGAGAAGCGTGCGCGTCTCCTTTTCCGGCAGTTCCAGCACGCGCGCAAGCTCCGTCACCGGCACCGGATCGCCCGCGACAAACAGCATGCATTCCACCCGATCGTACAGCCATTTCTTTTCCGTCATTCCTTCACCTCGTCCATATAGGCGAATCTCGCATCATCGTCCTCGTCGAGCAGCACGCCCGCCCGCAGTGTGATCGGTGCAAATGGGGCGCTCTGGCGAAGCTGAACCTCGCCATGCGCAATCATATCAAGGAGCGCCATAAACGTCACGATGACCTCCAACTTGTCCGCGTCCGGTGCAAACAGCGTCTCAAAGCGGACGGGCGCCTTTGCCTCGCGGAGCGTCAAACGAATTTTTTGGAGGCATCCGCGCACGGTATAGCGATCCGGATGTACATCATGCAGCGCGTGCAGTTGCGGCGTTTCCTGCCGTCGGTTGAGCAAGGCCAAGAACGCATCGTACAGGCCCTGCCGGGTTGCGCCTTCGAGTTCTACGCGGGGCGGCGGCAGCGGGATGTCCTCAGGCAGGCGGGTAAAGCTGTCTCTGGCGGCACGGAACAACGCGTCCAGATCGCCGCTGGCCTCCTTGAACGCCTTATATTCGCGCAATTGCCGGATCAGCGTCTGCTCCGGATCCTCCTGCTCCGCCTCTTCATCCGACTCCCGCGGCGGGCGCGGCAGCAGCTGGCGCGATTTGATGTAGAGAAGCGTCGCCGCCATGGTCAAAAATTCGCTCGCCGTATCCATATCGAGCGAATCGACCTCCTCCATGTACACCAAATACTGCTGCGTGATCTCGGAGATGAAGATATCCTTGATATCCAGCTCCGATTGTTCGATCAGGTGCAGCAGCAGATCGAGCGGCCCGTCGAATTGTTCCAGATGCACACGATAGGCCATGGCGGTTTCAAATGCCGGCGATCAGCAGAAACAGCCGCTGTCCCAGCGCGTCCATCCAACCATAGAACCAATTGACCAACGGCGAGAGGATGTAGGAAAACAGCCCGAATACCAGGCAGGCAAGCATGATATATCGGCCGTAATTGCGCAGGAACAGGCAGAATTTCGGTGCGTGCGGCATCAAAAGGTTTTCCAAAACATGCGAGCCATCGAGCGGATAAATCGGGATGAGATTAAAAATCATCAACGACAGATTGATGATTACGATCTCGGTCATGATGAACCGATAGTTGAACGACGCTCGCAGGGACGGGATCAGCGCCATCAACAGATAAGTGAGCAGGATGAACGCCAGCGCCGTCAAAAAATTCATGGTGATGCCGGCGAGGGACACGATCATATCGTCGCGCTTGAAATGCTTAAAATTTCTGGACGATACCGGAACGGGCTTCGCCCAGCCAAAACCGACCAGCAGCAAAGCCAGAAGCCCGATCGGCTCAAGGTGCGCGAACGGGTTGAGCGTCATGCGCCCCAAATTTTTGGCCGTCGGATCGCCGCATTTGTATGCCGCAAACGCATGCGCCCACTCATGCACGGTCAATCCGATCAGAATGCCCGGTAAAACAAACACAACACCCCGCAGCAATTCGCCCGGATCCGTAAACCAACCCATAATGCGACCGATCACGCACATTGCCTCGCTTTCCCAGTGCGGCTCAAGCCACACGCTTTTCTAACCTATTATACGGGAAATTCTCGGCGGATGCAATCATTTGCCCAGGAAGTCGCGTGCAATGGTATGCAGAATGTCCATCAGGCGAAAGGCGGGAACACTCTGTGCGGGATAGAGCTTGCTGCGCGCAAGCACCTCTCCGCTGTCATCCACGAATCGCACCTCGCCGACCGGATCATCCTCCGACAGCGGCGCGGTCAGGCGCTCCGGTACATCCTTGACCGCATCCGGCCGTTCCACATTGCGCATCAGCAGCAGCACGATTGGCTCGTGTACAACCAGATCCACCGCATGCAGCGTGCCATCCTCCACCGGCACGCCGGGCACCACCGTCTGCCCCTTGGTCGCAAGCGTTTCGGTGCGATAGGTGGCAAAGCCGTAATCGAGCAGTCCTGCCGCAGCAGCGAAGCGGGCGGCGGTATCCCGCGCGCCGATCACCACGGCAACGCATTCCGTACCGGACTTTGCGGCTGCAAAAACGCCGCAGTAGCCGTCCGCTGCGGAGGAGCCGGTCAACAGCCCGATGCATCCGGCATAGCTGCGCACCATACGGTTGGCGTTCACCAGCTCCGTTTCCCGTCCGTCCGCATGCACAAGCCGGTCCATATACAGTCCGGAATAGCGCGTAAACGCCGGGCTTTTGGCCGCCGCAATGCCGAGCCGGCCGAGCTCCGCCGCGGAGAGCGTCAGCTCCGTGCCAAGCGCGTCCGTCACCGCGGTTTCCACGCCGGCAAGCCTGAGCGTGGCGTTGATATTCTCCACAAACACGCTCTCCGACCCGTATGCCCCCTCGCCGAGCGTCATAATCGCATCGCCGGCGGAAATCATCACCGCCGCCTTCATGAGTTCTCGAGCGGACAGTTCTTCCCCGCTGTCCAGAAAGGCGGTCGGGCCGCCAATGGAAGCCGCATGTCCGCTCACGCGCATGGCCGCGTCGTCCCGGATCGTACCCGCGTCAAACGCCTGCGCAAGTGTCAGCAATGCCGGAAGCTTGGAAAGCCCGGCCACCGGACAGGCCGTATTCTCGTTTTCCCCGCACAGCACCGTTCCGCCCGCGCTTTCGAGCAGTACCGCGGCCTGTACATCGGCCGGCATCTCCCATCCGGCCTCCGCGCCCGCGTGCAGAACCGGCAGCAGTAGGGCAATAAACCAGCAGAGCATTCTGGAGATTCGCTTTCTCATACAAAAACCCCCTCGTCCTGACACAATTGTATGTCGCTTCGAGGGAGTTCATGTTTACAGAAATCAGCCGTCTGACGAATCGGCGCGGCCGGCGTCAAAAAACGCGTTCCAAAACGGCGTCGACCAGTCGTTCAAACCGCTTTGCCGCAAGATTTGCCGTCTCCTGCACCTCTTCATGGGTGAGCTTCTGATCGAGAATGCCGGCCGCCATGTTGGTGATCAGGGAGATGCCGAGCACGCGCATCCCGCAGTGCGTTGCGGCGATGACCTCCGGCACGGTCGACATGCCGACAGCGTCCGCGCCGAGCGCGCGCGCCATGCGAATCTCGGCTGGCGTTTCAAAGCACGGGCCGGTGAACATCATGTAAACGCCCTCGCTGAGCGCCACGCCGGTTTCCTTGGCGGTCTTGAGCAGCGCCTTTCGCAGTTCCCGATCATAGGCGTTCCCCTGATCCGGAAATCTGGGGCCGAAGCCGTCATCGTTCGGGCCGATGAGCGGATTGACGCGGGCAAAGTTGATGTGATCCGCGATCGCCATCAGCGTACCGGGCTGATAGGAGAGATTGACGCCGCCGGCGGCATTCGTCACGAGCAGCTTTTCCACGCCCAGACGGCGCATCACGCGCACGCCGAGCGCCAACAGCGCAGGCGGATACCCCTCATAGTAGTGAAAGCGTCCCTGCATCGCGATCACGGTTTTTCCATGCCGCTCGCCCACAACGAACCGGCCCGCATGGCCGGGCACATGCGATACCGGAAAGCCGGTGATATCGGCATAGGAGAGCGTGCGCGCGTTCTCCAGCCGTTCCGCATATGCGCCGAGGCCGGAACCGAGGATCATGCCGATACCGCAGCCGTTGTGGCAAAGCGGCATCAGCCGCTGCGCCGCCGCTTCTATGATGGTGTTCAGATCTTCCGTCATCACTTCAGTCCTCCCAGATCTCATGGAGGAACGAGACGCCCTCGCTCCACTGCTTACCGGTGAGATATGCATACACGGTTGCGCCGATGTCGGCAAACGTGTGGCGCGTGCCGAGCGCTGCGCCCGATCGCACATGCGCGCCGCAGACCAGCAGCGGAATATACTCGCGCGTATGATCCGTTCCCGGCGTCGTCGGATCGCACCCATGATCGGCTGTAATCATCAGGATATCGCCCTCTTTGAGCGCTGCCCTGAGCGCCGGCAGCGCCCGGTCAAACGTCTCGAGCGCGGCAGCATAGCCCTCGACATCGTTGCGGTGGCCATAGAGCATATCAAAGTCCACGAGATTGGCAAAGATAAACGAGCCCTCGCCGGATGCGGTAAACCGCTGCGTGGCGGCGATCCCATCCGGATTGTTGCGCGTATGATCGACCGTCGTGACGCCGCGGTGGCAGAAGATATCCTCGATTTTTCCGATGCCGACGACCTCATGCCCTTCGCGGTCGAGCGCGTCCAGAATGGTATCGTGGAACGGCGCAAGCGCATAATCGCGGCGGTTTTCCGTGCGCTTGTACGCACCCGAGACGCCCAAAAACGGTCTTGCGATCACACGGCCAACCAAATTGTCATCGACCAGCATCCCGCGCGCGATCTCGCAGATGCGATACAATTCATCCAGCGGAATGACCTGCTCATGTGCGGCGATCTGGAACACGCTGTCCGCCGAGGTGTACACGATCGGAAAGCCGGTTCTGACGTGCTCATCGCCGAGCTGTTCGATGATCGCCGTGCCGCTCGCCACGCAGTTGCCGAGCGTCCTTCTGCCGATTGCCGCTTCAAACCGATCCATGAGCTCTCTGGGGAAGCCGTTCGGATAGGTGCGAAACGGGACGGCCAGCGAATGCCCCGCCATCTCCCAATGACCGCTCGTGGTATCCTTGGCATGCGTCACCTCCGCACAGCGGCCGTAGGCGCCCTCCGGCGCCTCCACCGGATCGGGCAGCGTACTGCCCTCGATATTCGCAAGTCCCAACCGATACAGGTTGGGAACGTCCAGATGGCCGCGCACGCGGCGGATATTTCCAAAGGTATTGGCGCCCTCGTCTCCAAAAGCTGCGGCGTCCGGCATTGCGCCGATTCCCGCGCTGTCCAAAACGATCAGAACCACTCTCTTTTTCATTTGCTTGTCCTTTTCCTTTCTGCGATGCCGCGCCGGCCGAAAATGCAGCGACATCCCTTTTTTGTAATAGTATCATCCCCCGGCTGCGCCGTCAATTGCGGAGAAGGACAAACAACAAAAGCGGCAGCAACGTCGCTTCCATGACAGCAAGCAGCAGCAGCGTGAGCGACCGCTGAATCCCCTGCGCCATATAATCCCCCGTGCTCTGCCTGGATATCGTGCGCAAATTGGCGACTGCAAGCGCGGCAAGCCGAAGCGCCTGCACGATCATCGCGGGCTGCAACGGCAAAAACGCGGCCCACAGCACCCATGAACCGGTCATGACACACAGCGCCAGGACCGCTCCGAAGAACAGGCCGCGCAGTGCAACGCCCAGCATCCAAAGCGGTATTGTCCAGCGCTGCAAGCCGGCAAACAGCATCCAGGCCGCCCATCCAACCTCGGCCAGCACCGCAAACAGCAGCATTTGCAGGCAGTGCGGCTGCACCCATTCGGCAAGCATGGCCTGTGTGCGCGCGGGCAGCGCCGTACCGAACAGCTCCCGACCGGCGAAAAATCCACAGGCCGCGCCAAGGCAGAAGAACAGGAAAAAGGCAACGCACGCAGGCAGGTTTTCCTGCCAAAACAGCGTCGCCTTCTGTTGTAACCGCATGAGTGCCCGCATGTTGAAACATATGCGAGCTTGTACGGGCATATGTACCGTTACCGCATTTTCATAAAACCGCGCGTCGGCTTGAGCCGCACATGCTCGGCCATGCGCATGATGAACTCCGCATTGCTCGGCTTGCCGCGCGTATCATCGATCGTATAGCCGAAATAGGCATTGATTGCGTTCAGGTTTCCATGCACCCACGCATACTCAATGGAGGTGCGAATCGCATGCTCCACCACCTTTGCATGGCAATCGTGGATCTCTCCCAAGCGGGGATAGACGTCCAGCGTGATGCGCAGGTCGATCGGATTGTCGGATTGCGCATACATGCGAATGGCGTCGCGCATCATATGATAGCCGCGATGGTGTGCAGGAACGCCGATGGACAGCAGCGCTTTGGTGATATTGCGCTCCAGCAGCGTCGCGTTTTGCAGATGGAACGGCGCATATACCGCTTCCGGCGCGGCGTCGTTGACACAGAGCTGCAATACCCTGAGCACCACGCTTTCCAGGCAATACGGTTTGATAAAGCAATACGCAGCCAGCTCCTGCCATGGTTTGAGCAGCCGATCATCCGAAAAGGGCGACAGCAGAAACAGCAGCGGTCGGCGCTCATCCGGCAGACGGTAAAGCAATTCCATCGCATGCAGACCGTCGATCTGCTTCAGCATGGGATCCATGATCAGGATGTCGATGCGCTCCCGATAAATCGTTCTGACAACGGCGGCGCCGTCGTCCAGAGTGGCAACGACCTCGATATTTTCCAATCCTAAAAACGCATGGGCGAGTGCCTTTCGCTCCTTCTCCGAGATGCCCGCAATGAGCAGCCGCTGCTTCTCCATCCTGTCCCTCCCATCTATATCTGCTTTGACCAGTCAGGAAACCTGTTCCAGAATTTGCTGGTACATCCACTCCGCATAAATGCAATACCCCTTTGTGGGATCATTCACGAATACATGCGTCACAACGCCGATCAGCTTGCCGTCCTGCAAAATCGGGCTGCCGCTCATGCCCTGCACGATGCCGCCGGTTCGCTCAATCAGCTCCGCATCGTTCACCTGCACGATCATCCCCTTCGTTCCCGGCGTCTGCTGGGTGCTCACGCGAATGATATTACAGGAAAAGGGCTGCACTGCGCTGCCGGAAACCGTTGACAAAATCGTCGCCGGTCCCTCGTGCGCTTCATACGCATAGGCCATCGGAACCGCGCCGGCCTGCGCGCCGCGATAGGACTGCGCCATCGTGCCATAGATCCCATAATCGGTGTTCAGCAAAATACTGCCGATTTGTGGTCCCGTGCCGGAAAAAGCGCCGAGCAGCTCCCCCGGCTCCCCGGGCATGCCGCGCATCACATCCATGACCTCGGCCGCAACGAGCTTACCATCCCGCACACTGAGCGTGGACTGCGTATCCACATCGGATACGGCATGTCCGAGCGCGCCGAACCAGCCCGAATTTTCATCATAGAATGAAAGCGTACCGACGCCCGCGGTGCTGTCGCGCACCCAAAGCCCCAGCCGGTATTCCCCTGACTCCACATCCAGCGCGGGATAGATGCGCACGGTGATCAATGCGCCGCTGCGCTCAACCTTCAGCGTCGCCACGCCATCCTGCGCCGCACAGATGGCCGCCAAATGCGCGGTGTTCTCGATCTCCTCTCCGCCGACGGCCAGAATCAGATCGCCGGGCTGCAAACCCGCGGCAGAACCCGGACTGAGCATGCCGTCAGCCGTGCGCACGGACCCCATCCCGACCACCAGAACGCCGCGCGTGTGCAGCGTAATGCCCACCGCGACGCCTCCCGGCACCAGATACTGCCGTTCGGTATGTACCACGCGCACCGAGCGAATGGGGATCACGCCAAAGAGCCGGAACGTATACAGCTCTTCGCCGACATCGGAAAGCCGCTCAGCATGCTGCACGTCCACCGCGGCTGCTGCGGGCGCCTCCGGTGCGAGCAGTTGGGAAAACCGGCCGTTTTCCCCCGTTACATGCAGCGTATCGGGAAGCGCTCGAATCTGGAGCATCCGCTCAGAGTAGTTGATGAAACACAGAAGGACGGCAACGCCAACGGAAAACCACTGGGCGATCCGCAAAAAGATACGTTTGTTCACAGCAGCACCTCAACACAGTGTCCGCCATATGCTGCCAAGCGGCAGAACACGGCTGTCTCTATGTTGCGCAGGACGCTGCTCCGCTATGCCGTTTGACCGTTTTGCGCTGCGGTCAGGAGCTGCCGCGCATGCTGCAAGGCAACCGGATCGTCCATGCTGCTTCCCATGATGCGCGCGATTTCACGGCAGCGTCCCTCCTCATCAAGCCGCGCAACCGAGGACACGGTTTTGCCGTCCGTTTCCCGTTTGAACACATGGTACTGCGCCTGTGCGCAGGCCGCGATCTGCGGCAGATGGGTGATGCAGAGCACCTGATGTCCCTCTGCAATCTGGCGCATTTTCAGCGCGACCGCATTGCCGATCTGTCCGCTGATGCCACTGTCGATCTCGTCGAACACCATGGTGGCAATGCCGTCCGTATCGGTCAAAACGCGCTTAAACGCGAGCATCACGCGGGAAATCTCGCCGCCCGAGGCGACACGGGAGAGCGGTTTGAGCGGTTCGCCGCGGTTGGCAGAGAGCAGGAACTCGACATCATCCACACCGCCCGAGGAGGGCAATTCTCCCGGGAGACGAGCAAAATGCACGTCAAACGACGCATGCGGCATCCCGAGATCCCGAAGCTCCGGCAGCAGATTCTCCGAAAGACGTCCGGCAGCGCGGCGGCGCGCGGCGGACAGTTGTTCCGCGGCCGCGCCATACTCTGCGAGCGCGACGGCGTATGCCCGCTCCAGCGACTCCTGCCGCTGTTCGCTGGTGGAGAGCAGCGCATACTCCGCTCCGATCTGTTCCCGATAGGCTAAAATCTCTTCGATGCTGCCGCCATATTTGCGCTTCAGTCGCGAGATCAGCTCAAGCCGTTCCTCAATCCGGTTCAGCTCTTCCGGATCGTAGGAAAATGCACCGCGCAGATCCCGAACCGTGTAGGACAAATCCTCGATGGCATAATACCCATCGTTCAGTTTTTCCGCAACGGACGCATAGTCCGCATGATATCCGGATATGTTTGCCATGACGTGCATGGCGGTCGAAAGCGGTGCAAGCGCTCCCTGTTCACCCGAGAGGCACGCGGATGCGGTTTCGAGCGCGTCCATGATCGATTGCGCGTTTTGCAGCATGCGCCGCTGATCGAGAAGCTGCTCCTCCTCGCCGCCTTGCAGCTGCGCAGCGTCGATCTCCCGCATTTGATAGGCGAACAGGTCGATTCTGTGCGCCCGCTCCCGCTCATCCATATTGGCTTCCTTCAGCGCTCTGTGCGCCTGCTGCGCCTGTGCGTAGCACGCCCCGACCCGTTTGAGCAAAGGCGCCGTCTCTGCAGACCCATACCGGTCGAGCAGCGATAGATGGCGCTTCGCGTCGAGCAGGGACTGATGCTCATGCTGGCCGTGAATGTCAACGAGCTGGTCGCCGATCTGCTTGAGCGCGGCCGTGGAAATCAACGTGCCGTTGGCGCGGCAGACGTTTTTGCCGGAGACCGTCAGCTCCCGCGAGAGCACGAGCTCGTCATCCTCCGGTTCCAACTCCAGCTCGAGCAGCACGTCGCGTACGGGCGCGTTCGGCAGCACGGAAAAGCTGGCCTCCACGCTGGCCTTTGCCGCGCCGCTGCGGATCAACTCCCGGCTGGCGCGCTCGCCCAGAACAAAATTGAACGCCTCGATGATGATCGATTTGCCCGCGCCGGTCTCGCCCGTCAACACGGAAAAACCGGGTCCGAACGAAAGGTCGAGCGCCTCGATCAGAGCGATATTTTTGATTTTCAACGCACGCAGCATCGATTGGCCTCGCTATTTCATCATCTTCTGGAATTTTCTTACCACTTCCGGCACAGCCCTTGCTTCATGGACAGCGATAAAAATCGTGTTGTCTCCCGCGATGGAGCCGACAACCTCGGGAAATTTCATCGAATCGATGGCTTCTGCGGCGGCCGATGCACTGCCGCTGATGGTTTTGATGACGACCAGATTTCCCGCGGTGGCAACGGATAAAACGCAGTTCGCAAACATCTGTATAAACCGCTCCTGCATATCCGCTTCCGCCTTTTCAACGGTCGCATACCGGTACCGTCCCTCGGGCGTGAGCACCTTGATGAGCCGCAGTTCCTTGATATCGCGCGATACCGTCGCCTGCGTCACGGAAAAGCCCTGCTCCCGCAGCGCGCGCGCCAACTCCTCCTGGGTTTCGATGTTCTGCATGGCGATCATCTTTGTAATCATGCCATGCCGCTTTGATTTTACAGCCATCGTCTGTTCCCCCATCGATCCGGTTATGATAGTTTTTCTCGTATGAGCCTGAACAGGTCGCTCTTTCCGAACCGAATGAAATCGGTCGTGCGGTCTGCGCCTGTCACGCGGATGCTGTCCCCCCGATGCACTTCATGGATACGCGTACCGTCAACGGATACAAAACCGCTGTCCGCTACCGAAAACCGAATGTCCGCATCCGCCGCCGTTACGATGGGGCGGATATGCAGCGTGTGCGGGCAAACGGTCGTTACGCTGATCGCATCGATGCCGTCCGCCAGAATGGAGCCGCCTGCGGAGAGGGAATACGCGGTGGAGCCGGTGGGCGTTGCGGCGATCACGCCGTCGCAGAACACCGTGCCCACCTCCGCGCCATTGATTTGAATATTGATCTCTGCCACTCCGGAAAAGGTTCGCTTGAACACCACAATGTCGTTCAGGCAGTAGAGCGGCGCTTCTGCATTGATCGTACAGCGCAGCATCATGCGGCGCTCGATGGTATACGCGCCGGTCATCAGCCTGTCGAGCGCATCCGAAAACGCGTGTTCCGGCAATTCGGACAGAAAGCCGATTCTGCCGAGGTTCACGCCGAGCAGCGGAATTTTGCGCGTGGACGCGGCGTCCGCATACCGTAAAAGCGAGCCGTCGCCGCCGACCACGACCAGAATATCGATCGGACACGGATTCTGCAGCAGCGCCGAGGCATCCTCTATCAAGACATGCTCGATATCGCGCTGTGCCGTGAGGCGCAGCAGAGAATCGCGCGTTTGCAGTGCGCCGGCCTTCATTGGATTTGCAGCAAAACCTATCCGCATACGGTACTCCGTTTCCTGATTCTTAGTATATCGCTTAACAACGCCGATGACAAGCAAAAAGTGTATAGAATTTCAGACTATGCATTTTCTATGCAGAAAACGCACATCCCCTACGCCAGCGTCGCCCGATGCGCTTCCTGCACGATACGCTCGACCGCTTCCGCAGAAACCGCCTGTTCGGGGGCGTCCGTCTTTTGCAGATGCACCAGGAATTCAATGTTGCCCTTCGGGCCCGTGATCGGTGAAAAGGAGAGCCCGGCGACACCGTAGCCCGTGGATTGTGCAAAGCGAACGATCTCGCCGCACACCGCCGCGTGCACCGCCGCGTCGCGCACAACGCCGTTTTTCCCGACCTGACTGCGCCCCGCCTCAAACTGCGGCTTGATGAGCGCGGCGACCTCGCCGCCATCGGCGAGGCATGCAAGCAGCGGCGGCAGGATAAGCCGAAGGGAGATGAAGGATACGTCGATGGACGCAAAGTCCGCCGGCTGTGAAAACCAGGCCGGCTCCATATAGCGGGCGTTCGTCCGCTCCATGACCGACACGCGCGGATCGTTGCGCAGTTTCCAGTCCAATTGGCCGTAACCAACGTCGATTGCGCACACATGGGCCGCGCCGTGCTGCAGCATGCAGTCGGTGAAGCCGCCGGTGGATGCGCCGACATCAAGCGCATAGGCTCCCATCAGATCGATCGGAAAGACCTCCAGCGCCTTTTGCAGTTTCAAGCCGCCGCGGCTGACAAACGGCAGCGGATTCTCGCGCACCTCGATCGCCGCCTGCTCCGAAACGCCCGTACCGGCCTTGTCCACGCGTTTGCCGTCTACATAGACAACGCCGGCCATGACCAGCGCCCGCGCCTTCTCACGGCTTTGCGCAAGGCCGCGCTGCGTCAAAACGACATCGATTCGCTCGCTCATACTTCCTCCAGAATGGCCCTCTTCAAAGCGTCCGCCGTCAATCCGCAGCGTGCACGCTGTTCGGCGATGGTTCCCTGCTCAACCGGCTCGTTGGGCACGCCCATCGCCGTCACCGCTACCGGCGACAGCGCAGCCTTCATCCGTTTGCCAAAGCACACGACGCCGTCCTCCATGGTGATGACCCGCTTTGTCCGCGTGCGGAGGAGGCAAAGCACTTCTTCATCGAGCGTATGCAAAAAGCGGGCGTTGATGAGCCCTGCGCCCGTTTCGCGGGCCACCGGCAGCGCCAGTTCCACCATACAGCCGGTTGCGACCACGGTGACGTCGGCAACCGGCAGAATCGTCTCCCAGCGGCCGAATACAACCGGCTCTGTCGTAAGCGCCTGCATCAAGCTGCCGCGGTTATACCGGATGGCCGCCGGTTCGCCGCGTTCCACGGCCATTTGCAGCATGCACACGAGTTCCTGCTGGGTGGCCGGGGAATAGATCGCCATGCCCGGCATTGCGGACAAATACGCAATATCGTACACACCCTGATGCGTCTCCCCGTCCTCCCCCACCAGACCGGCGCGGTCGAGTGCGCAGACAACGGGCAGCCGCTGCAGGCAGACATCGTGCAAGAGCTGGTCGTACCCGCGCTGCAGGAAGGAGGAATAGATCGCAACCACCGGCCGCATACCGCCTGCCGCCATGCCGGCGGCCATGGTAACGGCATGCTGTTCGGCAATGCCGACATCGAAAAAGCGCTCCGGAAAGCGCGCCGCAAAGCCGGATAGTCCCGTTCCGCGCGGCATGGCCGCGGTTATGGCAACAACGCTTGCGTCGTGCTCCGCAAGGTCCAGCATCGCCGCACCGAACACATCGGAATTGCTCTTTCGCCCGGCGTCGCCATGCGCTGCCGGCGAAACGCCGTGGAACTTCTCCGGGTCCTGCTCCGCCGGCGCATAGCCATATCCCTTGCGGGTTACAGCATGCACGAGCACCGGACCCTGAAGCTTGCGCGCCCGGCGCAGCACGCGCGTCAGCTCGGAAATGTTGTGGCCGTCGATCGGGCCGAGATAGGTGAAGCCCATCTCCTCAAACAGCATGTGCGGCAGCAGAAAGCTCTTGATTCTGTTTTTACAGCTCTGCATGTGACGCGACAGCCAGCGGCCGACCGGTCCGGAATCGAGCAGGCTCGCCAGGCGGCGTTTGAACGTCAGATAGCCCTGACTGGTGCGCATATTGGTCAGCGACCGGCGCAGAGAACCAACGCTTTCCGCAATGGCCATGTCGTTGTCATTCAAAATCACGACGAGCGGCGCTTCGCATTCGCCGGCGTCGTTGAGCGCTTCGAGCGCCATGCCGCCGGTGAGCGCCCCGTCGCCGATGAGCGCGACCGCCGTACCCGCTTCGTTTTTCAGTTGTTTGGCGCGCGCCATGCCGAGCGCAGCCGAAATGGAGGTGCTGGCATGTCCGGTATCGAACGCGTCGCTCCGGCTCTCCGCTCGTTTGGGAAAACCGCTGATGCCGTTTGCCTGCCGCAGCGTATCAAAGCGGGCGTTGCGTCCGGTTATCAGCTTATGCGCATACGCCTGATGCCCCACGTCGAACACCAGCCGATCCTCCGGCAGGCTGAACACGCGGTGCATGGCGATGATAAGCTCCACTGCGCCGAGGCTCGACGCGAGATGTCCGCCGTTTTTCTGCACAACGTCGATCATCCGCATACGCAACTCGCCCGCCAGCGCATCCAAAGCACTGTCGGGCAGCTGCAAAAAATCCTCTATGCTGTTGATGCTTTCCAGCAGCGGATATTCCTGTTTCATGTCGATTCCAACTCTGCTTCAGTATACCACAGCGGCTAAGGTATGCGCAAGGCGCTCAGCGGCTTCTGGTCAGCGTCTGCCGGACGAGCTCGCACAAAAAGGCGCTGTCCGCATCGATCTGTTCGAGCGCATCCATGGCCGAGCGGGCGGCGATGGCCGCCTCCTCCCGCGCCGGTTCCAGTCCATAGAGCGTGACAAACGTCGCCTTCTGCCCGCGCGCATCCTTCCCGACGCTCTTGCCGAGCTGCGCCGGGTCGCCCACAACGTCCAGAATATCATCGGTGATCTGGAAGAGCAGGCCGAATTTCTCCGCAAAAGAATGGAGCGCAGCCAGATTGCGGCCCACCTCCGCGCTCCCGGACAAATAGGCGCCGGCGAGCACGGAAGCGCGGATGAGCGCGCCGGTTTTTTTTTCGTGCATGGCGAACAGGCCCTCCGCATCGCACTCGCTGTTGATATCGATGCTCTGGCCGGAAACCATGTCGAGCGCGCCGCGCGCAACCACCTGCATGACCTTTGCGCTGCCCGTCTGCGAAATCACATGAAAGGCGAGCGACAGCAGGCCGTCCCCCGCAAGGATTGCGTTTCCTTCACCGAAGACCTTGTGCGAGCTCGGCCGTCCCCGGCGCATATCATCGTTATCCATGGCCGGAAGATCGTCATGGATCAGCGAATAGGTATGGATCATCTCCATGGCGCAGGCCGCCTTGATCGCATCCGCAGGCGCGCCGCCGAGCAGCTCGCAGCAGGAAAGACAGAGTACCGGGCGCAGGCGTTTGCCGCCGTTCATCAGGCTGTACGCCATGCTGTCGTACAGCACCGTCGGCGCATCCGCCTGACCCAGCAGTACGCCCAGCATGCTTTCGGTCATGGCCGCATAGTATGCCATCTGCTCCTGATACTGCAATGCTTACCCCTCCTTTTCCGCGCGCAGCGTGGTCAGCTTCTTTTCAAAACCATCCAGCATTTGTGCACAGCGGTCGTGCAGGCGCATTCCCTCCTGATAGAGACCGATCATCTCCTCAAGACTGCCCTCGCCCGACTCGAGCAGCTTTACGATCTGCTCCAGGCGCGCCACGGCCTGTTCATAGGTTTGCTCCTGTTCCATAGTTACGGCTCCTTTTTCTCAATGTTATTCACGGTAGCGGTCAAACGGCCATCCGACAGGCGGACGGCGATCTGCTCCTGAGGTCGTACATCGAAAACGCTCGAAAGAACGCGTCCGGTCTCATCGCAGATCATCGCGTAGCCGCGCTGAAGCACCGCGTCCGGATTGAGCGCGGCCAGCGCGCCGTGCAGGCGGTCAAGCCGCTGGCGCTGTTCCAGCAGCGTCCGCTCCGCGCCGCGATAGAGGCGCTCGCCCAGGGCGTCCAATCCAAACCGGCCATCCGATACCCGCTGTGCCGCCATATGAAAGCCCGCACTGTTTTGCAGCAGATGCAGCCGGTCGCGTCGGCTGCGCAGCCCTGCGTCCAGCGAGCGTCGCAGCCGTCCGCCCAAAACCGCAAGGGTTTCCTCGCAATCCGCATACGATGGCACCGCCAGCTCGGCTGCTGCCGAAGGCGTCGGCGCGCGCAGATCCGCTACAAAATCCGCGATCGTAAAATCCGTCTCGTGCCCCACGGCGCTGATGACCGGGAGTTCGCTCTCCCATATGGCCATGGCCACCGCCGGCTCATTGAACGCCCACAGATCCTCGATGCTGCCGCCGCCGCGGCCGACGATCAGAACATCCGCCGTTCCTGCACGGTTCATCGCGCGGATACCGGCCGCGATCTCCCCGGCAGCGCCCTCACCCTGCACCTTGACCGGGCAGAGGCAGATCGGCATGTTTGGGAATCGGCGACCGATGATCTGCAAAACGTCCTGAATCGCGGCGCCGGTGCCCGAAGTTACAACGCCCACGCAGCGCGGCAAAAAGGGAATAGGCCTTTTATGTGACGCATCGAAATAGCCCTCGCGTTCAAGCTGCTCTTTGAGCGCCAGAAACCGTGCGTACAGCGCACCGGCCCCCTCGCGCGCCATGGTCTGCGCATAGACCTGAAAACTGCCGTCGCGCGCATACAGTGCCGCATATCCGCTGATGCAGACCTGCATACCGTCCTCCGGCCGAAAGCCGAGCTGCAGCGCCTGTCCCTTGAACATCACACAGCGCACGAGCGCACGCTCATCCTTGAGGGAAAAATAGAGATGTCCGGAGCTATGCCGCTTAAAGCCGCTGATCTCACCGCGCACGGTCAAATTGTGCAGGTGAGGATCGGCGTTCAAGAGCCCGCCCACATAGGCGTTCAGCTCGGAAACCGAAAAAATCATCTCCGGCATGTGCCCTCCTGTGCGGCCCGATCGGCGGCCAAAAGCGCCGTGCCGACCGCGTTATCGCTCGACAGTTCACTGCGGCTGAACCACAGCCGGACAGCGCCGTTCACGCGCGCCGAGAGCAGCTCCGAAAGCAGCCGGCTTGACGCCACGCCACCGGAGAGCAAAACGTCCCCGCACCCGGTGGTCTCCGCCGCATGCCTCAAAAGCTTTGCAAGCGTACGCGAAAGGCAATCATAAACGGCGAACGCCACGCTCTCGCGCGCCACACCGTCCCTGAGTAGCTGTAAAGCGCGCGTCTCCGCGCCGGAAAGCGAGCAATCCAATCCGCGGACGGAGGACGGAATGCGGATGGAACGATCCGTTGCCGCGACGGCCAGTGCCTCCAGATGCCGCCCGCACGGGAACGGCAGGCCCAGCGCCACGCCGATGCGATCCACAAACTGTCCCGCATGCAGATCATTGGCCTGTCCCAGCTTCTCCAATTCAAAATGTCGCCCTCCCATCGAGCTCGGGCGCACCGTGAGCAGATCCGTCGTGCCGCCGGAGAGATGAACCGCCAGAAACCGTTCCCGCTCAAAAAGCGTCTCCCGGCCGAACAGTGCCGCGTGGACATGCCCGCTCTGATGCGTCGTTTCCAGAAGCGGTACGGAAAGCGCGCCCGCAACTGCCTTTGCCGCGAGCTTACCCGCAAGAAAAACCGGCATGTACGAATCCGGCTCGGCCGTCGGCACCGCGCTCACCGCAACGGCCAGAATCCGCTTCGGATCGACCGATACAAAAAGTCGGTCCAGCAGGGCCGGGAGATTCCGATTGTGTTGGAAAAGCGCGTCGCTCTGCCTGAGCCCGCGGCCGCCCAGAGGTACAGAAAGCACCGTCCTCTCATCAAGAACGATGCCCTGCTTCTCTGCATCCACCTCCACGCAAGCGATCGACGTGGTATAGCAGCTTGTGTCAATACCAAGATAATATCCGTTCATTCCGTCGTGGTTTCCGGTTTTTCCAGTTCTCTGGCCACAACGCCGAGAATGCCGTTGATAAACGCATAGGACTTTTCTCCGCAGAAGCGCTTTGCCAGCTCGACGGCCTCGTTGATCGCCGCGCCGGATGGCACATCGCTTCGATACAGCATCTCGTAGAGCGCGACGCGCAGAATGCACAGGTCCACGCGCGCAATGCGGTCGATCGTCCAGTCAATGGCGTGCGACGCAATCAGCGCGTCCAATTCTTCCACATGCGCTTCCACACCGGCGACGATCTGTTCGGCAAACGCCGAATCCTCCGCGTCAAACGGTTCCTGAATGCCGGATTTTTCCAAAACAGCATTTGGCGTATCCTCCCCGCCCAGCAGGCGGGAGTATGCCAGTTTCATTGCGACCTCGCGGGCCATCGTTCTGCTCATGCATTGTTTCCTTTGTTCATCAGTTTATTGACAAGCGCCTTGACGCCCTCCGGTCCGCTCCGATCCAGCAACCAGCCGAGCCAAAAGCTGCAGCCGACAACGACGGCGATTAGCAGCGTGCGCCAAAAGCCGATCGTCAGCAAAAGCAGCACGAGCAAAAAGCCCAGAGCCGTGCAGCACACCGTCCATTTATGGGCGGCAACAAACGTGCGGAGCTGTTCCATAAATCGCCCCTTACTCGACGCGGGCGACGCCGCCTGCCGGCGTTGCCGACATGCTCTCGACCAGAACATCCACGCTGTTCACGCGAATGCCCGTCAACCCCTCGAGATATTCCTTCAGGCTCTTTTTCAAAGCCTCTGTCAGCTTCACCACATCCGTATCCGGAAGAACGAACAAGCGAACGCCGATCGAAACGCCCTCCTCCACGACGCGAATCGTCGTGAAGCAGTCGCGCACGCGGCTCTGCGCCCGGCAATGGCGCTGTACCATGCTGTCGATCGCCGGAAGCGTGATGAACGAACCGCCGATCTCGCTCTGCCGGATCAGCGCCGTGGCCGGCTGCGCCGGTGCCTTCGCGCGGCGACCGGCGAACAGGAGCTTGAGCGCAACGAGCAGCAATACCAGCCCGATGCCGGCGAGAATCAGCGCGTTCTGCCAGCAATAGTAGAACAGCGCGACAAAATCCGTCGCCATATTCTGCGGGATGATACCGGCGGCCATGCCGAAGAACACAAACGCAACCAGAATCACGCAGATCAGCAGGATCGCCAACAGAATGCGATCAAAAACACTGAGTTTCATGCGGATGGTTTCCTTTCTCTCTCATCTTTCGTAAATTGAGGCGAGGCAATACACCCCGCCCCGCAGCCGTTCCGCTGTATTCCGCATTATTTCACGCGCGGCGGTTCCGGTTCCTTTTCCTCTTTAACGGGTTTCTCTTTCTTTTCCTTCTTTTCCGGTTCCGGTTCCGCCGGTTTTTCAAATACCACCGACTGCACAAACACATTGACCTCGACAACGCGCAGACCGGTCATGGTCTCGATCGCGTTCTTGATCGCGTTCTGCAGGTTCTGGCAAACCTCCTGAATAGCGAATCCGTAGCGGACGTTCACGGAGATATCCACAGCGGCTTCCTCGGTGCCAACCTCTACCTTTACGCCCTTGGTGAGATTCTTTTTGCCGAGCATTTCCGTAAGCCCTTCGACCACGCCGCCGCTCATGCTTGCAACGCCCTGTACGTCCGCCGCTGCGAGCGCAGCGATCGTTGCGATTACATCATCTGCAAATATGATCTTGCCGCTGTCGGCACTCTTGACCTCCAAGCTGGTCTCTACGGTATCTGCCATACTGTTACCCTCCTTCAGTCTTTGCCGCCATTATACCAGTATTTTGGCATGATGTAAAGCAAATACCGCGCCGATTGGCGTTCACTGTGCCGTTGTGACCTTTACGCTGTCCGCCGGTTCGCCGGTCTCCCGCATAACGATGTCAAGAACCTGCGCCACCTGTTCCTCGGTGAGCGATTCTGCCGATAGGATCACATTGACCGCTCCGCTGTGCAGCGTGACCGCCGCATCCGCAAACCCCTTTGCCTTGAGCAGGCTCTCTACGGTCAATTCCTTCTCCATATTGTTCACAATATCGAGCTTTTGCTGTTGCGCGTCGGCCAGTGTTTCCTGGTCCGCGCCCTGTTCGATAACCGCATCCAGATATTCGATCTCCTTCTGTCTCGTATCGTCCCGATCCAAACGGAATGAGGCGAAAAAGTTATTCGTCCCCGTTGCGCCGGTCGATACGGCGTCCGGATCCCCGTTCTGCGCGGAAACCGGCTCTCCCTCGTCCGCCGCGCGGTTGCCGATCACAAAGTTCGCCACGATTGCGCCGCAAAGCAGCAGCGCCACACCGAGCAGAGTCCAAGCCTTTTTGTTCCACTTCACCTGAAGCCCATTCCACCGTTTCATCGTTACCCCTCCTTAATTTGTTGGCTGTGCACTTCGTTCAAACACTTCGATATGCGAGAGCGGAATATCCAGCACTGCCCGCACCGCGCGTTGCAGATCCAATCGCACGGTCACATCCGCCGCGCCGTCGGCAACGACAATGACGCCGCGTACGACCGGCTCGATCTCCTTGAGCACAATCGGCGCATTGGACCCGCTTTGGGAAACGGTCGCCGGCTGCGTGCTCTCGGTGGACTGCTGTGAGCTGCTGCTCTTGACGCCGTCGCTCGTCTCCGACCCATTGCTGTTGACACTTGTTGTCATGGCCGGAACGATCTCCCGCCCGGTCTCATAGGTGATCATCACCTCCACCCGTCCCGCACCTCTGATGCAGGAGAGCACCTCCTGAAGCCTCGTCTCCGTATCCGCCGTATTGGCGGCGGAGAGAACCTGCACGCCATCCGCATCCGCAGCCGTCACGCCATCCGCCGCACGGGAAACGAACAGATACAGCACCACAACCAGCAGCGCGACGCCGCCGTACACCAACAGTTCCGTGCGCCGGTCGGTGCGCATCCGGCGAATGAATCGTGTCCAGACGCTGCTATGCGTCTGTCCCCCCTGCGGCTGACCACCGTATGGCCGGGCGCAGCCGCCCATATTCGTCTCCTTTTGCATATCTATCCTCCAAGCATGCCAAATATGCGTAAGATTTCCGTCACGGCGGTCGCCACGAACGAAAGTCCCACTGCGGCCGAAACACAGCCACGCAACGATCCATCCGGCACGAGCAATTCGGCCGCTCCCGCGGTGATCGCCATCATGGAGAGGCGAATGACCATGAGACAAAACGTTTCCATGCGGCACGTCTCCGCTTCGCCACGCGAAGCCCCCCTTTCTCCGCTTCTCAGGCCCCTCGCTGTCACGCCTGGGTTCCACGGTTGAACGCGCTTTACCCGACTGCCGACGCGCTGCCAATGCCCATGATCAGGCCGATGGTGATGAGAAACATCAGCGCCACCGCGACCGTGGCTGCGAACAGAAACGACAGCATATCGGCCGCCGCACCGTACATGGCCGGAAGCTGCGCGCCCGCAATGGGCTCGGCAAGCGCCGCCGAAAGGCGCAGCAGAAACATTTGTGCAACGAGCCGGACAAGCGGCAGCAGCACGACCGAAACCGTCAGCAGGATGGCCGCGAGGCCGGCCGCATTTTTCACCAGCACCGCGCAGCCGAGCATCGTGTCCATCGTATCCGAAACCATGCCGCCTACCATGGGAACCAAACTGGAAGCGGCATATTTGGCCGTTCGCATCGTTACGCCGTCATATGCCGCCGCGCCCATGCCGCGCACGGTCGTTGTGCCGATGTAGAGAGAGGAGGCGGCGCCGATGATCCATTTCGCCGTTCGCTTCATCAGGCCGGCCATCTCATGCATGCGGATGCGATTGCTGAGCGCGCCGATCATTCCGATGACGCTGCCAAAGAGCGCCAGCGGCACGACGACCGTTCTCATCACGGTGGAAACGCCGCCGCAGAGCAGTGCCATCGCCGGCTGAAATACGCCGGCCGATAAAACGCCGCCGATCGCCGTGAGCAGCGTCATGAGCACCGGGAGCGCGAGCTGCATGAACTGCACCAGCGCATCCATGCATCCAAGCACCAGCGTAACGGCGGAAAGCGAGCCGGTCAGCACCACCGTCATCGCAAAGCACCGGCAGACGAACCCGGCGGCCTCCTGTACCCCGTTTTCCTTTCCGGCCGATAGGGCGTTCACAAGGCTGCACAGGATCGACAGGCCCATCAGCGCCAACAGAAGCCCCGAGCTGCGCCGCGCTTCCCCCGCCAGCAAATCCCCAAGACCGCTCAGCAGGAAACCCCAACCGCCCTCCATGCCGCTTTGCGCCCAGGTATCAATCATGCTCTCGACCGGCACGCCTGCCCAAAGCGACCGCACCTCCTCCGGAAGCGTCTCCAAAAATGTTTGCCAGCCGGTCAGATCCAGCTCACCCATCCATGCGCTCACACCATCCTCAATGGAAAGATCCGGCTGCTCCATATCGCCATCCCCGTCCGGTGCGGCCAGAGCCCACGCGGGCGTCAACAGGCAGAGAAGCAGCGACAGGATCGCCAACGCAAGCCGTTTCATGGCATTGCACGGGCGAGCAGATCGGCAGCGACGGTCAACATCTGAACCGCCGCCGGCAATGCAGCCGACAGGATCAGGATTCTGCCGCCAAGCTCCACCTTTGCGGCTGCGGCGCCCTCTCCGGCGTCCTTGCAGAGCTGCACGCCGAACTGCGCGATGTACGCAATGCCGATAATTTTGAGCAGCACGCCGATATAGCCCGTATCCACGCCATATTGATCGGCAAGTGCGCGCAGGGTATCCACCAGCCCGGTCAGTTCGCCGATCACGCTCAGCAGCACCACGGCTCCGGTCACCACGCCGACCAGCACAGCGAGCTCCGGCCGGAAGCTGCGCACGGTCACGGCAAGCGAAACCCCGAGTATCGCAATGCCTACAATCGTAAAAATGCGCATGCGTTCCTCCGCTAATACAGGTTGAAAACCTGTTTCACACTGTTGAACAATTCTTCTATCATGTCGAGCATCATCAGCAGCCCGATGATCAGGCCGGCTATGGCCGCGATGGTCGCGATCTCATCGCGCCCGCTCTGTTTCAGAAGCTGCGTGATAATGGCCGCTATGACGCCCAGACTCGCAATTTTGAACAGGATTTCTACCCCCATACGCACCTCGCTATAGCAGCAGAATGGCGACCGCTGCGCCGCAAAGGACTCCCATCGCGCGATAGACGCGTCCCTTGCTGCTGCATGCGGTTTCCGCGTCCGAAAGGCTCTGTTCGAGCGCTGCGACCGCCATCGCCGCACTCTGCTGCTGCCGGTTCAAATCCGCCGTGCCCAACAGGCCCATGAACGTTCGGAGTGTTTCCCGATCCCCCGGATGCAGCGCGCCAAACCCGCGGTCGTGCAGCAACGCCCAGTCCTCGGCCGCTTCCCAGGCCTGCTCGGGCTTATTCCGCTCGGCAAGCGCGGCGGCAAACGAGGCCAGTGTCGGCGCTGCCGCGGCCTGTGCGCACCGATCCACAAGCTGGTACAGCGGCTGATGCGTATAGGCCATCATCATGAGCAGCCGCTTGATGCTGTCCGTCATCGCAGAGAGCATATCGCGGCGAAGGCGCAGCCTTTTGGCGCTGTTCCAGCCGAGGAACGTGCTGCAGAGAAATACGGCCGTTACAAGGATTGCGCGCTGCATGCCGCTTCTCCTTCTCCGATGCGCCGCATATCCGCATTGAAAACGCCCTCCACCGTGCCCACACCCCGGCTGCGCCCCAGCAGCACGTATCGGTCGAAGAGGCGCGCCCGCAGCAGATCGCGCATGGGTGGGCGGCTCTCCAGCATCTCCGGACTGCCGGCATGCATGCCCGCGAGCAGACGGATGCCGCAGGCCGCCGCCTCACAGGCCGCGCTCACATCCGCTTCCGTGCTGAGCTCATCCGCCACCAGCACCTGCGGCGACATCGTCGTGATCATCAGCCGCATGCCCGCCGCCTTGCTGCTGCCGGCGAGCACATCGGTGCGCGGGCCAAGATCAAACTGCGGTACGCCGCGCACGCTGCCGGACAGCTCGTACCTGGCGTCCACAATTGCCACGCGGCAGGGGCGAATGCCGGGCGCGCCATAGGCACACCGTCTGGCAAGATCCCGCAGCAGCGTCGTCTTTCCGCAGCCGGGCGCGGAAAGCACCAGCGTGGAGTAGGGCAAATTGCCATCCGCGAGCAGCGGCAGCAGCGGCGTACTCACGCCCTCAATCGCACGGCTGACGCGAAAGTTGAGCGATGTGATGTCCGTGATGCGCTCCAACCGGCCATCCTGTCCGACCGCACGGCCGCAAACGCCCACGCGATACCCGCCCGGCAGGGTGATAAACCCGTTTCTGAGCTCCTCCTCCCACGCATAGATCGACTGCTCGCAGATGCGTGCAAGCGTGTCCGCACAGTCCTCGACGCTGACGGCAGGCCTGCCGCCGATGGCGTAGATCAGCCGTTCAAAGCCCGTGAAGCATAGCTGCAGCGGCTGGCCCGCCCGCAGCCGGATCTCCTCTATCGGCGCATCATCGGCCACGGTATGAAGCATCTCCTGCACGCGGCTTGGCAAATAGGGTCCCAAATCTCTTTTCCAATTCTGTTGCTGCATCTGTAATAACCGTTCCTTTCCCGGGAAATCCGTTCGGCTTGCACTTGGATCGCCTGTCCCTGTCAGTCCAACTATATGTAGGCAAAACGGCGTATATTTCACTTGTTTTGTATCGGAAAACAGGATACAATGAATATTATACAAATCCCGACACAAACCAGTATGGAAGAATCTATGGGAGGTATCTATGCGCATCCGCTGCACGGAAGAACTGCATCAAAACGGCGGCCCCGGACGCTTTATCCATGCGCGCGCCGAGAGCGTGCTCGACCGGCTGATCGATGAATACGGCGGCACGGTACAGCTCATCTACCTTGACCCGCCGTTCGGCACGGGCGATACCTTTCATCTGCGTCTCGGAAAAGGCAAAAAGAGCCTGAAACTGCCCGCATTTGAGGACCGGCTGGAGGAGGGCGCCTACCTCGAATGGATGCGCGGCATTCTGACCGCCTGCCGGCAGCTTCTCGCGGACAGCGGCAGCCTGTACCTGCACATCGATTACCGTATGAGCGCACAGCTGCGCCTGATGCTGGACGAAATCTTTGGCAAAGCCAATTTCATGAATGAAATCATCTGGTCGTATAAATCCGGCGGGCGCAGCACACGCCACTATCCGCGCAAGCACGATACCATACTATTCTACCGTAAGAGCGCGAAGGTGTTCTTCAACATCTCTGCCGTGGGCACGCCGCGCGGGCCGGAACGTCGCAACCATATGAAGCGGTTCATCGATGAGGAGGGGCGCATCTGCTTCACCATCCGCTCCGGCGGCAAGCTCTACACCTATTATGAGGATACGCCGATCTACCCGACCGACGTCTGGTCGGACATCGAGCATCTGCAGCAGCGCGACAGGGAACGCGTCGGTTACGGCACGCAGAAGCCCGAAGCGCTGCTCCGGCGGATTCTGCTCGCTTCCAGTCGCCCGGGAGATCTCGTGATGGATCTGTTCTCCGGCAGCGGCACAACCGCGGCTGCCGCCAGCAAGCTGGGCAGACGATTTGTCGTCGTGGACGCCTCTCCGTTTGCACTGTATACGCTGCGCGCGCGGCAGCTCGCCTGCGGCAGCATTCTCTCTCTGTTCGAGGGTGAACATGATCTGCATCTCTCCTATGCAGCGGACGACACGCCGGCGGAGGTTGACTACAGCATCCGCCGCGAGGGTGCGCATTGCCGCGTTCAGGTAACTACAGCACGGTTTTCAAAGGAGTATCCGCTCGTCTATGCTGCGCTGGGCACGGTGAACGGTTCCTGCTTCCATCCGCAGGCGGTGGATTGCGCGCCAAAGCTGCCGTTAAGGCTGGAGATGGCCGATGCCGACGCGCCGCCCGTCCTGCAGATCGTGGACGCGCTGGGCCATCAGGCGTTTTTTCAGTTGTAGACGCTTTGTTCTGCGCTTTGGGCCAAGCCGTGAAGGAGGCGTTCAAGGCGGCAGCCGCGCGTCTCGCAGTGCGGCGGGGTTTTCGCTTTCGGTTCTGTCGATGTTTCGTGGATGCGGGATACGGAGGCCGATGCAGGTGAATACCGCTCTGTCTATTCCCTGCTCTTGAACATGCCGTAAGCGTTGTCCCGCCCGGTGGCGCGACCGGGTATTTTGAGCATGTCTGTTTGAGAAAACGGAACGGTTGACCGGCTGCGCTTGATTGTGCCCTCAAGTGGGAAGCCTTTGGCTAGCCGGCAGAAAGACCAGCTATAAAAAGTCAGGAGGCACGACGTGAAAAGATGAAAGAGAAAAGAGGAGATCGGACATGCGGAATCGACTGCGCGTTGCATTTATCTGTGTACACAATGCCTGCCGCAGCCAGATTGCGGAGGCGCTTGGCAGGCGGCTGGCATCGGATGTGTTCGATTGTTATTCAGCCGGAACCGAAACGAAGCCCGCGATCAATCCGGATGCCGTAAGGCTGATGAAGGCGCTGTACGGCATCGATATGGAAACGACGCAGCATTCTAAGTTGCTCGAAGTGATCCCGCCCGTCGACATCATAATCACGATGGGCTGCAACGTTGCCTGCCCCAGCCTGCCGTGCACACACAGAGAGGTCTGGGGTCTGCCCGACCCGACAGGGCAATCCGACGCCGCGTTTTTAAGCGTCATTCATGCGATTGAATCGCGTGTGCTGGATTTGAGAAAACGGTTTGTTGATTTCGTTCAAGATTCGGATGTGGAGGAATAGATCTGCAAAATAGGAGGATCGGCATCATGAACAAAACGATGAAAAGAGCTGTCGTTTCCATCGGTATTTTTATCGGAATTTATTTATTATCCGGCCCGATCATCGGGTGGACGGAATTCGATGCGCTTCTGCGCGCGATTGAGTTTCTGGCCGCCGTCATCGGCGCCGGATGCTACTGGATCGGCAGTCAGGAGCGCGAATAAGTACTGCCTGTACAGTCCGGCGCAAAAGCGTCCCAAGCCATTTTTACACGGGAAGTCCGGAGGTCGTCGTGCAAACCCATTGGTGATCCCGTCGTCCGAGTCGCGGCATTGCCGGCCGCCGGCCGGTACCCGTTCGGAGACTGGATTTGCATGCGGGAGGAGACACGGTTCAAAATATGTATGATTATGAGGCCAAGCGGATAAATTTGAGGCCGTTGACACGGTGCGTATGATAATTCATGTACTTGCTCTTATGCTGAAAATCAGCTGCTATCCCAAAAACAGTTGAACGCACCAATGAAATAGAGACGGGCAAAGCAGGCATCCAAGCCCCGTATAAAATGCCGTAGAAAGGACGCCGAACGGAACGAGGCTCTCGTCCGTCGCCGCTAAGCCAGCTATAGTCCCACTTTTTGTACCCATCAGGCCGCCAAAAGCCACGGCAGCCTTCGGCGTATTCAATCCAATGCGCTTTGCGATCAACGGTGCGAAAATGATAATTCCTACCGATTTAATCAGCCCAACCGCAACTGAAATTGCAATGACCTCGGATTCCGCGCCCAAAGCTGCGCCTGTGACCGGTCCGACGACAAAAGTCTGAGCGCCTGCAGCGATCGTTGTGATGCTCACAGCATCCCGATAACCAAATACATATGCTATGATCGCCGCCGGCACAAACGAAATGATCAACCTGATTGCCAATGAGATCAAGCAGAGACCCGCATATTTTTTGAATAAATGCAGGTTGATACCCGCGCAAAGAGATACGATTGTAAAATCACGGAACATCGCTCCTCCGAAAAAAGAAAGCCCAGAAAAGGCGTTGATATCCGCTAAACCATTTTTACCACCGGTACACATCCCTCCAATAAACGCTAAAGCCAAAGCGATGATCATCGCTACTGCGGACTATTGCAGTTTTTCTCTCAGCACACACTTGGATAAGTGTTTTGAAACAATCGCCAACGCCGCAACAAATATAAGACCCAATAGCAGCCCATTTTCGTTGAGCAAGCCTGCGAGGATTTCCAGAAAATGTGAAACTGTCATGAGTAAGTCCTCTGGTTGCCGGAATCATGGGCAGATCCGTTGCCGATTTTTGAGAGCAGCGGAACGAATGCAAAGCCGAGTGCAACCGGCAATGCTCCTGCAAAGAGTGCCAACAAGCCTCCATCTATAGCATGGATAACATCCTGTGATGCGGTCATCGCCACAACGACCGGCAAAAACATCCCCTGCCAAAAATAAATGCCCTCCATCGTTTTCGGATGCAGCCGATCTATTGGTCGAATCATATTTGCGATAATCAAAAACAAGGTGGCACAGGCGGACCGCGTCAAGGGATGTTCGCAAAAAGGACTCCTGAAAAATGGAATTAAGCTG
>DXWI01000017.1 GCA_019416935.1 Clostridiales bacterium | reverse complement strand
GTGAGATCCGCAGACGCACCAGTGTGGTTGGGATCTTTCCTAACGAGTCGTCCTATTGCAGATTGATTCCTTCTATTTTCGGAATCAAAACGCCCCGATGATTCGTTGCTGAAAACGCCTCTTCGTGAATCATCATATATCCTGCAAGCCCGTCAATAGCCCAACTCAAACATGGAACCGCATGGTCATAATGATCTATTGAGGCAAATGCCCCGAAGGTATTGCCAGAATATACAGGATACTCGCCTTTATGATTCTGAATATATGCTTTTGTGTACGTGCCACTGTCTCTGACAACCTCAAATACATCTCACAGAATGAATTCTTGGGTCAACTCGGTATCATCACTGTTTTTTTTTTCGATTTCGCTCAAAGGTTCATCAAATTCAGAAAGGGTTGCCGCTACGTCAGATACCATAGCTCTGAAATCGCCCAAACTGACCGTCGTCTTACTTTCCTCAATACCCAAAGCGATTTTTTCTTCATGCGTCCACCAACGATCAACAGACCAATGTACGCCAGTATAGAATTCCTCTATGCTGACAATCTTGCAGCGTTTATCGTCCGTACGGAACCTTGTTTTTGAACCTTTGAACATGTTAAACAGATCGGATGCGTTTTCCAGATCGTTCTGTTCAATATCAAAACGGTTGACATCTCTGGTTTCACCGATCTCAGAACAGATATAGGTGAAAACAGGAGTAGTCTGCTTCGCTTTTGATTCAACACCGCCAATGTTCACGGGCTGCTTTTTCGTCAACACAAGAATATATGTTTTCTTGTTTGTAGTGAAGAACGTATTCAAAGGCAACGAAATCACTGCATCAATTATACATTCATCCAGAATAAAATTGCGTAGTTTTTTATCATTGCTCCGGTTCATAATGCCGTCCGGCACGACGATAAATGCTTTTCCGCCCGGTTTCAGAGCGCGTACAATCCACTCCATGAACAGACCTTCAATGCCCATGGCGCTGATGCTGAAATAATCTTTCAGTTCCGATTGCTTGGCAATTTCTTCTTTCAGGTTGCTACTGCCACTCATAACATACGGCGGGTTTGTCAGAATCAGATCATATTGTTCTTTTTCCGGACGCGCCGCGTTCCCAATATGGAATTCGTCTGCAGCAGGAAGGTATCATTGAACAGCTTTGCAAACTCTTGCGTCATGCCGGGATTATCCTTAATCAAACCGGACATGTAAATCAGCATATTAGCTTTCGCAAGGATTATGGTTTTCTGCTCGTCTTTATCGAATCCCTTATCAAATCCGGCAAGGGTGATTTGCGGTTCCAGCTTGTCGCCGTTTACAACGTAAAAACGATGCAGGTCGTGCAGAATCGGTTCCAGCAAGAATTTTCCGACACCGCACGCAGGGTCTATAAAAACGCTGTCTTTGATACAAACAGAAAAAACCTTCTCCGGCACATAAGTGCTGAAAAAGGCTTGAAATAAAGGGCTTTCGAGGTCCCGCTGTGTTTTACAGCAGAACTTCGGAAGCCCTTTTTCTGTTTATTCGATTGTTGCTGGCCGGTTCTGTGGCCTTTGGAACCTACCCCTCAAAACCGACAGTCGAAGGAATAATTAGAAAGTGTGGAATAATTAAAAGGTGTTTTTCATACATTTATCTTTAGACTCGACCAAATGAGCGGTTCTCCGTCTTTAAGTTTAATGGCCACGCCTTTTACTACCATTCCTTTTTCTATACAGTTATGAAATGCATCTCGGTAAGTGATTAGTTCATTGTTAAGTGTCAATTGTTTCACCTTTGGGTTTAAAGAAACAAAAACATAGCAAGCCCGATATCCTTTTTCTAATAAGTCTTCAATCTTCATCAACTGATCAACCGCTCTCTGCGAATAAACTGATGGAAACTCAGCTTCGCCACGAAAAGATAGAATACTTTTGATCTCTACAACTGTTTTTGTGTCTTCAATATACAAATCACTCTTATACCCAGCAATCGTACACTCTTTTTTGATATTACTCCTCTTACCTAAAATAGCAAATCGTCGGCTATGAATATTGTCTATCACTACCTTATTTGCTTTTGACATATTTAGCAAAACAAATTCATGCCCGACAGCCAATGCTTCTAGCCCGGTTCGATAAGGCCAAGGCCCGACACACCGAGGTCACAGACCTGATTGCCGAGCGCACGGCCAGAAGGCACCAGATCGAAGCCTACCTGAAAGAGCTGCGAGACCGGGAGCCGCTGACGGAGTTCCGGGAAACAGACTGGCTGGCGATGGTGGACTACATCACCGTTCACAGCAAGGACGACATCCGGGTGACCCTCAAGGACGGCACCGAGATCAAAGCATAACCCCATAAACGCAGCAACGCCTCTGAACCACATCGGCTCGGAGGCGTTTTTTGTTTATTCCTCAACAATGTATTCCCGAAAAACATCCATTATGAAGTCTGCACTGGCAGGAGTATAGTTAGGAGATTGTGCAAGTACTGCAAAGTCATAGTTTCCATCAAAATGAACATCCTCAATCGTTGGTATGATCAAAAATGGAACTTCAGGCTCCTTGCGGCTATTCCTAATATACTGTCGTTTCACATACTCGGTATCGTCATATTGAGGGAATGGCATATCTGGATTATACAGCAATTGGATTGTGTTCTGAACTGGCTTATCCCAGATTGGCTCTTCTTTGAAATCTTTCAGAGTGTCCAGCAGATAGTCATTACATTCGCCATGAGGATTTCCACAGTAAACAATACTGGATATCCACCTGTAAGCAACTGCAAAAAGCAAGTAGTCTCCGATACCTTCGCTTCGCAGATGCCCTGATGTGTCAAAGTATCTCGGATGCTGGGATCTTTCTTCAACTGGATAATACAGAAGATAATCCAGAATATGCGTCCAAGAACTGTAGCCAAGGCCTAAATCTGCATGCGAGTCAACATGAATAACATCAAAAGGAGTGGAAAGATCGCCTTTCTCTATCAGCTCTCTCCAAAAGAATAACGACTCATTATGACCGGCAACAACTCTGCCTCTTATCCTGTTCTGTTTTGAAAGCCCAAGGTTCCCTTCAAGGAAGTTTCTTACTTCTCGTTCAGACCAAACGCTGTCCCCATAGTCCTCTTCTGGTAAACGCTCGGGTTCTGACTCATTTATAAATGTCGCAACGGATTTCATGAAATAATCCATATCCAAATCAAGAACTCTCACAGGGGCAATCCCTCCTCGTGCTCTGTAATTTTCGGCAGGATTTCAAGGAAGTGCTGACCGATCTTCTCAGCGTCATAGCCGTTGGCCTCGCAGATGAACCGGACGGTATCCGGCAGCAGTACATGGCCCTTTGCTTTCTCCGCTTTGTATTTCTGCCACTCTTCATATTCTTTATTTGTGATTTGCTTCATGGTGGTTACCTTTCCAGAATCCATAATCAGGCTTTTTGCTTTTTACCATCAAAAAGCCTTTTTCCAGCCTTGCCTGATCACCAAAAACATCCTTCATTGGAGCTGTGTCTAAGCTCCATGTCCCAACAATAATCAGACACCCGCCGGTTTTTAATACACGGTTACATTCCTCTTCAATGCGATTCCATTGGGTCTGAACGTGGAAGAAAGCATTATATAAAACCACGGTATCAAATCGGCAATCGGGGAATTCCATTTTCGTGGCGTCCATAATGCTGAAATAAACGTTCTCTAACGAACTTAGATCACCGAGCCTACTTGCATCAAGATCAATGCAATGAACGCAACGTGCCAAGCGAGATGCTGAGGCTGAAAACTCAGCTCCTCCACAGGCTACTTCGAGGACGTCCTTATCTTTTATTTCTGACTCTATAAGTTTTACAAGAGCGTCTGTTTTCTTCATAACTACACCTCTTTTTCTGTTTATTATACTGACGATGTATGAACATTTCTACTGATAAAAACAGCCGGGACGCCCCGACTTCCACAACTTACCCCTCAAACGCCAACTTACCCCTCAAGCGGCAAAATCGGCGGAGGAATAATTAAATTGTATCAATCTCGGTGTTTTTATATCTATGTTCCTGCTGACTTTGATACAATAGAAAAAGCCTTCTCCGGGGTCGAAACCGCCGAAAAAGGCATAAAATAAGGGCTTTCGAGGTCAAATGCTGACTTCGGAAGCCCTTTTTCGCTTTATTCAATTATGGTTTTCTGCCGTTATCCCACACAGATGTTCTGTAGCCGTAAGCCTTGGAGGGTACGCTGTCTGGAATAATTAAAAGGTTCGAGAAAAATTAAAAGGTTAATTGCTGTTATATCCGAACACGCGACTCTGCAAAGTTTCCTTCCACCAAGACTCTCTTTCCAAGATAACATGGTCGTCCACTCTTGCATTATAGTTTTCCAGAATAGAATATTGGAAGTTTTCTTTTATGTAGTCAAACCCTTTTTCTGATACGAGGTCTTTCAATTCAACATTTCCACCATGCCCATTGTCCGCATAGCTTGTCCATCGCGCCAAAAGCATACCGTTGTCGCTCGTTGCCGATCCGACATACAGCTTTCCTGTGTGCTTATCGGTTATAAGATACACAGCCTTTTGGTTTTCCAGAGCAGCAATCCAACTCTTCTTTTGCCGTTCAATGATGGACTGCAACTGTGTATAGGACAGGCGAACTCTATCGTATCCAGGGAACTCGTCACCATCAAAAAGTGCCGGGAGAACCTCAAGCACCTCTAAATCATCGCAGATGGAGCCATATTCACGGCACTGGGTCTGAAATGTTTTGTGGTACTTGAGAATAACACGGCCGAAGTATTTACGGTACTCTTCCAGTTCTTCGCCTTCATAATTGATGCCCTCATTGACATCCAAATCCTTCGTGATGCGTTTTATGGTGGTGAGAAGCCATGTATCATAGGACAGCTTCAGCAGGCAAATCGCCACTTGTCCTACACGATAATATTTCCTTTGACTGCGCCACAAGAACCATCTGACATTTACAATATCGGGATTTTGCAAATACAAATCCATAGGGTCGTGAGTACCATTGTGCTGATTAAACTTAATCCTTGTGTTCGGATAGTCCCCCGGCTTGATACCCAGCAAGTCATTCAATGTGATTTTTGGCATTCAATCCACCTCCTCATTTACTACTGGCGGGTCAAAATCATCATCCGTGCATTTGCGGATGATGTGTTTGGTGCGGTCAAGCGGGAGAGGCACATCCTCTTCAGCAAAATACTCAACCTTTACAACCTCCGCTACAGAGTGATGGTTGTCCTTGCCAACGGGTACAACTACATAATCGCCAACAGAAATACCGTCCTCATCAGCAATGTAGTAAGTTGGCTGTTTGCCAACTCTCCCAGACGGCTCAGAGCCATCGTAAACCAAGCGCGGTTCTTCGGTTCCAGAATTTCCTCACCGGAATAGGCCCAATGATTGAAATAGCGCCACTGAGAATAGATAGCAGAGCCGAGCAGCGGAATATCCGTCACTTGCCCGATGATACGCTCCAAAGACTCGCAGTTACTTGCAGCGTCACCGTACTTCTCGGTAAATGCGTGACCGCAGTCCATTACGAAGCCAAGAGCCTCGCAATCATCGGCCATATAGTGATCTACCAATTCGAGGTAGTTGATTTTCTTATCTCTGAATTTGTCGAACCATTTGACGGCAAATTCGCGGATTTGCTTCATATCTGCCACTGCGGTACACCTCCTATCAGTTCATGAAAGCATCAAATTCTTCGATGCGGTCAATCCATTCCAGTTCTTTTTCCTTTTTTGCCTTACTATCAAGAACCGTGGCGTTCGGATTCCTTTTCAGGATTTCTGCTTTCATTTTCTTCTGCTCCGATCTTGTTGTGGGGACAAGTTTTGTGCCTCCCCACCAAGTTTTCGCTACCTTCTGGGTAACATCATATATAGGCTCTGGTGCTTTCTTTTTTCGTCCAAACATAGACTCACACCTCAGTTCAAGCCATGCTTCTCGTTATATGCGCAGGCATCGCATTGGCTATTAACCCCATTATCAGAGTGCATACCGCACGTTTTACACTTTACCTGCGCGGCTTTCAGTTCCATGCTTTCAGCTGAAGAATTTGGGCGGGTTCCGTTGTATCCTGTGCCTCGCAGCCTTTCCGCCTCTTCCTTAGTCATCGCAGGTGTCGTGTTGATTTTCTTTGTTACCCCTTGTGATGAGTAGGAGGAATTGCTGCTTGGCGTATATGAATTATGGGACGGTGTGTATCCTGTGTCAGTATCCTCTGCAGGCTCTTTCGAAGAAACAAGGATAATACCGATGATGACAACGGGAATGATCAACCACAGCCACCATTTTTTCTTTTTGGTTTTCTGTATGATGGGGCCAGAATAGCGTTGTTTCACAAGTTCGATATTCTCAAGACTGGTGCTGATGCTCTTGCCGGTAGTTGACAGCACCACTCCGCCATAAACCAAACCAGCAATCGTAAACAGTATGGTCAGGAAACCGCTGGCACTGTTATCGGGGTCATATGTTGAATATACTGCCCACAAAATGAGAACTGCAGGTGCCAAGAACAATACCATCGCAATAATGGCACTGACACACTCACTGCGATAGTCGGTTAATAAAAAACTATAATTGCTCTCATCAACCACTTCTGGCACGGGCTTTATTGTCGGCATGGCTTTCGGCTCACGTGTCTTGTATGAGTACGTATGGGAAGAAGACTCGTTATTTTTTCGGCACTGCTCCATAAGGGTCAGGCCAAACGCCTCTTCGTCCCATGTGGTTTTTCCGTCTCCGTTAAAATCAAAGGGACCGCCCCAACCTTTATTTGAATTGTTGTTTTTCGCCATTTGCTATGACTCCTTCCATCAATCCATACTGCCGCTGCCTTTATTACCACCGAACTCGCAGCCGTGTACATGGTCATGCCCATAGTACCATCTGCCGTATCGGTAGCCATAGTGGGGCGGACAGTTAGCGCAGTCACCGTTGCATCTTCCGTTGTGTCTTCTGCCGTGGTTAGAGGAAATCCCGGCACTTGCCCCTGCCAAAATAGCAGCGAGAGTACCAAAGAAACCCAACTAAGGTGCAGGTGGTTCCGGGACAAAATCATCGATGTAAACATTCACTTCTTCAAGAGGTTCTTCGATTCCATCTTCTTCGTCCTCGTATTCTTCCTCTTCCCGCAAATCCTCCGGTGGTAGAATATTTCTTTGTTTGCAGATTTCGATGATCACTTCATCATCAATTTCGCCATACAGATATTCCATATCCTCGGCAGTCAAGCGTTCTGCGGAATTGCGTACTGCTGCAGTCGCCAATTCCTTGTCATTGATACAAGCAAATTCGAGCAGATCAGAACCAGAGAATGCCAATTTTGCTTCGACTGCCTTACGGAGCAGACGGTTTGCCGCAGGTACATTTACTTGCAATTCGATGATGATCTCACCGACCTCGTCGGCAGACCCTAAAGAGGTTAGGCCAGACAGATTGCGCACCTGGGTACTTTCAGCCCAATCATAGAATTTTTCGTAATATTCATCCCATGTGTATTGTCTCATCTGAATGGTCTCCTCTCACTGTGCCATAAAATCAATCCTTCATTTTTAGGAAGCCCATCTTAAAGGCATGCGGGAAAATAAAGGTTTTTTCACCAACGGCGAAGGTCACACGAATGTGTTTCTGGGCCTTGTCCAGCTTGGTGACAGTACCGAAATTGTTGAAACGAGTCAAAATACGGTGGAATACCGTCGCATAGCCCGCAACAGCCTTATCATCCTTGGATACAAAAATCGTACCATTGATGATTGTTGTGTTGTCCTTTGCGTTTCCGGGGAACAGTTCCTTTATCTTTTTGCGAACGGTGTTCGCGTAAAATTCAAGCACCTCATTATCATTATTCCCTGCATACTGTGCAAGCAAATGATAGAAGGAATACATGCCAGTCAGAACACCCAAATCGCTCAGATACTTAAAAATGAATACAGGCAATTTTCCGGCGTAGCACCAGAAACAGCCCACAAATCCTGCCACACCTTTTCAGCCAACGGTAGCGGGTCAACAGCTGCCGCCGCTTTAATAGTATCATTCGTCGCGCTGATCGACGCTTTGATTTTGTTAATCAGGGTGATGCACTCTGTATTATTTTTGTTGAAGGTTAGCGTGATTTCACTGCCATCCTCCTGCAGAATATGATTACCGGTTGCGGGGTTAATCCAGAAAGCTTTCGTACCATCGGTGACGATGTAAACCTTTGCTTTCAATGCTTGCGCCGTACCCAGCTCCTGTGCAATGGCAGCAGCAATCTGTTTTTCTGTACGCAGTTCCTTAGGAATCTTGTATTCGATAGCCGCAATCACGTTCGGCTTCTTAACAATCAGCGCATCCGGCTTCTTTGTTTCAAACTCATCGTAATCACGGTTAGGTATGATTTTTGCGCCTTTGAGTGCTTTCAAAGTAGTCGCGCCGATGTTGTAATAATTCCAGTCGCCCATCTTCTCAGGAGCTTCTATCAAGTTGCGCTGGATAAGTTCTTCACTCATTTGGTAGACACTCCCTTCGTTCCGTTAGTATGTTCGGTCAAGTACTCGTCGATATCTTCCTTGCGAATGCGCCATGCACGACTACCGACTTTTGAGGCAGTCAGGTTCTGATTGTTAATCAGTCTGCGAACGGTCTTTTCGCAAACCTGTAGATACTGCGCTGCCTGTGCCACTGTTAGCAATTCGTCGGCCATGATATACACCCCCCTATTATGAAATATAGCACATATCGGCTGATTTTTCAACGAATTTAGGGGAATTGTGAGGGAAAGTTCATACTTAGCAGGAATTAAATGGACTTTATTGGACATCAGCAAATCAGCGCAGTTTACAGTACAGTGTAATATCCGCTTTGTACCCCTCAAACGTATCTACGCGCGTAATGTTCCACAAAGCGTCGTTGTAGCGTATCACATGCGCGGTGGTGACATCACTGCGCCAGTTGATCGTAAACAGCACTCTTCCTGCATGTGTTCAGCGTTGGCGGCGTGATACTCCCTGCCGGACAGATGGCGGAAGTACGCCCACACGGGCGGACAGATCGGTTCCAGCGTTTCGACCGCGTAGCCGTTTTCGTTGATGACCGACTGCACCGCCAGTATTTCGATTTTCTTGTCTTTCAACTTCATCAGATCGCCCCCATAAATTCGTTGTAGTGTTCATACAGGCCCACATAGCAGTCCAGCAGCGCCGCACGAAATACGGCGATATCATGCTAAAGCATATATTTGATTTTTATGCCGTTGCCTCGCAAGCTGCAGTATTTGTCCGCGGACGCGGCCCATGCGAATGCTGCATTTGCTTTTTCCCCGGAATATGGGTGCCCAGCCTGCTGTGCATGAGCAAAGAAGAACGACAAAACAAGCGGTCTATCCCCGTCCCTTACAAGCCGTCATGCCGTATTCCGTAACGAGATAATCCATCAAAACATCGTGCGCATCCATGGGGATGGGTTCGGTGAGCAGGCGGGAACGGCACAGCAGCAGCGTTGGACAATGCGTTTGCGGGAGATACCGGTCATAATAGCCGCCGCCATAGCCAAGCCGCTGCCCTTTCCCATTGCCGGTACAGCAAGGGACAATCACGAGATCGAGTTCCGCTGGCAAAACGTGGATGCCGGACGGTCGGGGTGCAAGGATGCCATACCGACCAACGGAAAGCTGTGAAAGCGAGGTGATGCAGCGCGCTTCCATAACGCCGCTGCCCGTGCACAGCGGCAGGCAAAGCCGCTTTCCCGCATTGAGCGTTCCCTGTAGAAGCGGCGTTGTATCGATTTCCCGATTCGTTCCGGCATAGCAGAGAATGGTTTGCGCCGAAGAAAACAGCCCGGAATCCAGAACAAAGCGGCAGATGCGCGCATCCGCCGCTGTTCGGTACTCGATTGGAAGGGAAAGCGCATCCCGAATGCACCGCTCTCTCAATTCACGCTTCATGCTTTGCTTTTCTCAGATAACAGAACCAGAACAAAGAACCCACCAGCACGCCTCCGACAATATTGCCCAGCGTTACCGGCAGAAGATTGCCCGCAAAATAATTGCCCCACGTGAGGCGCTCAACGGCAATACCCGCTGCCGCCGCCTGCGCCGCATACTGCGCTTTGGAAAACAGCCCGACCATGCAATAGTACATATCGGCAATGCTGTGGTTGAAGCCGCAGATCACAAAAAATGCAACCGGCGTATACGCGCCAAGAATCCTGCCCGTGACATCCTTGGCTGAGAGCGAAAAGAGCACGCCCAGCGTCACCAGAACATTGCACAGCACACCCATAAAGAAGGCGTTGGCAAACGGCATGGTCATTTTGCCGGTCGCTACCCGCATGGAGAATACGGCGAGCGCGCCATCCCCCGCGCCGACCCAACCGAACCTTGCGGTGATGATCGCCACGAGAAGCGAACCGACAAAGTTGCCAAAGAATACGATGCTCCAGTTGCGAAGCAGACCGCTCCAGCCAATGCGCCTGTCCAGCAGGCCGATGGACATGAGCGTATTGCCGGTGAACAGTTCGGCGCCCGACAGGATCACCATGCCAAGCCCAAACGCAAACAACAGACCGGAAATCATGCGGATGGCGCTGTTGTTCTCCAGCGCATAGGTCGCCATATTTGTCACCGCGCCCGGAAACGCGATCAGGATGCCCGCGAGAACGGAGAGCAGCGCCATTTTTGCGCAGGGCAGCTTGGCCTTTGCGGTACTGGCGGCAGCGTAGTTCGCCGCTGCCTCCGCAGGCGTAAACAGATTCATACCCTCACCACCCCTTTGTTCAGCCGTTCATGCGGGCTGCAGCCTCGACCACATGGCCGATCAGCACCGAGGTCGTCACCGCGCCAACGCCGCCGGGCACCGGTGTGATCGCCTCAACAATCGGCTCAATCTCGTCAAACACCGCATCGCCGGCAATACCGCCCTTCTCCTCGTCCCAGTTGATGGAAACGTCGACCACGATCTGCCCGGCACGAACAAACTCCTTTGTCAGGCTGCGCAGCTTGCCTGCGGCCGAGATGATGATATCGGCCTGTCGGACAACGGCTGGGACATCCCGGGTGCGGGTGTGGCAAACCGTGACCGTCGCGTTCTTGCCCATGAGCATCATGGCGGCCGGCTTGCCCACTACAAGGCTGCGGCCGATGATGACAGCGCTCTTACCGGTGCAATCAATGCCGTAATAATCGAGAATCTCCATGCAGGCCGCCGGCGTGCACGGTGCAAACCCCAGCTCCTTTCCCATGAATACGCCGGCATTGGAAAGATCGGTCATGCCGTCGACATCCTTTCTGGGATCGACGCGGTTCGAAATCTCATCCTGATCGGCCTTGAGGTGTTTGGGCAGCGGCCGAAACAGCAGGATGCCATGGATGGCGTCATTGCGGTTCGCCGCGTCGATTGTATCCAGCAGCTCTTGTTTGGAAACGCTTTCCGGCAGAACAAACTTTTCAACCGCCACGCCGAGCGTTTCGGCGCGCTTGGTTGCGCCGCGCTCATAACTCAGATCATCCGGGCGCTCTCCGCAGCGGATAATCGCCAGCGTCGGGAGAATTCCCCTTGCCTTGAGCGCATCGCAATCGGCTTGGATACGGGCATTGAGCCGCGCATTGACCTCTTTCCCCAACAGTCGCTTTGCCATAGCTCCACTCCCCCTCTCAGTTAAAAAAGCCGTTCTTGACGGTGTTGAAAATCTCATCCGCCATGGCGCCGTACTGCTCCAGCATGGAGAGACACCGGGCGTTGAGCGACTCGGCTGTTTCGCGGTCGCGCAGCGTTTTTGTATTGATAAACACATTGAGCGAAGCCGCCTGCAGCGCCGCCTTTACGCATACAGCGCCGCAGCCCGCATCGGAAACCGCCAAGCGGCTGCCCTTCTTGGCAAATGTCCGAATCGCCTCCAGCGACTCGCAGCACAGCTCCATGATGCGAACTGGCACCCGGCATGCCACAAGCGTAGCCGCCTCGAGCGTCTCTGCCCGGGAAGGGTCCTCCTTCGGAATGCCATAGGCCTTGGCCAGCGGTGCAAACCCCTCGGCATCGGCCTCAATCTGCTCGAGCAGCTCCCGCTGCAGCGCATCGCATTTGGCCTTGAGCAGAAGGATTTCATCCTCAATATCGGCGTACTTCTTCTTTCCAACCGTCAGCGAACCCACCATATTGCCAAGCGCCGTTCCGATCGCGCCAACCAGTGCCGCAGCGCCGCCACCGCCGGGCACCGGCGCATTCGAGGCAAGCACGCGGACGAACTCCGTACAGGATGCGTTTGCAAACTCCATATCATTTCCTCCTTTTGTAAAATAAAAGCGACCGGAGGACGGCTATCCGGCGGCAAGCTGCCACCGGATAAAACGCGTTCTTCCGGCCGTCGGTTCTTAGAACAAACCGCTGATCTTACCGGTTTCATCCACATCGATGCGCTCTGCCGCAGGCACCTTGGGAAGCCCCGGCATGGTCATGATATCGCCGGTGAGCGCGACCAGGAAGCCGGCGCCTGCCGAAACCTTGACGTTGCGCACCGTAACGGTGAAATCCTTCGGCGCACCCAGCTTGGTGGGATCATCCGTCAGGCTGTACTGGGTTTTTGCCATGCAGATCGGCATTTTGTCAAAGCCGAACGCAGTCAACTGGCGGATCTGCTTCATCGCGTTGGACGTAAAAGCAACGTCCTTGCCGCCATAGATCTTCTGAACGATCGCGGTAATCTTCTCCTCGATCGTGGCGTCCAGATCATAGCTGAAGGTGAAATCGTTCGGCTCATCGCACAGGCGAACAACCTCCTCCGCCAGCGCAATACCGCCCTCACCGCCCTTTGCCCAGACCTCGGACAGCGCGACATTGACGCCGAGCGCACGGCACTTGTCCTCGACCAGTTTGAGTTCCGCCTCAGTATCGAGCGGGAAGCGGTTGATCGCAACCACGCACGGCAGCTTATATACCTTGGTGATGTTCTCAACATGCTTGAGCAGGTTCGGCAATCCCTTTTCGAGCGCGTCCAGATTCTCGGCGCCGAGTTCCGTCTTGGGTACGCCGCCGTTATATTTGAGCGCGCGAACCGTAGCAACGATCACAACGGCGCTCGGCCTCAGTCCGGCCATGCGGCACTTGATATCGAGGAACTTCTCCGCACCGAGATCCGCGCCGAAGCCGGCCTCGGTAATCGTATAGTCCGACAGACGCAGCGCGATTTTGGTAGCGGTCACGGAGTTGCATCCATGCGCAATATTGGCAAACGGGCCGCCATGCACGAACGCCGGCGTATGCTCCAGCGTCTGCACAAGGTTCGGCTTGAGCGCATCCTTGAGCAGCGCGGCCATCGCGCCCGAAGCGTTCAGATCGCCTGCGGTGACCGGCTTTTCATCATAGGTATAGCCAACCACCAGACGGGCAAGGCGCGCCTTCAGGTCGGTGATATCGCTGGCCAGGCACAGCACGGCCATGATCTCCGACGCAACGGTGATATCATACCCATCCTCACGCGGCACGCCATTGACGCGGCCGCCGAGACCATCGGTAATAAAGCGGAGCTGGCGGTCGTTCATATCCACGCACCGGCGCCATGTGATACGGCGCGGATCGATATTGAGCTTATTGCCCTGATAAATATGGTTGTCCAGCATCGCCGCGAGCAGGTTGTTGGCCGCGCCGATGGCGTGGAAGTCACCGGTAAAATGCAGGTTAATATCCTCCATGGGGACGACCTGCGCATAGCCGCCGCCCGCAGCGCCGCCCTTTACGCCGAACACCGGGCCAAGGGAAGGCTCGCGCAGTGCAACAAGCACGTTCTTTCCGAGCCGCTTCATGGCATCCGCAAGGCCGACGGTCGTCGTCGTTTTGCCTTCGCCCGCAGGGGTCGGATTGATGGCGGTGACGAGCACCAACTTGCCCTCGCGCTCCTCGGTTTCCTTCAGGATGTTGTAATCCACCTTCGCCTTGTAATTGCCGTACTGCTCCAGATATTTGGGGTCGACGCCGGCCGCTTTGGCGATCTCGGTGATGTGCAGCATGGGGGTTTCCTGTGCAATTTCGATGTCCGACTTGTAGCTCATGATCCTTTCCTTTCTTCGCCCGGCGCCGGTTTTGGGGATCGCTCTGGTCCACCGAACAGACGGGCATTTTCATAGAATGTATTGATGTTCGCCGCTGGATTCGGGATCCGCATGGACGGGAAATGGGTGATCCGTCTGAGCCCCACTTCTGTGTTCTATTTTACCAAATTTCAGATTTGCTGGCAATGGCAAAACGGCAATCACGCATCAAAAAAGGGGGATCGTCATGAAAAAATGAGAGATCCCCCGCCTTCATTATCGTATAAAACAGTTCCGCACATCGCCGCTCATATAGAGCGAACCAAGCGCACAGGCAACGCCGTTCGGCCACGCCAGTGCAAGGGCGCGCCGCACGCCCTCCTCTACGGATGCGCATGGCTCCGCGGGCACGCCGAGTTTTTCAATTCTGCGGGCCAATTCGTCCGCAGCCATGGCGCGCGGATTGCCCGGTCGGACGGTAAAGAACCGCTCCGCCAAAGGCGCGACAAGCCCCAGTATAGACTCCACGTCCTTGTCTGCCATCACACCGACAAGGAATACAATCCGGCGATCCGGGAACAGCCGTTTCAAACTGTCCGCCGTTGCGCGGATGCCGTGCGGATTGTGCCCGCCGTCCACGATAAACACGGGATCGTGACAAAGCACCTCAAAGCGTGCCGGCCAATGCGTACCCGCCATGCCCGCATGAACGGCCGCATCGCTGATCTTCCAGCCCTTGTTTCTGAGCACACCGATGGTCGTAAGCACCACGGCAGCATTTTGCATTTGGTAGCTGCCGGCAAGCGGAATGCGGATATCCTTCCATGCGCCATAGGAAAACCGCTGCCAGTCAAGGCCGAATGGACCAGGTACAATTGCGGCAAAGTCGGGCTGATGCAGCCTTGCTCCGCGCTCGCGGCAGATGCGCTCGAACACAGCGTCGGCCTCCGGGTTGCCGCCATAGCTGACCACATCCCCGCCCGCTTTGATGATGCCCGCTTTTGCACAGGCAATGTCCGCCATGGTGGGCCCCAGTTCGCGCACATGATCCGTGCCCATGGCTGTGATGACGGCGACCTCCGGCACATCGATGACATTGGTCGAATCCAGAGCGCCGCCCATGCCGACTTCAAGGGCAACGATATCGCACGCATGTCTTGCAAAATAAACCATGCCGATCGCCGTAATAAGTTCAAACTCGGTCGGATGATCGGCCATACCGTCGGCAATGGGTTTCACCTCGGCGGTGAGCTCAGCCAGCTCGTCATCGGAAATGCACTGCTGATCGATCTGCATGCGCTCGTTGAATCGGTTGATAAATGGGGATGTATAGAGGCCCGCACGGTAACCCGCGCTTTGCAGAACGGACGATAGCATGGCGGCCGTCGATCCCTTGCCGTTGGTGCCGGCAATGTGGATAAAGCGAAGACGTTTTTGTGGGTTGCCCAGCTTATGCAGCAGTTCCTGCGTGCGGCCAAGTCCCAACACGCTTCCCTTCCAACTGATACTGTGAATATAGGACAGTGCTTCCGAATAGTTCATGGTTCTTTCCCCGATCAAAAATCAATTCTGCGTGGGAGCGGGACGGTGCAATATGTTGCAAACAACCGTCCGGTACACCGCCTTATGAATCAAAAATGCGAGCAGCGCATCGAGCACCATGGTCACGGGCTTCGTGGCGAGGCGTGCAAGGAACAGCACGGAAAACGGCACTTCTTTCCCCACAATGATGGAGTAATACAGCGTCAGCGCCCATGTGCCATACAACAGGCTGCTGCAGACCTCAGCCAGCAGGATGATCAGTATCGCCTTCCACGCTGCCTTCCACACCGGTTCGCCCTTGAGAAAGATCTTTGCGCCAATGCCCGTCAGCAGACCGAGCAGCATCGGCCCAACGGTATACAGCGGGAAATACACGCCGTATCCGCTCACAAGCCAGCCGAGAAAATCAGCGACTGCTGCGACAAGCATGCCGCCGACCGGCCCCAGCCAGAAGCCGGCCAGAATCGTTGGGATGCTTTCAAAGCTCAGGCGCAGGCCTTCGTTGATCTGGACGCCGGCAAACCGTGCAAGAACGATCTGCATAGCGACCAGTACCGCCATAACGGCAATGTTGAGAATCGAAAATGTTGTGCGGCGTTCCTTTTCCATGTGTCCCTTCTTTCTGTCCGCTGCGGGCAGCGGGCGGTCGTTGTTTGTCCTTTTCCGCCAACACCGTCCGGGACGCCCTACAAAAGAAAATACCAATCCAACGGCAGCACGCCGAAACGAATTGGTATTGCAGCATCCGAAGCTGTGCGGTAGCGGACGCAGCATTGTATCGTAGACCCGATCGTCTTTCGTGCAAGGGCGACTTCCCATCCGCTTGCCACTTAACGCACAATGCTTACTCTACCAAAGCGACTATATTCCATTTTACGGCCCAAGGCAAATCTTTCGATTTTCAGGCTGCGCTTATCATACACCCATTCCGGCCGGTTTGCAATGCTATCGGGAAATATTTATCTATTGCCGTGTATTTTTAATGCTCGAATTCATCGATAGACTCCATGCGCTTCATGCGTCCAAGGAGAATGTCACCGATCACCGCCATGTCCTCTGCGGAAAACGCATAACGGAAGTTATCCGAAAACAGGATCTGTGCATTCGGTGGGAACTCATCGTCCGCCAGCCAGAGGAGCAGCCGCATGGTCAAGCCGGGCAGCAGTTCCACGACATACCCGACGTCGCTCTGCCCGATCGGCTCGGCAGGCATGCTCGCCATCACGCGGCGCAGTTTTTCCGGGTGTGCTCCGTATGTGAACGCAAGGCGCTTCACGCAGCGGCCATCGAACTGTTTTTCATAGACCGCAGCCCAGGGAAACTCACGATAGCTGAGATAACGTCCGCCAAAGAGGCCGTATTGTCCCTCCGTCAAGTAGCGAAGCAGCAGCGTTCGCTCCGTATTGGTCAGTGGTATATCGCCGTCCGCACAAAAATCGGGGTGCGCTACGCGGTAATTGCACCCCAGAAAGCGGACAAAAAAGCATCCTGCAACCGCATCATACGGCAGCGCGCAGCGCGCCGCCGTCTCCAAAGGATCAAGCGCCCGATATTTTTCCAGATAGTAAACGAGCGGACGCTCCTCCTTGTTGTTGCGGATCTTTCCCTGCTCCACGGCATTCCCCTCCCTCATACGCAGACGCTCGGAAAAAGCGACGCATCGGTATGCGGCAGGAAGCAGGCCGCAACGAACGCATCCATATAGCCCGGTACATTGCTCAATTCCAGATACGTTATAGACGCGCCCAGCTCCTCCACCTTTTCCAACGCTCCGCTGCTCAAGAGCATGGCGTAGGCGCCCGTCAGAGAGGAATTGCCAATATAGGAAAACTGCTCGATCGGAATATCCGGGAACATGCCGATGGTCACGGCATTCCTCATGTTGATGCCGCTGCCGATACCGCCCGCGACATAGACCCGCTCAATCATGGAAGCATCCAAATCGAGCGCCGCCAGCATGGTGGCCGTTGCGGAATAGATGGCGCCCTTGGCGCGAATGAAATTGTCAATATCGACTTCATTGATCACAACGTCCTTGACACCGCCGGTATCCCGCTGCCATGCCAGCACGTAGGAGCCCATCCCGTGCTCATCGCGCACAATTCGCTCGCCCTCGCGAATGAGCTTGCCCTTGCTGTTGATCGCGCCGGTACGGAAGAGTTCCGCGATGATATCGATGATTCCGCTCCCGCAGATGCCGGCAGGCGCACAGCCGCCGACAACGGTGAGCGTTGGCTCCAGCGTCATGGGATCGATGGCGCAGGCCTCGATGGCACCGTCGGTCGCGCGCATGCCGCAGCTGATGTCGCCGCCTTCGAAAGCCGGCCCGGCAGAGCAGGCGCAGCTCATCAAAAACTCATTGTTGCCAAGCACGAGCTCGCCGTTGGTGCCGAGGTCGATGAACAGGCAGAGCTCCGGCCGGTTCCAGATCATGGAAGAGAGCGTACCGGCAGTGATGTCGCCGCCGACATAGCTGCCGATATTGGGTGCGAGCACCAGCGCCGCCTCCGGGTGCAGCGGCAGGCCGATATCGCGCGCCAGAACCCCTTCCGCCCGGAAAAATGTCGGCACGAACGGCTCCATGCGAATCGGGTCGGCGAACAGGCCGAGCAGCAGATGGTTCATCGTCGTATTGCCGGCGAGCACCATGCGGTATACATTCTCCTGCCGGACGCCCGCATTCGCGCACAGCTCTTCAATGAGCGGAACGATGGACTCGGCGATTACCGCATCCTGCAGTCGTCTGCGGCCGCCAGGGCGCGAGGACTCGATCATCCGGTTGATCACATCCGCGCCGAACCGAATCTGCCCGTTTCCGCCGCTGCCCTTTGCCAGGATCGCCCCCGTTTCCAGATTGACCAGCAGCGCGGCGAGCGACGTTGTTCCAAGATCCAGTGCAATGCCCGTCAGCGGTGCGTCACTGTCTCCCGGCAGCACATCCAGCACCATCACGGACTCTTTCCGCACAGAGACAACGCACTTGACGCAAAAACCGCTCCGGCGCAGCGCTTCGGCCAGCTTTTGCAGTGCGCTGAAGGAGAGCTGAACCCGATCGCAGCCAGTCTGCGCCCGGATAGCGCGGATGAGCCGCTCATTGTCGGGCATCGCGTCATCGATCGTCGGCTCCGACAGACGAACCGTCAGCGAGCGTAGATCGCTGCCAAGCGCCATACCCGCATCCGCAATCTGTTTTTCGGTGTTCCGGAAGATCGCGACCTCCTCCGGTGAGGAGAGATCCGCCATCTTCATGCGGCTGCGATAGGCCGAAGCAATATCCGGCACCTCGATCTTGGCGTCACCAAGTACCTTAGCGCAGCAGGCAAGCCTCCACCCGGATGCATATTCCTCCTGCGACAGATGGCGGTTCTCCGGCGCATCGAGCGCACCCTCCAGCAGGCGGACGCGGCACTTGCCGCAAACCCCGTTGCCGGAGCAGGGCGCATCGATGGCAACGTTTGCCTTGCGGGCGACATCCAGCAGAGTCTCACCGTCGTTTGCGGTGATCTCCACGGTCGTACCATTAACTTCAAACAAAATGACGGCCATACACGATTTCCTTTCCGGGCGTCAGAAAATGGTTGTAAACAGAAGCGGCGGGGAGCGTCTGCCCCCCGCCTGCCTTTTGATCGGTTACATCAGGGGTTCCATGGAGAGGACGGGATGGCCCTTCTCCGTCAGGAAGCCCAGCAGTTCCTCCGCATCACAGGTCACGGTTTCATCCGCGATCATGTCGCAGAAGTTTTCGATGCCGTACAGCGTCTTGGCGGTCTCGTTGAGACGCGCCGCCACGGATTCCTTGAGCTCTTTGGGCATCCACACGATGCGGGCAACGCCGCCCTCTGCGGAGGCGAACTTCTTGCTCGCGATGAAGTGACGGCCATGGCCCATAAAGCCCGGCGTCTGCACGCCGCCGCCCGTCATGGACGCCAGTTCTCCAAACGTCATACCGGTCGGCGTCATACCCTTGTACTCGCGGTTGACGACCACCATGCCGTTGCTGAACGGCTCGATTCCGCAGATGCACTCAAAGCAGCCGCAGGAAGTCATGGGATCTTCCATAATGGAGTACAGCGAAACGTGCTCGACAGCGCCCTGCGTTGCCGCGTGTACCATGCGGTCGACGTCGGGATAATAGCCCTTCTTCTCATCGGTACAGCCCTCCTTGCTGATCGGCTGGCACGGGCCGGCGTCGTTGAGCTCTTTGGTCGCCTTGGCGTCCAGCCAGGAAACCGCGCCGCAGAGGCCGAGACGCTCCGGTGTCACCACGCAGCAATGACTCGGCGCAAACGACTGGCACATGATGCAGGTATAGAAGCGGTCGACGCTCTCATCCGTCATGGAGGCGAGTCGATCGTCGCGGGCGGCATAGGTGGGCATGGCCTCCTCGTTCAGGATGGCGGCGGCCTTCTCCGGATCGGTGACAAACGTGACCTGGCACTTGTCGACAACAGCGTCAAACTCGTCCATGATCATGTTGTAAAGCACCTCGCCGAAGTGGTTCAGGCGCAGTCCCTTGTCAAACGCATCCTTGGAAATGCGGATGCGGAACAGGTTGCGCTGGCCGGTGTGCATAACGCCCTCCATGTAGTTGAACCACGCATGGATTTTGCGCTCAATGACGGACTCAAAGTCACGCTGCATCTTTACACCGGCAACCTCCACATAGGTTGCGAGCGGATAGTTGGTCTCGCCGCTGTCGATATCCGGGCCGACGATGCTGATCTTGTGATCCTCCACCTTGTCCATATCGCGGGAGATGACCAGCTCGCAGGTCGTGTTCTTACCGGACCAGAATTCCACCTGCATATCGTTCTTGCGGATAATTTCGCCTTCAAACGCCGCCGCGAATGCAACGGGGATCGGCAGTTCCTTGACCTTGATCTTGATGTTACGCAGTTCAAGGGAATGCTTGGCGGTTTCATCATAATCGGTCACGGATTCCAGCGCGCCGGGCACCTGCACATCGCCCAGATCCTGATCAACGATCACCGGGAAGCCAAGCGCGATGGCGCCTGCGCCTGCGGAAACGACGACCTCGTTGAGCGCGCCGAAGGTATTGACGAACGCAGGAACGCGATCCTTGGTGTACGCCAGCAGGTCGGCAAGACTGCCGGGCTGCACGTTGCCGAAGATCAGCGCCGCGCGAATGGCGACGGTCACAACGTGGATAACGGACGTGACGTCATGGCCGAGCGGCACAACGCGCAGCTCGAGACCCATCTTTACACCCTGCTCCGCAGCCTGCTCAATGCAGTCGCCGATCAGGAACGTCAGGATGCCCTTGGACTGGTAATTCTTGACCACCTTGGCCACGGCGGAAGCATCGTCCGCCTTGCCCAGCACAACCGCAACGCCGGGGATATCGCCCGTTACAAGCGGCACGCCGAGGGAGCGAATGACGGGATCTGGCACGAAGCCGATGCCGGATTCATCCGCATACGGATCCGCACCGCCCAGATACTTCAAGCCCTCGATGATTTCCGCACCGACGGCTGTGGCCAGACCGGCGTTGAGCGCCTGGCCAAGATCCTCCTGATTCGTGATCAGGCTCTTCAAAACGCCGACACAGGCGGGCAGATCGCCCAGCGTCTTGACCTTCACGCCCGTAGCGGCATAGATTGTCGGGAAAAAGTAAGCGGTGTCCGGGAATGCAACGGGGGTATCGGCGCCGTGCTTTGCGATGGCGTCGTTCACCGCGCCCTCGGTCAGGCCCGCAACGGCGTTGGAACCGGCATAGATCAAATCTGTCAATGCGCTCATGAATGAACCTCCTGAAATTGATTAAAATGGGTCCTGTGCTTGTATTTCCAATCAGAGCTCCAAATAGGAGTCCGCATACAGCGTGTGGTTTTTGATGACGTCGCAGCTTTTGATAGTCTCCATCAGTCTGAGATCGCACGGGTTGACGATAGCCGAGGTCAGGCCCTGCATCATCGCCATGGCGACCATCGCGGAATCCATGATGGGGCGGATCTGCTTAGGCATGCCGTTGGAGTTATTGCTCAGGCCGCCGGTGCTCTTGAGTCCCTCATCCGCAAAGAGTTTGATAGCGTTCAGCACATCCATCTGCTTGTCCTGCATACCCTTGACCACGAGGAACAGCGGGTCGAACCAAAGATCCGTGGATTCCATGCCGAGCGCAAGGCCGCGTTCCAGCATATTGTGGCAGTGCATCATGCGCTCCTCGTTGTCCTTAGCAATGCCGTCGGCCGAGCACAGCGCGATGACGATGGCGTCGTTCGCAGCGGCGAGATTGATGTTGTCGATACGGCTGCCCGCATCGGCCGAGTTGACGATCGGCTTGCCGTTGGTACGGTTGTACACCGAGATGCCGGCCTCAATAGCGGCCTTGTTGACGGTATCGAGCGCCAGCGGCACATTATTGAAGTTCTGCTGTAGCAGCTGCACCGCCCATTTCATCAATTCGGGGCCATTGCTCTCGGCCGGCCCGATGTTGACGTCCAGATAGGTGGCGCCCGCCGCGATCTGCTCCGCTGCGCGCTTCAGGATCGGGCCCTCGTCATAGGACTCCATGGCGCGGCGGATCGACGGGCTGATGCAGTGGATGCGCTCACCGATGGTGACGAACTGCTGACTGTTCGGATCGCGGTGCTGATAGGAGACCGGCTTATCGTTCACAAGCACCTCTTTGACGACGATCGGCGGCGCCGGAATGACCGTACGCTTCGGTTCGGGTGTCTCGGTGCTGCCGGCTGCAGCCACTTTCTGGACGATGCCCTTCTTCCACTCCTCATCGCGCAGATACTTGACCATCTGCACCGCTTCCGTCGTACCGACGACGACGTTCCAACCTGGGAGCTTATCCTGAATCTCGCCCTTCATGACGGCGACCTTGCCGGGAATGATGAGAACGCGGTTTTTAATCTTATTCTCCACATCGAACTCATCCATAAATTTCTTCACGGAGGAACTCGAGAATTTGCCGGCCGCCCATGCGGTCAGGACGGACATGCCAGATGCATCGGTGATCAGCAGGTTGATGGGCATCTTCGAACGCTCCAGCTCGCCGGAGACGAGGAAATAGGTGAGCGCAAAGTCAACCGTCAGGCAGCAGGGGCTGTTCTCATCCGCACCGTTGAGCGGATAGATGCCCGGGGCTACCTTCATGGGCTTCTGCGGGTCGGTAAAGATGTTCTGGCGCAGGCCATACAGCGGCAGCGCCTTGGCGTAGTTCATGCCGGAGCAGAGGATAATGGAGCCATACTTGCAGGTGAACAGGCTCAGCAGCGCAGCTTCCAGATGCTGGTCGCCGCCCGAAAGCGCAGCCACGTTCACGAGCGAGGGGTAGCCGAAGCTCCGGTCGCCATCCTTGAGCGCAGCGCGGCGGATCTGCACGGCATTGGCATAGGCTTCCTTGACGGAGGCGATGCCGACGTCGAGAATCAGGTTCTTATTGCCGGCCGCTTCCAGCTTTTCCACGACGGCATGGAGCGCCTCGAGCGAATCGGCACGCACGCCGAGCAGCGCCTTTGCGTCTGCTGCGATTGCGCTCATCGCCGCATAGTTATCGGGGGTTGCGCCGTTGAGAATGAACTCGCAGCCGCTTGCCGCTTCCAAGCCAGCCTTGGCTGCTTCGACATCGGTACAGCCAAGAATCAACGGACGGCCAAGCGCCTTTGCCTTGCCGATGAGCGCGGCATACGCCTGTGGGGTTTTCTCGTGGCAATGGTTCACCGCGACGAACTCCACATACATGCGCTCGTTGATGCGCTCATAATCCACCTGCAAAGCGCCGGCAAGCACCGCGTCCTGCTTCGCCTCGTCCATACGGTCGCTGACGACAACGGCATAGCGCGGCTTGGAAACAAAGGTCTTTTCATGCCGGGACAGCACGGTCTCGCCGCCAAGCGGGAATCCGCCGAACTGAAACGATTTCATCGGCGGTGCAGTGGCCTCGGACAGCGTTGCCAGCGCTTCTGGCGACATGTGCGGGCATTTATCTATGGACAGCGCGCCGGAAGCCACCTTCATGGCAAATGCCATACAGGTGGGGTTGCCGCAATCCTTGCAGTTGGTCTTCGGCGTGAGCTTAAAAATATCCAAACCCTTCAGTGCCATGGATGTTCCTCCTTACAGCAGCGCAGCGAGCAGCTGCGAAACGGTCTCAATGGATGCGGGGTGTCTGAGGATGACGGCATCGCTGCCATAGGCTAGGCAGGCTGCGGCAGTTTCTACTTCCATGTCGATGCCGCGCTCCTCCTGATCGCCCCATTCTGGCGCATCGGCAACCGGCGCGGTGGCTTCCTTAACGCCCCAGGTTTCCACGCCGACCGGGGTGATGATCGGCATTTGCAGCGTCGTATCGTTCTGCGTCAGCGCCGCAGCCTTGACGCGCTCCAATGTGGACGCCACATACTCAAAGCCGTACCCAGCCGCCGCTGAGCCGATGTTCATCGCGATGTTCTGCCCCTGCAAACCCATCTGCGTGATCAGCACGTTCAGCTGCTTGGCCAGGTTGATATCGACAGCGGATTCCGCGCCGACCTTCTGTCCATAGGCAAGGCCTGCGCCCGCAGCGATTCCCTTGTAGTTCTCCTCCTTGGCGGAAAGAACGAGGATGTTTCTCCCCTGCAGCGCTTCGGACACCTTGGCAAACAGCTCGGCATCCTTTTCCGCGTTCTTGCATCCCGCAACGACGATCGGCTTATCGATCGCGTCGGCAACGGCCTTTGCGTCCGCAACGCAGTCCGCTACGGACTTGTCGGCGCCGTTCGGATCAGCAAGATCAAACCGGATGCAAACGAAATCGACATGTGCGAGCGCCGCCGCCCGCGCCGCCTTTTCCGCAAGCGTGTCCGCGCCCGCATAGAACGCCTGAAGGCCCGCACAGGGCTGTTCCGGCGCATCGGACACATCGATGCCGATTTGGGGTCGGTTGGCGATCGGCGCGTCAAAGGCATAGAGGTTGAAAACATTCTGGCCGCCCAAAACGGTGGCCGTTTCTCCGGTACCCAGCGTCAGCTCATTGATGGCTGCGCTGCATACCTGGGGCTTTTTGACAAAAGGCATAGTGATGACTCCCTTCGCAGTTTTCCTGAATCAAAATGGTCAAATATTCAGACGGTCAAAGATGCGGCGCGCAGCCTGCTTAACCGCGCTGTCCGCTGGCACTTCCACGCTCGGACGGCCCTCCGCATCGAACGCATAGACGAGATCGTCGTGCGGAATGACACCCGCGAGCTTCAGGCCGTATCGCTCGATCTCCTCCCGCACGCCCTCGTTCAGTTCTCCCTGCGGCGCGCGGTTGACGATGAGCTGCACATCCTTGGCGCCCAGCTTCATCTGGACAATCATTTCAGCGAGCCGGCCGGCCGCCTGTACGCCGCGGCGCGAGCAATCGCTCACGAGCAGGATGGTATCCACGTGCGGCAGCACACCGCGGCTGATGTGCTCCAGACCGGCCTCGTTGTCCACGACGATATAACGGTAGTTCTTCGCGTATTTCTCCACCTCGGCGCCGAGTATGCCGTTGACGAAGCAATAGCATCCCTTGCCCTGCGTGCGCCCCATAACGAGCAGGTCATAGTCATCCGTCTCGGTCAGCGCCTCGCCGAACATCATCTCCGCATACTCCGCCTTGGTCATTCCCTGCGGGATGGGGCTCTGCGCCTCCATCTCCGCACGGGCGATGTTCTCGCGAATGTCGCCGAGCGTCAGCGCCACTTCCACGCCCAACACCTCGTTGAGATTGGAATTCGCGTCCGCATCGACGGCAAGCACGGCGCCGTTATGGCGCGCGGTGAGGTATTCGATGAGCATGCCGCAGATCGTCGTTTTTCCCACGCCGCCTTTACCGGCGAGCGCAATGGTTTGTGCCATAGAGTTTCTCCTTTTCAAAGACTGCCGATAAAGCAGGAATCCGTTCCTCAGATCAGATCGACGATGCCGGATTCCCGCACAATCCGCGCAACGTCATCGTATTTATTCAATGCATACAGATGGATGCCGTCCACGCCGCAGGCGCGGTATTCATCAATCTGGCGGATGGTGTACTCGATGCCGGCCTCTTTGAAACGCTGCTTCTTCCCATCAACGTCGGCGTCGAACGGGTCCTTCACAAACGGGTTCGGGAAAATCCAGTTTCTGGAGATGATTTCGCAAAGGGCACGCGGAATCACACAGCCGTTGCGGCTGAACGCCATGTTGATCGTTGCGGCCTGATCGAGGATGGGCATGATGCCGACGTCGACCGGCAGCGTAATGCCGGCGGCGCGAATCGCATCCAGCCAATAACGGAACTGATCCATGTCCCAGCAAAGCTGCGTCATGATATAGTCCGCGCCCTCATCCTGCTTCTGCTTGAGAAAGCCGATATCGGCATCGAGGCTGCGGCAGGAGATGTGTCCCTCCGGCGAGCCGGCGACAGCGATGGTGAACCGGTCGCCATACTCCCTGCGGACGAATTTGACCAGCTCCGTCGCATAGTGCAGATCGCCGCCGGTTCCCTCCCAGCCGAACGGCAGATCGCCGCGCAGCGCAAGCATGTGGTCGATCCCGTGCTCCAGATACCGGTCGAGCTGTTCGCGAATCCCCTCTTTGGTGTTGCCAATGCAGGTGAAATGCGTGACCGGAATGGTTTTTCCGTCGCGCCGGATCTTGTCGAGCACCTCAAGGTTCTTGCCGACGTTGGTGCCGCCTGCGCCGTAGGTGCAGGAAATATAGTCGGGATGCAGCGTGCAGAGTTTGTCCAGCACGCCGCCGTCGCCGCACAGTTTTTCCATACCGACGTCCGTCTTAGGCGGAAATACCTCAAAGGAAAAGGCTGCTCGTTTCTGAAAAATTTCCGGAATGCGCAAAACAATGACCCTCCATATTTCTTAATTGAATCGGCACGCCTCAGCCGAAAAATACTGGCTCGTCCCGCCTTACACGGGTGTGAAGGAGTAGCGCTTTTTCAAGCCGGCGCAGTCCAGACAAAACAGCACCGTTCCATCGGAACGGGTTTCGCGTTCCACCACGGTGGACCGCGGTTCCATCTGACGCAGATACGCTTCCGGTGCATCCGTTTCCACGTCAAAAAAGCTGACGTCCCGCATCTGATTGTTGCTGCAGCGATTCAAAATTTCGCAGCAGACCTCAAATTGCCGCATACATACTCCCCGCTCCATCGCTTTATGGTATCCGGTCGGAGCCCTTACACAGAAAAGAGCACAACCACCGCCCGTCTGTCCGCTTGCCCGCTACGACATATGCCTCCCGCCCCATCGTTCAAAAAGGGTCTGAGATCGTGGAAATGCTCCGATTGATATGGCTGCTCCGATGCGCCCGAACAGCGCTATCCATAAAACCATATCTATATTTATATATACTATACCCCAACGCACCCGGCTTGACAAGGCCTTACAACCGTTGAAACGCGAAATTATTTGCAAATGGACTCCATTTCGAACAATCCTCGCAAAATCATGGCCGCATGGTCAAAGGCAACGCCGCCCGTTTCCAGAACGGAGAGATCATAGACGGTTCCGCATGCCGTTTCGCGCCGGTCAAAGTGCAGCGCCGCCTCCATGGACACGCTTTCGTTTGAAAGCTTAAGCACGGCGCGCGTCCCCTCAAGCCGGTACTGCGCTTGAAACCAGCACGCCGCAGCCGCGTCGTCGTCCGCCCGAACGGCGAGCGTTGACCGATCCGCGACGCAGAGATAGCCCTGTGAGATCGTCCACCCGCGCGGATCGCGCCCAGGCGCGCTGCAGAGCATGAGTTGGCGCAGCGGCAATCCCTCCAAATGCGTTTCCTCCGCCAATTCGCGCCGGGCCGCTTCGTCAACGCTCTCCTCTGGATTGGCAAACCCGCCGGGCAATGCCCAGCAGCCGAGGCACGGATGCCCGCCCCGACGCACAAGCAGGACTTCCGGTACCGGTTTCTCCAGCGACAGGAGCACGATATCGGCCGTCATCGAAGGGCGCGGATAGCGATCCGCCCGGTATGTGCGCAAAAACTGCGCCTCCGTCAATCCGTTTTTATCCAGCAATTCCATATTTACCACCCGTCCTTTGAAAGTAGTATACCGCCGGCCGTCAATTCCGGCAATCCCTTGCGATAGCGCGCTATCCGATTTATAATGAAAAAAAGTGATTTTGGAGCGTGCGGGTATGGCAGACTATATGATGGCATTGGACGCGGGAACGACGAGCAATCGCTGCATTCTCTTTGATCGTCACGGGCGCGTTTGCAGCGTTGCGCAGCAGGAATTTACGCAGTACTATCCCACCCCCGGTTATGTGGAACACGATGCGGAGGAGATCTTCACAACGCAGCTTGCCGTCGCGCGCGCGGCGATGGAAAAAATCGGCGCAGCGCCCGCCGATATTGCCGCCATCGGCATTACAAACCAGCGGGAAACGACGGTCGTCTGGGACAAGCAGACCGGCAAACCCGTGTGCCACGCAATCGTCTGGCAATGCCGCCGTACCGCCGCCTACTGCGACGCGCTCAAGGGGCGCGGACTGACGGACATGATCCGAACGCGAACCGGCCTGATGCCGGACGCCTATTTTTCCGGCACGAAGCTGCGCTGGATTCTGGAAAATGTGCCGGGCGCCAGAGCGCGCGCCGAAAAGGGCGAGCTGCTCTTCGGCACCATCGATACATGGCTGATTTGGAAACTGACTGGCGGAAGGATACACGTTACGGACTATTCAAACGCTTCGCGCACCATGCTGTTCAACATCCATTCCCTGCAATGGGATGCGGACATCCTGCGCGAGCTGGAGATTCCGGCGCAGATGCTGCCAGAGGTGCGTCCCTCCTCCTGCGTGTACGGTAAGACGAACGCAAACTGGTTCGGCGCGCCGATCGTGCTTGCGGGCGCGGCGGGCGACCAGCAGGCCGCGCTGTTCGGCCAGACCTGCTTTCAGCCCGGAGAGGCGAAGAATACCTACGGTACGGGCTGCTTTTTGCTCATGAACACCGGCGAAGCGCCCATTCGATCCGAAAACGGACTGGTAACAACCATCGCTTGGGGCATCGACAACCGGATCTATTATGCGCTGGAGGGCTCCGTCTTCGTCGCCGGCGCGGCAATTCAATGGCTGCGCGACGAAATGCGGCTCATCCGCACAGCGGCGGAATCCGAAGAATGCGCGCGCCGCGTGGCCGATACGGCCGGCTGCTTTTTCGTTCCCGCATTCGTCGGGCTGGGCGCGCCCTATTGGGATCAGTATGCGCGCGGCTGTATCGTCGGGCTGACGCGCGGCGTCAACCGCGATCACATTGTGCGCGCGGCGCTCGAATCGCTCGCATACCAGACCAGCGACGTTCTGCGCGCCATGCAGGAGGACGCTGGCATCCGGCTCTCCGCACTGCGCGTGGATGGAGGCGCCTCAGCGAATAATTTCTTAATGCAGTTTCAGGCCGATATCATCGGCGCGCCGGTACTGCGACCGGCCTGCGTGGAGACGACCGCGATGGGCGCGGCCTATCTGGCCGGACTTGCCGTCGGATTCTGGCCAAGTGCCGACGCGCTCAAGGACAATCTGCTCGCGCCGGCAGTATTTGAGCCCGCCATGAGCGCGGCCGAACGCAGCGAACGCCTGTACGGCTGGGAGAAAGCCGTGCGCAGCTCGTTCGGATGGGCGCACGCATAACCAACCAAACCAAATCCGGAAAGGATGCATAAAATGCTGGATGTCATCATCATCGGCGGCGGCGTGATCGGCTGCGCTGTGGCAAGGGAGCTGTCCCGCTATCGCGGGGAGGTGCTGCTGCTGGAAAGAACGGCGGACATCTGCAACGGCCAGAGCAAGGCGAATACCGCCATCGTCCACGGCGGCTATGACGCTAAGCCCGGTACGAACAAGGCAAAATACAACGTCTTGGGAAGCCGCATGTTCCCCGATGTTTGCGCAGAGCTCGACGTACCAATGCGCCGAAACACCTCGCTGGTCGTCTCGTTTTCGCCGGATGACCACTGGGCGCTGGAAGATCTGCTCTCGCGCGGAAAGCAAAACGGCGTCGGCGGTCTTTCCATCCTCTCCCGCGACGAGCTGCACCGGCGCGAGCCCAACCTGAGCCGAGCAGCCTTTGAAGCGCTGCTGGTGGAGACGGGCGGCATTTGCTGTCCCTATGAGTTGACGCAGGCCTACGCGGAAAACGCGGCGGTCAACGGCGTCCGCTTCCTGCGAAACGCCGCTGTGACCGATATTGTACGCACGGCGGACGGCAACTGGTTGGTGCGCTCCGGTGCGGGCGACTTTTGCTCCCGCGCCGTGATCAATTGCGCGGGGATATACTCGGACACGCTGCACAACATGGTTTCGCCTGAGCGCATCACCATCCATCCGCGCCGCGGCGAATACTATCTGCTCGATAAAAAGTATCAGGGCATGTTTCGGGCGACGATCTTTCAACTGCCCACGCGAAAGGGCAAGGGCGTGCTGGTCGCGCCCACGGTGGACGGCACGATTCTCGTCGGCCCCACAGCCGATGATCTGGAGGATCGAACCGATACGCGCACAACGGCCGACGGCCTCTCCCGCGTGCTCGCTGCGGCCACGCGGAGCTGGGAAACGCTTCCCGTACGCGGTGCGATCACCACGTTCGCGGGACTAAGGGCCCACTGCGACCGCGATGATTTCGTCATTGGGGAAGCGGCTGGCGCCGAGCGCTTTTTTGACGCGGTCGGCATCGAATCCCCCGGCCTGTCCAGCGCGCCGGCCATCGGCAGGGCGTTGGCGGATGAGGCCGCGGATCGGCTCGGCCTTTCCCCAAACGGGGCATTCCGGCCTGAGCGAAAGGGCATTCCCAAGTTTCGCGCGCTGGATGACGCGGCGCGCCGGCAGCTCATAGAGGAGAACCCCGACTATGCAAAGATCGTCTGCCGCTGCGAGCTGGTCACCGAAGCGGAAATCCGCGAAGCAATCCGGCGTCCGGTCGGTGCGCGCACGATCGACGGGATCAAGCGGCGCACGCGCGCGGGCATGGGCCGCTGTCAGGCCGGATTCTGCACGCCGCGCACGGTTGAAATACTGGCGGAGGAGCTCGGTATTTCGCCGCTCGAGGTCACAAAATGCGGCGGCGATTCCCGCTTGCTGACGGAATATCTGTTTGACGGGGAGGATATACCGCATGCGTAAAGTCGATCTCGCCATCATCGGCGGCGGCCCTGCCGGGCTGGCCGCTGCGCTCGCCGCAAGGGAGGCCGGGTGTGCTGATATACTGGTTCTTGAGCGCGGGCCGCAGCTCGGCGGTATCCTGCGCCAGTGCATCCACAACGGTTTTGGCCTGCACACCTTTCAGGAGGAGCTGACCGGGCCGGAATATGCGCAGCGGTATATCGACCGCATACAGGCGGCTGGGATTCCCTATGCATGCGATACGATGGTCATCGATCTGTCGGGGCATCGCGTGCTCACCTGTGTTTCCCGTGAACGGGGACTTGAACACATCCAAGCCGGAGCGGTTCTGCTGGCGATGGGCTGCCGGGAGCGGTCGCGCGGTGCGCTCGCCACGCCCGGATGGCGCTGCGCGGGCATCTACACGGCCGGTACGGCGCAGCGCTTTGTCAATCTGGAGGGCTTGGTTCCCGGCAAGCATGTGGTCATCCTCGGCAGCGGCGACATCGGTCTCATCATGGCGCGCCGCATGACATTCATCGGCGCGAAGGTGGAGGCCTGCGTGGAGCTGATGCCCTACTCCTCCGGCCTCAAGCGCAACATCGTACAGTGTCTGGACGACTTCGCTATCCCGCTGCTGCTGAGCCATACGGTTGTGGATATTCATGGGAAGGAGCGGCTGACCGGCGTGACGATTGCCAAGGTGGACGCGCATTTGAAGCCGATCCGCGGCACCGAGCAGGACATGCCATGTGACACGCTGCTGCTGTCGGTCGGTCTGCTGCCGGAAAACGAATTGTCCGGCATGGCCGGCGTAGCGCTTTCCACCGCAACCGGCGGCGCTGTTGTGGACGATCGCTATGAGACATCCGTTCCCGGCATCTTCTCCTGCGGCAACGTGCTGCATGTGCACGATCTGGTTGATTTCGTTTCAGCCGAAGCCCAAAGCGCGGGGCGCAGCGCCGCCCGCTTTGTGCAGGGGCTGCTGCCAGAACCCGCCCGCAAGCTGCCCGTTACCGCCGGGTTCGGCGTGTCCGGTCTGGTGCCGCAGTTCGTTTCGGTAGCACCGGAGGCCGATATTGTAATCATGTTCCGTCCGCGCGGCGTGTATAAGAACGCTGCGATCATGGTGGAGGCCGGTGGGACAACGCTGCTCAAGCGAAAGGCGCGTATTCTCGCGCCCGGCGAAATGGTACGGCTCACGCTGTCCGCAGCCGATATTGCCCGTCTTTCGGGTGCGGACGAAATCCGGGTTTCCATTGTGGAGGAGGCAAGCGCATGAAACAAGAACTGACCTGCATCGGCTGTCCGATGGGATGTCTGCTGCGAGCGGAGGTATGTGACGGAATCGTTTCCAACATCGAGGGCTTTTCGTGCCGGGTGGGCGAGCGCTACGCGCGCGAGGAATTGACCGCGCCGCGCCGCATGGTCACCGCGCTGTGCCGCGTGCGGGGCAGGCGCGCGCCGCTCCCGGTCAAGACCAGTCAGCCGATCGATAAGCGGCTCCTGTTCGACTGTCTGAGGGAGATTGCCGATTACACCGCCTGCGCGCCCGTTCACATCGGGGACGTTCTGATTCGCGGCGTGTGCGGAACGGATGCCGATGTTGTGGCGACGGCTGCGGTCGAGGCCTTCCGTCCGTACGCAAACGCATAGCATTCTGCGGTGCGCTCCCACAGACCGCGCGGCAATTTCTCTTTGTAGTCGTGGACAGCCTTTGGCTGCCCGCTTTTACGTTGGCTTTTGTTTTCTTGCAGTGATACGACGGCTGCGCGGCAGGGCCTTCCGCAAAAAGCGGCAGGCTCTGCGTCAAAACAAGCCGTCGGATGCGGCTGTTTGGTGACAGTGCGGAATGTGCGGCTCTTACGCTTCAGCAAATGTGATGCGTTTCAGCGCTGGCCAGAGGGCATGGGCGCATTCCTCCATGTGCTGTTTCTGCGCCGGCGGCACCGGCTCAAACAGGGTGATAGCGAGGCCGGCGCCCTTTTGCTTCCATCTTCCTGCAACGAATCCATCCAGCAAAACCGCGGGCATGACGATGCCGGAGAGCGTAAAGATCTTGCGCAAATGCTTCTGCGGCAAATAAAGGCTCTCCGTTTTCTGATACCCGAGCATCAGCGGGTCAAAGCCCGCCAAAAAGAGGCACTTCGGCATGGAGAGGCACTCGTTTTTTTGCCGCGCAATATAAAAGTACGTCTTTCCGTTGCAGGAAAACGAGGAAACCGGCAGCCTTGAGAGCTGTTGTTTGATGTCCGTCTGCGTTGCTGCAAAAAAGTACGCGGCATCTTTTACGGTGGCCGGCGCATAGAACGCAAAGTACCGGCGTGCCAGTTCCAGCCGCGCCGCCTCGGCCTCCATCGGCGTGAACGGCGGGCATAAGCGGTATGCCTTTTTCTCCCCTTGTTCCGGCACCGCATAGCAAATGCGCCCGGCCTCGCACAGCGCCCGGATTGTCCCGCCCCATGCGTTAAAGACGCTTTCGGCCTCTTCCTCCGTCATGCCGTTTTGCAGGCAGATTGCCCTGAGCTCCTCCCTCGCGGTCATGCCGGCACAGATGCTGCTCTCAATCAAATCCGCAAAATACCGTTTGCGCTCCCGGATGACACGGTCATCCCCCTCCAGCGTATCACACGGGCGCAGAAAGCGCTTGCGGCCTTCATGGAGAAACAGCGGCAGATCGTCCGCAGCAAAGACATGCATCGTGCCGCGGATTGTCCAGCTTTTCATCAGGTCCTTCGCGTCCTCGCCCTGAAAGCGACGGGAGCGGATGCGAATGGCGTGAAAGGCGTTGGACAGATACTGCGCCTGCACGCCGCAAAGATCGCGGACAACCGCGCCGCAGTCCGCAGGTGACAGCAGATGTTGATTTTCGAGCTGCCGTATTTTGATCTCTTCGATGTTCATCGCATCTCTCCTGTCGCCCCGCCTACGCCCGATACACCCGCATAAAGCCGCAGCAGTCCATATCCTCCGCCTTTGTAAGCCCACAGGAACGGTAAAAAGCAATGGTTTCCTCGGAAGCATCCGTCATCAGGCACATCTGGTACACAGTCTGATAACGCTCCATAACCGTTTGTAGCAGGGCAGTACCAACGCCCCGCCGGCGGTGCTCCGGATGCACCAGAATATCCTATACATAGACGATGGATGCGCCGTCTCCGACCGCACGGATGAGCCCGGTCAGCCGCTTTCCTTCGAATGCGCCAAGCACCAACAGCGAACCGTCAAATGCCGCCCGCAGCATGGCCGGACTGTCCGTATAGCCCGTCCAGCCCACGCTGCCGTACAGGTTCAGAATCTCCTGCTCGTTGTACGTTGCATACGCCCTGATCTCCATGCGTCCTCCTATCGTGTAAAGTATAGCACTATTCGTTGATCTCCAAAGAAGAATGTTCCGTTCTCCCGTGTGCATGCCTGCCCATGCGCGCGGCGGTTCACAGGCTGAAGCGAAACACCGAGCGATGGCGATACGTTTCCCCGGCTTTGAGCACGGCGGAGGGGAAAGCGGGCTCATTCACTGCGTTCGGGTAGCGCTGCGTCTCCAGACAAAAGCCGCCATGGCGGTCGTAGCGCGCGCCGCCCTTCCCCGAGCGTCCGTCGAGACCATTGCCGGTATAGAACTGAACGCCCTCCATGTTGGTCTCAAGCGTCATCGTAACGCCGGTGCGCGGGCAGGAGACAACCGCCGCAAGGCGCATGCCGTCCCCGCGCAGCACAAAGTGATGGTCATAGCCGTGCGTGGGTTCAAGGAGCGGGTCGTCGATCCGATCTCTGATGACAGCCGGAGAAGAAAAATCCATGGCCGTATTGGCGGTGGGCCGCTGTTCACCGGTCGGAATCCATTCTGCATCGACCGGCAGATAGGCAAACGCCGCCGGCATGGTCAGCACATGATCCAGAATCGTTCCGTTCCCCTGCCCGGCCAGATTGAAATAGGTGTGATTCGTGAGGTTGACTATGGTATCCCGATCGGTGACGGCCTCGTAATCGATAGAATAGCCATCGTCCAAAATCGTATATGTCACAAACGCGCTTACCGTTCCGGGAAAGCCCTCCTCCCCATCGGGCGATATGCGCGAAAACCGGACGGCCCGTTCCGACGGCTCCGCCTTCCAAAGCCGCCGGTGGAACCCCTGCGTGCCGCCGTGAAGCTGGTTGTTCCCCTCGTTGGCTGACAGCGCATACCGGCGCCCGTTGAGCATAAAGGCGGCGCCGGCAATCCGGTTGCTGTTGCGGCCGATCGTGGCGCCGAAGTAACAGTCGTCGAGGCAATACGCCCGAAGCGAATCGTACCCAAGACAGACGTCCAGCCCGTTCGGCAGGGTAAACGCGCGCAGCGCAGCGCCAAGCGTCAAAAGTTCCATCGAAAACCGCGCGCTGTTTTGCAAAGTGATCTTTTCTACCGTCTGCCCGTCCAGCGTTCCCAGAGCGCTTCTCAGATAAGCCATCGCAAAATCCCCCCTGTCCTTCTTCATTATAGCCGTTTTGAACGCCGGCAGAAAGCAGGAATTTCCGCTGCATAACCGCCGTTCATACGGGACACGCTAAGCAAAAAGCCAGAAAGGGGTTTTCTATCGTGTTCCATTACGAAAACAAACTCTTGCACCCCGTTGAAGTCGAGCGTGCAAACCCACAATATGCGGCCCTGCTGCAGGAACAGTTGGGCGGCGGCAACGGCGAGTTGAAGGCCGCTATGCAGTACATGTCCCAGAGCTTTCGGATCAAGGACCCCGACATCAAGGGGATGTTTCTCTCCATTGCCGCGGAGGAATTGAGCCATATGGAGATGGTCGGAACCGCCATCAACCTGCTCAACGGTCACGATGTGGACGCCGGAGCGGTGGATGCCGGCGAAATCCAGACCCACGTCATACTGGGGCTCAATCCGGGTCTCATCAACGCATCCGGTTATTCGTGGACGGCCGATTATGTAACGGTTACGGGCGATCTGTGCGCCGATCTGCTCTCGAACATCGCATCGGAGCAGCGCGCCAAGGTCGTATACGAATACCTGTACCGGCAGATCAACGATAAGAAGGTGCGCGGCGTCATCGACTGGCTGCTCAACCGGGAGGAAGCGCACAACGCCATGTTCCGCGAGGCGTTTGAAAAAGTACAGTCCACCGGCTCCAACCGGGATTTCGGCACCACCGAAGCAGCCAAGCGGCTCATCAATATGACCGACGCAGCCTTTGGTCAGGAGCTTTCAAACTTCAATCCCAACCCACCGAAATTTCAGGGTTGATTGCACACTGCCGTAAATCACACAATTTGTCATGCTTTACAGTCCCGCGGCTCATCCTGCGGGGCTGTTCTATCGTCCGTGCGCAACCGTTTGCTGGAAGCCCGCCTTTGCCGCGCCGGTGAGCAGCGCCATGCCCTCGCGGACAACCGCGCGCGTGGGTTCATCCATCTGGCATACCTCCCTGAGAACCGCAACCGCCATGCGCGGGCTGCGAAGATCCTGAACCGTTTCGGCCCCCGCCGCCTTCAGGGCCGTATATAGGCCGTCCACAAACCGGTCGCGGTCTTCGCGCGGCATGCTGGTCAGCCAGCTGCGGATCGTCGCGTCGATATATCGGCTGCTGCCGGTGCGCGTCTCCGCCTCCACCAGCCCATTCGCCGCCGTTTCCCAAGAATACAGATCGTGCTGCAAAAGAAACGTGTTCGTGCTGTGCACCACGGTCGTCCGCTCCCCGTGCTCCAGCAGGATACCTACCACCGAGGACTGCGGCACAAACGTGTGCACCCGGTCGCGGATGCGGCCAAACTCCGGTCTTTCGGTCGTTTCCTCCAGAAAGCCGGGGCCGTCATGATTATAGACCGCCTCGACGCGCGCCTGCACCGACGGATGGCAGAAGGCCGCTGCATACACGGCCAGATTGCCGCCCTTGGAATGGCCGCCGGTGCGCAGCCTGCCCGTGAAAGAACCGGCCGCTTCATTCAGATAGGAAACGGCCTCCAGTTGGGATGGAACAGCGCTGCTGGAGGCCATATTGAAATCCTCCTTCCAGCCGACCAGCGTTCCATCCGTTCCGCGAAACGCCGCGTAGGGCAGCTCGCCCTCCGACCGGATGCAGACGGCCGAAAACTGCTTCTCCTCCATGGGATTCAAAAGATTCACGAACCCGCACAGCCACGCGCTTTGAAACCGGCGGGACGCCGCCAACGCAGCAAGAAGGCGCTCGTCCTCTGCAAGCCGGTAGGACAGTTCTTCCGATTGCATCATCGCTGCCGCTTCATATAGCCGGATGGCGCCGGTGAAGGCGGCGGGGACCACGCCGTCGAACGGCAGATACGACAGCCGGCTCATGATCAGGCTGTCAACCGCGTTGAACGGTGCGGCAGAAAACGGCAGGTCGCCGCGCCAAGCTAGATAATCGAACACATTTGCCATGCTTCAACATCCCTTTCATGCATATGCTTATTATAGCACAAAGTGCGTCGGGCGCGCAGTCATCCGAGAAGCGGTTTTGTATTGGATGGAAATGGTGCATGGTATCCTGACCGGTTCGCACTGTATTTGTAAAGCAACAAGCAGGAGACCCATTTGGGTTCCCTGCTTGTTTGCCGCTCAATCAGCGGTTGTGGTTCTGCCGTCAGGCGATTCGGCAAGCCTAGCGCGTAACGCGGTGTTTGCACATTCCCGTTTTGTCGCAAGTCGGACAGGTGAGTCTACGCCTTGTCAAGGTGTGGTATCCTTTGACATACGCGTCCATGGTTGGAACGAACTGCGATTTGCAGCTGGGGCATTCGTAATAGCCGGCTTTGCGCTCCAGCATTGCAGCCGCACCAATACCCGCTGCCGCAGTTGCGATCGCAAATACGATCAGGAGGATACGCACGATCGGCAGCATTGTTATATAGGATGCTATCACAATCAGAGCGCAAACCGCAATGATCGTAATAACGCCGCAAATAACGGACAACGCCATTCTTCTCTTGTTCTCTTCATTCTCTTTTATTAAGCTCATCATGTTTTCCTCCGCTTTCTTCCGATAATCGACTTCGGAAACCAGTTCTCCCGAAAGCAGATCGTTAACGGTAATATGCAATAACCCGCACAACGGCAGCATCAGAGAAACTTCCGGAAGTCCTTTTCCACATTCCCATTTTGATACGGTCTTGTCACTAATGGACAGCCTTTCGGCAAGTTGTTTTTGCGTAAGGTTTTGCATCTTTCTTGTTGCAGCTATAAATCTGCCGATTTGCATTTGGTTCATGCTGTTTCTCCTTTCTGCCCCCATTGTACAGGATGCGAAACTTCATGCACACGCACGGAGCGTAGAATACCGTATATCTACGGAGCGTGGATATGCGTTCATTCTCATGTTGCAATGGAAACGGCCAATGATGAGCGGCGCCTCTCTGTTGGGAAGTATTCCCCTGCATGGTATTTTATGTTCTATTATAGCCTCATTCCCTCTTTTTTGCTTATGCAAACCAATGGCACGGCCGTCAAAAAACTTTTTTTGAAGGAATTTCTGCTGTGCGGCAGAGTCTGCCGCTATAAGCGACAGGCTCTCGCGCAGGTCGCTGCTTTTGACGGATTCTATGGTTCTTCCTGCGCAATTTTCTCGCGCGAACCGGCGGATCGGTTCGCATCGTCACTTTTTGACAAGCGGAAAGCGCGCCGTGCATACGGCGCGCTTTGCTGTTCTCCGATTTTGATTACAGGTTCTCGTTTTTGAGTGCATCGATTGGGTTATCGCGCTCGATCTTGCGCATCGCGTACAGCATCGTGACAAACACCACGAGGAACACGCTGCACACCGCGATAACGACCGGCACGACCGGCACATAGAACGCGGAAACGAAACCGTTTCTGATGCTTTGGTGGATCAGCCATGTCATGAAAAGCGAAACCGGCAGCCCGAACAGCAGCGCCTTGCCGCCATAGAGCAGGCATTCGAGATTCATCATGCTCCGAAAACCGGCGTTCGTCATGCCCACGGACTTGAGCATGGCAAACTCGCGCCGTCTGAGGCGGATGTTCGTTGAGATCGTGTTGAACACATTGGCCACGGCGATCAGCGAGATCAGCGTGATAAACCCATAGGCAAACACATTCATCACAAGAATCAGACTCCGGTCGTTCTCCATGCCCTGCGCGCTGTCGTACACATACGGATTGCGAATGCCAAGCTCACGCAGCGAAGCGTTGAGCCGCTCGGCGACCGCGGCGTGATCGGGCGCCTGTATCAGATAGTTGATGCGCTGCTCTGCTGTACGAAGGCCCTCCGGCGCATTGCCCGCCGGATAGACGAGCAGAACGCTCTGCAGGCTGCTCTCGCGACCGTTCAGACCGAACGGCAGTTCGCCGGCCATTGCGCCGGGAAGGAGCGCCAGTTCGTAGGTATATGCTGCGAAGTCCACCGATTCCGGTTCCGCGCTCTCCGCCAATGCCGCATCATACGCAGCGTTATCGAAGAGGGAGCAGCCCATCTGTTCCGGCAGCGACCGGAAGGTACCGGTATGCACCAGCTTCTTCTGATTATAGTCGATCATGTAAAACTCGCTGCCGATGAGCGCGCGCGGCGCTCCTTTCTCAAAGAACATCGCTTGATCCAGCCCCTGTGTTTCCAGACAGCGGATAAAGGAGGCATCGTCGATGACCATGAGCAATGCGTTCAGTTTGCACACGCTGCCCGAGACCTCGATCGCATGCTCAAGCAGATCCGTATTTACGCTTGCCTCGGGAACGGAGAGCGTGGCATATTCCTGCGCATAAACGCCAGTGATCGCGGTGACGCCCGCATCTGCGGTAAGCGTCTGATACACCGTCTCGGGGGATGGGTCGTCCGCCGCCCCCTGTCGATAGCTGACCGACAGATCGATATCCGACGTGTTGAATACGCTGGTCACGCTGTCCGTCAGATACCGGCTGAAGGAGCTGGCGGAGATGAACAGCACGATGCTCATAAACAGGGATACGATCGTCGCCCGATACCGGCGGCGGTTGCGGTGGAAATGCTTCATCGCCAGCACGCCGGGCAGGCCGAACAGACGGTAGGTGAGCTTGTAGGACGGTTCCCTGCCCGTTTTCACCTGCACATCCGCACTCTGACGGATCGCCTCGATAGCGCTCACCCGCATGGCGCGCCGCGCGGGAATGCGCGCAGAGATCAGCACCGTAATCAGTGCAATCACGCACGCGGCCACGATGGCCGGAACGGAAGCATGCAGCCGCATACCTTCAAGAAAAGCGGTTCCGGAGAGCAGGCGCAGCGTAATGCCGATACCCAGCATGCCGGAGAGTGCGCCGAGCGGAATGCCGATCGCGGAGAGAAGCAATGCCTCGTAGATCACGCTGCTGCGGATCTGCTTCTTTGTTGCGCCGACGGAGATCAGCAGGCCAAACTGCTTTGTCCGCTCCGAAACCGAGATGCTGAACGCATTATAGATCAGCGAGACCGACCCGAACATGATCAGCGCGATCAAAATTGCCGCCAGTCCGCCAAGCACCGCCACAAAGCTGGCGTATCCCGAGATACCCATGAACATGAGCACGTCGCGGTTCATACTCACGCCCGAAACGTCGAGTTCCTCTAAAAACGCCTGTGTGCCGCCGGCGTCGTGCAGCTTGAAATAGCAGTCCGTTGCCGTGCCGGGCAGCGCTGCGGGCGACGCGCAGGTGAAAGCCGTGTAACCCGGATTGGCGCCGCCCTCAAAGTGCCACTGTTCACAGAAGCCTACGACCGTAAACGTGCGCTCCTCGCGGAATTGCAGCGTCTCGGCTTTCTCGTACTCGGTGCCCTGAAAGACCGCGCTGCCGTCCTGCTGCCGGTAGTGAAGCGCTACGGTGATGACGTCTCCGATTGCGTGTTCTACGCCGCCGTGCCAGGAAAGATGCTCCGGCAGCAGCAGTTCCTTATCGTTGACCGGCAGACGTCCCTCGATGACGCGCACCGGCATGGTCGAAAAATAGGTCTCGTCTGCGCCGAGCACATACAGATAGGGCTTTTCGTCATATGCGGCCGTCTCAAGCGGCGCATAGCCGAGCACCTGCGCCGTGGCAAGCTGCGCCACGCGCGCATCGTCCGCGATCCGACCCAGCGTATCGGGTTCTGCGGCGCGCACGCTGCCATACCAGTCGCCCTCGGACTCGATACTCGCCTCGAGCATAAAGTTCTGAATAGAGGAGATGAACGTGGTCACCGCCGTAAACATCGCCGTCGAGAGGATGATGCCGATGATCGTGACAATCGTTCTGGTGCGGTTTTTGAGCAACGTCTGCCGCGTAATGCGATGGAAGATGTTCATTTGCGGATCCTCTCATCGCGCACGATACGGCCATCTTCGATCGCGAGAATGCGATCCGCCTGCAGCGCTATGTTCTCGTCATGCGTGATGACAACGAGCGTCTGGTTGTACTTCCGGTTGGAGAGTTTGAGCAGTTCAATGATCTCCTGACTGTTATGCGAGTCCAGATTGCCCGTTGGTTCGTCGGCCAGGACCACCGCCGGCGCGTTCATCAGCGCCCGACCGATGGAAACGCGCTGCTGCTGCCCGCCGGAGAGCTGGTTTGGCAGGTGCTTCTCGCGCCCGGTCAGGCGCAGCGTGGAAAGCAGTTCGCTCAGCCGGGCTTTGTTGACCACCCGACCGTCCATGAGCACGGGAAGCGTGATATTTTCGGTGACGTTCAAAACGGGAATGAGATTGTAAAACTGATAGATCAGCCCGACCTGGCGGCGGCGAAACACCGCAAGCTGATCTTCCGATTGTGCGTAGACGTCCACACCGTCCATAAACACCTTGCCGGACGTCGGCCGGTCTACGCCGCCAAGGATATGCAGCAGCGTGCTCTTGCCAGACCCGGAGGGCCCGATGATCGCCACGAACTCTCCCTTTTCCATGGAAAAGCTCACGCCGTCGAGCGCGCGTACCTCGTTTTCTCCGCTGCCATAGACCTTGGACAGATTTTCAACCCGCAGGATCTCCATGTTCCTGTTTCCCCCTGTTCTTAATTTCAGAACAAGTATATCAGGCAACGATGACAATTCTGTGACTGGAAACTAAGAGATCCGTCACTTTCTGTTTAAGATTTGATTAAACCACGGTTTTATACAGACGGATGATGAACCTTGCGCCGCCTTCGGGACGATTTTCCGCCTTGATGGTTCCGTTCTGCGCCGCCAGAATGGTTCTTGAAAGCGCCAGCCCGATTCCGACGCTCTGCGCGGCGGCGTTCTTTCCGCGATAAAAGCGTTCAAACAGGTGCGGAAGATCCTCCGGATCGATGCCCGCGCCCTCATCCTCCACCACCAGCTGCGTAAACAGCGTCGTCTCCTCCGCATGAACGGCAAGCTGACCGCCCTCCGGCATATGCTCCATGCAGTTTTTCAGCACGTTTCCGATCGCCTCCGCTGTCCACGACGGATCGCACAGCAGGGAAATGTCCTCCGGCACCTCCAGCCGCAGCCGCTGACCGCGCAGTTCCATCGGGATTTCCAGCGGTTGTGCCGCTTGACGGACGACCGTTCCCGCGCTGACCGGCCGCATTTGAAAGCGCGCGGCGTCCGCATCGATGCGGGAAAGCTTCAGCATGGCCTCTACCAACCAATCAAAGCGCGTCACCAGCATGGAAATCTCTCCGATCAGCTTTTGCCGCCTCTCCTCGTCGAGGCGCCCTGCCTGCAATAGGGAGAGATCGATATGCATGGCGGTGAGCGGCGTTCTGAGCTGATGCGAAATATCCGCTATGGCGTCGGCCAGGCGCATGCGCTCTGCCTGCGAGTTCGCCGCCTGCTCAGAAAGGCGCACCATCATCTTGTGCAGCTCATCACGCAGAATCGAAAGCTCCCCCTCGGCAGCGGCTGCCAGATCCACGGACAGGTCTCCGTGCAAAATGTGATCGAGCTGTACGGAAAGCGCAGCGATGCGCCGATATCGATCGGCCGTCCATATAAAAAACAGCGCACCAAGCAGCACGCACGTCAAGAACACCGCCGCCGCACAGGCCGCGGATTCCAGAAAACCGGCGCCCGTGCAAACGGCGGTTACGGCAGCCAGACACCAGAGCGCGCGGCGGATCTCAGGATTTCGGAACAGATGCATGGTTTATTCTCCCGGCCCCACCCGATAGCCGACCCCGCGTACGGTTCGGATGACGGCGGGGTTCTGCGGATCATCCTCGATCTTGTCCCGGAGGCGCTTGATGTAGACCGTCAGCGTGTTGTCGTTGACAAATTCGCCCGCAGCGTCCCAAAGCTCGGACAGCAGCCGTTCCCGGGTGAGTACCGCGCCCCGGTTCGTGAGCAGCAATAGCAGCAGTCGATACTCCAAAGCGGAAAGGCACAGTTCCTCCCCGTTTTTCATCGCCGTTCCGCGGCTGACGTCAATGGAGACCGGCCCGCACTCCAGCACCGATTGCAGCCGGCCCGTGCGCCGCAGGACGCTGCGAATGCGCGAAAGCAGCTCGCGCGGCCGAAACGGTTTGCTGATGTAATCGTCCGCGCCCATGTCCAGCCCTGCGACCACGCTGTACTCCTCATCGGCGGCGGTTAAAAAGATCACCGGTACATCGGCTTTCGACGCCTTTGCCGCGGCACAGACGGCAAATCCGCTCCCGTCCGGCAGCGCGATATCGAGCAGCAGCAGATCATATGCGCGTGCAGACAGGGAGCGCAGTGCGTCCGCCTGCGTTGCTGCATGATCGACCGCAAAGCCCTCGCCGCATAAAAATTCCGTAAGTCCACATGCAATCAGCGGATCATCCTCCGCCAGCAAAATGCGCGGCATGGTTCACCTCCCGTTCTTGCGCTGCGCGGCAGCATAAGCGACGCGCCGCCCGCAGCGCGTTCTCTGCTTGACATCACAAATGCCCCGCGCTCGCGCCGCTGTTTCCTCCCTGAGCAAATGCGGCTGCTACCGCGGCCGCAGCCGCCTTGCGCCGGTCCGTATCAGCCCGCTGTTGAAATGCGGTGGGCTGGCGCTCTCGGTACAGGCGCACACCGCGCCGGTTGAGCGGGCGCACAACCGGCCGTCAGAACTTATGAAATGCCTCGACGTCCACGATAAACACCGTTGCGCCGCCGATCATGACCTGAATGGGCATGGCTGCGCTCTCCAACGCCTGCGGCATCCCCGCCGCCGGCACGGTCACGGAATGTCTGCGGCTGGATTTTTCCCGGATCACCTTCAGCGCCGTCTCCAGACGATCCTTCTCCACGCCGATCATCAGCGTCGTGTTTCCGCCGCTGAGAAAACCGCCGGAACTTGCAATACGGGTCACACTGATATCATTTTCAATCAAGGCACGGGTCAGAGGCCGGGTATCTTCTTTTTGAATGATGGCGAACAACAGCTTCATACAAAGGTTCCTCCTTGAGCCGAATTCTTTATTCAGTATACCATTTCCCGGCAAAGGGGCACAAGTCCGCTCATTCGGTTTCTGTAGGGATACAGAAATTTTTTCTCTCCAAAGCCTTTGCAAAAATCGACCCGCAAGCTTGACAATCGCTACCAGAGGTGCTAATATAATAAAGCTGTAAGCAACTGGGTGTGGCGCAGTTTGGTAGCGTGCTTGAATGGGGTTCAAGAGGCCGGAA